>JBFWOF010000004.1:16729-149382 GCA_050250665.1 Lysobacterales bacterium | reverse complement strand
GAGCGTCTTCGCGGCGCGACCGGTGACGCCGCGACACATGCCCTTGGTCGCAACGCAAGGTCGCTCCTACGGCAGACGAGGCTTCTCGTAGGAGCGCCCTCGCGGCGCGACCGGTGACGCCGCGGCACATGGCCCTTGGTCGCGACGCAAGGTCGCTCCTACGGCAGACGAGGCTTCTCGTAGGAGCGTCTTCGCGGCGCGACCGGCGACGCCGCGACACATGCCCTTGGTCGCGACGCAAGGTCGCTCCTACGGCAGACGGAGCTTCTCGTAGGAGCGCCCTCGCGGCGCGACCAGTGACGCCGCGACACATGGCCCTTGGTCGCGACGCAAGGTCGCTCCTACGGCAGACGAGGCTTCTCGTAGGAGCGCCTTCACGGCGCGACCGGCGGCGACCTGACGCGAAACCCGCGCGCCGGTCGTACATCCGAGCCCAGAAGCAGGACGCAGAGATCGCAGAGGAAGAGCGGAGAGCACGCGGAGAGAAGCAACTTCTCCAGATATCGCTTCACGCTCGTTCTCTCTGCCTTTCTCCGTGTGCTCTGCGTCCCGCCTTTGGGTGTGGCGGGCCCTGAAGCCGGGTATTGGCGCTCAAACGGTCGCGACGAAAGGTCGCTCCTGCCTTCAAGCCGGCACCGCCCGTCTTGTGACAACGTCCAATGCTGCAACAGCGCGTCCCATCAAGATCGCTTGAATCCCGACCGCAAGCCCCGATCCATAGGGCTTGTCCGGGTCGGGAGACCATCATGATCAGCATCCGCAAGTCCGACGAGCGTGGTCACGCCAATCATGGCTGGCTCGACAGCTATCACAGCTTTTCCTTCGCCGATTATCACGATCCGGCCCATGTGCATTTCGGGCCACTGCGGGTGATCAACGAAGACCGCATCGTGGCCGGTTCGGGATTTGGCAAACACGGTCATCGCGACATGGAGATCATCAGCTATGTCATCGACGGCGCGCTGGCGCACGAGGATTCGATGGGCAATCGCGCCACCATCGTGCCCGGCGAAGTGCAGCGCATGAGTGCCGGCAGTGGCGTGCTGCATTCCGAGTTCAATCACAGCCAGACCGGCACCACCCACTTCCTGCAGATCTGGATCATCCCCGACCGCAACGGTGGCCAGCCGGGTTATGAGCAGAAGACCTTCAGCGAGGCCGACAAGCGCGGCAAGCTGCGCCTGGTGCTGAGCCCCGACGGCAGCGATGGCTCGGTCAGCATCCAGCAGGATGCGCGCATGTACGCCGGGCTGTTCAACGGCAATGAGCAGGGGCAGTTGTCCCTGGCACCAGGTCGATTGGGTTATGTGCACCTGGTTCGTGGCGCTGCGCGTGTCAACGGCCAGGCGTTGAGCGCTGGTGATGCCCTCAAGCTCGTCGATGAAGCCGGGATCGAGATCGCCGACGGCGCGGAAGCCGAGGTACTGGTGTTCGATCTGCCGCGCTGAAAGTCTGGCAAGCCGGGTGGGAAGCCGGGGCGCTTGCCGCCGGTCGTGACCCTGGGTTGCCAATACAGTGAGTCCGGGGGCGATCCCCCGGATTCACAAATCCGGACTTCATCGGGTCCCGTCAGCTTGACCGGGCCTCAGAGTTCTGTTGCCAAGTCGCTCAGACTTCGGTTCACCGAGGAACTGAACAGCGACTTTTTCTCTCTTGGCTGCAGGCTTTTTTCGGCCGCGAAGCCGAGTCAGTCATTCCTGTGAATCTGCGCGGAAGCGAAAGTCCACTGCCTCCAGCTCATTTTCTTGTGCATGGACACCCTTTTAACGAGCTCGATTCGGATCTTCCGTGGACCTTTGAGAACTACCCGTCAGGCAGGCGTTGCCTTGGTCGAGTCATTGTTTGCGTGAAGGTCAAAGGCGGCAATCTTGCCCGTCATGCTCAGAACTGAATCGATAACGAATCTGCAAGTCACCGGAATGGAACAGCTGCGGAATCCATTCCGAATGGGACAGGAACGCTTGCGCTACCGGCCAGGGCTAGTTTTGACCTCGGCGAGCGGCCGACCCACTCAGCGATCACTCGCCGCCATGTGACATTGACCGGACGTTCTCATTACTCGACTGACCAAGGAAATATGATCATGAAAGCTAGTAACTTGCTGGTATCGTTCTCCGCCGCATTGATGGCCCTGACTGCTGTACCCATGTTCGCGCAGACTACGTCGGCCAAGGAACCGGGCTCCATCAACCAGAGCAGCAGTAAGTCCAGCGGAATCGTCATGTTGACGACATCGCGGGGATTCATGGCGCGGGAAATTCTTGCGCTGGGCGCAAATCAACCGACCGACGACGAGGTTCTTGCGTCGCCCGCGTCAGCTCTGGCCTATGCAGAGGTCGACAGCTTTGATCTGTCCGACTACGACGCTGTGGAACACATCCGATTCCTCGCGTCAATCGGAACTCCGTTGCTGTTCGAATCGGACACTTGGAATATCGCTTGGTTGCACGAAGTCGTGGGAACGATCTTCCCCGGTGCTCAGATGCAGAAACTTCAGAATACCGGCGTTATTGTTCGTCAGGTCTCGGGAGCTACGGTATCCGTCGAAGATGCGGACTTTACGCCGGTACAACTGATGGCCGGCATCGCCCCCGAAAAAACCGCCGAAGCCACCAATGGCTGGTCGTCCAGCCTGGAAAAGGGAACCAGCCCGATCCATTGGACAGTCAGATTTGCCGCCAAAGCTTACGAGACCTCCCCGACGGACAGTTCCTGGCGACTGCGCTACAACAACAATGTCGTTGATGTGTGGACACAGAACAGTTCGCCCACCAACTGTCTGGTGGCCTGGCGCGGTAGCGACAGTTTCGGCGACTGGATCCGGGACATCCAGAGTGTGACGTACAAACGGATTCCGGGCACCCCTGTCGGGAACAACAGCGGCACTGGCTTTGTTGATCGTCTGGCAAATCTCGACGATTTGGTCCGCGACGCGCTGTTTGACTGGAACTGCAACCGAGTAACGGTAACGGGTCACAGCTTGGGCGGCGCGATGTCTCACATTCATACCCTGCAGCTCATGTACGACCCCGACTATGACATCGCCGGGATGCGCGCCTACAATGCAGCGCGGGCCTTCAACAGCACCGCGTACACCACGTACCGCGGCAAGCTGAATCTTCTCCAGGACGGACAGGGCATCTATTGCCGGACAGGTGATCCGGTCAATCCGGTCCCGGCGGGCCTTCAGAAGGCTGGTCCTAGCGGCTCACCCGACTACGGATGTACTTATTGGGGAGCGCGGAAGTCTCTCATCAATCCGATCGCAAACCACAGCTTGACCCACTGGTCAACGGAACTCTGAGGCGGAAAATTTCGCTCAAGAGTCGGAATGGATCTACGCGTCACCTTCGGAGCCCGGGGAATCCCGGGCTCCGTCTTTTTATGCGTTCCACATGGGGTATCTACTGGTTGGTAACTACCCTCTACTGGCCTGCAATCGGAAGAAACGATCAGCAAGCTGTTTGTTTCAGGTTTCGAGCAGCTGCGAATTTTGAAGTCGCGACCACAGCGCAACTCAAGAATTCCCCGCGGCGGTCTTCATGGCCGCTGTCAGCTCCCGCCCATAGGCAGGATCAAGCCCAGTTGTCTTGTCGATGATGCGTCTGGCGGCTTGATGGCTCTCTGATGCCTCTGCTTCTTTTTTCATCGCCCGCAATGCACGGATCTTCTGCGTCAACGCCCGAACCATGATGTAGTGACCGTCTGGCAGTGCCGCTTCGGTGATCCGGAGCGCTTCATCCGCGCTTTCCAGTGCGGATTCCCACAGTTTCTCGTCGTTCAACAGGTGCGCGCGATAAATCAACGACGTTGCGAGATCCAGGATGTCAGTTGTGGCGTTGCTCTTCTGCTGGTCGATGACTTCATTGAGCATCAAGATGGCTTGCTTGTCGCCGTCGCGCCGGTACCGGCAATAACCCAGGGCGCCCTTGATCTTCGGCAGCAGATCCACGGTACGCTCAGTGGTATTGGCCAGGGCATCAATGCCAGCCTGGAACTCCTTGCAGGCCTGCTCGATGTCTCCTTGGGTCAGGTACATCTGCCCCATTCCTTTCCTGGCATCGGCCAAAAGCACCCGACTTCCGTTGATCTCCGTCAGCAGCGAAATTCGTGCGTCGAACAAGGTCTTGGAGTCCTGATAACGGCCCATGTCTCGCAGTACAGCAGCCAGATTGATGGCGTAGGTCGACTCTCCCGGCGTATCTGGTCCATAGATGGCGCGCAGGGTGTCGGCGGCAAATCGGGTTTCCTTTTCGGCTTCCACCAGATTGCCGTTGCGCCAGAGCGCGTAGCCGTAATTCCCGCGTATGATGGCGGTCTTTTGCCCGTGTTTGCCATGCAGTTCCTCGGTGCCTGCAATAGCGCTGCGAAACAGCGGAGATGCTTCACGAAACTGCAGCGCTTCGCCCAGCAGGGCAGCCAGTCTGCCCTCCGCGTTGATGACCTCGGGATGGCCATCTCCCAGCAGTTTCATGCGCCTTTGCACGACCTCCCTGGCCAGGACAATCGCTTCGTCCGTGCGCTGTTGACCGTACAGCTCCCACGCCAGGGCGGCCATGGCTTCCAGAGTTTCGCGATGATCTGATCCGAGCGCCGTGCGCAGCCCAGCGACCGCATTCTCCAACATGGGTATGGCACGATCGCGGCGTAGAGTCCTGGCGAGCACCACATCCGCATACAGGGCGCGTGGAGAGTTCTCCCCCAGCAAGCGGCGGGAGCGTTCTGCTACCTCCTGCAGGGCCTTTTGCGCCGGCTGATAGTAGCCCTCCATTTGCAGAATGGCGGCTCGTGTCGCCAGCGCATCAAGGGCGGCCTGATAATCGAGGCCCGTGTGTTCGCGCATGTCCTCCAGGGTCTGGTCCAGCAGGGCTGCGGCTTCCGGCGTTCGATCCACTGCTGCCAGGATTCGACCCTTTCCGGCCTTGGACTCGAGGGTGAGCTGGTCATAGTTGCCGTACAGCTTGGTGCGCTTGGCAATGGCCAGTTCCTGCGGCTCCAGGGCGGCTTCATACAGTCCCAGTTCAAACAGCGTGTCGGCGCTGGACTGCCACAGCGAGGCCTGCAAGGCGGGATATTCAGCGTATTGCCTGGCGATCACTTGCAGGCTGGGTTTGAAGAACTGCTGATCCAGTTGTGCAGTGATCAGGCTGGTGAACTCCACGCCATCGAGCAGTTCTTCCAGTTGCGTCATGCCGGCGTTGGCGGTTTGAACACTGCGCTCTTCCAGACGCGCCTCCACTGCATTGATCAGGCCTCGGCGTACCCCCAGGCCGATCGCCTGCGGATCAATGGCCTTCATTTGATCCACTTGGAAAGCGGCAGCCAGCTGTGCCTGCTTCAATGCCGTTTCAGCCCGCTGGTAACCTAAGATGGCAGCGGTGGTGGTTCCCAGCAGGATCAATGTGATCGTGGCGGCGATGGCCACGGTCGCCCGGTGGCGCTTGATCAGCTTGCGCCAGCGATACCAGCGGGTGCTCGGCCTGGCTTCGATCGGCTTGTCTTCCAGCCAGCGCTGCAGATCGCGCTTCAATTCCAGCGCCGAGCCGTAGCGATCGTCGGGATCACGCTCCAGACACTTGGCCACGATCCAGGACAGATCGGCGCCCAGAACTTCGATCAGGCGCTCGACGGTGGTCGAGCGCTGTTTTGCGATCTCGGCCTCATCTTCAGGGCCCAGACTCTGGAAGCGGGACGCCGGATCGGGCGGATCGCTCTGGGTGAGAAACCTGACCAGTTCGGCCTGCGACTTGTCCGACAGTTCCTGGTCGCTGTAGGGGGTGACACCGGCGAGCAACTCGTACAGCACCACGCCCAGTGAGTAGATGTCGGCGCGGGTATCGACATCGGCCTGATGGCCGAGCACCTGTTCCGGACTGCTGTAGACCGGGGTGCCGACAAAGCTGCCGATGCGGGTGTGAGCGGTGTGGGTGCCAAGTTTGCCGTGCAGCGACTTGGCCACGCCGAAGTCGATGATCTTGACGGTGCTCGATTGGCCTTGCGGCTTCTTGACCAGAATGTTGCCCGGCTTCAGATCGCGATGGATCAAACCCTTCTGGTGGGCGTGGGTCACGCCGTCGCAGACCTGCAGGAACAGCTCGATGCGTTCGCGGAAGTCCAGCTCCTGCTGGTCGCAATGGCTGGTGATGTCCAGGCCCGGCACATATTCCATCGCGAAATAGGGCTGGCCCAGTTCAGTGGTGCTGGCATCGAAGACCGAGGCCACGTTGACATGGTTCATCAGTGCCAGTGCCTGACGCTCGGCTTCGAAACGCGCCAGAATCTGGGTGGAGTCCATGCCGGCCTTGATGACCTTGAGCGCCACGGTGCGCTGCACCGGGCTGCGCTGCTCGGCCAGGTACACCGTGCCCATGCCGCCGTCACCCAGGGGTTCGAGGATGCGATAGGGTCCGATGGTACGGGCCGGTGCTGCAGTCTCAGCCGCAGCTGGCGGATTCGGCGTGTCGATCAACTGCGTGCTCGGGCCCGCGGCAGGCGCCGATGGCGCCTCGCTCGACAGGGTCCGGAGGCCTTCGGCGATCTCAGCCGCCGACGGTCTGCCCTGTGGATCCGGCGCCAGGCAGCGGGTGATCAGCTCGCGCAGCGGCTGCGGCTCGATCCGTGCTGGCCAGTCGTGCGGCAGGGATCGCTCCAGATCGCCCGCTATCACTTGATACAGGAGCACGCCCAGCGCATGGACATCGCCAGCGGCGGTGGCGGGCGCACCGGACAAACGCTCGGGCGGCAGATAGCAAGGTGGGCCCGCGGGTTCCTCTCCGCTGAGGGTCAGTCCGGCGGCGGTGATCTTCAGCGCATCCAGGCGTGAGCGATCACTGAGCTCACCCAGGCCGAATTCGCCCAGCTTGACCCGGGGCTCACTCTCCGGGCCATCCAGCAGAATGGCTGCTGCGCTCAGCTGGCGATGCACGATCCCCGCCGCGTGCACGCCAGAGAGCGCGGCGGCGGCCTCGGCCATCCAGCCCAGGCGCCGGCCCAGCGGAATCTGCGTCAGCCCACCCTGCGCTGCCGACCATTCGGCCAGAGACCCGAGCGTGGCGTAATCCAGTTCCAGGTAATACGGCGGTTCGTCGAGCTGCCAGTCGATGATGGTGGCGGTGTCGCGCCGATCCGCCAGGGTTTCGCGCAGATAGCGCAGCAGCGTGACTTCGCGTTGCAGCAGCCGCAGATAGTCCTCGTTGCGACAGAATCGAAAAACGTGGTTTGTCTGACCACCTTGTTGACGTGCCAGCCAGGTCTCGCTGACGGCCGATTGCGTCAGCAGTCTCACCAGCAACCAGTCAGGGCGCCCGGGTACCGGCGCCCCCGCGATCAGCGCATCCGCTGTTGGTAACTCATCGAAGCGCGCTTCGCTGGTGAGCTGGTAGCCGCGCCTCGGAATGGTTCGAATCAGCGGCTGGTTGCTGTCGGTATCGTGCAGGGCCCGGCGCAGGGAGCTGATGGTATCGGTCAAGGCCGCCTCACCGACCAGCGCATTTCCGGCCCAGATGCCATCGATGAAGGCTGTCCGCGTCACCATCGCGGTGCCGGCGCTGGCCAACCACGCCAGCACTTCGAGTTGCTTGCGGCGTAGCGGCTGTGACTCCTGGTTCCAGCAGACCGTGCCGGCAAGTGGATCGATGACACGACCGGCCAGGTGGTAGGGCCGATCCAGATAGCCCGTGTCCACTTGCATGGCTTGCGTCCTCATGGTCGGCTCCGTGTCCAATGCAACTCAGGTCGGCGTCTGATCCCTCTGGTCGGGACCACCGCTCAGGATAACCAAGGTCTTGTACTTGGAAACGTGCACGGCGCCCCAGCTCGGCAGTGGCCGGACGCCGATGGGTCGCAGGACAGTGTTGCTGTTCGGCTCGAATTTTCTCGAATTTTCTCGGATCGACAGCTCGGAGTCGGCGTGCCGATCTGAGCCAAGACCTTGATAGATGGGCACATCAAGTTCGATGTGCATTCCGAACCAGCCTTCCCGGGACCATTCGAGACGCCTGGCCGAATGAGACTTTGCGGGTCTGGGGAACATTAGTCGACTGTCAGATAGTGAAAGCCACGGACGAGCACTGCTGACTTTCACCGGTGTAGATCCCCGCAGTGCCGCTGCACCTTCCGCCAGCTCAGAGAATGGGAACTCATGAATCAGCTTTTTCGTGCGCTGAATCTCGAAACAGGACCGATCCGCGCCCCGTCGGGCCCAAGCCTGAGGCGCTTGCGGACGCGTGCGCAGGGTTACTGCGTGAATCCGCTGGATTCCTCTCGAATAGTGGCGAATCGGCCCGAGCCCCCATGGTGTTCGCACCCGCATCTGGTTCCAAATAGGTGCCGCGAGCAGGGGGCTCGCTCGGATGCTCGCGCTCAACTGGCCTTGCCATCGGGGATAGGCCGGGCGGTCGATTCGCGAGTGCGGGCAGTGTCGCGACGAACCGCGAGATGGCTCCGCGGTGACGGCGAGCGCCGGAATGCAGACCGGCGGCGTCGACAGAAGACTTGGGGAGGACAGTAATGCGCTACTGCTTTGATGACTACACGCTGGACCCGGCGGCGTTCATGCTGACTCGAATGAGCGCGCCGGTCGAAGTGCCACGCCGGGTGTTCGAGTGCATCCGTTACCTGTTGGAGCACCGCGAACGCGCCATCGGTCGCGACGAGCTGATCCTGAAGCTGTGGGGGCGTCCCAATGTTTCCGACAATCAGCTGGCCCAGGTGGTCCTTGCCGCCAGAAGGCTGCTGGCCGATGACGGCGTGAAGCAGCGCTTGATCCGCACGGTACCCGGCATGGGCTATCACTGGATAGGGCCGGTTTCAGAGCAAGCCTCAGGCACGCCGGCACCAGGACTGGTATTCGAAGCGCCCTTGCCGGAACTGGCGGTAGCCATTGCGGCTGCCCCGGCCTTTCCCACAGAGCTCGAACCCTTGGCTGCGACCGCCTTGCTGACCGAGCGGACGATCGCCGCACCCTTCCTGCCAGCACCACCACAGTCCAGCTCGGCGCGATCGATCCGGACCATCGTCGCCCTGCTCATCGTCATTCTCCTGGTCGTGGCAGCACTTGGCGCTTCGCAGCTTCAAACCCGAGCAGCGCCGCGTGACGAAGCCGCGGAAAATCTGCCCGCGCCACCGAGCGACCCATTGTTGACCCTCAGAAAAGCCTTGCGTCAGGCCCGCTACGAGGAGGTTCGCGAAGGTCTGGCGCGCGTGCCGGGCGAACTGGTCGAGACGCCGCAGGCGCAGATTCTGGCGATCGAACTGGCTATTGCCCGAGGCCGATTCCGGCGGGCCGAGGAGCTCCTGAAGCAACAGCTGTCCAAGGCCGAGGCAGCGGTAGACGCGGTATGGCAAGCGCAACTGCTGAGCCTTCGGAGCACCTTGCGATATCGTTTGCGCAGGCCCGGCAACGAGATCCTGGAGCCTGCACAGCAGGCCGTCGACCTGTTGCAGTCCGCCGAAGATGCTGGCAAGGCGGTGCCCACACCGGTCATGGCCGAGAGTCTGCGAGTGCGTGGCAACGGGCTGGTCCAGACCGATCAGTTGGACGCGGCCCTGCTCGACATGAGCCGTGCCAGGAATCTGTACCAGAGCATCGGTGACGACCAGGGCAGCGCCGACTTGCGGGTGAGCATGGCGCGCGTCTGGATGCGCATGGGCCGCATGACCGAGGCCCTGGAGCAGATCAACGACATGGCTGCCGTCTACGCCCGGACCCAAGCCCCGATACGCGAGATCTTTGCCAGAAACACCGCCACCAAGATCCAGATCGAGCTGCTGCGCTGGCCCGAGGCCCTGGCCAGCAGCGATCGCAGCCTTCAGTTGCTGCACGGTGCACCGGACAGCGAGCGCCGTTATTCCACCCTGATTCTGCGGGCGCTGGTGATGACTGGCCTGGGTCGGTTGCGGGAAGCCGCGTCCCTGATGGAGGAGGCCGATCCGGACGGCGATCATCGCGACAGCGTCATTCCCGCCATCTTCCATCTGGCCACGGGGGATTACGGCAAGGCGCTGACTGCGGCCAGCGACGAGTTCGAATCCAACAAGCTGAACTGCACCAGCAATCTGCTACTCGAGAATCGCGACGGCGCGCTGTTGCTGTGGATGATTGCGGCGCAGAACCTCGCCACGGAAGGACGGCCCATGCCGACTCCCACTTCCGCCCAGTTGGAAATACTGGAAAATCCCGATTCGGCCTCCGCCCACATCGCCCGGGGCCGCTGGTTATGGTCCCGAGCCGAGTTCGACGAGGCTGAAGCCGAACTGCGCCTTGCGCTGAACGAGGCGCGAGCCGCCAATCAGCTTTATCGCATGCAGCTGGCCAGCGAGCCTTTGCTGGACTTGCTGATCGAGCGTGGCGATCTGGTGGCTGCTGATCGGGTGTTGGAGGAACTCCGCGCCTACGATCCGATTCGTCTGGATCAGAGTTTCGAGGTCCTTGCGATGAATCTCCGACTGGCGCTGGCCAAGGGCAATCCGTCGGACATTGCCGTCGCCCGGGATCATCTGTCCACGACGGCCGGGGAAAGACGGCTGCCCCTGCCGGTCTGGATCGCCTCCGCCCCAAACCTGGAGGGCGGTGTCGAGACGCCGATCACGATCCTCTATCGTCAGGGCGATTGAACAGTGACTGGCCGGAATCGGGATACGCGCTGGCGAAGGCATTCGAAACAACCACGAACAGGTCAGCGCAGGTCCATGTCTGGGGCGTATGGCGAACTGGATGAGCGCGGCTGTCGCCAACCGGGGTGCACCGGGCCCGCAGTGGCTACTCCGCCGCCGAATCACAAACACCCAGCGCCGCGCTGAGTGCTTGCAGGGTTTGCCACTGGGCATCTTCGACCCACAGATTCAAACGGGCCTGATCGGGGTTGAGGTCCGACGGCAGCTTCACGCGCAGAGGCCGCGACAGCGGCATCGGCTGGGCAAAGGCGCGGACCACATGATCATGGCGGAGTTGCTGGCCGCGGTTCTCGCCCGCCCGCACCTGCGTGTACAAGCCATCCTCGGTGATCGCCAGATGGGCTTTGGCGCCGGTCGGGTAGCCTGCCGCCGGCAACAACTCCACCTCGACGCCATTGTCAATGAGGATGCGCGCTGTCAAGGGCAGTCCTGCAGTGACGGCCGGTTGCGGCAGCCCCTGGCGCCAGCCGCGAAACTCGCGGCCCTCCACGGCGACCTCCGGCGTGTACACCGTGCGGCTGCGCGCCCGCGCCGCCAGTTCGCGCTGGCGCTGCGAAAATCGCGCGTCGGCAAAGCGATCAGGCCAGCCCAGATCGTCCCAGTAGTCGACATGGAAGGCCAGCAGCATGCGCTGGTCTGCAGGCTTCAATCCGGACAGCCAGCGATCCGCCGGCGGGCAGGAACTGCAGCCTTCGCTGGTGTAGAGCTCGACCCGCTGCGGCGGTGTGCCATTGGCGCTGAGCTCACAGCGCAAAGGCGCCGCCGACAGCTCGGCTGCATTCAGCGTGGACAGAATGGTCAGGACGAGTATGCGCATGCGATCGACTCCCGATTTGGGACAGCAGACCGTGCTGGGCGCGGTGGGCTTTCGGACGGCGGTGGCCACGGGGACCCGGCAGCAGCGACAATTCCGAAAATTCAACAGGAACCGCCCATGTCCGGTCGTACCGTGGAACTGCGCACCACCCTGGCCTATGCCCAGGGCGCCTACAGCGTCGGCATCAAGCTCGGCAGCCAACAGCGGCTGGCCAATCTGCTGCTGGACACCGGTAGCAGCTCGCTGGTGGTGCTGCCGCATGCCTATGACCCCGATGCCGATGCCGCGCACGGACCCACCAGCCTGGCTCAGACCGTCAGCTACGGTCAGGGCAGCTGGGCGGGTCCAGTGTTGCACTCGCAGGTCACCCTTGGCGATGGCCAGCACGAACGCGTGATCGGCGCCACGCCGCTGGCGCTGGTGGAAAGCGCCGCCCAGAATTTCCGCAATGCCGACGGCCTGTTCGGACTGGCCTACAGGGGCCTCGACAGCGCCTACGATTTCCAGCAATACCTCAGTGGTCGCGGCACCCAGCCGGCGAGCACCTGGCCCTGGCCCTTCGACGACGATCTTCAGGCCTTCCGCACGCTGGCCAGGCAGCAACCGCGTGTGAGTGTCACGCCGTGCTTCACGGCGCTGGAGCAGGAAGGCGTGGTGGCGAATGTCTTCGCCATGGTCATCCGGCGCGCGCTGGTGCATGTGCTGCGCGAGCGCGCGACGGCGACCCAGCTGCTGGCGGATCCGCTCAACAGCGGCATGCTGGTGCTGGGTGGCGGCGAACAATGCCAGTCGCTGTATCACGGAGCCTTGCAGAGCATCCGCATCGTCCACGATCTCTATTACAACGCCCGGCTGATCGCAGTCCAGGTGGGCGCCGGCCCGCGCATCGCCGCCCCGGCGCTGGCCGAGAAGGATGTGGCCCGCGCCGGCAGCAATGCCATCTTCGATACCGGCAGCAGCTTCGTGATCCTGCAACAGCAGATCTACGACGCGGTGATCGCCGCATTCCGCGAGCACGATCCGGCACTGCCGGCCTTGATCGAGCGCTTCCAGCAGGCCTTCCGGAACGAGGAAGGATTGCCCAACAGCCAGATCGAGCATCGCGCCTGGCCCGAACTGCACTTCGTACTGGAATCATCCAGCGGCGGCGAGGTCATCCTGCGCTGCGACCCCGAGGACTACTGGCCGCACAATGCCCTGAAGGCCGGGCAGTCCTTGTTCTTGCTGATGTCGCAACTGCCGAACTGGCCCGATCAGAGCATTCTTGGACTGCCGCTGCTGGCCGGCCGCTATTGCGTCTTCGACCGTCGCATCGACGGCCTTGGCGCCCTGAAGGTGGCCAAGGCGCGGGAGTGAGGGGCCGGGCAGAAACAGCGGAGCAAGCTCCGCTGTAGGGTGGCTGCGGTGTACGAGGCTTCTGTAGTGCCGAGCTTGCTCGGCAGGATGTGCCGCTCTTCGGCTATGGCGAAAGAGCACAAGCCCAGCCAGAGCAGCGGAGCAAGCTCCGCTCTACCAGAGCGTCGGTGTACGAGGCTGTTGTAGTGCCGAGCTTGCTCGGCAGGATGTGCCGCTCTTCGGCTTGGGCGAAAGAGCACAAGCCCAGCCAGAGCAGCGGAGCAAGCTCCGCTCTACCAGAGCGTCGGTGTACGAGGCTGTTGTAGTGCCGAGCTTGCTCGGCACGGGTCTACCGGGGACTCAGGCCCACTCGGTCAAGCTCTCGCTCTCGTACAACAGCTTGAAGCTGGGCCGGGCCTTCATGCGCGCTGCCAGAGCTGCCAGCGCCGGCCATTCGGTCGCCGGTTTGGGCATGTTGCGGGACCAGCGCATCAGCATCGTCGCATAGAAATCCAGGGCTGTGAGCTGCTCGCCGCAGAAATACGGACCGTGCTGGCGCAGATGCGCGGCCATGCCGTCAAAGACCTGCTCGATGCGGCGTTGTGCAGCGGCCTTCGCCAGATCTGCATTGCTCTCGCCAGCCGCCTCGCCAGGATAGAACCAGGTGCGAAATGCCGGCTGCAGGGTGTTGGCCAGATGCAGTGTCCATTGCAGATACGTGGCTCGCGCACGACTGCCGGGTGTCGGTGCCAGACCGGCGTCGGCATGACGCTCCGCCAGCAGCAGCACCAGCGCTGCGCACTCAGCCACCGGATCGCCGTCGACGATCAGCGTCGGCACCACGCCATTCGGATTGAGTTTCAGATACTCCGCCGAGCGCTGTTCGCCGGCCTGCAGATCCACTTTCTTCAATTCGTGTTCGGCACCGAACTCGATCAGCAACCAATGAACGACCAGACTGGCGGCACCGGGAGCGTAGTAGAGCGTGTACATGGGTGGGATCCGGCATGGGTTGTGGGCAAGGCCCGCAGCATAGCGGCTGGTTGCTGGTTGCTGGTTGTTGGTTGTCGGTTGTCGGTTGTCGGTGACGGGCCACGGGTCGTCGCCATGCGGTCGCGCCGCAAGGGCGCTCTTACAGACCGCAGCTCAGGGCCCATGGGGGAGTTTCGGGCCCTACACAGTTGGCTCTCGATGAACCCGTGTCGTAAGTTGTTGATTTGCTGTTGTAGGTCACGTTGCTCGCGTAGCGAGCTACGTGACGCAACTCGATGTCACGTAGTCCGCTGACGCGGACAACATGACCTACGACGGCGAGCTCATGGCCCATGCGCTGTGGCGGGACTACACAAGCGGCTCGCAATCACGCCGCCTTTTCCCCTGCCCCGTGCCCCGCCTCATCCCCGCCGCAGGCGCCTCAGCCACACCTGCATTTCGCGCTCGGCCTGCTTGTCGCCGCGCTCGGCGGCGACCGCGATAGCTTGCTCGTAAGCGCCGATGGCGGCGTCGGTCTGGCCGAGCAGATCCAGGGCGCGGGCCCTGGCCTTGAGCGCGGCCGTGTACTGAGGATCGAAAGCCAGCGCGCGTTCGGCGTGGTCCAGCGCCTGCTCCGGATCGGTGGTCAGCAGGGTCTGCGCCAGACTGAGGCGCAGCAGGGCGCTGTCACGACCGGCATCCAGCTGTTTCAGCAATCGATCAAGAAAATCGCTCATGGCCTCACTCCCGCCACAGGGCCGGGGTCAGCAACACCAGCACAGTGAAGACTTCCAGGCGCCCGATCAGCATGGTCAGGGCCGAGATCATCAGCGCGCCGTCGTTGAGATCCTGGAAATGCAAGGCCACACCACCGAGGCCCGGACCCAGATTGGTGATGCACGAGGCGGCTGCGGCAAAGGCCGTGAACAGATCGACGCCGGTGGCAGCGATGGCCAGGCCGGAGACAATCAGGCTGACACAGAACACGGTCACGAAGGCGGCCACCGTGGTGATCATCTCGTCGCCGACCATGCTGCGGTTGAGCTTGACCGGAAAGCGCCCATGCGGATGCACCAGCCGCATCAACTCACGACGCGCCAGCTTGGCCACGATCTGCACCCGCACCACCTTGATGCCGCCGGCGGTGGAGCCGGCGCAGCCGCCGACGAAAGCGGCCAGTACCACCAGCGCCGGAGACATCCCGGGCCAGTGGGCGAAACCGGTGGTGGTGTAGCCGGTGGTGGTCAGGCCCGAGACCACCTGAAAGGCGGCGTGGCGGAAATTGTCGCCAAAGCCGACATACATACCCTGCCACCACAGTTCCACGGCCACGAACAGCGACAGGAACAGGGCAATGCGGATCAGCGTGCGGAACTCGCCATCCTCGGCGTAGACCAGCGCGCTGCCATGACGCCAGGCCACGAAATGCAGGGCGAAACTGGCGCTGCCGAGCAGCATGAAGATGATCGCGATAATTTCAATGACCGGACTCTCGAAATAGCCCAGACTGGCGTCATGGTTGGAAAAGCCACTGGTCGCCACGGTGGTGAAGCCATGACAGAGGGCATCGAAGAAATTCATGCCCGCCGCCCAGTAGGCGAGGATGCAGGCGATGTTCAGGCCCACGTAGATCACCCACAGCGCCGCAGCCGTGTCGCGGATCCGTGGCGTCAGCTTGTTGTTCTTCATAGGGCCGGTGACTTCGCCCTTGGTCAGCTGCAGGCCACCCACCCGAAGAGAAGGCAGGATCGCCACCGCCAGCACGACAATGCCGAGGCCACCGTAGAACTGCAGCAGCGCCCGGTACAGCAACACGCTGCGCGGCAGGGCATCCAGCCCCACGATCACCGTCGATCCGGTCGTGGTCAGGCCGCTGACCACCTCGAACAGGGCCTCGATGTAACCCAGTTGTGGCGGCGCAATGACCAGCGGAATGGCCAGCACCAGGCTGGTGATGATCCATACCGACGTGGTCACCAGAAAGCCGTCGCGCAGCCGCAGTTCACCGTGCGCGCGGCGGGTGGGCAGGAACAGCGCCAGACCGACCGTCATCAGGATCACGAAGCTGTCGAAGAAGGCCAGGGTGGCGCCGTCACGGTCGTACAGGCTGAGCGTCAGCGGCGGCACCACCAGCAGGCTCGACAGCAACTGCACATTGCCGATCGCCCGCAGGATCGGCCCGTGATTCATGCTGGCGTCCCTGGGTTCATTCGCGCCAGAACGCCGGGGTCAGCAACACCAGCACGGTGAGCACTTCCAGGCGTCCGAGCAGCATCGCCAGCGAGCACAGCCAGATGGCGGCGTCGTTGAGATCGTGCACGGTGGCTGTCGCCTTGCCCAGGGCCGGACCGACATTGTTCATGCACGAGGCAACGATCGTGAAGGCCGTGATCGGATCCTCCCCGGTGGCGGTGACGGCCAGCGAAAGCACCACGAAGCTGAGGAAATACACGGTCACGAAGCCGGCAATCGCGGCCAGAATCGGCTCGTCGATGACATGGCTTCCAATCTTGACCATGAACTGGCCACGGGGGTGAATCACCCGCATCAGTTCGCGCCTGGCCAGGCGGGCGACGATCATCGACCGGATGGTCTTGAGTCCGCCCGCGGTGGACCCGGCGCAGGCCCCGATGAAGGTCATCAGCATGATGAAAGGCGGCAGATAGCCGGGCCATCCTGAGAATCCGGTGGTCGTGAACCCGGTGGAGGTGAACATGGACACCACATGGAAAACCGCGTGCCTGAAGCTCTGGAAGAAGGAGCCGAACACATGCTGGCTGAGCAGTCCGATCACCACCACCACGACACAGGCGCCGATGATGGACAGATAGGTCCGGAATTCCGGATCCTGGCCGTATACGGCGAAGCTGCCGCGTCCCCAGGCCAGATAGTGCAAGGCAAAATTGGTGCCGCCGAGCAGCATGAACACGACCGCGATGGTCTCGATCAGCGGGCTGTCGAATGCACCGATGCTGGCGTCGTAGTTGGAGAAGCCACCGGTGGCGATGGTCGCAAAAGCGTGGGTCACGGCATCGAACCAGTTCATGCCGGCCAGCCAGTAGGAAGCCGCGCACAGGGCATTCAGGCCGCAATAGATCAGCCACAGCGCCGCGGCCGTCTGCTGGATACGCGGGGTCAGCTTGGAATCCTTGTTGGGTCCGCTGGTTTCGCCCTTGGTCAGCTGTGCGCCACCGACCCGCAAGGTGGGCAGGATGGCTACCGCCAGCACCACGATGCCCATGCCGCCGAGGAAATGCATCGATTGCCGGTAGAACAGCACGCTGCGCGGCAGATGTTCGATGCCGATGATGGTGGTGGCGCCGGTGGTGGTCAGTCCCGACACTACTTCGAAGAAGGCGTCGGTATAACTGAGGTAGGGCGGCCCCAGAATCAGCGGCAGCGGTGTCAGCAATGCGGCGATCAGCCAGACTGCGGTGGTCACCAGAAAGCCGTCGCGCAGGCGCAGTTCGGCGCGCTTGCCGCGGGTCATCAGGATCAGGCCACCGCCCAGCCCCAGCATCAAGCCGAACACCTCAAGGAAGTAGGCTGAGGTGTGATCTCCATCCCAGAAGGCCAGCAGGATGGACGGCACCAGCGTCAATGCCACGATCAGCTGGACGTTGCCGATGGCGCGCAAGGCCGTGGCCACGCGCGCCGCACTGTTCTGGCCGCGCTCGATCCTGGCTTTCATACACTCAGGGCGCCAGCGCGGAACAGCAGCTCCACCTGACGCACGCTGCGCTTCTCGCCGACAAACAGGATGACGTGATCGTCGCTCTCGATCACCGTGTCGTGGTGGGCGGCAAGCACGCGGTCGCCGCGGACAATGCCGACAATGACGGCGCCCTTGGGCAGCGGAATCTGCTCGATGGCCTGACCGATCACGCGCGAGCTCGCGGAATTGCCCACGGCCACCGCTTCCAGCGCCTCGGTGGTGCCGCCGCGCAGCGAGTGCACGCGCACCAGATTGCCCTGACGCACGAAGGACAGCAATGCGCCGAGCGTGATCTGCTGTGGTGACACCGCAGTATCGATCATGCCGCTCTCGACCAGATCGGCGTAGGCCGGCCGGTTGATCAGCGAAATTACCCGGCGCGCGCCCAGGCGCTTCGCCAGCATCGCCGACAGGATGTTGGCTTCATCGTCATTGGTCAGCGCGCAGAACACATCGGTCTGATCGATGTTCTCTTCACGCAGCAGGTCCTCGTCGGCGCAATCGCCGGTGAGCACGATGGCGTTCTCCAGCGCCTCGGCGATGGCGCGCGAGCGCTCGCGGCCGCGCTCGATCACCTTGATGCTGTAGCGCGACTCCAGCTGCCGCGCCAGATCCAGGCCGATGTTGCCGCCGCCGGCCAGGATCACCCGCCGCGCCGGGCGCTCGATGCGGTGGAACTCGGCCATCATCGCCCGAATGCTTTTCTTCTCGGCCAGGAAGAACACTTCGTCGCCGAGTTCGATGACGGTGTCGCCCTCAGGCGGAATCGAACGCTTGTTGCGAAAGATCGCGGCGATGCGCACCGGACTGCCGGCCGGCATGTGCATGGACAGGTCGCGGATCTGGTGGCCCACCAGAGCGCCATCGCTGTCGGCGCGGATGGCCACCAGCTGGGCGCGGCCACCGGCAAAATCCAGCACCTGCAGCGAGCCCGGGTATTCGATCAGGCGCTCGATGTAGTCGCAGACGCGCTGCGAGGGGCTGATCAGGTGGTCGATGGAGACATGGCCGCGGGTGAACAGCTCCGGATGCTTGAGATACTCCAGCGAGCGCACCCGGGCAATCTTCATCGGCGTGCGGTACAGCGTGGCCGCCACCTCACACGCAATCATGTTGACCTCGTCCGAGGAGGTCACCGCCACGAGCACATCGGCATCTTCGGCACCGGCCCGCGCCAGCACGCTGGGATGGGCCGCAAAACCTGCCACCACCCGCAGGTCGATCTTCTCCGACAGCTCGCGCAACTTCTCGGTGTCGGTATCGACCACCGTGATGTCGTTGTTTTCCCGCGCCAATGCAGCAGCCACGGAGGTGCCGACCTGGCCGGCGCCGAGGATGAGGATGTTCATGGGCGGGGGGTGTCGACGCGGGGATGGGAACTGCGCGCAGGTGCGCAAAGGCGGGGCTGGGGGCTCGGGGCTGGGGCGCACGGATGGATGGCATGCGTGCGCCCGATCAGCGCTATCGGCGCGGTTCGCCGTGGCATCAGGGATTCCGAGATCAAGCGAAACACGCCCCAGCTCCCAGCCCCCAATCCCGCTCCTGCTTCAAGCTCAATCCCCATCTTTCAACTCCACGCCCAGTGCCCGCAGCTTGCGATAGAGGTGGGTGCGCTCCAGGCCCACGGCCTTGGCCAGGCGGCCGACGCTGCCGCCGGCCAGGCGCAGCTGATGGACCAGATATTCGCGTTCGAACTGCTCACGCGCTTCGCGCAGCGGCAGGCCGAGATCAATCTCCAGACTGTTTTCGCCACGGGTCTTGTCGGCGCGCAGCGGTCCCAATGCGGCTTCGACCTCGGCCAGCTCGATTTCATCGCCCTGACCCATGATCAGCAGGCGTTGCACCATGTTCGACAGTTCGCGCACATTGCCCGGCCAGCTGTACTGGCGCATGCGGTTCTGCGCGGCCACGTTGAAGCGCCGGTAGGGCAACTGGTCGCGGTCGGCAAAGCTCTCGGCGAAGTGCCGCAGCAGCTCCGGGATGTCCTCGGGGCGCTCGCGCAGCGGCGTCACCCGCATCGGCAGGATGCGCAGCTGGTACAGCAGAGCTTCGGCAAAGCGGCCTTCTCTGACCTCGCGGGTCAGATCCTTGCTGGTGCCGCTGACGATCCGCGCCTGCAGCGGCACCAGATCCTGACCGCCGACGCGGGTGAACTGACGTGCCGCCAGCGCCGCGGCCAGACGCGACTGCAGCTCACTGCCGAGCACCGCCACTTCGTCCAGAAACAGGGTGCCGCCCTGGGCCTGTTCGATCAGGCCATAGCGCAGTTCGCCGCCTTCCTCGACGCCGAACAGATCGCGGGCAGCATCAGGCTTGATCAGGGCGCCACCGCTGACCACCACAAAAGGCCGGTCGCGACGGTTGGAGCGCTCGTGCAGGAAGCGCGCCAGCACCTGCTTGCCGCTGCCGGGCTCGCCCTCCAGCAGCACACAGGCATCGGTTTGCGCGGCGCGCTCGATCTGTGCCCGCAGCTCGACCATGGCCTTGCTGGAGCCGATCGGCTCCGGGGTTTCCGGCAAGCGCCGGCGCAGGCCTTCGTTTTCCTGCGCCAGCCGATTCGCTTCCAGTGCGCGCTCGACGGTGAGCAGCAGTTTGGCCAGCGAGATCGGCTTCTCGATGAAGTCGTAGGCGCCCAGACGGGTGGCCTCTACGGCGGTTTCGATGGTGCCGTGGCCGCTCATCATCACCACCGGCATCGGCGGGCGGCCGTCCTGGCTCCATTCGCGCAGCAGACTGATGCCGTCGGTGTCCGGCATCCACACGTCCAGCAGCACCAGATCGGGTCGCCGGGTGCGCAGCGCGGCGCGTGCCGCCGCGGCGCCCTCGGCAATCTCGACCTGATAGCCCTCGTCGACCAGAATTTCCTGAACCAGTGAGCGGATGTCGGGCTCATCGTCGACGATCAGTATCTGATTGCTTGCCATGGGCCGATTTGAAAGGGTCGAAGATTCGAAGGATAGGCTCTTCGCGCCCAGTCTCATACCGGAGCTGCCCCGCGCCACCCTACAACATCGGTGCGTACGGGCTGCGCAGCAGCGCGTCGACTCGTATACTCCGCGGTCTTGGCCGGCGGCTGCCGCGCCTGAATCATCGGTTCCCAAGGGGTTGAAATCCGTGACCAAGTACGATGCGGTCTTCCTGAAGCACTTCGCGCAGCTGATTCTGGGCCTGATGGCCTTTGCCTTTCTGCTGATCATTCTGGCGCACACCATCAATGACCGCTTCTACGGCTACAGTGCAGCCGAATCCGGCGCACCGATGGAAGAGCTCAATCCGGTCCAGCGCGAGCGCGTCGCCGCGCAGCGGGCCGCGGTCGACGCCCGTCTGGCCCCTGCCGGTGGCGTCAATGCCGGCGAAACCGGCCGCGCCGCGATCCTCGCCGCAGAGGAAGCAGCCCGCAAGGCCATGGCCGGCAAGGTCGCTTATGGCGGCACGCTGGACGGCTCGGTGATCTATCAGAATCTGTGCAGTGCCTGCCATCAGAATGGCGCTGCCGGTGCTCCGCAACCCACCAAGGAAGCCTGGGCTCCGCGTATCGCCCAGGGCCTGGACACCCTGGTCAAGCACGCCACCGAAGGTTTTCAGGGCCCGGCTGGCATCATGCCGGCACGCGGTGGCAATGCCGCGCTGACCGATGAGCAAGTGCGGGCCACGGTCGAATACATGGTCAACAAGTATCAATAAGTCGCGCCCGCGACCTGTTGCTGTCGACGCCGCCTCCGGGCGGCGTCTTGCTCTGCGGGGAATCAACATGCGTAAGGCAGCTTGGCTATGGTTTCCTTTGGCGCTGACACTGAGCGCCTGCGACCGGGACGGCTCTCTGCTGGGTACCGGCAGCAGCGACAACGCCAGCAATGTCTGCGGCGCGCCCGCCGATCTGATCTCTTCGGTGCAGGGCGCTTCCGATACCAGCCCGATTGTCGGACAGCTGGCCACGGTTGAAGCGGTGGTCATCGCCGACGCCATCGACGGGCTGGGCGGCGTCTTCGTGCAGGAACAGCAGGCCGATCGCGACGGCGATCCGATGACCAGTGAAGGCCTGTTCGTGCAGGTCGACGGTGCCAGGCCCAAGATCGGGCGCGGCGATGTCGTGCGTGTCAGCGGCAGGGTCGCGGAACTGGGTGAGGGTCGAGGTACGCTGACGGCGCTGGTGGAGCTGAGCTCGCTGCAGTTTTGCGGAGAGGTCGACGAGCTGCCACAGGCCTCGCTGATCGAGGAAGCGCCGCTGACGGTGGGCGATTGGGAGGCGCTGGAGGCCATGGGCGTGATCATCGAACCCACGGCGACCGTGCTCGACAATGGTACGCTGCTGTCACGCGGGGAACTGGCCATCGGCCTGCTGGGTCGCCAGTGGGTGCCGACCGAACGCTTTGCGCCTGGCGCCGAGGCGCGCGCCATGGAAGAAGACAACGCCCGGGCCCGGTTGCTGCTCGACGACACCAGCATTGCCAACAAGGTGCCCGAGCGCATTGCCTATCTGCCGAACCCACCCAGCGTCGATGCCACCTACCGGGTCGGATCGGAAGTGCGCAACCTGGTGGGTGTGCTCGACCAGCGTCTGGGCAGCTACCGACTGCATCCCTCCGAACGCATCGAAGTGGTGCACGCCCCGCGCCCCGAAGGCACGCCAGAGCTGCCCCCGGGGGTACGCGTGGCCAGCTTCAATGTGCTGAATTTCTTCAATGGCGATGGCAAGGGCGGCGGTTTTCCCACCGAGCGCGGTGCCTCCAGCGCCGATGAGCTGGAACGCCAGCGCGCCAAGATCCTGAGCGCACTGAAAGCCATGGATGCCGATGTCTACGTGCTGCTCGAACTCGAAAACGACGGCTACGAGAAGCGCTCGGCCATCGAGGAACTCAGCTCGCGTCTCAATCAGGCGCGCGGTCGGCGCTCGGAGTACGACTATGTGCGCGGCCCGTCGGAGCGTCTGGGCGACGACCAGATCAGCGTCGGCATGCTCTATCGCACGCGCCAGCTGCGACTGGCCGGAGCGGCTGCCAGTCTGACCGAACCGCCTTTCGACGGGCGCCACCGGGTGCCGTTGGCGCAGACCTTCGAGGTGATCAAGACCAAGGCCCGCTTCACCGTGATCGCCAATCACTGGAAGAGCAAGGGCGGCTGTCCACCGGCAGATCCGGCCAACCAGGAACAGCGCGATGGGCAGGGCTGCTGGAATGGGGCACGAATCGAGGCCGCACGGGCCCTTCTGGAATGGCTGCAGACCGATCCCACCGGCAGCGGCGATGCCGATTTCCTGATTGTCGGTGACCTCAACAGCTACTCGCAGGAAGACCCGATCCGGCTGCTGGCGCAGGCCGGCTATGCCAATCTGGGACATCGACCCAGTCACCCTGAATACAGTTTTGTGTTCGAGGGCCTGTCGGGCAGTCTGGACCATGCCCTGGCCAGCCCCAGCCTGGCCCTGCAGGTGCTCGGCGCCGCGGTCTGGCACATCAACGCCGATGAAATGCCGGACTTCGACTACAACCGTGAGGGCCGCACCAAGGCCCTGGACGCGCGCATGTTCCGCTCCAGCCCCTTCCGCTCCTCCGACCACGATCCGTTGATCGTCAGCTTCGAACTGGATCCGCCGGCACCGGAGCCGGTGCCAGAAGTGGTGCCCGAGCCGGTGCCAGAGGACGCGGCCGCCGCGGGTGGCTAGGGGGTGCTGGTTGTTGGTTGTCGGTTGTCGGTTGTCGGGAAAAGCGGGTGGCGGTAGCCGGTGTCGGTGTCAGCAAAGGCCGCGCTCTTGTGGGTCCGGACTTGTCTGGACGCTGTTTCGGGATGCGGCCGGTCCCGGCGTCCTTGCGAGCCGCCTGTTTCGTCCCGAAACTGCCCACGGGCCATGAACCCGCGGCGTCATTGCGACCCCGGACTTGATCCGGGGGAAGCAATCCAGACATACAGCCGAAGAAGCACTGGATTGCTTCGTCGCTGCGCTCCTCGCAATGACGCATCAACAACTTACGAATTGGGTTCACGGAGAGCCGCCTTGGAGGGCGCCGCGCCGCGGCGCCGCGGTTGGCTTTCAGGCAGATCAAGAGCGGCCGCGCCGGCGCGAGTCCCTCCGCGCCAGCAGGCTCCCGCAAACACCGACACCCGCTTTTCCCGACAACCAGCAACCAGCAACCAGCAACCAGCAACCAGCAACCAGCAACCAGCAACCAGCAACCAGCAACCAGCAACCAGCAACCAGCAACCAGCAACCAGCAACCAGCAACCGACAACCAACAACCGCTCTTGCCTTCCCGCCAGCGGCCCCCACCATCGTGGGATGGATATTCGTTCCCTGCCGGATGAGGCATACAGTGCCGACGCCCTGAAGCGCGATCGGCGGCGCTTTGAAACCGCCATCTTCTGGGGCGCGGTGTTCGTGGCCGTGCTCTGGCTGGTGGCCATCGCCGAATGGGCGGCCGGGGTCAAGTTCACGGCGCTGGGGCTGGCGCCGCGCGAGCCTCTGGGCCTGATCGGCATACTCGGAGCGCCGCTGGTGCACGGCGGAGCCAGCCACCTGCTGGCCAACACCCTGCCGACCTTCGTACTGGTGGCGCTCGGCATGTACGCGGTGCCGCGGGCGACGATCAAGGCGCTGCCACTGATCTGGATCCTGAGCGGCGCCATCGTCTGGATCTTCGGGCGCGAATCCCTGCATATCGGCGCCAGCGGCCTGACCCACGGTTTGATGAGCTTTCTGTTTCTGCTCGGGGCGCTGCGTCGCGATCGCGTCACGCTGGCGATCTCGCTGGTGGTGTTCTTCCTCTACGGCTCGATGATCTACGGCTTCCTGCCGCGCGAGGCCGGCATCAGCTTCGAGTATCACGGCGCCGGTCTGATTGCCGGGGTACTTGCAGCGGTCCTCTACCGCGGGCTGGATCCGCTGCCGCCGCAACGCCGCTACAGCTGGGAAGACGAGCCTGAAGACGAGTACGAGCCGGAGTCGCATCGGGCCGACGATCCGCTGGAACCACCCTCGCCGATCGATGTGGAGCCGATCTGGGACGGACCGACGCCGCCCAGGCGTGGCGTGGTGCTGCAGTTTCCGCGGCGCCCGCAGGACGATCCGGACGATCGCCCGCCGCCGCCGACCTTGCACTGACCAGCACGGGGGCAGGGGGCACGGGGCAGGGGCAGGGGGCAGAGGTTTACAGAGTCACCCCACCTCGACGTCATTGCGACCCCGGACTTGATCCGGGGGAAGCAATCCAGGGGCGTACGGCGATACCCTGGATTGCTTCGTCGCTACGCTCCTCGCAATGACGCGTCAACAATTTACGATATGGGTTCATGGAGAGCCGCGTGTATCGGACCGACACCGCCTAGGGGCCATGAACCTTGGCGGGCACGAAACGGCTTTGAGGAGGGACGCGCGCCTGCGCGGCCGCTCTTGATCTCCGCTCGGCGCAAAGCGGCGCCGCAGCGCGGCACCCTCGGCCTACGCTGACGTCGCCGCCACAACCTTCCTCAGGCGCTCTTCAGCGTCGGCTTCTTGGCGGCGGTCTTGCGTGCGGCGGTCTTTGTGGCCGAACCCTTCTTGGCCGGCGCTTTCTTGGCGCTGCTGGCTTTCTTGGTTGCGGTCTTCTTCTTCGCCGGTGCCTTCTTGGCCGGCGCCTTCTCCGCGCCCTCGGCCTTGGCCTTGACCGTTCGGGTCTTCTTCGGCGCTTCGGGCTTGCCGCCCTTGCGGCCGAACTTGCCCTTGCCCTTGGCCGGGGCAGCCGCCAGGATTTCCACGCAATCGGCTTCAGTCAGCGTTTCCGGGGCCACATCCTTGGGGATCCGGCCATTCTTGTTGCCGTCGGTGACGTAGGGACCGAACTTGCCGCGCAGCACCTGGATGGCACCATCCTGGAAACTGCTGATGATCTTGTTCGCCGCCGCTTCGCGCTTGGCGCGAACCAGTTCCACCGCCTCTTCCAGGCCGATCTCGTAGGGATCCACGCCGGCCGGAATCGAGGCATAAGTGCTGCCCGCCTTGACGAAGGGGCCAAAGCGACCGATGCCCACCGACATCGGCTCGCCATCCGGACTCTCGCCCAGATTGCGCGGCAGCTCGAACAGCTTCAGGGCCTCAGGCAGGGTGATGCTGTCCATCTTCTGGCCGGCGCGCAGCGAGGCAAAGCGTGGCTTCTCCTCGTCGTCCTTGGTGCCGATCTGCACGAAGGGCCCGTAGCGCCCGAGGCGCACCGAGATTTCCTTGCCGGTCTTTTCGTCGGTACCGAGCACTCGGCCCTGGGTGGCTTCGGCGCGGGTCACCGAGCTTTCCTTCTCGTCGACCAGGGCCTTGAACGGATCCCAGAATTCGCGCAACACCGGCACCCAGTCCTTCTCGCCGCGGGCCACGGCATCGAGCTCGTCTTCGAGGCGGGCGGTGAATTCGTAATCGACGTAGCGGGTGAAGTGTCCGGACAAGAACTTGGCCACCACGCGGCCGACGTCGGTGGGCTGGAAGCGTTTCTGCTCCAGGGTCACGTATTCGCGGGCCAGCAACACCTGAATGATGCTGGCGTAGGTGGACGGACGGCCGATGCCGTACTCCTCCAGGGTCTTGACCAGGCTGGCCTCGGTGAAGCGCGGCGGCGGCTCGGTGAAGTGCTGGGCGGCGCGTAGCTCGGTCAGATCGACCAGCTGACCGATTTCCAGCGGCGGCAGCTTGCTGCCGGGCTCGTCCTCATCACTCTTCTGATCGCGGCCTTCCTCGTACACCGCCAGGAAGCCCGGTTCCACCACGGTGGTGCCGCTGGCACGCAGCAGATCGCCCTTGCCGGCCTCCAGGTCGACACTGACCGTGTTCAGCAGCGCCGGGCGCATCTGGCAGGCCACGGTGCGCTTCCAGATCAGTTCGTAGAGCTTGAGCTGATCGGGGGTGAGGTACTTGGCGATCGAGGCCGGCGTGCGCAGGGCGCTGGATGGGCGAATCGCCTCATGCGCTTCCTGGGCATTCTTGCTCTTGCTCTTGTAGAACTGCGGCGCCGGCGGCAACTTGTCCTCGCCGAACTCGCGCACGATCACCTGACGCAGCTCGGCCAGGGCGTCGTTGGAGAGGCTGACCGAATCGGTACGCATATAGGTGATCAGACCGATCTGACCGCCCTCACCCACGTCCACGCCCTCATACAGGCCCTGGGCGATGCGCATGGTGCGCTGGGTGCCGAATCCGAGCTTGCGCGCGGCTTCCTGCTGCAGCGTCGAGGTGATGAAGGGCGGCGCCGCCCGGCGCTGACGATCCTTGCGCTGGATGTCGGCAACCTTGAGCGCACCGCTGTCGCTGTTCTTGTGGGCGCGGGCACCGGCCAGCACGCGCTCGCGCGCTGCGGTGGCCTTGGCCTCGTCGTTGAGGTCGAACTGATCCAGGCGCTGACCGCCGAGCGTGGTCAGCTTGGCCGAGAAGCCCTGACCGGCGAAGCAATCGGCATCGATGCTCCAGTATTCGCGGGCGATGAAGCGTTCGATCTCTTCCTCACGCTCGACAATCATGCGCAGCGCCGGGCTCTGCACGCGGCCGGCCGACAGGCCCCGCTGGACCTTCTTCCACAGCAGCGGCGACAGATTGAAACCGACCAGATAGTCCAGCGCGCGGCGCGCCTGCTGGGCATTGATCAGATCCATCGACAGCTTGCGCGGATGGGCGATCGCTTCCTTGATGGCCTTGGGCGTGATTTCGGCGAAGGTCACGCGATGGATGGCGCGATCACCGAGCAGCTTCTTCTCGCGCAGAATCTCGTAGACATGCCAGGAGATCGCTTCTCCCTCGCGATCAAGATCGGTGGCGAGGTAGATGGCATCGGCAGCCCGCGCCGCCTTGGCGATGGCATCGACATGTTTCTCGTTGCGGTCGATGACCTCGTAGGCCATGGCGAAATCGTGGTCGGTATCGACCGAACCGTCCTTGCTCGGCAGATCGCGGACGTGTCCATAGGAAGCCATCACTGCAAAATCCTTGCCCAGGACTTTGTTGATGGTCTTGACCTTCGCCGGCGATTCGACGATCAGCAGATTCTTGGCCATGCGGATTAAAAGGCTGCCCGACAACGTGTAAAAAGGGCCCGGATGTTAACCGTATTCGCCTGAAGATGTCGCTCTTGCGGTTTTTGCCGATGTCTTGGGTGCGCCTGGGACCGGCTCGGCCCGGGTTCCTCGTACACCCCGGCCAGCGGCTACGGCGCTGGCGCCATCTGCGCCTGCGGCGCCCGCCACATCAGCCTCAACAACAGCGCGGCGCTGGCGCCAGCCGTCATCGCAATCATCCATCCGGCCCACACCGGCAGGGTCAGTTCGCCGAACCACTGGCCACTCAGGGCCAGCGCAGCGCTGAGCCCCAGCCGCGCCAGCTCCAGAGCCAGCCCCAGACGCTGCCGGGTGGAATCGGCGCTGATCAGCAGGCCCAGCGAGACGCTGCCGAGGCTGAGATAGAGGCCGTAAGCCAGTTCCGGCTGCCACGGCAGCCAGGTGGCGACCGCAATCAGATGCACCAGCTGCACCGGCAGCAGGGCCATCTGCGCCAGGGCATAGACCGGCAGACCCGGCAGGGCCGGGGCGTCAAAGTGCTGGTGCGTGGACAGATCGAAGGCTGGTTTCGGGTCCAGCTGCGCCGCGCGCCGTGGACGCCAGCCCGGCCGGCGCCACCACAGGCTGAGGCGCTCGCTCCAGCGATCGGCGCGCACCGCGTCCTTGCACAGGGCCCAGAAACTGTCGAGATTGATCCACAGCGGATTGAAGCTGCGCACCGGGGCGCGAGTGCCGTAGCGCACCGGATCGTCGGCGCGCTCGTCCTCGAAGGTGCCGAACAGATGATCCCAGCACATCAGGATGCCGCCGTAGTTCTTGTCGAGGTAGCGCTCGTTGACGCCGTGGTGCACGCGATGGTTCGAGGGTGAGCCGAACCAGCGATCGAATCGACCAAGGCTGCCGATACGCTCGGTATGGATCCAGAACTGGTACAGCAGATTCAGCAGCGCCGCCACCGCGTAAACCGCCGGCGGAAAGCCCAGCAGCGCCAGCGGCAGGGCGAAGACCCAGGTCCACAGATGCATGCTGGCGCTGGGTACGCGCAGCGCCGTGGCCAGATTGAAACGGTCGCTGGAGTGATGCACGCCGTGCGAAGCCCACAGCAGATTCCACTCGTGGCCCATGCGGTGCTGCCAGTAATAGGTGAAGTCGTAGAGCAGCAGTCCGAGCACCCAGGTCCAGGGACTCGCTTGCGACCATTGCCACAGCGCCAGATGCTCATAGGCCAGCGTGTAGATCGCCAGCCGAACCAGGATGGTCGTGGTGCCAAGCGCACTCATCATGATCGACACCCCGAGGCTGCCGACCGTGTCCTTGATTTCGTAGTCGCCCCGCCCCTGACGTCGGCTGATGGCGTAATCCAGGTACACCGCCAGATAGAAGAAGGGCAACACGATCGCCGCAATCAGTGCATTGGGACCGATGGAGGTAGCGGTGGCCATGGAATCGGCGATGAACGCAGCGGCAGAGGGCTGGATCATGGTGCCATACGGAGAGCCGATGCAGATGCTAACTTGTGCGCCTCGATGACGCGGAGACGGGTGCGGATGCGGCTTTGGATGTTGATCTGGTGTATGACCATGCTGGCAGGATCGGCCGAGGCCAGGGCACTGGCCTTTGATGGCGGACCGGGCGCAACCACGCCGTCGCTGGCCGCGGACCCATCGCGCGGGATCGTGCTGACCTGGCAAACCCGCAGCGGCGATGAGGCCCAGCTCAACTACGCCCTGATGGACGCCGATGGTCGCGAACTGCGCCGCGGGGTCATCGCCAGTGGCCAGGACTGGTTCGTCAACTGGGCCGACTTTCCCAGTCTGACGGTGCTGGACACCGGTGACTGGGTGAGCTTCTGGCTGCAGAAATCGGCGCCGGACACTTATGCCTACGACATCCATGTGGTGCGCTCGAGCAATGGCGGCGGGCGCTGGACCGAGCCGGTGACGCCGCATCTGGACGGCACGACGACCGAGCACGGCTTTGTCTCGATGCAGGCGCTGCCGGAGGGTCGAGTGCAGCTGCTGTGGCTGGATGGACGCAACAGCGGCGGCGCCGGGCATGGCGATGACCATGGCAGCGAGGGGCCGATGAGCCTGCGCTCGGCGGTGCTGGATCGGCGCGGCCGGGTGCTGGAGTCGCAGGAACTGGACGGACGCACCTGCAGTTGCTGCCAGACCGACAGTGCGGCGCTGGGCGACGAGATCCATGCGGTCTATCGTGATCGCAGCGCCAAGGAAATTCGCGACATCGGTCTGTTGCGTCGGAACCCGAATGGCGAGTGGTCGCGGCCGCAGCGGGTGCACAAGGACAACTGGCAGATCAGTGCCTGTCCGGTCAACGGGCCAGCGATCGCGGCCAGCGGCGAGCAGCTGATCGCCGTGTGGCCCACGCTGGCGCAGGCGCCGATGGCGGTGCGCTACCAGGTTCGCAAGGACACCAAGGTGCAAGCCGAGGCCATCCTGGAACAGAGTGATGCGGTGCTCGGTCGGGTCGATGCCAGCGCCGCTGCAGATGAGGGCTTCGCCATAAGCTGGATCGGTGCCCACGGCAGCGCCGCCGCCCTCAAACTGGCCGAGATCGATGCCAGCGGCGCCATCCGTCGCATCCGGATCATCGCCACGCTGGCGCCCGGGCGCAGTGCCGGCAACCCGCGCCTGCTCTGGTACCGCGACGCCCACTATCTGACCTGGACCGAATCCACAGGCCCCGGGCAGACCCAGGTGCGGCTGGAGCGGGTGGATCCCTGACGGGGCACGGGAGACGGGGCAGGGGGCAGGGGAAGAGCAGCGGGACGGTGCGGCGGCTGTGGTCAGTCGCGGATGAATCCGCTCCCACACGCGAGTGCGGTGGCAATCGGAAACCTGTGGGAGCGGACTCTGTCCGCGATCGCTCTGCCTCGACTTGCCGCCGACGCCACCACCGAAGCAGGCAGACCGACAGCCTCGCTTCCTTCTAGACTGTGGCCCTGCTTCGGGAGGACACAGCCATGGATCGACGTCAATTCATACAGGCCGGCGGAGTCGCCGCCACCGCCGGTGCGCTCGCCGCCTGCGGCAGTGGCACCGCGCCAACCGCGGTTGCCGGCGCACAGCCCGGCGCAGCGCCGATCCACTGGAAGATGGTCACCTCGTGGCCGACCAACTTCCCCGGACTCGGCGCTGGCGCCGCGCGCCTGGCGGAGATGATCGGACGCATGAGCGGCGGTCGGCTGACGGTCAAGGTCTTTGGCGGCGGTGAACTGGTGCCGGCTTTCGAAGTCTTCGATGCGGTCTCGCAGGGCACGGCGCAGATGGGCCACAGTGCCGCCTATTACTGGAAAGGCAAGGCCGAGGCCGCGCAGTTCTTTGCCGCCGTGCCCTTCGGCATGAATGCCCAGGAAATGAACGGCTGGCTCTATCACGGCGGTGGCCTGGAACTGTGGCGCGAGCTCTATGCCCGCTTCGATCTGGTGCCTTTTCCGGCCGGCAACACCGGCGTCCAGCTGGCCGGTTGGTTCCGCAAGGAGATCAACAGCGTGGCCGACCTCAAGGGCCTGAAGATGCGCATCCCCGGCCTCGGTGGCGAGGTGCTGGCGCGCCTCGGCGGTGCGCCGGTGAACATTCCTGGCGCCGAGCTGTACACGGCGATGCAGACCGGCGCACTGGATGCCACCGAATGGGTGGGGCCATACAACGATCTCGCCTTCGGCCTGAACAAGGTGGCCGACTACGCCTACTACCCGGGCTGGCAGGAACCCGGACCGACCCTGGAATGCACCATCAACAAGACCGCCTTCGACGCCCTGCCCGATGATCTCAAGGCCATCGTCGAGGGCGCCTGCCGTGCCATCAACGACGACATGCTGGCCGACTACACCGCCCAGAACCAGCGCGCGCTGGAGACCTTGATAGAGGCCGGCGTGCAGTTCCGCAAGCTGCCGGACGATGTGCTCGCGGCGCTACGCGACACCAGCGCTGCAGTGGTCGCCGAAATCGCTGCGAAGGACGAGTTCACCACCCGCGTCCACGACTCCTACCAGGCCTTCCGCAACAGCGCCAAGCGCTGGCACGAGGTCTCCGAGGTGGCGTTCTACGCGGCGCGCGGCTGAGATTGCGGGGGCAGGGGGCACTCGTCGCGGGCGCAGCCCGCTCCCACAGGATGGGTCGCAGCCCTGTGGGAGCGGACTCTGTCCGCGATCGCCTTGCCAGGCCAGCACGCGCCGGCACCTTGATTGCCTCTGCCTTCACCACCATCTTGCAGTGATCTGACTACTGCGAGCGCCGTCATGTCCGAGTCCCTGCACATCCTCTGTCCGGCCTGCCAGAGCAAGAACCGGGTGCCGCTGGATCGGCTCGAAGCGGGTCCAGTGTGCGGCCGCTGCAAGCAGCCACTGTTCCGCGGCAAGCCGGTCGACGTCGACAGCGCCGGATTCCGCCGCCTGATCGAGCATTCCGAGCAACCGGTGCTGGTCGATTTCTGGGCGCCCTGGTGCGGGCCCTGCGTGTCGATGGCGCCGCAGCTCACGGCCGCGACCACCCGCCTGGAGCCGCGGGTGCGTGTCGCCAAGATCGACATCCAGGCGCATCAGGACATCGGCGCCGAGTTCCGTATCCAGAGCATCCCGACTCTGGCGCTGTTCCATGGCGGCCGTGAGATTGCCCGCCAGCAGGGCGCGATCGGCGCCAACGACATCGTCCGTTTTGCGGCCGAGGCGTTGAGCTGAGCTCAGCCTGTTGTTGCAGCGGCTCCGATCCTGTTGCGAAAACCGGTCACCGAGGTGCGTTGCTATCAGAAGCAGGACGCAGAGATCGCAAAGGAAAAGCAGAAAGGACGCTGAGAAGAGCAGAGTCAAGTGACGCGTGGGTCAGCAGACCCGGCACATACCAGCTGTGGCCCGAGGCGTCGCGGACGAAGTCCGCTCCCACAGAAGCGTTGCGCGCCGACACGCCTGCATATGCGATTGCTTATTCCGACAACCGACAACCGACAACCGACAACCGACAACCGCCTCCGCGCTCAGCCGCGCCTGGGCGCCGCGCAGGAACTGGCCAGCTGCACGCTGCGGGCGGCTTCCAAGGGTTCGGACGATGCTTCGTCGCGGCGTTCGTCGGGTGGGAAGTCGATTCGGGCCACATAATTGTCGCCCTCTTCATTGCGCACATTGGACAGGCCCTCGAAGCGCAACAGGGTGCGCGACTGGCTGTCGTAGCTGACATCAATGCCCGACACGATCAGGCCCAGCAAGCCGCCCAGGGCCAGCCGGAACACCCGCACCGGGCGATCGCCGATGCGGTCCTCACTGACCTGGCGCACCTTGAAATTCATGTAGTCCAGGCGGCTCGGCACCAGAAACTTGAAATGCATGGTTTCGCCGGCGACCAACTCGTCCCAGTGATCCTGGACAAAGCTGTCAAAGCCGGCGTCGCCGACCAGATCCTGCGGAATCTGGTCAAAGGCCTCGCGCTCGGTTTCATTCTCGCCAACCTCCTGCACATAGACCTCGGGCGTCTGACCTTTGGCACTGAAACCTTCGCGATAACCGAGACGGGCATCCACCATGTCGAATTCCGGCAACCAGGGCGAGGCGAAGGCGTTCTCCACGCGCTTGCGCGCAAACGGGGTGCCGTCGGCGCAGCGATACAGCACCAGGCGCTCGCGCACTGCGCCGCCCTCCATCGCCAGGAAGTGCGATTCGCGATACAGCACCTGACCGTCCTTCTTGTCAAAGGCGGTGCCGTCGTAGCTCATGTAGTGACGCGCGCCGGGCAGCGATTCGGCGGCGGCGGTGGTGGCGAGCAATACGCATGCGGCCACCCAGGTGTTTCCATTGCGAATTGACATGTCTCCCCCGTTTGCTCGATGTCACGTAGCCCGCTATGCGGCCAACGTGACCTACGATTCCCGTGCCCCGTGCCCCGTGCCCCGTGCCCCGTGCCCCGTCTCCCCTGCCCCTCTAACGGTATCACGGGTCCAGATAGGTCACCGGCTCGGCCACGAAGTTGAAGTAGAACCACCAGCCACTCTCGCCATTGTGCTGATCCCTGTCGTTGCGGCTGGAACACGAGCCGCTGCCACCGGGGAGCAAGCTGGACAGGACGATGCTGCCGCCGGGCAGAGCCGCATTGTTGATGATGATCTGGTTGGCATCACTCTCGCGTAGAAATCCCCTCAACAAACCGTTGCCCAGGCCAGTAGCCGGATTGCCGACGAAGCTGGCCGCGATCTGGGCATCGTTGAGGGTGATCAGGGTACCGCCATTGTCGAAGGTGAAGGTGCGCGCCCCAGTGACGAAACACGGGCCGGCCGGGGTGGCAATGGCCGGGCTGTAGGCGGGCGTACCAGTGGTGCCGACCAGCGGCGACAGGCAAGTACCGCTGATGGCGCTGGCATAGACATAGCTCTGGGGTTGGGCAGTCGCCGCAGCGCTGCAACTGGCCGGCGGCGCTGGCGCCAGACAATCGGCACCGCCGTTGTCGACCCGGGCAATGCCGTCATCCCGACGCAGGGGCCGGAACCACAACAGACTGCTGGCATCCAGCACGCCATCGGCCGGGTTGCTGTCGGCGCTGTAGCTGTCCTGGATGGAACCGTTGAACGAGACCGTGGTGGTCGGAATCACGTTGTCGGTGAAATCGGTGCAGAAGGTCGGGAGGGGTGGAATCGTGATCGGCAGAAACACATGCGGATCGCGCAGATCCAGATCGCTGAAACGGAACACCGTGGCCGGCGTGACAAACTCGAAACCGTCGACGCCAAACCAGTCCGGCGTGGACTGGGCCGCGGCAGGCGTGGAGCAGAGGAGTACGGCGGACAGCAGCAAGTTGCGCGACATCGGGCTGATTCCGGCATGACGGTGGTGCAGAGTCTACGGCCGCGGCAGCCCGCAGGTGAGGGAGTGCACCTCAGGGCGATGTGGTCTCGCCCCTGTGGGAGCGGCTTCAGCCGCGACTGCAGCCATCGCGGCTGAAGCCGCTCCCACAGCGCTGGCGCTGGTGTCGGGCTCACACGCCGTTCGCCAGCTCCCGGCGTCGCGCGCTATCGTAGTCCGCATGTCACGCCTGCTGGTCTTCCAACATGTTGCCGCCGAGCCGCTGGGGACGCTGGATCCGCTGATCCGGGCGCGCGGGCATCGCATCCGTTTCGTCAATTTCGAGCGCGAGCCCGAGGCCCAGCCCACCGTCGACCGTTACCACGGGCTGATCGTGCTTGGCGGGCCGATGAATGTGGTCGAGAGCGATCGCCGGGCGCATCTGCGTACCGAGCTCAAGGCCATCGAGCGCGCCCTGCACCAGGACAAGCCGGTGTTCGGCATCTGCCTGGGCGCGCAGCTGTTGGCCCATGTGCTGGGCGCCCCGGTGCGGATGAACATCCGCCCGGAAATCGGTTGGTATGAATTGCAGACCACGGCTGCCGGTTGCGATGACCCGGTGTTCGCGCCTCTGGCCGGCGGCGCCCGCGTGTTCCAGTGGCACAGCTACACCTTCGATTTGCCCAGCGGCGCCACGCAACTGGCGCGCACCGAGAGCTGCGAACAACAGGCCTTCCGCTATGGCGACAAGGCCTATGGGGTGCAGTTCCATCCCGAAGTGGACCAGCCGCTGATCGAACGCTGGCTGGGCACACCGGCCTATCGCGAGGAAGTCTGCGCCGCTGGCCTGGAACACGATGCCGATGCCATCCGCGAGCACAGCGAGACCCATGCACCGCTGCTGGGCGAACGCGCCGAGCCGCTGTTCAACGCCTTTCTGGACCTGATCGGCAGACCGGCGCGCAGGGTGGTGTTGCGGTCCCGGTAGCGCGTGTCGAAAATCCAGGCGATGTGGCAAGCACGGTCAAACGTGAAACGTAAAACGTCAATCAGAGCGAGCTTCTGCCTTGATTGACGTTTTACGTTTTACGTTTGACTCTGCTGGCCTCACCACGACACAAGCACCGCCAAGCCCCGCCTTGGCGAGGTGACGGACGCTGGCGCTTCCCTTTCCCTTCCCGGTAGCGCGTGTTGAAAATCGAGGCGATGTCGCAAGCAGCGTGAAACGTCAAAAGTGAAACGTCAATCAGGGCAGGAGCTTGCGCTTTCATTGACGTTTTACGTTTCACGTTTGACTCTGCTGGCCTTACCACGACCTAAGCACCGCCCCTCCCCGCCTTGGCCAGAAACTCCACCCGTTCCCGCTCGACCGCCTTGCGCAACTCGGCGACGCGGCGGGCGTAGGCCTGGAGTTCCTGTTCTTCTTCGGTCTGGGGGGTGTAGGCGGGCACTGCCATCGAGCGGCCGTCGCTGTCCATGGCCACGAAGACCACGATGCAGTGGGTGGTGCGTACCCGGGAGCTGGCATCGCCGCGTGGGTCGCGGGCGTGGACATCGACGCCGATGTGCATGCTGCTGGTGCCGGTCAGCAGCAGACGGGCGCGCACCTCGACCAGACTGCCGATGGGCACCGGCGCCTCGAACTGGATGCCGCCGACGTAGACGGTCACGCAGTAGTGGCCGCTCCAGCCGGCTGCCAGCGCGTAGGCGGCCTGATCGATCCAGCCCATGACGGCGCCACCGAAAGCCTTGCCGCCATAGTTGACGTCCTTGGGCTGCGCCAGAAAGCGCAGGGTCAGATCACGTTCTTGGCCCGCCATGAAAACCCCTGGACTCCAGATCCGGTTCTCGATGCTGCGCGGGTAGCGGCTCGAAGGGAAGGGCAAAGGTGACCGGCGGCGGATACCTCAACGATTCCATGGAATCACGAAACAGGTAGTCGCGCCTGATCGGGTCTTCGCTGCTCTCGCCGTATGCGCCTTGCGCGATCCAGTCGTAGATCAGGCCCATCAGATCCACCGACACACCGCCCGCGGGCGGCGGCATCGGTGCACCCACACCCGGACTGGTGCAGGCGATCTTCTGCCAGAACAGGCTGCCTTCGGGGTCGCCGGGTTTGACCCGCAACAGATCACCCGACTGGCTGCTGCTCTGTCCGACCAGAAAGTAGATCGCAAGGCTGGCGTTGGACAGATCCAGCTCGCCGGTGGGTGCAGAGCCGAGATGGCAGTTCTGGGTACAGGAACTCTGGTTGTCCAGCGCCTGCCAGACCTGCGAGAACTGCACCCTGGGGTAGATGGGCAAACCACTCAGATCTGGGCAACCGCTAGCCGCCGGCAGGCACAGCGGCCAGGCCAGCAGGCTCAGGATCAGCATCAGTCGCGAGCGCATGGGGCAAATCTCTCCGGTGTCGGAGGGATTCAACGCAGCTGCGGCTCATCGGTGCACACGGAGTGCCCCGGCGGCTGTCAGCCGTCGGCGGTGATCGAGTGGATCAGCTCGTCGAGCACGCGCCTGGATTCGGCAATCTCGACCTGACAGGTGCCGGCATTGCGATGGCCGCCACCGCCATATTTCAGACACAGCGCGCCAACATCGGTGCGCGAACTGCGATTGACGATCGACTTGCCGATGGCAAAGGCCGTGTTCTGACGCTTCAGACCCCAGAGTACGTGGATGGAGATATTGCAGTCCGGATACATGGCGTAGATGGTGAAGCGGTTGGTGGCGAAGATCAGATCCTCGTCACGCAGATCGAGCACCACCAGATTGTCGTGCACGCGGGCGCAGCGGCGAATCTGCTCCTGCGCCGGATCCCGATGGGCAAAGTACAGATCGGAGCGCTCCTTGACGTCCGGCAGCGCCAGAATCTGGTCGATGTCGTGCGTACCGCAGTAGTCGATCAGTTCCATCATCAGCTGGTAGTTCGACACCCGGAACTCACGGAAGCGGCCGAGACCGGTGCGCGCGTCCATCAGATAGTTGAGCAACACCCAGCCGCGCGGATTGAGGATCTCGTCGACGCTGAACTGGGCCGAATCGGCCTTGTCCACGGCATCCATCATCTCGGCCGAAATGCCGGGAAAAGCCTCTTCGGCGCCGTAGTGCTGATAGACCACCCGCGCCGCCGACGGCGAACTGGCATCGATCACCAGATTCTCCGGGCGCGATCCCAGCCGTGCCAGTTCGCTGGCATGATGGTCGAAAGCCAGATGGCATCCGGGCACATAGGGCAGGTTGCAGGTGATGTCGCGCGGTCCGATCGGAATCTTGCCGTCCTGCATGTCCTTGGGATGGACGAAGCTGATCTCGTCGATGATGCCGCGCTGCTTCAGTAGAACCGCGCAGACCAGACCGTCGAAGTCACTGCGGGTCACCAGACGAAAGGGGGTCTCTGCACTCATGACGGCCATCTCCGAAGATCGCAAGCCCCGAGTTTAACTCGCATTTCACGCACCTGCGCGAGCTTGCGCGACAAGCGTGGAAATTGGGCTTTGCAGCGGCCTGCGGCCGCCGGTCGGCAGCGCCAGTCAGCGCAGTGGCTGAAGCAGTTGGGCTGCCAATGATTGCTCCCGATCAGCGCGGAATTCGGTCAGTCCAATCGTCATTTCAGCCTGGTCGACCAGCGCCTCTGGCCGGTAGCTGCCGAACAGCCGATCCCACCAGGGCAGGCAGAAACCGAAGTTGCTGTCGGTTTCCACACGCTCCGTGGAGTGATGGATCCGATGCATGTCCGGCGTCACCAGCCCCCAGCGCAGGCGGGCATCCAGCCTCGCCGGCAGGTGCACATCGCTGTGATTGAACATGGCCGTGGCATTGAGCACGATTTCGAACAGGATCACCGCCACTGCCGGTGCCCCAATCAGCGCCACCACACCCATCTTGATCAGCATCGACAGCACGATTTCGAGCGGGTGAAAGCGGATCGCGGTCGACACATCGAACTGGGTGTCGCTGTGATGCATGCGGTGCAGGCGCCACAGCGGCGGCAGCCAATGAAAGATCCGATGCTGCCAGTAGATGGCCAGGTCCAGCAGCACGATACTGCTGACGATCACCAGCCAGGTCGGCAGTGGCAACTGTTGCAGCAGACCGAAGCTGGCGCCCTCGGCCCAGGCACCGACGGCCACGGCCGCCAGGGGAAACAGCAGCCGTACCAGCAGTGAGCCCAGCAGGGCGATGATCAGGTGCCGGCCCCAGCGCAGGCCGCGCGCACGCACACCGCGGTAGGGACGCCAGCTCTGCCACAGTGCCAGCACGGCGAAGACGCCGACAAAGATACCGATGCGCCATGCCGCTTCATGCGCCATCAGTGCCGAACCTGCGCCCGCCGGATCAACCATGAAAGCCAAATTCCAGTTCGCACCAGCCCTCCAGGCTGCAGTGCACCTGGTCCTCGCGCTGCAGCGGCCCAACACCCGCCGGGGTGCCGGTGTAGATCAGATCGCCACCGCGCAGTTCGTAGAGCTTCGACAGTTCGACGATGATCTCGGGCACCGACCACAGCATGTCGGCGATGGTCGCCCCCTGCACCATCTGGTCATTGACGTGCAGTTCCAGGCGTTCGCCGATCGGATGCCGGCCCCTGGCCGGCACGATGTGGCCGATCGGCGCGCTGTCATCAAAACCCTTGGCGGTATCCCAGGGATTGCCTTTGACCTTGGCCGCCGCCTGCAGATCACGACGGGTCAGGTCCACGCCCACGCTGTAGCCGTAGACCAGTTCCAGCGCGTGTTCGAGCGGAATGTTACGGCCGCCGCCCGAGAGGGCCACCACCATCTCCACTTCGTGGTGCAGATTGCTGGTCGCCATTGGAAAGCCGGGATTGCGGCCATCGCTGACCACGGCATCGGCCGGCTTCATGAAGAACACCGGCGTGCCCTTCTCCGGCTCGTGTCCCATCTCGCGGGCGTGTTCGGCGTAGTTGCGGCCGATGCAGTAGATCCGATGCACGGGGAAGCGCTCGTTGCGGCCGGCGATAGGGACGGAGGGGGTGGGCGGGGCGGCGAAGATGTAAGTCATTGGTCGGGTCAAACGTAAAACGTAAAACGTCAATAGGAGCGTTGGCGGTCAGGTTGCCGTCGCGGAAAGTGGTCGTTAGCGTACTGGATATCGAAAGGCCGTCAGCTGTCGTCGCGGGCGTAGGCCGCCCCCCAAAGCCCCGGAGCGCGGAAACCCAATTTACGTTTTACGTTTCACCGCTCCAATCAGAATTGCGAATGATCGAAATAGGGATCCGGATTGTCGTCGCTGCCGCCCTCGGACAGGCGGATCTTCAGCGCCAGGCCGTCGCGTGAGTCGGCCTTGCGCAGGGCCTCTTCGAGTTCGATCTTGCCTTCCTTGAACAGCCGGAACAGCGCCTGATCGAAGGTCTGCATGCCTTCGGCCAGCGACCGATCCATGGCTTCCTTGAGTTCATGCACCTGACCGCGGCGGATCATGTCGCGGATCAGCGGCGTGTTCAGCAGGATCTCCACCGCCGGCAGACGGCGCCCATCCTTGCCGATCACCAGTCGCTGCGAGACGATGGCCTTGAGATTCAGCGACAGATTCATCAGCACATTCTTGTGGGCGCTCTCCGGGAAGAAGTTGAGGATGCGCTCCATGGTCTGATCGGCATTGTTGGAATGCAGCGTCGACAGGCACAGATGACCGGTTTCGGAAAAGGCGATGGCCGCTTCCATGGTTTCGGTGTCGAGAATCTCGCCGATCATGATCACATCCGGCGCCTCTCGCATCGCGTTCTTGAGGGCGTTGTGATAATTGCGGGTGTCCAGTCCCACTTCGCGCTGATTGACGATCGACTTCTTGTGCTTGTGCAGGAACTCGATCGGATCCTCGATGGTGAGAATATGACCGGCGGTGGTGCTGTTGCGGTAGTCCAGCATCGAGGCCAGCGTCGAGCTCTTGCCCGAGCCGGTGGCGCCGACCATCAGGATCAGGCCGCGCGGTTCGACGATCAGATCCTTGAGAATGGGCGGCAACTTCAGTTGTTCGAAGCTCGGAATCTCGCTCTTGATGGCGCGGATGACCATGCCGATCTCGCCGCGCTGCTTGAACACATTGATGCGAAAACGCCCGGCATCCTTGACCGCGATGGCCAGGTTCAGCTCCAGGTCGCGCTCGAAGGCCGGTACCTGGCCTTCATCCATCAGCGAGTAAGCGATTTTCTTGACCATGCCCGAGGGCAGGCCGGTATTGCCCAGCGGATAGAGCTTTCCCTCGACCTTGATGTTGACCGGCGCGCCTGTCGTCAAGAACATATCGGACGCGTTCTTCTCGGTCATCAACTTCAGGAAATAGCCGATATCCATGGGTCAGTTCCTCAAGAGTCTGTTGCGGCGCCCGGTTATGCTGCCCACAATACCGAGACAGCCTGAACTTGGTGCAAATGCAATGCCAGATGCTACGCCTGTTTACGTGATGATCCTGCGCCAGATTGTCATCCTCATGCTGATGCTGGCTCTGACGGCCTGTGCCAGTACGCCGGCGCCAACGCTGGAGCTGGACCGGGCGCGCTCGGCGCTGGCGCGCGCCGAACAATCCGGTGCCGCCGATTATGCGCCGGTGGACTACAGTATGGCCCGCGAGGCCGTGGACAGCGGTCGCGCGCTGATCGAGAAGCGTGAGAACACCGCCGCAAGGCAGACACTGCAGGTGGCTGAAGTGCGCGCCGAACTGGCTGCGGCCAAGAGCGCCGCGGCCAAGTTGCGCGGCGAGGTCCAGCAAAAGGAAAGCGAGAATGCCAATCTGCGACGTGAACTGCTGGGTGAAGGACGGGTGCCCTGATGCGTAAATTTGTGACTCTGGGACTGGTCCTGATGCTCGCGGCCTGTGCGTCACAGCCCAAGCGCGACCTCGATTACGAGCGCCTGCGGGGTGACTGGCGCACGCTCGATTCTGCCGAAGACCGTGCCCGCGCACCGCTGGAATCGGCGCGCGTCGATGACGCCATCGCCGCGATCCAGGCCGTGCCGAAGAACGATCGGGAGCTGCGCAAGCATCTGGCCGACATGGCCGAGCTGCGCATGGCGATCTACACCACCGCAGTGGCCGCAGCGCGCGATCGCGAGCGCCTGGCCGCGCTGGAAACCGAGCACCAGTCGATCATGCTGGAGGCCACCCGGCGTGACGCCGAGTTGTCGCGGCTGGAAGCCGAGAAACTGCGGCTGCAGTCCCTGGCCCGGGCCGAGGAGGCCGAACGCCTGCGCGAGGAGGCCGAAGCCGAGCGCTTGCGCAGTGACGAGGTCAGTGCCGATGCCGAGCTGGCGCGGCAGGAAGCCGAAGCCGCCAGGCGCCTCGCGGAAGCGCGCGCTCGTGAAGCCAGTCTGGCCAGACAGGAGGCAGAGTTGGCCTCGCAGCAGGCCCGCAGCCTGCAGCAACAGATGGCCGCGCTGCGCCCGGAGAGCACGGCGCGCGGCGAAGTGTTGACGCTGGGCGATGTGTTCTTCGCTTCCGGCCAGTCCGAGCTCAAGCCCGAGGCCCGCAGCAATCTGCGACCGGTGCTGGACTTCATCGATCGCTACCCCGGCAACAACGTCACCATCGAAGGCCACACCGATGATCGCGGCGCCGATGCCGCCAATCAGCTGCTGTCCGAACGTCGCGCCGCCTCGGTGCGCGACGCCCTGGTCGAGATGGGTGCCGACGAGTTGCGCTTCAATGTCGTCGGCAAGGGCGAATCCACGCCCATCGCCGACAACAGCACCAGCGAAGGCCGCTCGCGCAACCGCCGGGTCGAAGTCATCGTCGAGGGCTCGGGGCGCTGAGTCGGGGAAGGGCCGCTCTCCGCCTGTGTGAGCAGCGCTCGCCTGTGGGAGCGGTGCTCGCCTGTGGGAGCGGCTTCAGCCGCGATGCTCAGCCCGCCCAAGGCTGAAGAGCATCGCGGCTGAAGCGGCTCCCACAGTGCTGCTCCCACAGTGAAGCAGCTGGATTGCGGCTGAAGCCGCCGCCACCTTCAGCCGTCGCGCTGGCGATGACGCCATCGAGTCGTCCGCCTATGATTCAAAGCCCTCCATCAGCCGCCGAGCGCCCTGGATGACTGCCGCTGCATTGCCTGCGATCTGGCCCGAAGACGCCCGGAAACTGATCCTGGCCGGACCTGCTGGGCCGATCGAAGCCGTCGCCGCCGGCGGCAGTGCCCAGCCACAGCGGATCGCCGTGATCTGTCATCCGCATTCGCTGCACGGCGGCAGCATGGACAACAAGGTGGTGACCTCGGTCGAGCGCACCCTGCGCGATCTGGGCGCGGCCACCCTGCGCTTCAATTTCCGTGGCGTCGGCGCGTCGGCCGGGCACTTCGATCACGGTCAGGGCGAAGGCGAGGATCTGGCCGCGGTGGTTGCGCAGGCGCGCGCCTGGGCCGGCGAGGTGCCGCTGTGGCTGGCCGGCTTCTCCTTCGGCAGCTATGTGGCCGCCCGCATGGCCGACAGCCTGGGTGCAGAGTTACTGATCAGCGTCGCGCCGCCCGTGGGACGATTCGCTTTTGGCGGGTTCTCGCGACCGTCCTGCCGCTGGATCGTGGTCCAGGGCGAGGCCGATGAAGTGGTCGAACCGGCCGAAGTCTTCAGCTGGCTCGAAGGCGTGCAGCCGCCGGTGGAACTCATCCGCTTTGCCGAAACCGGGCATTTCTTCCACGGCAAGATCGTGGAGCTGCGTCAGCGGCTGACGGCGCAGATTCAAGGCCAGGCATGAGCCGCCCGCCCGATCCGGACTCGCCGCTGGGTCGCTATCTGGCCGGCGTTGCAGCTGGCAGCTGGAGCGATGACCCGGCGCAGCGCAAGGTTCTGGCCGAACTCTCGCGGATTCATGAGGAGTTGCGACATGGCCGCCCGCAGCCCGGACTCTGGCAGCGCCTGATGCAACGCGGTCGCGTACAGGAACCGGTAAAGGGACTGTATCTGCATGGCGGCGTCGGTCGCGGCAAGACTTTCATGATGGACCTGTTCTTCGATGGCCTGGCCACCGAGCGCAAGCAGCGCCTGCATTTCCATCGATTCATGGGCCGCGTGCATGCCGATCTGGCGCAGCTCAAGAACCAGAGCGATCCGCTGGCCCTGGTGGCAGACCATTTCGCCGAGCGCGCCCAGATCCTGTGTTTCGACGAGTTTTTCGTCAGCGACATCGGCGATGCCATGTTGCTCGGCCGCCTGCTGATGCAGCTGTTCGAGCGCGGTGTGACCCTGGTGGCCACCAGCAATGTGGCGCCGAAGAACCTCTACAAGGATGGTCTGCAGCGGGCGCGCTTCCTGCCCGCCATCGCCGCCATCGAGAAGCACTGCAAGGTGATCGAGCTGGTCAGCCCGCAGGATTATCGATTGCGGGCGCTGGCGCAGGCCGAGGTCTACCACCAGCCCTTGGGCGCGCGGGCAGATCAGGAAATGGAAGCGGCCTTTGCACGACTGGCACCCGCCCAGCAGAACACTCGCGGCCTGCTCAGCGTCTACGACCGCCAGATCCCGGTCAAACGCCGTGCCAACGACCTGATCTGGTTCGATTTCGATGCCATCTGCCGCGGCCCGCGCGCGGTGCCTGACTACATCGAGATCGCCCAGAGTTTCCCCACGGTGATGATCAGCGGCGTGCCGGTATTCGGCATCGCTGAGGAAAACGAGGCCAGACGCTTCGTGCATCTGGTCGACGAGTTCTACGACCGCAACGTCAAGCTGGTCATCAGCGCCGACGCCGGACCCACCCAGCTCTACAGCGGCGAGCGCCTGCGTCTGGAATTCGAACGCACCGGCTCACGCCTGATCGAGATGCAGAGCCAGGCCTATCTGCAGCGCGAGCATCATCCCTGAGGGTTGGTTGTCGGTTGTCGGTTGTCGGTTGTGGGTTGTGGGTGTGGGTCAGAGCGGTCTCACGCGGAGGCGCGGAGGACGCGGAGAAGAGCGGGCGCGAGCTCTGGCAGGTCCAGGATGTAGGTTGCCGTGAAAGTCGTTCATGCGAGTGCTGTCGCTCCCTCCCCGATGTTCGGGGAGGGCTGGGGAGGGGTTAGGCAAGAAAACCTAAGCAACGGTCATGGCAGCAGCGACTTTCATGATTGCGAGTGGCCCGCAGCCATGACCGTTGGGCTAAGCGCAGCGTGCCCAACGTCGGGCCCACTCACGCGGAGGACGCGGAGAGCGCGGAGAAGAGCGGGCGCGAGCTCTGGCAGGTCCAGGATGTAGGTTGCCGTGAAAGTCGTTCGTGCGAGTGCTGTCGCTCCCTCCCCGATGTTCGGGGGTGAGCCTGGCGCGCTTGGCCGGCACGCCGGCCGCGCCTGCGAACGCGCGGCGGCTTGCCGCCGGGCCGGACGGGCTGGGGAGGGGTTAGGCAAGAAAACCTAAGCAACGGTCATGGCTCCAGCGACTTTCATGATTGCGAGTGGCCCGCAGCCCTGACCGTTGGGCTAAGCGCAGCGTGCCCAACGTCGGGCCACTTGTCCGGACGCTTCTCCATCACCATGCAAAGAGCGTCCAGACGGGTCTGGACCCACAGGAGCCTGCACCGAGGTGACCACGGAAAGCGCAGCGCGCCACGGGGTTTCGGTCGCCGGTTTCGGTACGCCCTGGCGTCATTGCGAGGAGCGCAGCGACGAAGCAATCCAGGGCAGCTGCCGCCGAAGATCAAGAGCCTGGATTGCTTCCCCCGGATCAAGTCCGGGGTCGCAATGACGCCAGATCCTGTGCTCTGGTAGGTCCAGACAAGTCCGGACCTGCAACAGCACGAGGTCCGTAGCCTTTTCCCGCGCCCCGCAACTACTCCGCCTTCTCCAGCGCCTTGCACAGGGTCTTCAGGATCTGGATGCGGGCGTAGGGTTTGTCGTTGGCGGGAATCAGGTGCCAGGGTGCGATGCTGGTGCCGCAGCGCTCGACCATGTCGCACACGGCGTGTTCGTAGTCGCTCCACTTGTCGCGATTGCGCCAGTCGTCGTCGGTGATCTTGAAGTTCTTGAAGGGGGTGTCGCGGCGCTCGTTGAAGCGCTTGAGCTGTTCTTCGGCGGTGATCGCCAGCCAGAATTTCACCACCAGCGCGCCGTTGTCGACCAACTGCTCCTCGAAGGCATTGATCTCGTGATAGCCGCGCATCCAGTCGGCCTCGCTGCAATAGCCCTCCACCCGCTCGACCAGCACCCGGCCATACCAGGAGCGGTCGAAGATGGTGACCCGGCCCTTGAGCGGCAGGTGTCGCCAGAAGCGCCACAGATAGGGTTGGGCGCGCTCTTCCTCGGTGGGTGCGGCAATCGGGATGACCTGGTAATGGCGGGCGTCGAGCGCGCCGGTGATGCGGCGGATGCTGCTGCCCTTGCCGGCGGCGTCTGCACCCTCGAAGACGATGATCAGCGAGCGCTCGCGAAAATGTTTGGCGCGGGTCAGCAGGTTCAATCGACCCTGATATTTTTCCAGCTGGCGGCGGTATTCCTTCTTCGTCAGCGCCTTGTGATAGTCGAGCGCATTCAGCACATTGCGCTCATCCAGGGCGATGGCCGGCGGTGCCGGTGAGGGCGCACAGCGCACCGGCGGATTCTTCAGCCGATCCGTCAGTGACTGCAGCAGATGATTGCCCACGGTCAGCGCTCTGTAGTTGGGGTCCGCACCCTCGACGATGACCCAGGGTGCCTCGCCGGTGCTGGTTTCACGCAGGACCTGCTCGGAGACCTTGCGAAAACGGTCGTAGTGCTTGAAGTGATCCCAATCCGTGGGCGTCACCCGCCAGCGGGTGGCCGGATCCTCGCTGAGCGCGGTCAGGCGCTTGTGCTGGGCTGGTTTCGACAAATGGAACCAGTACTTGAGCACCAGCGCGCCCTCGGCCACCAGCATGCGTTCGAAGTGACGGATCTCGTCGACCTGGATCTGCAGTTCGCTGGCGCGGGTGTCACCCATCACCCGATCCAGAATCGGCTGCGTGTACCAGGACCCGAACAGCACGCCGATCCGTCCTTTGGGTGGCAGCGCCCGCCAGAATCGCCACATCGGTGGACGCTGCGCCTCTTCATCGGTGGGGGCACCGAAAGCATGAGTGACGATGTGACGCGGATCCATCCACTCATTGAGCAGATTCACTGTCTCACCCTTGCCGGCCCCGTCGACGCCACCGATCAGGATCACCACCGGAAAACCGGCATCGGCCAGGACTCGATATTGGGCCTCCAGCAGCGCTTCGCGCAGAACCGGCTCCTGCTTGCGGTATTCGCTCTTGCTGATGCGATGACCGACTTCCGCGGCTTCGAACATGGGGTGCTCCGGTGGCCTGGCTGCTGCCAACGATATCTGCTCTGCCGGATTCATGTTTGCTCAGGATCAGCAGCGTTGCTTCCAGCAGGTACCCATGGAGCCACGGTGCCTCCGGCAAGCCGTCGCCAGGAACCGCGGAAACGCTGTCAGCCTTTTTTGCCGACCTCTCGCCGACACATACGTAACGCAATGAGACCAGAATCTCCATAACAATATCTTACGTGGCCTCCACATTCTCGTGCTGCGCCACATGTTATTTCTACTGGTTGGATTTCTCTGGACTCAGTCGCGAGTATGAAAAATTTGGAGCGCGCCCTTTTGCTGAAGGCTCTGGAGTCGTCACATTTGGGTATCTGCGTGCTGGATTCCGCCGGTCGGGCAATCATGATCAGCGATATCTTCGCGGAAAAGCTCAAGATCAATCGCGAAACCAGTCTGGGCCGAAACTACATGGCTCTTTTTTCCCTTGTTCATCGCGACATCATGAACAGACTCTGCGATGTCAATCGCGAAGAAGAGCGGCTTGAATACTCAATCGACGAGGGCAATTCTCAGGAACGCCATGTGGTTTTGCAGTCGAGCAATATTGAACACGCTGGAGAGATTTTCCGGGTCGTCACGATGCTGGAGCTGGTCGATTTCGGCTTGAGCAAAGACCGTTTCCAGCAACTCCAGCGTCAGCTGGAATCCGTTTCCAATGCGGTGGTCGTGGTCGACGCCAAGGCCCCGGACATGCCGATCATTGCAGTCAATGAACAGTTTCTGAAGATGACGGGATATGACGCGAAAGAGTCCGTGGGTCGGAATTGCCGATTTCTCCAGATTGGTGCGCAGAAAAATGAATCCGAACTGGCCGTTCTGCGCGGGGCCATCAAGGGTGGAGAGCCCTGCAGCGTGATTCTGAACAATGTCCGAAAGGACGGTTCAAGCTTCAAGAACGAGTTGTTCATGACGCCTGCGTTCGATGAGTCCGGGGAATTGACGCATTTTGTTGGAATCCAGCACGTCAGAAAATGAACAAGCCCTTGCCGATCGACATCAAGGTTGGGTTTGTCGGGGTTGCTGCAGCGGAACAGCTGCTGCTGGTCGCGTTTCTGGATTTGATCACTCTCAATGACGGGTCGATCTTCGTATTCGACGACAGCTCTGATGCGCCGATCAAGATCGTTGACGCGTCAAGTCCAGCAGGACGGCAATTCCTGTCCCGGCCGAAAGCTGATCCGACCAGCCGCGCGATCATTCTGTACGGCGCGCAGGGGCCGGAAGCCCATCTGGTGCTTGAGCGCCCACCGCGACTGGTCAAATTCCGGAGCGTGCTCCAGCGTGCCGTCCAGATGCTGGCTGAGGCTCACCGCCTCGCGAATCCTGAAGCCGGTTCAGGAAATTCGAAGTTACCGCTTCCGCACCGATTCCTGACCGTCTTGATTGATCTGCTCGAACAGAGTTCTGGCCGCGGATGGTTCAGGCTGCGCGCGTTCCACGAGCTGGATATTCGGGTGAATCTTGATCGTGGTCTGTTCTCGATTACCCGGGGAGGCCTCGCCCCGGCCGAATGGTCGTCCTTGTTCGAAGGCGTCAGAGAGAGCATTGCGCTGGAACCTGTCGTTGGCGATCCCGAACCCATTGTCTACCCATTGGAGACACTGAAATGGCAGCTGGCCATGCAGCTTAGTTTCGGATTGTTGGTGCCAGGTATTGCCGACCGCAGGAAATTCTCACTGACGCGCTGGCCGGACTTCGCGAAGTTGAAGGCGTCACCAAACCAGATGCGTCTGGCCGCTCTGGTGGGCAGTCGCGACCTGTCGATCGAGGAGCTGCTGAGTCGCAGCCAGGTGGCGCGACAGGATCTGATTCGTTTCCTCAACGCCTGCGAGATTTGCGGTTATCTCAGGCTGGAGACGACGGACCCGGCGGTGGCGCCGGCTGCCCCCAAGGAAGCCGCGGTCGCAACAAAGGTCGTACCGCCCGCCGCCGCGACCAGGCCGCGGCGCTTTCAGGCGGTACTGGGCAAACTGCGTGCGGCATTGCGCCTGAATGGCGAAGGGCGGCAATCATGACCTCCGAATCGGTACAGCCGCCCAGCGAAATCAAGATCATCATCACTGGCACCATGGGCGCCGGAAAGACCACCGCGATAGCGGCGGTGTCCGATGCGCCGCCGGTCACGACAGAGGCTGACAATCGCGATCGCGCCGCTCACAGCAAGGCGCAAACCACGGTCGCCATGGATTATGGCGAAGTACAGCTGGCGGGTGGTGACCGATTGCGTCTGTATGGCACGCCGGGACAGGGCCGATTCAATTTCATGTGGAAGATCCTGGGCAAGGGCGCACTGGGCGTCGTGATCCTGGTGGATTTGTCCAGATCGGACCCAGCAGCCGACCTGCGTACTTATCTCGCGGATTTCTCGGAAATCATTCGCGAAGGGACAGGTGTCATCGGCGCCGGACGCCCGGGAACTGATGCGGCAGAGAAAATCGAAGGCCTGCATGCAGTGATCGGCGAAATGGGTCTATTGCTGCCAGTGTTCGAGGTTGACGTCCGCGAGCGCAGCGATGTGCTGCTGTTGTTGGAGGCCTTGTTCAGCCAGATAGAAATGAGTGCCGACGGGAGCGAAGATTGATGGATTCAGCCAGTTTTGGAATTTCACCGAGCGTCAAGCTGTATATCAGCGTGCGCCTTCAGCATCTCCTCAGTGATGTTCCGGCGATTCTCGGTGCTTTCCTCGCCACCGACGACGGATTTGAAATCTGTCATGTCCTGTCCGGACGTGAACTCGATCCTGCGCGCTTGGCGGCGATGAGCAGTTCCTTGGTTGCACTGAGCCATGCTTTGGTGTCCGAGACCGACTTGGGACAGTCCAACAACATGATCATCGAGGCCGACAAGGGAACCATACTGCTGCTCAGTGTTCCCGGCGACGTCAAGCTGGCACTGACAGTGGTCGCGCGACCCGGGGCCACTCTGGGTCAGGTGCTCATGATGTCTAAACTCGCTGTTGCCGATATCCAGCAGCGAGTCAGTTAAACCACCGAGCGGTATGGCCATGATGGCCTGCTCGAATTCATGGCGGCTTTAGTACCGAAAGCCCACCACAGGAGAACATAATGGCAAAAGTTGATTTGGGGCCTCTGAATTCCATAGATGGTTTTGTTGCTGCCGCGTTGGTGGACGGCGACAGCGGTATGCTCCTGTCCGGTATCGGCGGTGGCGTCAATCTGGAACTGGCCGCTGCCGGCAACACCGAAGTGGTCAAGGCAAAGCGCAAGGTGGCCGCCGCGCTGAAGCTCAATGACACCATTGAAGACATTCTGATCACGCTCGGCAAGCAATATCACATGATCCGGCCGTTGGAACGAAACTCGAAACTGTTCCTGTATGTCGTGCTTGACCGCGCTCGCGCCAATCTGGCCATGGCCAGACACGAATTGAAGAGTTTCGAGAAGGAACTGGATTTCGGCTAGACCGCTTCAGCGGGAATATTTCCCCAGAATATCCCGATGCGCGCCTTCCGCGAGGGGGCGCGCATCGGCTAATTTGCCGCGGAATAGGCGGTTACCGCCGATTTCAAGGTATTCAAGTAGAGGTTGCTGCTCGCATTTGCATCCTGGTAGGCGCCTGCGAAATTCGCAAGGACAGGCAGCTGCATTCGTCGGCACATGTGAAAGACGCACAGATCGCGCCACAGCAGATCTTCGGTGCCCAGGTGCAACGAGCTCTTGGGATCCGATTCGTGGCTGTCGGCGCCTGCCTGAAAGATCAGCAGATCTGGAGGATCGGCGATGATCATTTCCATGGCCTGCTCTATGGCGGTTCGGAAACCGGCGCGGGCGGATTCCCCTCGAGGAATCTGCAGGGCCCGGCTGCGCACGCCGCCGCGCACCCCGAAACGGGTGCCGAAAAGGGACAGGTTGCTCAGGTTCGGGAGTAGCTCGCAGAAGGCTTCGGTGCCATCCGAGCCATGTTCATCGCTGTCGAGCACAGTGATCTTGCAGCTTGGATGGACCAGTGCCACCAGCGCCAGACCGTTGAAGGTGCAGAATCCTCCACCGTGCTCCGGGTGGGCATGGTGGAAGCCGATGGCGAGATTGAAGGCAATTCCCTGGTCGAACGCCAATTGGGCAGCTGTCAGTTGCCCGTCGAGCATGGCGATGACCCCCTTGCGCAGGGCTGGAGACCAGGCGAGATAGTTGCTTCGTGCAAGCGGATGCTCGCCGGAGAGGAAGGACTTGACGTAGGCCGGGGCGTGCAGGTCCGGAAGCAAATTCAAGGCTCGCCCGTGCTCAGGTGCGGACCAGCTCAATCCAGGCAGTTCCTGCGCCGCCGAATGCAGTGCCGGAAGGCGGGCAAAATGAGCCATGCCGCCGCATCCATAGCTGGCGTCGTACACCGCGGCGATGGTCATCGAGGGCGCTCATCCATCGCGTAGTCCATCAGTTGCTCGATCCGGGCCACATCGGGAGAGAACAGCCCTCCCGCCACCTGCTGGTCAAAATGCGCCGAAAAGGCGCGTCGACGATGCTCGGGTGCCACGCTCAGGGTCGTCAAGCGCAGGAAGCGAAAATACTCAACCCGTTCGAACGCAATCCAGCGACCCCTGCCCTTGGCGGTCGACGGCTGATCGCCAATACGGTCCTCGTCGTACTGCACGCCCAGCAAGGACCCTGCCGGCACTTCGACCGAGTTGATGGTCAGGGGAACTACGCTGATGCACGAGTGATTGTCGCCCAGCCCGATCTTCTCGATGAACAGCGGTTGGCCCTGATCATGGAACACATTGACCGTGCCAATCCGCCGGACAAAGCCATGCGCAATTTCCAGGAAGAACTGCTCGGCCAGCGGGCACGTACCGATCTTCAGCTTCTCCGGTGCGGTAGGCGCCAGACTTCGCGATCGGGCCTCGGCGGGTCGACGGAGGACGTCGCGAAGCATCTGCACAAACAGCCTGGATTCGGCCCTTGCGCAGTCCCGGGCGAGGAACTCGAGCGGCTGCAAGCGCGACTCGCTCGAGCCAGCCCGATAGCACAGCAGGTCCGCGCGCAATGATTCCCACTCCAGAAACAGCTTGAGGTCGGAAAAATCATCAGCGGCCGGCGGCGTATTGACATGTTCGGCGAGTACTCTGGAAGCCTGCGTGTAGCCGCAACCCCGCCTTTCCGTGCGGTGGGAAAAGTGCTCACCGAGCATCATGGTCAGGTTTGAGCTCAGTGGAAGCCCGATTTCCCTGCAGCGTTCGAGCACTTCGTGACTTTGTAGCGTTTCGTCGGCGCCAGGATTCATTTCCACTCGTCGAGTGCGTTGCGTGTGACCGACGTTAGTTCGGTTCCCCGAGTCATGCCAGTCAACAAGGGCAACGGTCGATGGCTGCACCCGACACTCTTGCATGCCGGAAAAGCGACAGCGGACAGGCTGCCTGACCAGATGTCGGCGGCACCTTCTCCGACGGCCCGACCAACTCACCGGCCAGATGTCTTGCAGTCGTCAATCTGGCGCGTGATAGTGGCGGCTCGCCATTGAGGGACATTCCCGCCGATGGATGGGCTTGCGCGAAATTGCGTTGCCAGAATGCTCGCGGCTGCGGCTGCGGCGGCGTCCCGGCTTTACTGCGCGTGCTTCCTGCTCGGCCTGTTTGCGGCGCCTTCGGTGCAGGCACTGGGACAGCCCTATTTCGAAACCGTGCCCGGCACCGAGAAGATCGGCAACGGCATCATCACGACGATCGCCCAGGATCAACGCGGGCTGATCTGGCTGGGCACGCCCGAAGGTCTGTACAGCTTCGATGGCTATCGCTTGCGGGCCTATCGCAATGTCGCCGATGAAGCCGATTCGATCGCCGATGACTACGTGCGCGGCCTGCTGGCGCATTCGGATGGCCGCTTGTGGGTTGCCACGCAGAGCGCCGGGCTGTCCATTTACGATCCCACGCGCGACCGCTTCACGCAGCAGCCGCCCGATCCCGGTCATGCCGGCGGCTTGCCGGGCGCCGCGGTGCTGGCACTGGCCGAGGCGCCGAACGGCGATGTCTGGATCGGTTTTGGCAAGGAGGGCCTGGCGCGCTGGGACCAAGCGAGTGGCGACTTCGAATCCTTCCCGTCCGATCCGGGCCGGTCGGGGGCGCTGCAGCACGATACCGTGCGCAGCCTGCTGTTCGATCGCCGTGGTGACCTCTGGATAGGCACTGGCAATGGTTTGCAGCGTAAACGCAGCGACAGCCCGCTGTTCGAGCACATCGTCTCGGCCGACGGCGATGCGGCGGGCTTGAGTCGGCAATATGTCTACGCCCTGTTCGAGGCCAGCGATGGCCGCATCTGGATCGGAACTCAGGCCAGTGGCGCGGCGGTGCTGGACCCGGCCGATGGCAGTCTCAAGCGCTTCCTGCCGGGCTCGGACGGCACCGGGCATCCCTGGGTCTCGGGCTTTTCCGAGCCGATGCCGGGGCAGATCTGGGTGCATACCTACGGTGGCGGCATCGATATCGTGGATGCCACGGGGAACCGCATCGTCAATCGCGTGCGCAGCGATCTCTCCGTTCCCGGTGGGCTCACGCTGGACCGATTGACGGCACCGCTGCGGGATCGCTCCGGCCTGATCTGGCTGGGCACCTGGGGTGCCGGCGTGCAGCACTACAATCCCAACAACGCCGCGGCTTTCCGCAGCATTCGCCACAGCGCAGCCAGCCCCGGAGGCCTCAGCGCGAGCAGTGTCATGAGCACCCTGCCGCTGGATGCCCGCACCGTGCTGGTGGGCACCGGTGGTGCCGGCATCGATGTGCTCGATCTCGAACGCGGCGTGATTCGCAGTTTCCAGCCCGATCCGCAGGCGCCTGGGGCTCTGCGCGATGGCACTATCCGGGCGTTGGAGCGCGCGCCCGACGGATCCATCTGGGTCGGCACGCAGCAGACCGGCGTGCAGACCCTGGAGCTCGCCAGCGGACAGTTCTCGGAACCTCTGGCAAAGCTCCCGCGAGGACCTGTCCGGCAGCTGGAGCTGATTCCCTCGGGCTGGCTGGCGATCGGCATGCAGGCAGCGCTGGTGCTCTATGACCCGGCGTCCGGCCAGGTGCGGCGTCTGCGCACCGAGCTCGATCAGGACTTCACCGATCCGGTCTGGTGTCTGCTGGCGGACACGGATGGCCGCCTCTGGGTCAGCACCCCGAACGCGCTGCTGTGGTGGTCCGAGGGCAGCGAGCAGTTGCACCAGGTCGAGGCTCCGCCCGATTGGCCGCTGGGGGCATTGACCGATATGCGTATCGACGCCGCCGGTACGATCTGGGTCACCGGTCCGCGCGGGATTGCCCGTCTGCTCGATTGGCAGCAGGGCCAGCCGCGATTCGAGCGTTACGGCCGTGAGCACCGGGCACTGAGCCGCGGCTCCGGACAGCAGATGCTGCCGGACCGGCAGGGGCGATTGTGGAGTACCCAGGTGCTGGTGGACCCACGCAGCGACCGCATCCAGCGCATCGGCGTGGCCGACGGCATCGACATCGGCAGCGTCGAGATCGGATCGGGCAGTATCGGTCCCGACGGGCTGCTGTTCTTCGGCGGCACCCGGGGTTTGCTGATCGTCGATCCCTCGCGCTTCTCGCCCTGGCGATTTGATCCGCCACTGCTGTTCACGCGCATCGATGTCGATGGTCGTGAGCGCCCCGGACCGGGCGTGGACCTGGGCGTACATCTGGCATCCGGGCAGCGACGGCTCTCTGCCGAGTTCGCCGCGCTCGATTACTCGGCATCGGCCAACATTCGTTATGCCTACCGTCTGCGCGGTCTTGATGAAGACTGGACCGAAGTCGACGCCGGCCAGCGTATCGCCAGCTACAACAATCTGTGGCCCGGCAGCTATCAACTGGATGTGCGCGCCCGCCTCAGCGGCGGAGCCTGGAGCGCAAGCCCATTGTCGTTGCCGATCACGGTGGCGCCGATGTGGTGGCAGCGTCCGATCTCGGCCGTCCTGGCGCTGCTGTTGTTACTGGGTCTGATCGGGCTCGGCATGCGCTGGCGCACGCGCAAGGTGCAGGCGCGGGCGGAAGCGCTGGAAGCGCTGGTGGAAAAGCGCACCCGCGAGCTCAGCCTGGCCAAGTCCGGCGCCGAGGATGCGCTCAGCGATCTGCGCGGTGCCCAGAAACAGCTGGTGGCTGCGGAAAAGATGGCCTCGCTGGGCCAGCTGGTTGCCGGTGTCGCCCATGAGATCAACACGCCCATCGGCGTTGCCATCACCGCCGCTTCACACCTTGATGAACTGGCGCGTTCGGGTAATGCCAAGCTCGAGGAGAATCGCTTCACCCGCAATGACCTCACGCGCTGGAAGGCTGAGGTCATCGATGCGGCACGCCTGATCCAGAGCAGTCTGCAGCGCGCGGGCGATCTGGTGGCGAGTTTCAAGCAGGTCTCGGTCGATCAGTCCAGCGGTCAGCGCCGGACCTTCCTGCTCAACGATTTCCTGCACGAAGTGCAGACCACCCTCAGTCCCGGGCTGCGGCGCACGCCGCACACGCTGACGTGCGACTGTCCCGAGCGCATCGAGCTGGATTCCTATCCCGGCGCGCTGTTCCAGATTCTCACCAATCTGATCAACAACGCCCAGATTCACGCCTTCAGTGAGGATCAGCCCGGGCACATGTGGATCGGCGCCCAGTCCAGCGGCGAGTCACTGCTGCTGCGTTTCAGCGATGATGGCCGGGGCATGACGGAAGAGGTGGCGGCGCATGCCTTCGATCCCTTCTTCACCACGAGGCGCGGCAGCGGCGGCTCCGGCCTGGGTCTGCATGTGGTCCACAATCTGGTGACCCAACTGCTGGGCGGCGAGATCGAATTGCGCACCAAGCCCGGACAGGGTACGGAGTTCCTGATGCGCTTTGCCAGGCACACGCCGGAGCCGGCCAAGACCGGCTGAGGCTGCACCGGCTGGAGCGCCGCTTGTCGGATTCTGCGGCAATTGTTCAATAAGCTGCATCCATTGGTGACACTCTAAGCGTAGGGGGAATTGAATGCGCAGAGGTGCATTCAACATTCACTTTGGTGCCTGGAGTAAACCGATATGCGTGTCCTGTTACCGCTGACCCTGTTCCTGTTCGCCGGCGCCGTTTCGGCTGCCGACCATCGCGATGCGCCGTTGGCGACTGCCGACCCCAGCGCGGACATCAATGACATCTACGCCTTCATGAACCCGAACGACCCCAACGAGGTCATTCTGGTCAATACCGTGGTTCCTTTCGCCAACTACAACTCGCGGTTCTCCGATGCCGTCGAGTACCGCTTCAACATCGACAACGGCGCTGTGCAGATGCTGATCAGCTGCCGTTTCACCGATCAGAGCAATCGGGTGTCCTGCACCGGCCCGAATGGTCTGGCGGCGAGCGGCGGCATCGAGCGTATTGTCAACGGCAGCGGCATGCGGGTGTGGGCCGGGCTGCGTGATGATCCCTTCTTCTTTGATGGCCCGGCTTTCAACCGCACCCGGGCGACACTGGCTCCGGCCTTCACCAATCCGGGTGTCAATTCCTTTACCGGCAACACTCTGGCGCTGGTGCTGGCGGTGGATCGCTCACGCCTCGACAACGGTGGTGCCAATCCGGTGCTGAAGGTCTGGGGAGCCACTCAACGGGTCGGTGAGACTGGCATCAGCCCAGGTTTCACCGGTCTCTGGTACGACGCTGCCAAGCCCGGCTTCGGTGCCCACATCGAGGTGCTGGCGCCGGCCACACCGGGCGGTCCGGATCGGGTCGCTTTTGCCTGGTATGTCTACAACGATTTCGGCCAGCAGCGTTGGATCGTCGGTGAGGGCACCATTGCCGGCGACACCGCGACCATCCCCAATGCGGTGTTCACCAGCGGCGGCCTGTTCCCGCCCAATTTCAGTTCGACCCAGGTCCAGACCAAGCCCTTCGGCGAGATCATCTTCCGCGCCAACGACTGCAACTCGGCGGCACTGACCTATGTCAGCGGCGATGCCGAGTTCGGGGCGCGCCAGGGCCAGATAGCACTGTCCCGCCTGACCCAGATCAAGGATCAGCCGTGCACCTTCTACAGTGCCGGCCAGATCGATCGTATGGGTCGGCCGGGCATCAACACGGTGTTGATCAATGTCCTGCCCGGTACCGGAACGGCGCTCAAGGATGCCTACAATCGCGCGCCGGATCCGAGCACCTGGGCGGCCCAGTTCGAGAGCGAGATCCAGAACAATCTGGCGGCGCTGGACACCCTTGATGGGGTCCCCGACAATGCGCTGCTGCCGGCGGCCACGCTGGCCAGCGTGCTGGTCGATGACCGCCTGCTGATCGACACCTCCAAGGCCAACTGCAATGCCTATCTCGCCGTTGAACTGGGGCTGGCAGACTGCGGTGGCCGCACCCTGGCCCGCGACATCATCGACGACTCGCTGGGCGCCATCGTCGGCCCGGGCGTCAGCGACAATGTCGCCAACGACAGCGTCTTCCTCAGCGACTTCCCCTTCCTCGGGCGACCGCTGTAATCCCCATCCGTCAGCGGTGCCACCCGTGTGGCACCGCTGACGACATCGACTCATCCTGACTCGGATCCAAGAAACCCCATGAACCGCATCTACCTCGCCCTGGCGCTGGTGGCGGCGCTGGGCGCCTGTGCGCATGCGCCCACGCCAGACCAGGCCATCGAAACCAACTCGGGACCGACCTCCGGCGGCTACCCACTGTCTGCGCAACAGCGCGCAACCACCAGCGAAGACATTTACCTCGGCAATCTGCAGGCGCGCATCGAAGTCCTCGACCAGCAGCTGGCCAGCGCGCCCTCCGCCGCCGTGCAAGCGCAGCTGGCGGCAGCGCTGCTGCTGCGTTTTCGGGTGCTGGGCCAGCTCGCCGATGGTGAGCGCGGTCTGGAACTGGCCACGAGCGCCAGCCAGCTGGATCCCGACCTTGCAGATGCCCAATTGATCCTGGCCTCGGCACTGTCCACCTTTCACCGCTTCGACGAGGCCATGGCAGCGCTGGAGCGAGCTGCTGTGGTCGGCGCCGATGCAGCACGCCTGGCTACCACCCGGCGTGATTTGCTGATGGCCCAGGGCCGATATCAGCAGCTGGCCGATGATTTCGCCCGCTCGGCCGAGCCGGTCGCAGACTTCTACGAGTTGGCCCACCGCGCCGATCTGCGCCTGCTTCAGGGTGATCCGGCGGGCGCCAGCCAGTGGTATCGCGCCGCCCAGGACCTGCATCAGGATGTCGATCCCTTGCCGCTGGCCTGGCTCTATGTGCAGCAGGGGATCGCCCTGCTTCGGCACGACCAGATCACCCCGGCGCGCGAATTCTTTGCCGCCGCCCATGCGCGCCTGCCGCATTACGCGCTGGCCACCGAACATCTGGCCGAATGCGAGTTCCTGCTCGGTCACCATGATCGAGCGCGTCAGCTCTATGTCGCCGTGATCGAGCAGACCGACAATCCCGAGTATCGGGCGGCGCTGGCACGGGTCGAGGAAGCTTCCGGCCACCCGGACCGTGCCCAGGCCGAACGTGAACTCGCCAGTCGCGGTTACCAAGACCTGTTGCAGCGGCATCGCGCCGCCTACGCGCAGCACGCGGCGCAATTCTTCCTCGATATCGGCGATGTCGACCGCGCCTGGCTATTGGCACAGGAGAATCTGCAGCTCAGGTCCGATCTGGGCAGCCTCATCCTGTACGCGCAGGCAGCGGAGCAGTCCAAACAGCCTCGGCAGGCTTGCGCGGCGCTTGTACGCATTCAAGGCAGCGGGCTGCAGCCCCCCGAGCTGGCCGGTCTCACGCGCCTGCAGGATCGGTGCTCGACCCAATGACCCAATGACCCGAGGCGCCCCGGGCGAGCCGGGGTCAGCCGCGTCTGGCCTCGCCGTCTGATCGCCGTCGGTGGTGTGTGCCGCGCATCGCCAGGGGCGTCCCGACATGCCTGGAACTGCCTGGGCGCCCCTGTTCGGCGATGACCGCGTAGTGCCCCCGAAGCGCACATTTGTGTGAAGACGACGGCAGCCTCGAAGGACGGCGATCGCCGCTCCGCTACCATCTGCGGTCGCTTCGTGGAAAGATGGGCCGCGATTGACCGTGGAACGACCTGATCTGTCCTTTGGGAAAGCCGGTGATTGAGCATCTTCGGTTCATGGAGAGCGCCGCGGGCATGGTGCGCGCCAGTGGCGGGCCGTGAGCAATCCGGATCCGCTTGATCGCTCGCCCATCGACGATCACCGCGAGTGGTCGGAGCAACTGCGTGGCCGTTTTCTGGGCATTGGCATGGTTGCCGTAGGGCTTGCCTGTCTGGTGTTTGCGATTGCCCGCTATTTCACTGCGATCAGCACCGGTCTGGCAACGCCCTGGCTGTTCAATGCCCTGGGTATGGTCGCGATGCTGGTCCTGTTCCTGTGGTATCGGCGCGCCCCGCGGCGGCGCAGCCGGGTCGCGGTCCACGCGACCGCCGTCGTGGCAACGCTGGTGCTGGTGCTGCCGGTGGCCTACGGCATGCCCTCCACGGTCTGGTGGCTGAGCCTGATCGGCTTCGCCATGGCATTGATGAGTCGAAGGCGCGAAGCTTACGTCTGGACCGCCGTAGTCATGCTCCTGATGCTGGCCGTTCCGTTCATTGAAGATGGGTTCCATGTCGAGGGTGCGGCGGGAGAACGTCCGCTGGAAATGCTGATGGCGCGCATGGTTTTCGCATTGATCCTGTTCGGCATCGCTTTTGCGTTCCGCCGCGAGATCGAGCGCAGAACCGCGCTGCTGATGCGGCTGACAAGCGATCTCGAGTCCGCCAACTCGGCCAAGGACCGCTTCATCGCCCACATGAGCCACGAGTTGCGCACGCCGCTGCATGGCCTGCTTGGCGCCACCGAACAACTGCTGGACGATGCCGCTGATGCGCGCCAGCGTGAGCGCCTGTCGGCGGTGCGCAAGTCCGGACAACGCCTGTTGTCGCTGGTGAATGACCTGATCGACGTCAGCAGCGGCAGCGCCAGGCTGGCGGCAGAGCAGGCGCATCGATTCAACGTCTGCGACGCCATTGAGGACACCGTTCTGACCCTGGCCGGCATGGCCGAAGAGAAGGGTCTGGACCTCCAGTTCGAGACTTCGCCGCAACTGATGCCCTGGCGCAAGGGCTGCGAAGAAGGCTTGCGCCAGATCGTGTTTCACCTGGTAACCAATGCCCTCAAGTTCACGCCCGGAGGGAGCGTGACGATCCATCTGGAACCGGTAGTCGATGACCCCGACAGCCTGCTTCTGCGCGTGGGTGACACCGGGCCTGGCATCACGGACGCCGTGCTCAAGCAGATCGGGAAGGCCTTCGTGATCGAGAACACGGCCGCCAATCGCAACCACCAGGGCGCTGGACTGGGGCTGGCACTGGTGACCCAGTGGCTACGGCAGTTGGGTGGTGAGATTCGCTGGTCGCGGCAGCTACCCCACGGGACTGTGGTGGAGGTGCAACTGCCTTTGCCCAGCGCTGAAGCGGAGTCCTCGCAGGGCGCAACCCCGGAGCTCGGGCGTTCCGAGGGTGCCCCGGTCGCAACTCGCGTCGCAGGGGCACCGTTGCGCATCCTGGTCTGCGATGACGACCCGGTCGGCCGCGATCTGATCGAGGCAACCCTGACCGCGCTCGGACACCCCTGTGTGGCGGTCTGCGACGGCGGAGCGGCACTGGATCGGGCCACTCAGGAGGACTTCGATCTGGTGATCACCGACATCGAGATGCCATTGGTGGACGGCTACATGCTGCTCGACCGCTTGCGTGAATTCGAACGGGAGCACGAAAAGCACCCGGTGCCGATCATTGCCATCACGGCCCACGCCGGGGCCGATGCACGCGAACGCTTCCTGAAGCGCGGCTTCGATGCGTACCTGGCCAAACCCTTCCGACTGCGCGAGCTCGGGAAGCTGATCACGGTCCTGTTGCCTCAGTCGTCATCGACAGGCGGCTGATCCCCGCCCCGGGTCCTGGGTGCTCGGTACAGCGCCGGCAGCTGGGCTTCCAGTTTCGCCGCCAGTTGCCGTATCAGCACAGGCTTGCTCAGGAAATCGGACATGCCGGCCTTGATGCAGCGTTGGCGTTCGCCCTCCAGGGAATGCGCGGTCAGGGCCACGATCGGCACCATTCCGCGCTCTTCCAGCCGCTCCAGTTCGCGGATGCGTCGTGCCGCTGAGTAGCCGTCCATGATCGGCATCTGACAGTCCATCAGCACCAGATCTGCTTCCCGGAAGCGATCGATCGCCTCGCGACCGTCGCTGGCCAGCATGACGTCGAAGTCCCCGATCAGCTCCAGCATGGAGCGCACTAGGAGCTGATTGGTGTCATTGTCGTCGACCAGAAGGATGGTGTGGCGGCGGTCGCCTGCGACCAGGCGGTAGGCCAGCATACGCAGGCTGTCGCCGGGTTCCTCGGTCAGGTCGGATGCCGGCTCGAGGGACAGGTCGACCACGAAGTGGCTGCCGTTGTCGCTGCTCTCGAAGTTGATCGTGCCCCCCATGCTCGACAGCAGTTGCCGGCAGATGGCCAGCCCCAGCCCGGTGCCACCAAAGCGTCGCGACATGGAATCGTCGGCCTGGGAAAAGGGTGTGAAGAGGTGGGGCGCGGCGTCAGGTGGAATACCGATGCCGGTGTCCTGAACATGGAATCGCAGACTCAGGCGTTCGCCCTCGACAGGATCGCGCTGCTGCAGACGCAGCTCGATGTAGCCGCGTTCGGTGAACTTCACGGCGTTGCTGACCAGATTGGAGAGGATCTGGCGGAGTCGGAAGGGGTCCCCCTTGACCCGCCGGGGCACATCCGGATCTATACGGCAGCTCAGGCGCAAACCCTGCTGTTGTGCGGAATGCGCATACAGGCGTGCGACATCGTTGATCAACTGGTGCAGGTCGAAGCCGATATGCTCCAGCCTGAGTTGGCCCGCCTCGTTCCGGGTGAGGTCCAGCACATCGTTGAGCAGGCGCAACAGGCTCTCGCCGGCCTTGAACAGGGATTCCGCGCGCTCGCGCTGCAGCGGGGAAAGTTCGCCCGCCAGCAAGAGCTGGGTCAGGCCCAGAACACCGGTCATCGGAGTTCTGATCTCATGACTCATGTTGGCCAGAAACTGGGTCTTGGCCTGATTGGCACGTTCGGCGGCCTCCGTCGCGCGAGCCCGATCCTCGGCCAGCCAGGCGTAGCTCAGTCGCAATCGGATCGAGTCGCGGGTCATCCTTTCGAAGCGACGCGCATTGACCAGAACGATGTAGAGAAACAGCAGGATGCCGGCGCCCGTCAGGTATTCGCTGCGGATTCCCGTCGCCGTCATGCTGATCGCAAGCGAGAGCAGCGGCAGCGCGGCCAACGGCAGATAGGCCTTGAAGTAGGGCGCCAGGGAAAACATGCCGCTGGCCGTCACGACGATGGCCGACATGGCCGTGAAGAAGCGCGCCGAATCACCGATGTCGGGCAACAGCAAGGAGACGGGCATGGCCCAGACCACACCGGCGCCGAATGTGCCGAGTACAAAGCGCCGCGCCCAGGTATGCACTCGCGCTGCCGGGTCGCCGGCCCGTTGATAGGCCCGCAGCAATGCGTAGCGGCCCAGGTATACCAGGTGATGGAACAGGTACCAGGAGATGAGCATCTCCGTTGCAACAGATTGCCAGAGCACCACGAGCAGGAGCGTGGACCCGGCAACCGACACCGCCAGCGTGAAGGGTGTCAGGCGGTAGACCGAGGCTACCTGCTCGATGAAGACCTGCGAATCCAGATCCGGGGACTCGGCCATGGCCGATGCCTGCTGCGGATGCGTGGCAGCAGGCAAGGGTTCATGCCCGGCATCAGTCCCGGTCATGGATTACGCGCGCCCATGCCCGCTGCGGACGCGCGGTCCAGCGCCTGTTTCAGCTCGCTGAGGACGACCGGCTTGCTGACGAAATCATCCATGCCGGCCGCCAGGAAGCGCTCGCGGCTCTCGCCCATCACGTGCGCCGTCAGCGCAATGATGTAAGGCCTGATGTGTCCGGGGCGAGTCAGCGCCCGAATCCGGCGGGCCGCCTCCATGCCATCCATCTGCGGCATTTCGATGTCCATGAGCACGACTGGAAAAGACTCAGACTGGAACTTCTCCACGGCCAGTGAACCGTTCTCGACCAGGGTCGCGCGCAGTCCCAGTGCCTCCAGCTGGAGGATGGTCAGCCACTGATTCAACTCGTTGTCCTCCACCACGAGCACCGGCGGTGAACCGGGCGAAGCGCCGGAGTGACGTGTGATGCCTGTCGCCAAGGACGGCTGCAGAGGCTTGGGTACAGCCAGCAGGCCCCGCAGCGCCTTGCGCAGCCGGGTGGGCCCCAGGGCCCGAGAGACGGGAACGATCCGGGCGCCCGCAGCGTTCTCGTAGGGTTCTCGCGACTCTTCGACGGCCACCAGAGCGACGACGGGTGTGGGTCGGCCGTCGGCTGTCTGCGGCCAGCGCTCAGGCTGCATCGTCCCCAGCAGGGCACTTCCGGTGATCAACGCCGCGCAGGTCTGGCCCTGGCTTCCCAGAAACTCATTCAGGCGGGAAGGCTCGACCAGCTCTACCGCCGCCTCGTACCGTTGCAGCTGCCGGTTAAGGGCGTCCCGCAGATGTGATGAGCGCACGGATACCGCCACGTTCTGACCCTTGAGGTCGATCGCATCCTCGGTTGTCTCCGTGGCGGGCGCCAACGGCAGGCAGGCCCTGATTTCGAAAACGCTACCCGCTGCAGGCGCGCTCTTGACCAGTATGCGACCTCCCATCAGGTCGATCAGACGCTTGCAGATCGACAGGCCAAGACCGGTCCCTCCGAAGCGCCGGGTCGTCGAGTCATCGCCCTGGCGGAACGGTTGAAACAGCTGCCGCATCACCGAAGGCGTCATGCCGATACCGGTATCTTCCACCCGCACGCGGACTTCAGCTGCCTGCTCGACGATCTTCATGTCGAGATCCATGCGCGCCACGCCCTTGTCGGTGAACTTGCAGGCATTGCTGAGCAGATTCAGGGCGATCTGCCGCCAACGCGTCGGGTCGCCGAGCAGTTCCCGTGTGCCACACGCCGACGCGGTCATCAGCAGGCAGATGCCCTTGGCCTCGGCCTGAGCCGCCACCATCTCCAGCGCCGATTCCAGGCACTCGTCGAGCCGGAAAGGAACTTGCTCCAGGCGCAGCTCACCCGCCTCGATACGGGAAAAATCGAGGACGTCATTGATCAGCACGAGCAGCTGGTTGGCGCCTTGATGGATGGCCCGTACGTGCGCGCCCCGGGTGCCGTCGTGCTCCAGGTTCTGCAGCAGACTGGAGTAACCAATGACCGCGTTCAACGGCGTGCGCAGTTCGTGGCTGACGCTGGCCAGAAAGGTCGATTTCGCCGCCGACGCCCTTTCAGCCATTTCCAGGGCTTCGCGGAGTTTCTGCTCGCTCAGGATCTGTTGAGTGATATCCAGCGTGGCGCCGACCATGTGCCGTGTGCCCAGCGCCTCATCCTTCAACACCTTGCCGCTGACACGCAGCCAGTGAAACCCACCATCCACCGCGCGGATGCGGTACTCGGTGTTGTAGGGGGTTTCCGATCGGATGCTCTCCTGCCAGGCGTGCTCGACGCGCGCCTGGTCTTCCGGGTGAATCATCGCCTCGACCGAATCCAGGGAAGACGGAAGGCAACCGAAAATCTGCTGATCGCGATCGCCGCCCTGACGTTCGCCGGTGGCCAGATCCACCCGCCAGAGGTTCAATCCACCCGCTGCAGCGGCAAGTCGCTGCCATTCACGCGATTGCGCCAGCGCATCCTGCATGGCCTTTTCGCGGGTGACATCCATGGTGATGCCGGCCAGAAGTTGGCGGCGACCATGGCGATCGTGAATCAGACCGCCCAGTGATCGCAGCCAGCGCACGCTGCCATCGTCGAGGACTACGCGGAACTGGCAGCGAAAGTCGCCGCTTTCGCTGGACAAGGCGTCGGCGGCTGCCGCCAGGTGCAGTTCGCGGTCGTCGGGATGGACCTTGGCCGACAGGCCTTCAGGCGTGAACTCGGCGCTACTGCCCGCCGCAGCATCGACAGCGGTCGGCAAGCACTCCCAGGTGCTCATGTTGGCGGCCACCAGCGCCCGTCGCAGGCGCTCGCGCGTGAAGCGCAACTGCTCCTCACTTCGGCGCCTTGCCGAGATGTCCAGCATTACACCCGACATCGGCCGAACTTCACCAGCCGGTCCCGGAAGTTGGCGTCCCTGTACGGAAATCCATTGTTCCTGACCGCTCCCGCCGATCAACCTGAACTCACATTCAAGAGGTCGATTTCCCGCCTGACTCAGATGCAGTTGCCGCAGGACCCGGAACCGGTCATCGGGATGGATTCGCGGAAGGTCCATTCCGTCCGCTTCAATACCGCCGGCCATCAGCCAGCGCGCGCCGCGCTCGCGGCTCCACTCCCAGAGCACGACATGCGTGGCCTGCTGTACTCGCTCCAGATGCGAAAGTGAGCGTTCGAGGGCCTCCCGCGCAGCGCGCTCCCGGGACACGTTGCGGCTGACGCCGATCAGGTGCAAGGGGCGGCCATTCCGGTCTGGCAGGCAGCGGGCGTGGCAGCGCAGCCACAGGACCCTGCCGTCCAGATGCCGTATCCGGAACTCCAGGCTCAGAGTTTCCGAGCTATGCAGGAACTCGGTGCTCTGCAACTGCGCAGCGATGGCGCGGTCTTCGGGCCAAACCGCTTCGTCGAACTCGGCGCGACTGGTGATCCGGCGACCGAACAGTTCCACGTCTCGCGGTCCGGGCTGGTTCTCGCCCGTGACCAGATTGACACTCCACGGATTGAGATCGGCAATATCGAGCGCAATCTCCAGCATGCGTCGGGCATGCACCAGCTCTTCGGCAAATGGCTGCGCGTCGAAGGCTCCGACAGGTTCCCGGATCGGCAAGATTGCCTCGGCCAGTTCTCTCGCGTGTCGCAGGCCGGATTCGAGAAGGACCGCCGTCGATGGCCAGGGAAGTCGCGCCCAGTGAACCGGAATCTGCGGCGGAAGTTGCGTCAGCTCAACCGGCAGCAGCAGCAAGGTGGGACCGCGGTCATCGCTGGCTGCCAGCGCTGGCAGATCAGCGTCATCGCGACCCAGCACGAGGCGAACGTCCCGACGCTTGTCCGCCGCATCAGCAGTGGTCCACCCCCAGTTGGTGGCGGCCAGAACCGGTGCAATCTCCGAGCTCAGGTCCGAATAGCGGTCGTCCAGGAAAGCGCGATTGGGCCAAGGCTTCCCGCTGCCGCCCCGGGCAGCAGACTTGTCGCCGTCCGCTCGCTTGTCCCCAGCCTTGCTTGCCGTCATGAAGGTATGTCTGGGTCCCGGATTCGCATTCGAAGTGCTGATGTTGCACTGAAATGCAGGTATCCGTTTCGTGCGGGCACTCGCGATTCCGCATTCTGCACAATTCTTGCCCATTCCCGCCCCGGATGCCCGCGTACACTCGGTGTCCCGCCAGGATCAAATGCGAGTCATCCAGAAACATGCCAGAGTCAGATGCAGCACGCCCATACGCCGCTGCCTGCCGGTGTACGTCAGCCATCAGCGCGCTCCCGGCGAGCGCCCGATCCGGTCACTGCGCCGGGCGGCGGGGCGCGGCCGACCCTCTCAGGTATCCGGGCAAGCCCTCGGTGAGAGAATCTGATGCCATTGGCTGACGCTCTTGGGGAAGTCCAGGTCGATCTGAACATCATTGCTCAGATTCGGCTGCTGGAATCCATACGCCCGGGTGTGCTGGGGCAGCTGGTGGACGTGTTCGAGCGCACGGCCACGACCTCGCTCGCCCGCATACGCGAGAGTGTGCTGGAGAATGACCTGGAGCAGTTGCGACTGACCTTGCACTCGCTGAAAGGCACCGCAGGCAGCCTCGGAGCCCGGCGTCTGAGCGCCATTGCCTGCGTGTTCGAAGCTGAAGTCCAGACGCCGGGCACCGCTCCGGTCGGTCCTCGGCTGAACGCTCTGGCCGAGCAGCTGGAGCAGGAATTTCTGCAAGTATTTCCGCAACTTCAGGAACTGGGCCGCGCCACCCGTCCCTGATTTTCGCGGGCTTTGCTATACAGCTATCCTGAGTCCTTTTGCAGAGGACGGAGGGCATCGTTGTCCCCACACCGATCGCAGCTTCCCATGACCGGAGGATTGGTTCGTGCAACCTGAAATTGTGGTGGGCATCGTTGAGGATGATCCGATCCAGGCCGAATTGCTGAGCCTGACCCTGCGCGCAGCTGGCATGCGTGCGGAATGCTTCGACTCGGCACAGGCATTCCTGCGTCGCTCTGGCGATTCGCACATTGATGTCCTGTTGCTGGACTGGAAGATGCCCCATCTCAGCGGCATTGATCTCTTGCGCAAATTGCGCAACAGCCATCGAGACTCGCTGCCGATCATCCTGGTCACCGGCATGGGCGACGAGCGTGATCTGGTCTATGGATTCTCGTGCGGCGCTGACGACTACATCGTCAAGCCGCCGAGCCCACCGGAGCTCATCGCCCGCGTGCGCGCCGTGCATCGACGGAGTTCAGGCGGCACGGCCAGCATGGACGGCGATACCGCCCCATTCAGTTTTGATCTGCGCAATCGCGAACTTCGCGTGGGCGGTCAGCCGGTGTCCACGACCGAGCGGGAGTTCGATCTGCTGGCCTGCTTCTTCAAGCGTCCCAATCGCATCGTCAGCCGCAAGATGCTGCTGACGGACATCTGGAACCTGCCGGACACCTCCACCACGCGCAGTGTCGACACTTTCGTCAGCCGCCTGCGCACCAGCTTCGGGCTGAATGGCCGCAGCGGCTGGCGCCTCGATGGTGTCTACCAGCACGGCTATCGACTGGTCCGTCTGGAATCCGAGACGGAGCAGGTCGAGATTCCCAGGGTGCTCTCCCAAAAGTAGCTTGAAGATAGTTCCGACGGATTTCAGCGCGAGGCAAGGCGAGAGGGTGAGATCCGGCTCGCGGCGCCGCATGCGGCGCGCGCGAACGGGCGGCGGCTGTGCCGCCGCACCGGGCGAAGCGATAGCCGCGCGATGGCGACGACGAGCAACGCAGCATTCGGGCTGAGGGACGCGGGAACTGATTCGAGGTAGTTGCGGGACAGCACACTAGTCAGGCGCAAGCACCTGTTCGGAACTCGGCGGTATCGCCTGCTCAAGCGCAGAGACCATCGCGTCCACCCAGAAGGGCTTGCGCAGCGTCGAGACCACGTTGATCCCCTGCGCGATGCACTCGGCGGCGCGTTGCGCCAGCACGTCATTGCTGGTGGCGCTGATCAGTACCACGGGCATCCCGGGTGCACTTCTGACGATCTCGAGAATGATCCTTTCCGAGGTTCGCTCGGGCATGATCAGGTCGAGCACCACCGCGGCAGGACCGTCCTCCAGTGCCGCCAGCGCCGACTTGAAATCGTGGGCGGTGACCGAGCGATGGCCGACATAGTCGATCATCGTGCGCACCAGGAGCAGCGAGTCCGGATCATCATCGATGATCAGGATGTTCTTGAGCGGGGCGCTGCTGTTCGCTGTTGCCGAATTCATGCCAATTCCAGTTGGTTTGGGGAAAGCTGAGTGGTCGAAAGCTCTCTGACCACGCGCACCAGTTCGTCTTCCGAGTAGGGTTTGGCCAACATCAGCGTCACACCCGCCTCCACCGCCTGGGCACGGTATTTGTCGCCGGCCCGGGAAGTGATCATGACCACCGGAATATCCCGGTGCGTGGCCTTGCTGCGCATGAAGCGCGTCACTTCCAGACCGTTGAGCTTCGGCATCTCCAGATCCATCAGTACCAGATTGGGTGTTGATCGGTCGATGAGTTCCAGTGCCTCGAGACCATCGCGGGCCGCCATGACCTCATAGCCTGCGTCCTGCATCAGCTCTGACAGGGCGCGGCGCACGCTGAGCGAGTCGTCGGCCACCACCACCCGGGGCAGCTGGGTCAGTTCCACTGTGCGCAGCTGATCCGGCTGATCCGAGCTGTCCCGCTGGTAGCTGTTCAGCAGCTGCGCCATATCGACCACGGTTGCCAGTTGTCCGTCACCCAGCAAGGTCATGCCGCGGACTGCGGGAATCGCGGGCAGATGCCGGCTGATAGGCTTGACCACGACCTGGGCCACATCACCCACAGTGCCGACACCGATCAGGTGCGCGCGGCCGCTGAGGTCGCGCACGATCAGGCCCAGTTCCTGCGTGTTGCGACTGCTGCGCAGGCTGGGCAGGCCATACAGCGACTCGACCGGCAACAGCGGCAGGACGCTGTCATCCACCTGCAGCTGTGGCTGACCGTTTTCGTCCAGTGTCAGGTCACTGGCATTGAAGCCATGCACGCGTTCCAGGGAGCTCACGACCACACCGATCACCAGTTGGTGGCCGGTGACCACCAGCACGTTGGCTACGGTCTGGCTGACCGGCAAACGCATGCGCACGCTCAATCCGCGTCCCGGATGGCTTTCCAGGCTGAGAGTGCCACGTAGCTCATTGACGCGTTGGTTGACGACGTCCATGCCGATGCCGCGGCCGGAAACCTGGGTTGCCTGTTCGCGGGTGCTGAATCCCTGCGTCAGGATCAGCTGAGCCAGTTCGGCCAGCGTGCTCTCGCGCTCGCCGTCCAGAATCCCGAGGGCGGTGGCCTTCGCGCGGATGCCGGCGTAGTCCAGTCCACGGCCATCATCGGCAATGCGGACATCGACCATGTCCGCGTGGATGCCGACATCGATGGCGATATGTCCGGCGGCAGGCTTGCCGGCCCTGACGCGGTCATCGGGATCCTCGATGCCGTGGTCCACCGCATTGCGCAGGATGTGCCCCAGCGGTTCGACGATACGGTCCAGCAGTTCGGCGTCCAGCTGGGTCGCCGTGCCCTTGAGCGTGAGCTCAACCTCGCGCCCAAGCTGACGCGCTGTCTGACGCACAATGCGCTGCAAGCGACCTGAAATCTGATCGAAGGGCAACATCCGTGCTCGCTGCACCTGGGCTTGCAGATCGGCATGGACATTGTCCTGCTCACTGCGCAGCGACTCCAGCTCAGCGTAGATGGCGTCCAGCTGTTGCTGGTGGGCGTCCTGGTCGGCGCCCGCTTCGATCAGCTGCCGCGAGACCACATGCAACTCGGAATACTGATCGAGTTCCAGCGGGTCCACCTCCGTGTTGCCCCGCAGGCTGGCCGATTGCAGGGCGATACCGCGCAGGGACACCAGATCGTCCAGCTTGGACAGCAGCTCCCTGGCGTGACGACGTTCCTGGCGCTGGTCCGCGTGCATGCGTTCAAGCACGCGCAGGCGCTGTTCCAGCTGGCTGGCCGTGACCAGGGCTTCGCCAGCCAGGCGCTGCAGTTCGTCCAGCAGCGCTGCCGGTACCGACAAGGTCTGGGTGCGCACGCCGTCGTCGCTGGCCACGAGCGTAGCCGCTGCTGTCGAGGCCAGGACGGGCGCAGGGCTGATGTCCTCGCGGGGCGTTGCTGAGGCCGACGCGGGCGCGCTGTCGGCCTTCTCCAGCGCACTGTCGACACCGGCGAAGAAGCGGTTGCTCCAGTCCAGAATCGCCTGGTAGATGGCCATCGGTGCGTTGGGCTCCGGTCCACGCCCCAGCAGGAAATCGGCCATTTCCTCGACGCAATCAGCGGCCCGATCCAGATCCTGCGCCAGCGCCGGATTGAGTCGCTGCGGGTGCTTGTGCAGTTCCAGCAGCACGTCTTCCAGCACATGGGTGAGATTGGCCAGACCGCGCACACCCACGGTATTGGCGTCGCCTTTCAGGGTGTGGGCGACGCGCCGGGCTTCGTCCATGGGTGCACTGTCGCCGCTGCGCAGCAACTGGCGGATCGCCCGTCCCAGCTGCTCGCTGTTGGTCGGCAATTCACGCAACATCCCGTCACGGACGTTCGGCAGCACGTCTGTAGCAATTTCCAGCGACACATCCTCGGGCATGGCCACGGTCTTGCGACTCGCAATCAGCGCCGGGTCGGTGCCTATGCGAATACGGCTGGCTTCGTCGAGCATCTGCGCCGACCAGAGCTCATCGCCCACCGGCAACAGCCCGAACAGCGCGGCGAGCACTTCGGCATTGTCCGGCCCGGGATCGGCGAGGAAATGCGCCACGGCATCGCACAGGCTGGCCAGATCTGCTGCCTCCGGCAAGTCGTCGGCGGCGGCTGCCGCCTGCATGCCCTCCAGCCCACGACCGAGCGCCGCGAGCCCCAGCAATTGCAGGGCGCTGGCTACCAGACCCAGGTGGAATTCCAGTTCGGCCACGGCGATTGCTCGATCTTCCGGCGCATCGGCCTGCGCCAGCGCGGCCAGATCCGGCAGTAGCTGGGTCTGCACCGCCTCGAGCGCCAATGCGAGTTCCTCGGCACTGATCCAGATCTCGGACTGTGGCTGGGCCGCATTCGCCTGATCGGTGTGCGGCGTTTCCGCGAACATTGGCTCGGAGACATCAAAGGCCAAGGCCGGCCGGTCCTGGAAATCGCTGGCGACCGGCGTCGGCTCCTGCCGTGACTCTGGCTCAGCCTGATCATCCGTGACGCCCTCGCTGGCTGCTGCGAAAAGGTGGTCACCAGCAGCGCTGTCAACCATGGTCTCCGGGCCGCTGGCCATATCCGGGGGCGCGATTTCGGGCTGCACGGCGATGGTCGATGGCAGCTGTGCCTGAAACGAGCCCAGCTGCTTGAGCAGGAAGGTAGCCACCTTGTCCGTCAGTGGCGGCATCTGCGGCAAATGCTTCAATCCCTGGATCAACTCCGCCGGGCCGACGCTGTGGCTGTGCCCCGAGCAGAATCCGGCCACCTGGTTGAACCAGCCATGCACAGCAGCCCTCTGGTCGTCGCCATACGGTATGCCGAGCCGCAGCTGTTTGCCTACGGCGGCGGCACAGATCCGCAGCAGGTGCGAGACGCCCGGGAGATCGAGCTCGACCGCGATGTTGACCGCCTCGGCCAGCAGCGGTTGCCAGCTGGCCGGATCCAGGGCTTCGGGGTCCTGGCCGTCAAGGCCATCGCAGATGGCGTCGAGCACGCTGCCGAGTACGGACAAGCTGTCGAGATCAAGGGCGGCCATGGGCTCTACCTCTACGGATGGCGGGATCAAGCAGGCAACTGGAATTCGCTGACGGTGGTCACCAGATCACGTGCCGAATCGGCCAGCGTGTCGGTATCCTGCTTCTGCGCCTCAATCTCCTCCAGCGTGCGCTGCGAGCTTTGGAGCAACTCATAGGCACGGGTCAACAGCTTCTTGGAGGCCTCGCCCTGGGCCTGGGTACTGCCGGCAATGTTGCGTACCGCTGCAGCCAGTTGCTCGGTCACCGCGCGGGTGTCGGTCATCTGGCCGCCAGCCTGGTCGGCGAGCTTGGAGATTTCGACGACCTGGGTGATGGTGGCGTTCATGGCCTGCACCGTTTCCGAGGTGTCAGCCTGAATGGCGTTGACCAGGGACGCGATCTGTTGCGTCGCCTGGCGGGCGTTTTCCGCCAGGCGTTTGACTTCGTCTGCGACCACCGCAAATCCGCGACCGGCATCGCCTGCGGCTACCGCCTGCATGGACGCATTCAGTGCCAAGACTGAGGTGCGCTCTGCGATCTGGCCGATGATGGTCACCACCGAGCTGATCTCCTGAGAGCGCTCACCCAGACGCTTGACCCGCTTTTCCGTCTCACGAATCTGGTCGCGTGACTCGGAAATGCCGCTGACGGTGGCGCGCACGATCTGCAGCGCATCACCGGTGGACTTGATGGCGCGATCGGCCTGGGTCATGGCCTGCTGGGCCTCATCTCCCATCTGGCGCAAGGCCATGGCGGTCTGCTGCAGTTCCTCGGATGCCGAGGTGGCTTGGGTGGATGCGGCGTTGGCCACGTCGAAGACCTGCTGCGAGCGCGCACGCACGTTGTTCGAAGCCGTCGAGACCGTATTGGAAATGCGCCGCACCGAGCTCAAGGCTGTGGCGGTGGAGCGGGTCATCATGTTGATGGCGTCCGATACCGCGCCAGTGACGTCCTCGGCCACCGGCACCTTGATGCGCAGGTCGCGGCCGGCGAGTTCCGCGACCGAGGACATGATCTCCACCACCGAGTTGTTGAGCACTTCATTCTCGCGCTCGATACGTTCCTGGGTGGCAATGCGCTCGTCCAGCATCTGATCGAAGGTCACAGCCAACTGGCCGATTTCGTCGCTGGGCGCCAGGCGCACGCGGGCCTGATTGTCGCCCTGGGCCACACGCGAAACCACGCCGGAGAAGTGGGTCAGCGGATTGTTGATGGAACGCGCCAGGCGCAAGGCGATCAGTACGGCGATGACGGCCATGATCAGCAGCGCCAGGCCGGCCACCAGAAGAATCTGGTTGCGCAAGGCCACTGTGGGTGCCTGCGCTTCGGCATCGTCGATTTCCGACAGCAAGGCCCATTTCTGATTGAACACGTTCAGCGGTGCATACGCACCCAGCACCGGAATGCCGCGATAGTCAGGATAAACGCCGACGCCCGTTTTCCCCTGCAGGGCGGCGTTGGCACCTTCGGTGTCGATGGTCATCAGGCCGATATTGGACTTGCGCTCGGCGACGGCGCCGACGATGCCGGCATCCATGTCTGGCAGGCCGCGCAGCATGTTCACGAAGCCGGCCGAATCTTCGGTGAGAAAGCGCGAGATCGAACGCGGCGTCTTGTCTGCACCCACCAGATAGACTTCGCCCGACTGACCCAGACCGACGGTCGTCCACTGGCGATTGAAGGTCATGATGGCGTTGATGCGATCGATGGGCAGCTGCACCGCAAATACGCCGATCTGCTGGTCCCCGGCATACACGGGGGTGCTCACGAAGGTGGCCTGATCCTGGTAGGAGGGCACATAAGGGGCATAGTCGGTCAGTTGGACCTCGCCTGGCTTCAGGCCCAGACCCGCGCTGTAGGCCTGACCCAGACCGCTGTCAGCCCAGGGGCCGGTGCGCAGATTGGTGGCGAAGTCGATTTCCTTGAAGTAGGTGTAAACGACGTTGCCGTCCATATCGATCAGGAAGAAGTCGTACAGACCGTAGCGCTCCACCGCGGATCGGCCCAGGCCATGCACCAGAGCGTGACCCGCCGAATAGTCGGAGGTGTCGCCAGCGCGGTCCAAAAGACCCTTTTCGCCAAGCGGATTCGGATTGGCGGCGATGTACAGATACTGGGCCGCAATCACCGCCGGCGATTGTTTCGCGAGAATGTCGCTTGCGCCGGGATCAGCGCCGGAATTGCGCTTGCCGTACTCGGCGCCGAACTGATTCCGATAGTAGTCGCCGACACTGGCGCGCGCCTGTTCCAACGGAACCGCCAGCGTGTCGGGCAGGGCCTGCAAGGCCGGCGGCAGGGCGCGCAGGGCCGAGCGCACCAGTTCGGTCTGGGCAATGACCACCATGGAGTCGGCCACGTTCTGGAAGTAGGCCTTGATTTCGGCCTCCTTGCCCACTCGAATGGATTCCAGCTGATCGTTGGCTCGGGCGTTCAACGATTCCGAGGACTGCTGAGTGGCAAAGTAGGCCAGCACCGCCGCCAGTACGATCAGGGGAACCAGCGCCAGACCGGTGGTACCAAACAGCAGGCGATTACGGATGGAGCCGAAAAGGGAGCTTGTGTTCGCAGCCATGTCTATTCCTTGCAGTCAATCTTGCCTACGACTTCGAGCCGGGCTCCAAGCCATGTCGAATTTCTCGTCGCGCGGCCGCGACCCGGCCAAGTTCTAAGTACCCGGAAGCGGATGCATGGCATTCGCGACCATCTGGCGGCTGCGCCCGGGGACCTGTGCCGCCACGCCCTTCAGCCATTGCAAGGTGGCCAATTCGTAGGCCGGACCCAGTTCCGACTGGAACTGCATGCCGCAGTGGCCGTGCCAGCGGTCGCCGGCGGCAACCTGCTTGGCCTCGCGTACCTGCAGCAAACGCGGTCTTTCCACGCACAGAAAGGCCACTGCCTCGGGACCGGGCTGAATCACCAGCACGCAATCAGGGTCGATCGTGCGCTGCTGTTCCATCCAGTCGCCAAAATCAAACACCGGCACCATGAGGCCGCCCAGACTGAGCACGCCGCGCAGCCAGGATTTGGCGTTGGGCACACGCGCCAGCCCCGGATCGATCACCACCTGCGAAGCGATGCCGCGTGGCAAGACGAACCATGGAAGGCTGGTCGCGAGGCGATAGCCGATGCGCGTTTCTTCGGCAGGGCCGTCACGGCCGGCATGGGAGCCAGGATTAGCCATGCTTGATCAGCCGTAGGCCTTGAGCGTATCCAGAATCTCGCTGGCCTTGTAGGGCTTGCCGATCAGCGCCTTGGCGCCCTGCATCTTGGCCCAGATCTGGTCAGCCTTCTGATTCTTGCTGGACACGAACACCACCGGAATGCTCTTGGTGGCCGGGTTCTGCTGCAGCGTGCGGCAGGCCTCGTAGCCATCCATGTCCGGCATGATGATGTCCATGAAGATCATGCTGGGTTTTTCCGCGCTGGCCTTGGCCACCGCCTCGGCGCCATTGTTGGCGGTTACCGAGTGCCAACCCGCATCCGTGAGGATGGTGCGCAGATTGGCCAGCTCGGCTGGTGAGTCGTCAACGATCAGAACCTTGCTCATGGTTTCATCCTTTGTGCAGTTTTGGTGTCAGCCGATCTTGGCTGGTCGGTATCCGCGCGCCGTCAGCAGCGCGCGGTCATTTCTGGCGTGCTTCATCAAAGTCTTGTCGACGGCGGCGAAGAAGGTCTCCCAGGTGATGGGCTTGACCAGATAGGAGTCGCACCCGGCGAGGGCACCGCGGGCCCGGTCGAAGGGCGAGGACCGGCTGGTCAGCATGATCACCGGCATGCTTCGGGTGTAGATGTTCTTCTTGATGTTGCGGCAGACCTCGTAGCCATCGGCCCCGGGCATGACCACATCCAGAAAGATCAGGTCGAAATTGGCCACCTGGAGCTTCTCCATGGCGGCTTCGGCGTTCTCGGCCATCTCCGAACCGATGTTCAATCGACCCAGGGCCGAGGCCAGCTGCTCGCGCACCGGCAGGCTGTCGTCCACGACCAGGGCGCGCACGGGCTGCAGCGGCGTCGGCGAGACGCCGGGTGGAGGGCCTGAAATGGCCAGCGCGTCGCCGTTGGCCACCGTGCGTCGGGTTTGCGCCGTCTGCTGCTGCGTCCGTTTCAGCAGTTCCATCTCCACAACCGAATCCAGCAGTCGACAGATTCGGAGCAGCAAGGATTTGCGCTCGACGCAGTAACCGCTCTCGCCCACCAGGCCGGTATCGGAGATCGTGACCACCACCAGTCCAGAGTTATTGCTGCGCAGCTGATCCAGATTGGCATCGGCGGACGTGGCCGAAACTTCGTCAACGATGGCAATGTGGGCATCCGACATCACTGACGCCTTGCCCAGGGTGAAGCTGAACTTGGGGTTCGGCGCGCGCGAAACGACGATCTCGATCAGGCGTTCGTCTCGCGCGGTCAGCCCGCAGAGTGCGACTCGATAGTTCATGCCTGTCCCTGGTCCCTGCTGATGGTGCGCAACCATTCCAGACGCCCTAGTCGCAACTCGGATCTCTTGACAATCGTTTTGTCGGCAATTGCAACCGGACCGCGACAATTCGCCCACTCGGTACAGGCCACACCACCATGGCGAGCGCCGCTGCCTGTGCCTGCAGCGCGGGCTATGATTCGCGGACCTCTGGCTCGGAGCTTCCGCGTGCACCTATTCGACCTGGCCGCCGTGCTGATCACCGCTGCAGCGCTGTTTTCCTGGGCCAATCATCGCTGGCTGGGCATGCCGACAACGCTGGGCGTGATGTTGATCAGTCTGGTGCTGTCGCTGGGTCTGGCGGGCCTGCGCTGGTTCGGTCTGGACTGGGCCGATGGTGTCGAGCGCGTGATCGCGGCCATCGATTTCGATGAGGCCCTGTTGCACGGCATGCTCAGTTTCCTGCTGTTCGCCGGGGCCCTGCATGTGGATCTGGCGCGGCTGCGTGAGCACCAGTGGGTGGTCGGGGCGCTCGCCAGCGTCGGCGTGCTGGTGTCCACGGCGATCGTCGGTTTCGGCGCCTGGCTGGTCTTCCTCCTGATCGGCATTCAGATACCGCTGATCTGGTGTCTGGTCTTCGGTGCGCTGATTTCGCCCACCGATCCGATCGCGGTGCTGGCAACGCTGAAGCAACTGGGCGCGCCCAAAGCACTGGAAGTCAAGATCGCCGGCGAGTCCTTGTTCAACGATGGCGTCGGCGTGGTCGTGTTCATCGTGCTGCTGGGCATCGCCAGCGGTGCGGCGCCAGCCAGCGTCGAGGGCATCGGCAAGCTGTTTCTGATGGAGGCCGTCGGCGGCGTGATCTTCGGCCTGGCCCTGGGCTGGGTGGGATTCCACCTGCTGAAGTCGGTCGACAAATACGATGTCGAGGTGCTGCTGTCGCTGGCGATGGTCATGGGTGGCTACGCGCTGGCCTTCAGGCTGCATGTCTCGGCGCCGATTGCGATCGTGGTCGCCGGCCTGTTCATCGGCAATCACGGGCGCAGTCTGGCCATGTCCGAACAGACCCGCGACCGACTCGACGAATTCTGGGAGCTGATCGACGAGATTCTGAACGCGGTGCTGTTCCTGTTGATTGGCATCGAGGTGCTGGTGCTGACCTTCAACGGCCAGTACCTGCTGGCCGGCCTGGTGCTGATCCCGGTGGTGCTGCTGGCACGCTTCATCAGTGTCGGCGGGCCGATTGCGCTGTTCCGGCTGCGCCGCGCCTTTCCGGTGCGGACCGTGCGCATCCTCACCTGGGGTGGACTTCGCGGCGGAATTTCGGTGGCGCTGGCGCTGTCGCTGCCACCGGGACCGATACGCGAACAGCTGCTGATGGCCACCTACGCCGTGGTGCTGTTTTCGCTGCTGGTACAGGGCACCACCATTTCCCGGCTGCTGCCGCGGCAGTCCTGAAGCAGGCACCTGCGAGCGCAATGAGTTAGCGCCCCGGGGGGAATGCGTTTGACCCCGGTCAATGTCGAGGGGATGATCCGGGTCATCGCCTGATTCCGGTTGTATCGGGCCAGCGCAGCAGCGGGCCTGGCCATGGTCGGCAGCTCGCCGCCGCAACACGAACTACCGGTTCGGCGTCGTCCGGAGTTGTTCATGCACCTGTTCCAGTCACTCTCCCGTCATCGTTGCTGCATTGGATTGCTGACCCTGCTGCTTGCTTCGGTCGCCTCGGCACAGAGTTTTCAGAACCTGTCGGTCGCGGTCGGATTTCAGCCGGGCTTTCTGGCCAATATCCCGGCCGGCGGGCTGGCCGTGGACGATTTTGATCGCAATGGCTACCCCGACATCTTCGTCACCGGCTACTTCCTGCCCAACCGCATGTTTTTCAATCAGGGCAATGGTCAGTTCACCGAGAGCACCGCGGTCAACGCCACCCTGCCCGGCACCCGCTGCAGCGTCACCGCAGCCGCCGACTATGACAATGACGGCTGGCCTGATCTGTACGTCGGTTGTCGCGACCAGAAGAACTACCTGTTTCGCAACACCCAGCAGGGGCAGGTGTTTGTCGATGTGACGCCGCCGGAACTCGATCACACCGCAGCCGGGGCCAATTCACCCCGAACCGATTCCGTGGCCTGGGCTGATTTCAACAACGACGGCCTGCTCGACATCTTCATTGCGATCTATCCGACCTCGACCTTTCCCGACCTGAATGATCCGGACAATCTCGATCGGATCGTCATCAACAACGGCGATGGCACCTGGACTCGGGTGACCGACAGTTTTCCTCAGTCGGAAAAACCGAAACTGGCCAAGGCGACGCTCGCTGCGGTGATTTCAGACCTGGACGGCGATCTGCTCCCGGACATCTACGTGGTCAACGACAAGAACCACGGCAATGTGTTCTGGCACAACGATGGTCCGGGTTGTGGCAGCTGGTGCTTCAGTGACCAGACAGCCCAGAGCAATCTGGCTCAGACGCCCTTCGGCATGGGTGTGGCGGTTGGGGATGTCGACCGCAACGGGCTTTGGGACCTGTATTTCTCCAGCGTGGACGAGCAGCACTTCTTGCGCGGGGACAGCCGCTCACCCCTGCACTTCACCGAGGAGCCGCTGTCGCCGCTGAACCACTACGGCGTCGGCTGGAGCACCATCTTCAGCGATTTCGACAATGACGGCTGGGAAGATGCCTATCTGGCCTGCGGCAGCGGCAGCTTCTCGACCACCAGCGATCGCGATCAGGTTTTCCGCAACCTCGGCGGCGGCGTGTTCCAGGTGGTCAGCACCGGCAGCGGCATGGACGAGAACAAGCCCACGCAACCGGCGGCACGCATCGATTTCGATCGTGACGGCAGAACCGATCTGGCGGTGGGCCACTGGAACTCCGGCTATGAGTTCTACCGCAACGTGACCGCGGGCACGGGTCACTGGATGGCCTTCACGCTCACCGGCGGCGGCGCGGTCAATCGCGACGGCATCGGCACCATCGTTACCGTGGAAACCGCCGACGGCGCCGTGCAGATGCGCGAAATGCGCGCTGGCGAAGCGCGTGGCTCCAGCCACGAGAAAGTCCTGCACTTTGGCCTCGGCAATTACACCGAGGCGCATGTCCGGGTGCGCTGGCCCGATGGCACCCAGCAGGATCTGGGCATAATGGCGGCCGATCAGTATCACGCTCATCAGCACCCGTCGGTGGCGCTGATGTTCCGCAACGGCTTCGAATGACGCCGCCGCGTGCCTTACTTGAACATGATGGAAAGCATTATGAGTACCCTGATTGGCGTACTGCGCCTCGATTTGTCGCGTGCTCGGCGTTGCCGCAATGCCGCGCTGGCACTGACCCTGATGCTGACCGGCAGCGTCTGCCTGGGTGCCTCCGCGGCGCCGCTACAACTGCCACCGGCGCGCCACAGCGTCGACAAGATGGCCTCGGTCTGCAGTTCGGCCCACACCGTGGCGCGCAACTGGAACGAACAGACGCTGGCTGCCATTCGTCTGGACGCGCCACGGCCCACGGTGCATGCGCGCAATCTGTTTCATGTCTCGCTGGCCATGTACGAGGCCTGGGCGGCCTATGCGCCCGAGGCCAGCGCCTGGATGTTCGACGAATCGGCGGCCGCCTTCGGGCAACCGCAATCCAATCGCGAGATTGCCATCAGCTACGCTGCCTACAGGCTGCTGGTCAACCGCTTTAGCGGCTCACCTGCCGCCGCCACCTCGCTGGCCTCATTTGCATCGTGCCTGCAGGCGCTGGGGCAGGACCCGGCGAATACCAGCACCACTGGTAGTAGCCCGCAGGCCATCGGCAACCGGATTGGCGCCGCGATCATTGCCTTCGGGCTGCAGGACCAGTCCAATCAGCAGAACAGCTATCTCGACACCACCTTCTACGTGCCGGTGAACAGCCCGATGCTGGTACAGCTGCCGGGTACCGGTGGTCTGGTCGACATCAATGCCTGGCAACCCCTGATTCCGCCCGGAGCTCCGGGCGTGCAGAATTTCCTGACCCCGCACTGGAGTCTGGTCACGCCCTTCGCGATCGTGCGTCCGGCGCCGAACGCCACCTATCTCGATCCCGGCCCGCAGCCGAAACTGGGTGCTGTCGGCGATGCTCAGCTGCGCCAGGACGTGCTCTCCCTGATCCGCTTCAGCAGCCGGCTGGATCCCGACGATGGCGTGCAGATCAACATCTCGCCGCGGCTGGTCGGCAACAGCACGCTGGGCACCAACAATGGCCAGGGCCACCCGCTGAATCCTGCGACCGGGCTGCCCTATGCCGACAACTTCGTGCTGCGCGGCGATTGGGGTCGGGTGCTGTCCGAATTCTGGGCCGACGGCCCGCTCTCGAGCACGCCGCCCGGGCACTGGAACGAGATCGCCAACGAGGTCTCCGATCATCCGGCCACGGTCAAGCGCATCGGCGGCAGCGGTCCGCTGCTCAGTGATCTGGACTGGGACATCAAGCTCTATCTCACCCTCAATGGTGCCCTGCACGACACCGCCATCGCCACCTGGGAGGTCAAGCGCAAGTACGATTCGTCGCGACCGATCACGCTGATCCGGGAGATGGGCAGCCTGGGCCAGTCCAGCAATCCGGCCTTGCCCTCGTACCACGTCAATGGTCTGCCGCTGGAGGACGGGCTGGTCGAGCTGATCACCGCGGCCTCCAGTGCACCGGGAGAGCGTCATGCCCACCTGGCCGGGCACGTTGGCGAGATCGCCATTCGCGCCTGGCTGGGTCATCCGGCGGATCCGCTCACCCAGCATGGCGGTGTCGGCTGGATTCTTGCCGTTAACTGGATTCCCTATCAGAAGCGCAGCTTCGTGACCCCGCCGTTTGCCGGCTATACCTCGGGGCACAGCGGCTTCAGCCGCGCCGGCGCCGAAGTGTTGACCGCTTTTACCGGCAGCCCTTACTTCCCCGGCGGGCTGGGCGAGTTTGTCGCCGATGCCGGTGGCAATGGCAGCTTTCATCTGGCTTTCGAATACGGGCCCACCCAGACCACCCGACTGCAGTGGGCGACTTACTACGATGCCTCGGATGAGGCCGGCATCTCGCGTATCTACGGCGGCATTCATCCGGCCTACGACGATTTTCCGGGCCGCGTGATCGGCCACAACGCTGGCCTGGCGGCGCTGTCGGTGGCCCTGCCGTTGTTCGGCACGCCGCCACCCGAGGCGCTGCCGGTGCCGAGCATGAACATGCTCGGCTACCTGACGCTGCTGCTGGGAATGCTGGGTCTGGCGGGGGTCAGCTTGCGTAGACGCTGAAAGCCGGCGGCGAGTGCAGGCTGAGAGCACAGATGTTCGCAATGGTTTCAGCTCGCTGCCACTGACTTGAATGTCGCCGTCGGCTGTCGCAGGCTTGAGTCTGGACGGCGGCAAGGCTGGTCAGCCTGCCGCTGTCCGCACGCTGGACGGGCGTTGACGCATGGTGCGAAGCAACCCCGCAATTGGAGACCGTCACGATGATCAAGCTGATTTCTGCTTCGCTCCTGGCCGCGCTGGCCCTGACCCTGGCACCGGTGGCAGAAGCCAGGAAGGGTCAGATTCAGGACATCGATTTTGGCGCCATCAGCTGCAAGGCCTTCCTCAACGATCTGTCCACCGCCAGCGAAGAAGACGCCGGCGCCATCTTCCTGTGGCTCGACGGTTATCTCAGTGGCGTCTCGGGCGATACCGTATTGCGCTGGGATGGCATGAGCAGCTTCGCCGAAGAGCTGGTGAATCGCTGTCAGCGCCGCGGCAATGAGCGCCTGCTCGATGCCGCTCGGAATGTCGGTCTGAACTGACGCAGGGCAGCGCGGCGCCATGGGGTTCTAACGGCGCACGTGAAAACCGCGGTCAGCGACGAAGGCGTCGACGTCATCGGCGCTGACCCGGTTGATGTCGCCTGGAATCGAGTGTTTCAGGCAAGCCGCGCCGAGCCCGAAATGCAGAGCCGTGGCGTCATCCATCGCCGTCGCCAACCCATGCAGCACGCCGGCCGCAAACGCATCGCCGGTGCCAATGCGATCGACAATGGGCGTGATTTCATAGCGCGGAGTCTGCTGCAACCGGCCGCTGCGATCCGCCATGATCGCACTCAGGGAATGATGATCCACGCTGTGCTGCAAGCGAATCGTGCTGGCCATGCGCTGCAAACGGGGGAAGGCCGCAAAGGCGCGAGCGGCTGCTGATCTGAAGCGTTCACCGGCGTCGTCGGATCTTTCCTCGCTGTCCAGCAACACGGCAATATCACGGTCGCTGGCAAACAGTAGTTCGCAGTTCTCCACCAGCGCACTCAGTCGTGCACGCGGGTGGCCATTCCAGGCATCCCAGAGCCGGCTCCGATAGTTGCCGTCGAAAGCCACTCGGACACCCAGCTCGCAGGCCTGGGTGGCCGCGTCCTGCGCGGCTGCCGCGGCGCGTTCACCCAAAGCCGGCGTCACCCCGGACAGATGCAGCCAGCCCGTTTTCGCCAGCAACGATTTCCAGTCGTAGCTGGACGGATCCGCCCGGGCAAATGCCGAATCTGCACGGTCATACAGCACTTCGCTCGGTCGGTGGATGGCGCCGTTGATCAGATAGTAGAGCCCCATTCTTCCATCGCCAGAGTGCACGCCCCGGGTGTTCACGCCGAAGCGCCGCAACTCGCCGACGGCCGCGGCACCGAGTGGACCTGAAGCCACCGTGCTGACCATCAACACCTCATGACCCCATTGCGCCAGGCTGGCCGCGACATTGGCTTCGGCGCCGCCGAAATGAACCTCGAACTGGGGTGATTGCAGCAGCAACTGGCGCCCCGGAGCGCCGAGTCTCAGGAGCAGCTCACCAAAACAGACCATCTGCAAGGACATACCCATACACTCCTCTGCGATCCCGAATCATCGCCCGGGACCATCCCATTCTGGCGGTGGATTGCACGGAAGCATGATCACGGCTTCACAATCCCCCAAGCCTCTGGTACGCTTTTGACCACCGGTGTCATAATACCATCTTGAAATTGCTACCGGTGTCATTTTGCAGCTCATCGCAGTGCCCGAGCCGGGCCTGCAAGGACGGGAGGGTTCTGAGCATGAATAGGGTCAAGCGTGGGCTGCAAGGTCCGCAACGTGCCGTTCTGGCGGGTGCCATCGCCTTGGTTCTGCAGGGTTTGCCGCTATGTGCATTTGCGCAACAGGCAGCGTCTGCTTCCGAGGCCGACCGCGACGAGGCCAAGGAGCTCGATGGCATTGTCGTGGTGAGCTATCGCCAGAGCTTGCAGAAAGCCATCGACATCAAACGCGACAGCGTCGGACAGGTCGATTCGATCGTGGCCGAGGACATCGGCAAGTTCCCGGATCTCAATCTGGCTGAGTCACTGCAGCGCATTCCCGGCGTGGCCATCACCCGTGACGCCGGCGAAGGCCGCAATGTTTCGGTACGAGGGCTGGGCGCCGATTTCGCCCGAGTGCGTATCAATGGCATGGAGGCGCTGACCACCACCGGCGGCACCGACAGCTCCGGTGGCGCCAACCGTGGCCGCGGTTTCGATTTCAACGTCTTTGCTTCGGAACTGTTCAACAGCATCACCGTGCGCAAGACCTCCTCGGCGGATCTGGAAGAGGGCTCGCTCGGCGCCACCATCGATCTGCAGGCGGCGCGACCCTTCGACTATGACGGTTTCACCTTTGCCTCCTCGGCACAGCTGGGCTACAACGATCTGTCCGATGACACCGATCCGCGCGGCGCCATGCTGATCAGCAACACCTGGGACGACGGCCGCTTCGGCGCCTTGTTCTCGATGGCCTATACCAAGCGCAATCTGGTTGAAGAAGGCCACAGCACCGTACGTTGGGACCGTGGCAACAGCAGCGGCGGCTTCTCGGCGGCGTCGCCCTACACCCAGGCCCTGTCGGCCAATGTCTTTCACCCACGCATTCCGCGCTATGGCGTGCTCGGCCATGAGCAGGAGCGCCTGGGCATGACCGCGGCCCTGCAGTTCGCACCGTCGGAACAGACGATGTTTTCGCTGGATGCGCTGTATGCGGATTTTGACGCCAAGCGCAGCGAGAACTTTCTGGAAGCGCTGTCCTTCAGCCGCACCGGATCCGGCAAGCCGCAGACCATCGTCCGGGATGGTGCTGTCGATGCGCGCGGCAATCTGGTCTACGGCGTCTTCGACAATGTCGACGTGCGCTCGGAATCGCGTTTTGACGAGCTGGAAACCAAGTTCACGCAGCTGACCCTGAGTGGCGAGCACGAGATCAACGAGCGCTTTCGCGTCGACGGGCGCATCGGCAGGGCCAAATCGGCCTTCGACAATCCGATTCAGACCACGATCACCCTCGACCACGCCAATGCCAACGGATTCAGTTGGGACTATCGCGGCAATGACCGCCTGCCATTGATCAACTACGGTTTTGACGTCAACGATCCCAACAACTGGACCTTCGCCAATGGCCAGTCCGAAATCCGACTGCGTCCCCAGGCCACCGACAACACCTTTGATACCGGCGAGCTGAACTTCGGATTTGATCTGAGCGACACCCTGACGCTGCGCGGTGGCGTGCTCTGGAAGCAGTACGAATTCAAGACCACGGAAGCCCGACGGGCGTCGGAAACGGTCGTGCCTGCGCTGCCAGCGGGAACGACGCTGGCGGAGCTCACCAACATCCTGCGCCTTTACAACCTCAACGTTCCCAATGGCACCGATGTATCGTGGGTTGTGCCGGATGCCAATGCCTTCGCCGAACTGTTCGACATCTACAGCAACTCCGGCATCTTTGCGGTGTCCAATTCTGTGTCCAGCGCTCGCGGCAACAACCGCAGTGTCGAGGAAGAGGACATGGGCTACTGGCTGCAGCTGGACTTCGACACCCAGTTGGGCGAAGTCCCGCTGCGCGGCAATGTTGGCGCGCGATACGTGAACACCGATCAGCGTTCGACCGGATTTGCCCTGATCAATGGCACGCCGACGCAGATCACGGTGGGCCGGGACTACAACGATGTTCTGCCTTCGCTGAACCTGGTCGCGGAAGTCGCGCCCGACTTCCTGATCCGTTTCGGCGCGGCCAAGGTGGTGTCCAGACCCGGCCTCGGAAACCTCACGCCAGGCGTCACCGTGAGTGTCAGTGGCGGCAACCGCACCGTCTCCGGTGGTGATCCCTTCCTCGATCCCTTCCGGGCGAAGACCGCCGACCTGTCCTTCGAGTGGTATTTTGCCGAAGAGTCGCTGCTGGCCCTGTCGCTGTTCTACAAGGATATCGACAGCTACGTTCAGACCTCACGCGAGACCCGGCCTTACAGCAGCTCCGGTCTGCCGGCGAGCTTGCTGGAGGGCACCGGCGCCTCGGTCAATGACGATTTCCAGTTCAACATCCCGGTCAACACCCCGGGCGGCGAGCTCACCGGCGCCGAAATCAGCTGGCAGCAGCCTCTGAATTTCCTGCCGGCGCCTTTCAACGACTTCGGCGTGATCCTGAACTACACCTACGTCGATTCGCAGATTCAGTACGTGACCTCGGCCGGCGTGCCGTCGCAGAAGAATGATCTGGTGGGGCTGTCGAAGAACTCCTACAACGCCACCCTGTACTACGAAGGTGAGCGCTTCGGGGCCCGCGTGTCGGCGGCGGTGCGCGACGACTATCTGACCACGGTGCCGGGCCGCAACAACAACGACATCGAAGGCACCAAGGGCACCACCACCATCGATGCCTCGGCCAGCTACAAGCTCAACGACCACTGGGAGCTCAGCCTGGAGGCGCTGAACCTGACCGATGAATTCAACGACCAGTGGGTTGATTCGGTGGGTGATCGAGTGTCGGTGTACCACCACACCGGTCGTCAGTACATGATCGGCGTACGCTTCAAGTACTGAGCAGACTCAGGCGCTGGGCGGCAATCCGGGCCAGTCCCCGGATTGCCGCATCAGCTTCCTGGCTGCACGTAGCGTATCGGCGCAAACAATCGGCGCTCCTGCCCGCGCGGGTCAGATTCCACGCGGGTATCCTGATCGAAAATCATGGTTTGCCGCTGCTCCAGCTCGAAGCGCGGCCAGCCAGGCAGCACCCCGGCGTTGGGATCCCCATCGCGGGCGAAAGCCAGCAGCGCGGCCATCATCGAGTCCGACAACGACTTTGCCGCAACCGCATCAGCCGCGGTGTACGGGCTGGCAGCGATATTGCCGAACACCAGTGGAAGATCCAGTGTATGCGGCGCGCCCCAGCGACCGCCATCGAGCGGTGTGCGCCAGTTCAGATGGTAGATCCAGGTCGGACCACCTTGATCGGCCCGTCGCTCCGACTCCAGCACCATGCCCTTCCACGAGCGCGCCGCGGTGCTTGCCGAAAAGAACACCTGCGCCGGAGTGGCGTTCGGGTACCAGCGCCGGTAGTCGCTGACGATCTCCGCAGGATCAAGATCGCCGATGAAGGCAGCGACGTGCTGCCTGAGCTTGGGTGCGATCTGCTCCCAGCCCAGATCGAAGGTGGCAGGATCGGCACTGCCGATCAGGCTGGTGGTTTCGTCCAGGGTGTTACCCAGCACCATCGGAATATCGCGCGACAGCGGCGAGGCCGCAGGCTCGAAGGGATCTCGTGGCAGCGCATGGCCGTCAACCACTGGCGTCCATGTGCCTGGGCGCATCGCAGCGCTGAGCTGCGCCAGCGACATGGACTCCAGCTGCTGCAAGGTCTCCGGCGTCAACTCCAGTTCGGTGAGCACCGCCAGCGTGGTCTCGCGCGCATGCGCCAGTGTGCGTCCGCTGAGTTGCTGTCCACTCATGGTCCAGACGCGCTGAAACAAGCCACGCGCTGCCGGCATGGCCATCAGGGTGGCACATTTGGCACCACCGCCAGACTGGCCGAAGATCGTGACCCTGGCAGGATCGCCGCCGAAGCGCGCGATGTTCTCGTGCACCCAGCGCAGCGCCAGGATCAGATCGAGCATGCCGGCATTGCCGGAATCACGGTAGCGCTCGCCGTAGTCGCCCAGATACAGATAGCCAAAGCCATTGAGTCGATGGTGTACGGTCACGACCACCACATTGCCGCGTCGACTCAGTGCAGCGCCATCGTACGGCGGCTCGGTCACCGCCCCATTGCTGTAGGCGCCGCCATGGAAATACACCAGCACAGGACGCCGCACCGAGTCATCCACGGCCGGTGTCCACAGGTTCAGCCTGAGGCAATCCTCGCTGACCGCCTGCCCCTCGGGCACCTCGGCCACTTGCGGGCACCACGGGCCGTATGCGGTGGCCGAGCGCACGCCCTTCCACGCCGGTGCCGGCAACGGTGCCTGGAATCGACGTTGTGCGGTGTCGGCGCCGTAGCGCATGCCGAGAAAGCGCTGGATACCGTCGACCGTGGCGCCGCGGACGAGGCCTGCCCGTGTGCGCACCAGGCCATCAGCTGCAGTCGCTGCCGGCCAGCCGGGCGATGCCAGCAGGCAGGCGCAGATGGCGGCCAGCGTCTGCGGCCCGGCCCTCACGGCGGTGCGCGCCCATAGACGATCAGCAGCACCAGATCCTCGCTGCCGATCTGGCGCAGGCTGTGGCTGGAACCGTCGCGGGTCAGGATCGCCGATCCTGGCTGCACCCGATGCGGTTGTCCATCCAGGGTCAGTTCGCCCTGACCGCTGATGACATAGTAGACCTCGTCCTTGCCGTGCCCGTGCACGCCGATCGAAGCGCCGATGTGCAGCACGCGACGACGCACCGCGAATGCCAGTGCTGGTGCGTCTTGAAACAACGCCGATCCCAGCGTGATGCCGTTGCCGCCATGCGGTCCGGGCTGCACCTGGGCAATGACGTCGGCATGTTCCAGCACGGATGGATGCGCCTGTGTGGACCGGCGCTGGTACCCATCGATGGGTACACCGCAGTCGCTGTCACGTCGCGTCTGCGCAGCCTCGATCAGATTCAGCGCGATCAGATCGGCGGTCACCAGACAGGCAATAGCGACGGCGCCGCGCTCGTGAAAGTGGGTGTCGTCGGCCAGACCGATGGCGGCATCGTGCAGGTAATAGGCTTTGGACGCTTCCGGGCCCAGCGCTTCGAGCCAGTCCATGCTGCGGCGGGTCAGATCGACCAGCGCGACACCGGCGCTGGCCGCCAGGGTGCGCACCGCGTCATCGTAATCGCCGTGGGTGTCGACTGCGCGACCTTGTGCATCAAACGCGCGACGCGCGACCGGCGTGATCAACACCGGCGTGGCCCCGTGCGCCCGTGCGCCATCGACGAAGCGTTGCAATCCTGCGGGAAAGTCATGCGCGGCGTCGCTATAGCGCGTCGGATCTTCCTGCTTCTCGTCGTTGTGGCCAAACTGGATCAGCAGCAGATCGCCGGCGTGTAGCTCGGCGATGGCCGCATCCGCATGACCCTCGGCGATGTAGCTGCGCGTGCTGCGTCCGGAAACGGCGCGATCGAGCACATGAAGCTCGTCGCTCAGAAAGCGATACAGCACCTGACCCCAGCCGGTGCGTGGATAGCGTGACTGCGGATACTCGCTGGCGGTGGAATCACCAACGATCAATACCTGGCGAGCGGCTGCCGCCGCGCTGCACAGGCACAGGCTGCACACGAGAGCGGTGGCGCGCGCGATCGCGAAGCACTGGTCTGGAACTGAGAGCATCGACAGCCTCCCGGGCATTCGGTGGGTACCGGTGACCGACTATTTCGGCGGTGCGCGCGTCGGCAGCGGCTTGCGCGGTTCCATGGTGGCCAGATCCCAATCGGCGGCAACAAAGTCTTGCCGCGTTTCCTCGTACTGCGGGTAGCCACCGACATCGGTCTCGCTGTCGATGATCGCGCCGCGGCCCTCGACGACATCCGAAACGATGCGGCGATCGACATCGTCACGATCCCAGGGCCGCGCGCCGGCGTTGGCAATCACCCAGTCCTGCACGTCCACACTGGGCAGCGCTGTGACCCCGAAGGCCAGATCGTGCATGGGCAATTCGATGATGTGCGCGGCCGAGGTGGTGTAACGACCGGTTTGCGGCAGGGCGCGGCCCATCCGATCAACCGCCAGATTGTCCCGTGCGAACAACATCAGATCGGCCGAGCCGCCGATCATCAGCAGCGCCACGTCCGGCGGCGTCGACGGACCGGCGCGCATGACGTTGCCCACCAGGGTCATTTCTGCCGGCACGTACGCGTGTCCGGCCCATTCCTCGGGAATCAGGTTGTAATGCACGGCGCGCTGGCCCGGGTTGTAGATCAGATTGTTGATGATCTGGCCGCGCACATCGCCCTTGAACATCGGGCTGCGCTCGAAGTTGTGGGCATACAGATTGCCGATGATCAGGATGTCGCCGACGTGATCATGAATCAGACTGCCCTTGCTGTGCTCGCCCTTGGCATGGGTGGCATGCGCCAGACCTTCGGCGATCAGGTTGTGGCTGAAGGTGATGCGTTGCGAGGTGCCGCGACGAAAATCCTCCAGAGTCTTGCCGCCTTCGACAAAGCGTGGGCCCGAGGCCGACAGATTCTCGTCGGTGGCCCAGCTCAGCGAGCAGTGGTCGATGATCACGTCGCGCCCGGCGACGGTACTGATGCCATCGAAATCCACGCCGGCGCGCTTGGCTGCACCGGCTTCTCCGGGGCGCACGCGGATATGGCGGATCACCACATCGTGGGTGGCCACGTCCAAACCGCCGCGGATCAGTGTGATGCCCGGGAAGGGAGCGGTTTGTCCAGCGATGGACAGAAATGGCTCGGTTACGCGCAGAGTCTGAGCGCCGAGATCGATGACCCCACCGACTTCAAAGACGATGATGCGCGGATAGGGCTGGGCCAGCGCTTCGGCCAGCGATCCCGGTCCGGCGGTGGCCAGTGTGGTCACCTTGAGGATCTTGCCGCCGCGGCCACCGGGCGTGCTCGCTGCCCAGCCCATGGCGCCAGGAAAGGCGATCCTGTCATTCGCGGCGGATGCTTGTGCTGCCGTCATGCTCAGCCCGATGAGCACAAGCGCACCGATCAGCGCATCCCGCAGACGCCTGAAGCGCAAGCACTCTTGTCTGCATGCCGCATGTTCCGACTGCAATCCCATGCCCATTCCTCCCTCCCGGATTGAAAATGACACCGGTTTCCTATATACAACATCCAGGCGCCGATGGCTGCATCGGTTTACATCCCGACCCGAGGAAGCGACACGCTTGAACGCCGACTCTGCCCCCGATGTTGCTGCCGTAGACGTGGCCAGACGCCTGGTCACGGCGCGTCTGGCTGCCCAGGCGCTGCCGGCGTACCCAGGCCCGCTACCGGCCACTCTGGACCAGGCCTATGCACGCCAGGACGCCGCAATCTCATTGTGGCCGGATCGCGTGGTTGGCTGGAAGGTCGGCAAGATCCCGGACAAGTGGATCGATGTCCTCGGTGAAGAGCGCCTGGTCGGTCCAATCTTTGCCGGAAATGTGCAATCGCAGGCGCACGGACAGTGTCTGCCTATTGCGGTCATCGACGGCGGGTTCGCAGCGGTCGAGGCAGAGTACATTTTCGTCATGGGTCGTGATGCACCCGCAGATCTTATCGACTGGACTGAAGCCGACGCTGCGGACTGGGTCAGCGAACTGCGTCTGGGCATCGAATTTGCCGGCAGCCCGCTGGCCAGCATCAATGTGCTGGGCCCGGCGGTCGTGGTCTCGGATTTTGGCAACAACGCCGGCCTGTTGCTCGGGCCGGTGGTTGCCGACTGGCGCCAGCGCTCGAACGAATCATTGAGTTGCGACACCTATGTCGCCGATCAGCGGGTCGGTAGCGGCGGCGCCGCGTTCATCAGCGGTGGCCCGCTGGCGGCGCTGGTGTTCGCGCTCAACCGCTGCGCGCGGCGCGGTCGCCCCCTGCGCGCGGGCGATTTGATCTCCACCGGTGCCAGCACCGGCATCCACGACATCCGCATCGGTGAGACTGCGCGGGTGGAGTTTGCCGGTGGCGTGACCCTGCATTGCATCGCCGAGCGTGCTCAGGCGCAAGCGGGACTGCCATGCTGACGCGCCGGCAATGGCTGTTGGGCGCGGTTGCCGCAGCCCTGCCGCCGGCAGCGGCCGGGACCGGCAAGGCCGGCGCCGCCGTCTGGGATGCCGCCGATGTGCATGTGGACGGCTACCCCACGGTCATGGCCGTTCGCTGGATAGGCGAAACCCTGGAGCGTGAGACCCAGGGTCGAATACGCCTGCGCCAATACCATTCCGGGCAGCTGGGTCGCGAAGGCGACACCCTGACCCTGGTGCGTCATGGAGCGCTGGCACTGACCCGGGTGACCGTGGCCACCGTCAACAATCCGTTTCCGGTGACGCAGGTGTTGTCACTGCCGAACGTCTTCGACGACGTCGCGCATCTGCGACGGTCGCTGGACGGCAGCGCCGGCCAGCAGATACTGCAGACCTTCGCCCGGCGCGGACTGATCGGCCTGTGCTTCTATGACGGCGGCGTGCGCAGCGTCTACAACACGCGTCGCCCGGTGGTCGAACCCGGCGATCTCAAGGGTCTGAAGCTGCGCGTTCCGCCCTCGGACATCTTCATGGCCCTGATGCGTTCCTTTGGCGTGAACGCCACGCCATTGCCCTACGGCGAAGTCTATTCGGCCCTGCAGACGCATCTGATCGACGGTGCCGAGAACAACTGGCCGAGTTTCCATTCCAGCCGCCAGTTCGAGGTGGCGCAATACTGGTCGCAGACCGAACATTCGCAGGTACCCGAAGTGCTGCTGCTGTCGGCACACGCCTTCGAAGCGCTCAGCCGGTCGGACCGCGATCTGGTGCGGGATGTGGCACAGCGCTCGGTGCCGCTGATGCGTCAGTGGTGGGATGCACGCGTCGAAGCCTCGCGCGTCGCCGCCATCGCCGCCGGGGTCGTCGTCAATGAAGTCAATGTCGCCGCTTTTCGCGGCGCCGCCGCGCCGCTGGTTGAGCGCTATCTGACACAGCCCGAGGCGCGCGAACTGTATCGGCTGATTCGTGCCGAATCGGGGCTGTCATGAAGCTCGTGTTCGACTGGCTGACGCGGGTGGCGCTGATCCTCGCCGGAACCTCGCTGCTGATCATTGCGCTGGTGCAGGCCTGGCAGGTCTACGCGCGCTACGTGCTCAATGATTCGCCGGGATGGACCGAGCCGGTGGCCCTGCTGCTGATGAACACGGCGATGATGTGTGGCGCGGCCGTGGGTGTGCGGCGCCATCAGCATTTCAGTTTCAGCTTGATGCTGGACGCCGCCGGACCCCTGCTGCAGCGGGCCTTGCGGGTGCTGTCGGCGGCTCTGATTGCAGCCATCGGCGCGGCGCTGGCCTGGGGTGGCGCGCAGCTGCTGCAGGACGATTGGGGCACATCCATGGCTGGAGCGGCCATTCCTGAAGGCTTGCGTTATGCACCTCTGATACTGGGCGGCGCCCTGATCTGTCTGTTTGCGCTGGAACAGCTCGCGGATCTGTGGCGCGGCCGGCCGGTGGAGTCCTGAGATGGCGATCGCAATGCTATTCGGCGTGTTTGCCCTGTTGCTGCTGGTCGGCGTACCCGTGGCATTTGCCCTGGCCGCTGCCGCATTCGCCACCTGCGGCTATCTGGGCCTGCCGTTTCTGGTGACCGTCATCGAAATTTCCTCCGGCGCCAATTCCAGCACCCTGATCGCCATTCCGCTGTTCATCCTCACCGGCGAGATCATGCTGCGCGGCGGATTATCGGATTGCATCATCGCCTTCGCCGGCAGTCTGGTGGGTCATATGCGCGGTGGTCTGGGACAGGTCAATGTGCTTGCCTGCCTGCTCTTTGGCGGTGTCTCCGGGTCGGCCATCGCCGATGTCTCGGCCATCGGCGGCACCATGATCCCGCAGATGAAGCAGCGCGGTTTCGACGCCGATTTCGCGGTCAATGTGGCCATCACCTCGGCGCTGGTGGCGCTGCTGGTGCCGCCTTCGCACAATCTGATCCTGTACTCGGCAGCCGCCGGTGGCGGTATCTCCATCGCCGATCTGTTTGCCGCCGGCATCATTCCGGCGCTGATGCTGATGGCTGCGGTGATGGCCACCACCTGGTTCATCGCCAGACGTCGCGGTTATGCGATCGAGGCATTTCCCGGCTTCGGCCCGGTGTTGCGGCGCGGCGTGGCGGCGCTGCCCGGATTGCTGCTGATCGGGATCATTCTTGGAGGTATCCGCGCCGGCGTATTCACTGCCGTCGAGAGCGCGGCGATTGCGGTGATCTATGCGCTGGCAGTCGCGCTGCTGGTATACCGGCAGTTGCGCTGGCCTGCCTTCGTCGAACTGATCACCGGAGCGGTACGCACCACCGGCGCCATACTGTTCGTGATTGCGGCGGCGGCCATGTTCGGCTGGCTGTTGGCCTATCTGCAGGTGCCGGCGACGGCCGTGGCAGCCTTGCGAGCCATCGCCGACAGTCCCAGCATGGTGCTGCTGCTGATGGTCATGGTGCTGCTGGTGCTCGGCACCTTCATGGACATGGCGCCGCTGATCATCATCTGCACGCCGATCTTCCTGCCGGTGGCCAAGGCCTATGGCATTGCGCCGGTGCACTTCGGCATCGTGCTGATCCTGACCGCCGGCATCGGCTTGATCACGCCGCCGGTGGGCTCGGTGCTGTTTGTCGGCGCCGGCATTGGCCAGATCAGTGTCGGCCAGGCGCTGCGCAGCATCTGGCCCTTCTATCTCGCGGCGATTGCCGTGCTGTTGCTGGTGACCTTCATTCCGGCGCTGTCGCTGTGGTTGCCGGCGGTGATGCGCTGATGCCGCATCGCCGCGTGCTACGGTGGCGCTACAATTCCCGGACTCCCGCGCCGCCGATCCCATGACTGCCGATTCCCCGCCCCGCAAGTCGCGAAAGTCCGAACTTCAATCCGCGCCTGCGCCGGAAACCATCGGCAAGACCACGATCAACGATATTGCGCGCCTCGCGGGGGTTTCCAAGAAGACCGTGTCGCGCGTGCTCAACAACTCGCCGCTGGTTCGCGAAGATACCCGCGAGCGGGTGCGGGCCCTCATGCAACAGCGTGCCTACGAACCCGACCCGCAGGCGCGCGGTCTGGCTTTTCGGCGCTCCTTCCTGGTGGGTCTGGTGTTCGACAATCCCACCGCACAGTACATCGTCAACATGCAATACGGTGTGCTCGATGCCCTCCAGGGCAGCAGCTACGAGCTCGTCGTCCATCCTTGCGACAGTCGCAGCGCCGGCTATATCGATGGCGTACGCCGCTTCGTGACCCAGCAGAAACTGTTCGGCGTGATCCTGATCCCGCGCGTATCCGAGGATCAGGCGCTGGCCGAGATGCTCACGGAAATCGGCTGCCGTTATGTGCGCATCGCCTCCATCGCCCTGGACAAACCCGGACAGATGCTGCATACGCAGGATCGACTGGCCGGTGTCGAGGTTGCCCACTACCTGGATTCACTCGGACACAAGCATTTGGGTCTGATCACCGGTCCCAGGCGCTATCGATCGGCCATTGAACGCGGCGAGGGCTTCACCGAAGGCCTGGCCAGGCGCGGCGTTTCCATCGATCCAGCCTACGTCTACGAGGGCGGCTACACCTTCGAATCCGGGGTCGCCGGTGCCGAGCACCTGCTGTCGATGACCCCGCGACCCACTGCCATCTTCGCCTGCAACGACGAAATGGCGGCCGGCGTCTACAAGGCCGCACTGCGCAAGGGACTGTCCATACCCGGTGATCTCTCGGTGGTCGGCTATGACGACAGCCCGCTGGCGGCGCAACTCTGGCCCTCGTTGACCACCATGCGCCTGCCGGTGCGAGATGTCGGCCGCCAGGCCACGCAGTTGCTGCTGTCGGAGCAGGCCCACACGACGCCGATCTCGGTCACGCCGCACCTGATCGTGCGCGATTCCAGCCAGCCGCCGAGGTAGCTCTACGCTCGCCTTGCGGGGAGAGCATTGGCCGCTCTTGCTGTGGCTCCCCAAGCGTCCGAAGCGGCGAGAAAGCCAAGAGGCGTCCTTTCCGCAGATGTCACAGATGAACGCAGATGAGAGCAACTGGATCCAGGATTTCAAAGATCGGGATGCCGCGAAAAGTGCGCACGGCGCTGATCAGGTACCCTCTGGATTCGCTCTTGATCATCTACGCACATCTGCGTCATCTGCGGACAGATGCACTTCAGTGGCTTCCGATCGGCCCTAGCGGTACCGCAGGCGCGGCGCCCTCCCGGTTCTCGGGTGATGCGGCAAGAGTCGCCGCCATCAATGGGCTTGCAGCAATCCCACCCGCAGCCCTTCGCGACCTTTCTGCTTCTCCTTCGCGTCCTTCGCGGCCTGCTCATTTTTTGGCGATGCATGAATGACACCGGTTACCAAAATGCGCCAACCGGGCTATGATCCAAGGCTTCAGCGATCAGCGGAGTCATGCCCATGTATGCCAGGACCTATCACGCGACGCATCCGGAGATGATGGCCGGTGCCAGCAATGAGCAGTTGCGTGAGCGCTATCGCATCGGCGGATTGTTCGTGGCGGACTCGGTACAGCTGAATTACACGCACTACGAGCGCATCGTCGTCGGCGGTGCCGCACCGGTGGCGCAGACGGTGGTGTTGCCGGCTCAAACCGAACCGGCGTCGGCCGCGGGCAAGCCCTTTCTGGAGCGGCGCGAACTCGGCGTGGTCAATGTCGGCGAAGGCACCGGCATCGTCATCGTTGATGGCGAAACCCTGGAGCTGGCGCCTCGCGACGGCCTGTATGTGCCGATGGGCTCGGTCGATGTGAGCTTCGCCTCGGCAGATCCGGCCAAGCCCGCCCGCTTCTATCTGCTGTCGACGCCGGCGCATGCACGTCATCAGCTCAAGCATCTGTCGATCGCCAATGCCGTGCCGCTGGAGCGCGGCTCGCTGGAGACTTCGAACCAGCGCACCATCTACCAGTACATCGTGCCGGCCACCTGCACTTCATGCCAGCTGCTGCTGGGCATGACCCTGCTGCAGCCGGGCAGTGTCTGGAACACCATGCCGCCGCATCTGCACGATCGCCGTTCCGAGGTCTATTTCTACTTCGGCCTGGGACAGGATGATCGCGTCATGCACTTCATGGGCGAGCCCGCCGATACGCGGCATCTGGTGCTGGCCAATGACGAAGCGGTGGTGTCGCCGCCCTGGTCCATCCACATGGGTTCGGGCACGCGCAACTACGGCTTCATCTGGGCCATGGGCGGTGAGAATCTGGATTACACCGACATGACCCAGCTGGACATCTGTCAGCTCAAATAGGCCGGAGCCCGCCATGAATCCATTCGATCTCAGTGGCAAGGTGGCGCTGGTGACCGGCGCCAATACCGGCATCGGCCAGGGCATCGCGCTGGCGCTGGCGCGCGCAGGTGCCGATATTGCCGCGGTGTCGCGCAGTGAGCCACTGGATACACTGGTGGCGGTGGAAAGTTGCGGTAGACGCGCCTGCTGGATCGCCAGCGAGTTTGGCCGCGACAAGCCGGACGAAGACCTGGTCGCGCAGGCGATCCAGTACCTGGGGCGCCTGGACATTCTGGTCAACAATGCCGGCACCATCCGCCGCAACGATGCCGTGGACTTCACCGAGGCCGAATGGGACGAAGTGATCGACGTCAACCTGAAGGCCTGTTTTTTTCTGGCGCAGCAGGCAGCACGGCACTGGCTGGCAACGGAGAGTGCCGGCAAGATCATCAACATCGCCTCGATGCTGTCGTTTCAGGGCGGCATCCGCGTCGCCTCCTACACCGCGAGCAAATCCGGTGTACTCGGACTGACCCGAATTCTGGCCAATGAATGGGCGAAACACGGCATCAACGTCAACGCCATCGCGCCTGGCTATTTCGAAACCAACAACACCGAGGCTCTGCGCCAGGACGAAACGCGCAATCGCGCCATTCTGGAGCGCATTCCGGCAGGTCGCTGGGGAAAGCCCGAGGACCTCGGCGGCGCCGCCGTGTTTCTGGCCTCAGCGGCGGCAGACTACGTACACGGCACCGTTCTGCCCGTGGACGGTGGCTGGCTGGCGCGCTGATTCATCGAAGGTCGAGCCAGCACTGGCGGTCCAGCACCGGCTTGGACATCTCGATGTGCCAGGGCTGTGGCGAGGCGACCGCCAGCTCGTAGCTGTTGGTGCTGAGCAGTTCGACCGAGGCGTCGGCGGCAGCGCAGGGCACCAGGCGAATTGCGGCCAGCAAGTCCGGAAGCGCGCTGCCGCAATCGCGCTTGATCAGGGCTTCCTTCAACACCCAGCGTTGCAGCAGGGTGTCGTCGCTCAAGTCGCCGGCTGTTTCCCCGTCGGCCGCGAGCAGGTGGGCAAACGACCGCAGCTGCGGTCCGCGACCCCGTTGTTCCAGATCAATGCCAATGGCCGCGGGCGACAGCGCGCAGGCGATCCAGTCGCCGCTGTGGCTGAGCGAGAGCTGCAACGGTGCATCGAGCACCTGCGGCGGCAGATGCTCGCGCTCGACCAACACGCAGCGAGCCGGATCCCGATCGAGCAGTCGCCCCAGCTGCAGACGCGCCAGCCAGTGGCCCGCCAGATAGTGGCGATGGCGGCTGGGTACGCGCAGACGCTGGGCGCGGACCCACTCACTGGGGGACAACCAGGATTCGGGCGGTGCCGGCAGTTCGCGCAGAACGTCTTCCACTGCAGCGACCACAACACAGGTCATTTCCGATTGCACGCAAGAACTCCAGATGGGCGAGGCATGTTCGCACTGGCTGGCAAAGGCAGAGCATTTATCCGCAGATGACGCCGATGTGCGCAGATGTTCACAGGCGGATTCGGGCTAAGTAGACGGCTGCAGACCGGTCGTTTCAGCGAGAGCGATCGTGAATATCCTGCCTTCATCTGCGTCCATCTGTGACATCTGCGGAAGGACGCTGCTCGGCTCTTCCGGCTGGCCAGGGCAGAGCATTCATCCGCAGATGACGCCGATGTTCGCAGATGTTCACAGGCGGATTCGGGCTGGGTAGACGGCTGCAGACCGGTCGTTTCAGCGAGAGCGATCGTGAATATCTTGCCTTCATCTGCGTCCATCTGTGACATCTGCGGAAGGACGCTGCTCGGCTGTTCCGGCTGGCCAGGGCAGAGCATTCATCCGCAGATGACGCCGATGTGCGCAGATGTTCAGGAGCGAATCGGGATGGCATCTGATCAGGGTTGCGCGCAATCTTAGCGGTACCCCGCACATTGAAATCCTGGCTTCATTTGATCTCATCTGCGTCCATCTGTGACATCTGCGGATGGACGCTGCTCGGCTCTTCCGGCTGGCCAGGGCAGAGCATTTATCCGCAGATGACGCCGATGTGCGCAGATGTTCAGGAGCGAATCGGGATGGCATCTGATCAGGGTTGCGCGCAATCTTCGCGGTATCCCGAACATTGAAATCCTGACTTGATTTAGTCTCATCTGCGTCCATCTGTTACATCTGCGGATGGACGCTGCTCGGTAGGGCAGAGCATTTATCCGCAGATGACGCCGATGTGCGCAGATGTTCAGGAGCGAATCGGGATGGCATCTGATCAGGGTCGTGCGTAATCTGCGCGGCATTCCGATCGTTGAAAACCCGACTTCATTTGCTCTTATCTGCGTCCATCTGTGACATCTGCGGATAGACGCTGCTCGGTCAGCACCGCTCTGACGCCCAGGCCCGTGGCTTCGTAGATGCGCTGGCCGTCGACCCACAGACTGGCATCGGCCAGCGCCAGCCAGGCGCTGCCCTCACGCCGCAATTCGGTCAGTTCCAGGGTGGTGTGCACCTGCAGATGATGCGGCAATACCTGGCCGCGGTACTTCCAGCGATGGGGCTGATCCAGGGCGATGCTCTGGAAGCGGGCGCTGGCGCGTTCGGCGGGGCTCAGATGCTGCAGCAGCGCGTATTGCAGCGTCTGCAGCATGGCTTCCAGTCCCAGCGAGCCGGGTTGCACCGGGTCCTGGAAGAAATGGGCCTTGAAGAACCACTCGCTGCTGTCGATGTCCTTGACCGCGCGCAGCTGGCCCAAACCGGCCGCGCCGGCTTCGGGCCAATGGCCTTCGATGCGATCGATCATGCGCAACATGCTTCCCGGCAGGCGCACCCCGTCTGTTGATGCGGTCATGAGCGCCGCCAGACCGATATCGACATTGGCGCGGCGGGTCAGCAACTCGCGCTGAGCGGCGCTGACCGGAAGTCCGGCCTGCGCCGCCAGAGCCTCGGGTGGAAAGAAGCCGAACACGGTCTTCAGCTGATAGACCTCGCGACCGTGCACATGGCAGCGCACACGGAAGTTCTCGATGATCATGCCGGCGCTGGCTGACACGTCGGTGAGTTCAACCTCGGTGGTCAATGTGCCGGCGGCAGCGGGTAGTTCGGCCAGCACGGTGCCCTCGCCATCGAGATTGCGGAAGCCGAGTTCGCTGTCCACGGTCAGCGCCGAACCGACATAGCTCGACAGCCAGCCGCAGGGCTGCAGCGCGGCCTCCAGCAGCACGGCGAAGGGCATCACCCGTGTCCCGTTTTCGTCGAGATACCAGACCGCCTCTGGCACCTCGTATTCGGCGATCACCCGGGCGCCGCCGCGCATCACGCCGATCGGACCTTCGATGTGGGCGATGCGGCTGATGAAGTGATAAGGCGGGCTGGGCAGACGCGCCACCCGGGTGGGGCCATCGAAGCGCCGGTACATCGGGCCGAAGGCGGCGGACGGACGGCCGAGCGCGCAGGCGAGCAGACTGTGCTGGTCGAAGGGGAAGCCGTTGATGGTGGGGACGGCGGATGGTGGCGTTGGTGCGGTCGGGGCATTCGGGTGGGTAACGGCGTCGCTCGCTATCTGTAGGTCAGGTTGTCCGCGCAGCGGACTACGTGACCTACGGTCGGTATCTTCCAGTGGCCAGTCGGGCACCAGCTCCAGCGCCACGCGCCGGGCGTGGAAGGCCTTGAGGCCATCGACCGTGCACAGCAGATCGGCGTATAGCGTCGGCCGCGGTCCGGCCACCCGTTCCTCGACAAAGACCTCGGTCACTAGCAAGCGCGAGCCGGGGGTGACCTGGCCCCGACACTGCAGTGCGTAGCTCAGTTCCGGCACCGGCTGAAAGCGCCAGCCATCGCGCTTGAGGGTGTAGCCGCAGGCGGCCAGATACAGGGCCATTGCCTGCAGGCAGGCCTCGAACATCAGCGTGCCGGGCATGCACGGGTCATTCTTGAAATGGCCGTCGAAGAACCATTGCTGCGGATGGATGTCGAGTTCAGCGCGCAGATAGCCGCGCCCCCAGGGACCGCCACCGATCGCCAGCTCGCTCACCCGATCCAGCAGCAGCATGCGCCCGCCCTGGATCGCCGGACTGCGTGTGTGCGTGCGTGCCAGCTCGAAGCCGGGGCCGAAGCAGGCGTGCGTCTGGCCGGCGGCAAAGGCCTCCAGCTGCGCGCGATCCAGCGTGGTCCAGGTGCACGCCACGGCCACGGCATCCAGCTGTGGTGGATCGACGATCGCTTGCTGTTCCGGGCTCCACAGACAGCCGGCCGAGGCCGCCAGTTCTTCGGCGGTGAAGAACCCGGCCTGACCCTGACGTACCGACAGCTCCCGCCGATCACCGTTGTGGCAGTCGTAGTGAAAGAACATCAGGCGCACATCGCCCTGCGCGGCGTGGCCGTCGAGTTCGATGTCGAAGCGCAGGGTGTCGGCACGCGCCGGCAGATCGCCGTGGTACATCAGCTCGCAGCCGAGCAATCGATAGACCCGCTCGCCGCGATTGTGGGCGTCGATGCCCTGCCAGGACACCAGCATCAGATCGGCCTGTCCGCACTCGATCAGCACGCCGGCCGCCAGACGTCCGCAGTGCACGGCCCATTCGTGCTGGGCGACATCGGTTTCGGTGACGATCCGACCCCTGGCCAGCACGCCGGGCGCGCCTTCGATGGCCAGCACGCGATCGGCCAGCAGCAGTGGCGGTTTGGGCATGCGCACCTGACGGGCGTAGCTGTCCTGGGCTGCAAACGCGGCGCCGAAGATCTCGGAGATGCGACTGTCGGCGTGGATTTCGAGTTGGGCGCGGGTGAAGCGGGTTGTTGGTTGTTGGTTGTCGGTTGCTGGTACGGAAGAGCGGGTGTCGGTTGTTGGTGTCGGTGTTGGAGGGGGCGAAGGGCTGCCGGTTGTCGGTTGTTGGTTGTCGGTTGCTGGTGTCGGAGCAAAGTCCGAAGCGGCGGGAGCCATTGTCGGCAGTGTGGTCGAGACCGCCGGAATGCGAGTGACGCCGGCAGGCTGCAGACCAGGCTGTGCCCTCAGGTCATTTGCAGCAGCGGCGACCCAAGGCGCTGCTGCACGATTCGCAAAAAGCAAGCTCTGCGCCCGCGCCTGCAGGGCGAGGAACTGATTCTGCGCGGTGCTTTGCGTCTGGACGTATTGCAGCTGGGCCTGGGTCAGCTGTGCAAACTGATGTTGTGCGGCGAATTGCGTGGCACCGAAGCGTGACGGGGTGAGTTCCTCAGGTAGGCCCTGCGGCTGATCGTAGGTCACGTCGTCCGCGTAGCGGGCTAGGTGACGGGGTGCCCGAATGTCAGGTAGGCCCTGCGGGCCAACGTGACCTACCTCAGAGCTCGCGCCGGCGATGCCTGAGGCGCCCGCCACCAAGGGAGCCTGGGCCTGCGGCTGATCGTAGGTCACGTTGTCCGCGTAGCGGGCTACGTGACGGGGCGCCTGAATGTCACGTAGGCCCTGCGGGCCAACGTGACCTACCTCAGAGCTCGCGCCGGCGGTGCCTGAGGCGCCCGCCACCAAGGGAGGCTGGGCCTGCGGCTGATCGTAGGTCACGTTGTCCGCGTAGCGGGCTACGTGACGGGGTGCCCGAATGTCACGTAGGCCCTGCGGGCCAACGTGACCTACAGTGGAGAGCGAGATCACGGTCGCCGACCAGTTGAACACGCTGGGCAGGGGCGGCGCCGGCCACATTGTCTGTATGCCGGAGGCTTGCCGCTGCAACCTGACTTCCGGCCAATGCGCGGCGAAGCGCATCGGTCGTTTCGGTGTCGGGTTTACTGCGGGCGGTGCAAGCGCAGACTGCAATGCCGCCATGTCGACATCAATGCCCGCCACCCAGAGCGCCGCCGCGGCACTGAGCACGCCTTCCAGCCCCTGATTCCTGCGATCCAGACTGACCATCAGCGCTTCGCGCGGACCGAGGATGTTGCGGATCGCCCGGGCGAAACTGTTGCCGGGGCCGTGCTCGACGAACACGCGCACGCCGTCGTTCCAGGCCTGCAGGACCACCGGGCGCAGGTCCAGGGTCTGGTTGGCCTGGGCCAGAATGGCCTGGGCGCAGAATTCGCGATCGGGTGTGTAGGCCGCTCCGCTGGCCGTCGAATAGATCCGACCGCAGCGTGGTGCCCGGGTGTCGCGCCGATGCAGCTGCAGCCAGTCCTCGGCCACGGCCTGCAGCTCGGGCACGTGCACCGCCAGCGGATAGTCCAGGCGCAGACAGCGGCTGCTGCCGATGCGCTCGACCACGCGGGCACAGCCGTCGGTGTCGCCGGCGATCAGGCAGTCGGCATCGGCGTTGATGATGGCCAGGTGCACCTGGGGCTCGGGCTCGATCGCTGCGCGCACCTCGGCGACCGGCGCCAGCACGGTCCAGCTGGCCCAATGCACCGGCCCGCCCCATTGCGCCGCGACCGTCTCGAAGTCGCCACCGAGCCGACGGGTGACCAGCGCGCTGGCATCCATATCGTTCATCAGCGCGTCGGGATCGGTCCAGACTTCGGCCGCGACCAGCGCATTGGTCTCGCCGGAGGAATAGCCGATCCAGGCGTCCGGATGCAGCCCCAACAGCTCGGTCGACAGCGCCAGATGCAGCTGCGACAGTGCCGAGGCAGCCCACAGTTGCTGCACCGCGCTGGGGCCGGACTCGCCTGCCAGCGACCAGTCCAGCGCCGTCGAGAGCCGCCGGCTGCGCTGTCCCAGCGAATCCAGCAGGGTCGGAAAGGCCTGCAGCAGCTCGCGCCCCATGCCGGCATAGGAGGCGCCGGCTCCGGCGAAGACGAAAGCCAGTTCGCCGGCGAGCGGGCGCTCGCGGAAGTGCACACTGCTGCCGGCCGGGGCGCCGTCGCGCAGATGCGCCAGCGCCCGGGCGCGCACCTGCGCCAGCTCGGTTTCGGTCGCCACCAGCGCCAATCGCGCCGGGCCAGGCGCCGGCGTGCTGCCGTGGGCCAGCGCATCGATCAGCTCGGCTTTGCCGGCCGCTGTCAGCAGATGCAACTGCGGCGCCGGTGTCGGCAGACGGCCGACCTGCGCCTCGCGCAGTCGCATCGGTGCATGCCCGGGCACCGCGATCTCGAAACTCCGGGCCTGCGCGCTGAGCCAGGGCAGACCATCGATCCGTCGCCGGTGATGCAGACAGAGAGTCGCTACCGCCAGCCGCAGCAGGCCGTCGGCGGCGCCGGCATCGCCACAGCGCGAGCGCAGATCGGGCAGATCCTCGCCCACCGCTGCCGATTCGGCGCGATCCAGCAGCGCATGGATGCGGTCGCCATCGCGCTTGGCATCGGCGAGGCGCTTCAACACCAGGGCGACGGCGGCATCGGCCGGCTGGGTGTTGCCGGCGGCCATGGTCACCGGCTCGCAACAGAGGTCGACCGCGCCGACCAGTACCGCATCCTGCTCACCGGTGAGCAGCGCGCGTCGGGCAATGGCGAGCGCCTGCAGCCCGGACTGCGCGCCGGCCTGCAGCGTGTAGCTCGGTCCACCCAGATCGAACTGCGAACTCAGCCGATTGGCCGGAATATTGGGCATGCAGCCGAGCACGCTAGCCGCCTGCAAGGGGGCCACTACAGCCTCGCGATCGGCGCCCTCCGGCAGCCGCCAGCGCGTGCCGTAGCGGGCGACTTCGGCGTCCGGCTCCATGCCGATCAAGGCCCCAACCCGCGGCCCCGGCGACACCCCTGCCGCCGCCAGCGCGGCGGTGGCCATGCGCAACAGCAGCAGTTGTTGCGGCAGCGTCTGCTCCAGATCCCTGGGCGGAAAGCGCAGACCGGCCAGATCCAGTTCGATCTGGTCGGCGCGGGCCTGTCCGGAACTGTCCAGCACAGACGCGCCGGAGAACAGCGCTTCAGCCACGGATTCGGCATCGACCAGTCTGCCCAGGCTGCATTCCAGACCGACAATGGCGACCGGCTCCTCGTCCATCGCCGGCTCGTCTGCAGGCACGAGCGCGAGCCCCGGATCGTCCTCGGACAGGACCAGATGGGCATTGTTGCCGCCGAATCCGAAGGCCGAAATGGCGGCGATGCGGGGCTCGGGGGCGGGCCAGTTTTCCAGCTGTTCCAGCAACCGGAACGGCGTCTGCGCCAGAGCGTCAATGCATCGGTCTACCGCCCGATTCGGAGGCCGCTGGCGATGGCGCAGGGCTTCGATCAGCTTGATGATGCCGGCGCCGCCAGCGGCCGTGATCAGATGCCCGAGATTGGACTTCAACGAGGCGATCGGCAGCGCCGAGGCCCGCGCAAATACCGCCGCGCTGCTGCGCAACTCGGCGGCATCGCCCACCGGCGTGCCGGTGGCATGGCACTCCAGCAGGCTGACCTGTTCCGGTCGCAGACCGGCATCACGGTAAGCCTGCTGCATGGCGCGGCGCTGGCCGTTCTCGTCGGGCACCAGCAGGCCGCGACCGCGACCGTCGTTGCACAGCCCGATGCCACGGATGACGGCGTGTATGCGCTCGCCGTCGCGACGGGCGTCGGCCAGTCGCTTCAGCGCGAACAGCGCGCAGCCCTCGGCCGCGACCAGGCCATCGGCGTCACGGTGAAAGGGTCGCGACTGGCCGCTCTTGCTGAGCGCGCCGAGCGCCGCAAAACCCTGTTGCAGGAACAGCGGATCGGCTCGCTGCACGGCGCCGGCGAGCATCAGATCGGCCTCGCCATCGTTGAGCTGATCGCAAGCCAGCTTGAGCGCGTACAGCGAGCTGGCGCAGGCCGCATCCAGACTATAGCTGCCGGCGGTCAAGCCCAGCGCCCGGGCGATCAGCGCCGCACTGCCGCCGCTCATGGCGCGATGGCGCGGATCCCGCGGCGTTTGGTCCTTCCAGACCTGATCGGCAAAGCGCGCCATCGATTCGGACGGAAAACCGAGATTGCCGAGCACCAGGCCGATCCGTGCCGTCCGCGCAGCGATCTGCCCCAGAGCCTCGCGGGCGCAGTGCAGGGTCCAGTGGATCAGCGGATCCAGCCCATCCAACTCGGCGGCTGGCAGATCGAAACCCTGCGGATTCCAGAGTTGTTCGAAGCCACGAACAAAGCCGCCGCGATCGCTCCAGCAATGGTCCGGCTGCGGCGTATCGGGGCGGCAAAGCACGGATGCCGGATCCAGGCCCCAGCGTCCCGCGGGCACCGACGAAGTCAGGTCACGGCCGGCAATGACCGCCTGCCAGAGTTCCTCCGGGCTCAAGGCGCCCGGCAACACGCAGGCGCGGCCGACGATGGCGATCGGGGTCATGAGCAGGGCTCCGGCGTCGGCAGCAGTCCAGATGCACGGCCACAGCAGCACTGGATTGCTTCGTCGCTGCGCTCCTCGCAAGGACGCCATGATCCGAGCCTTGAGGAGGGCCGCGCGCCTGCGCGGCTGCTCTTGATCTTCAGACCAGGCAAAGCGGCGCCGCAGCGCGGCGCCCTCCAGGAGCTCGCAACCACAGCCGCACTCACGGCGCGATCGCGTGGTTCTGCACGCCCAGCATTTCGGCCACGGCGCGGCCGCTGGCGTCGGTGTAGACGATGTCGGTGGTGGTCATGCCCTGACCGACACGGCGGGCATAGGCGGCTGCGGTGATCGGACCGGGCACCGGCGTCGCCAGGTGTCGCAGCTCGGCAACGCTGGTCGGCAGATTGGGGCCACCGAGCATGCGCTGGCCGTAGAGCACCGCCAGTTGCAGACCGCCGTCCAGCGCGGCGACATCGAAGTGCCAGTCCTGGTCTGGCCAGGCCGCTGCGGCCACGCCGCGCAAACGTGCAGCGACGCCTTCGTCGGAGATCCCGGTCAGGCTTTCGATCAATTCGAAGCGGCCGCGATGGAACAGCAGATCCTGGTACATCGGCGTGCCGTTCCAGGCTTCCAGCTGCATCGTCGGGCGAGCTTCCGCGCTGATCTCGGGCCGACCAAATTCGGCGCGGGCGCTGTAATGGAGCACGCCATTCTTGCCCAGGATGCGCAGCTCCAGCTGCGGATCACCGGCGCGGCTGCGGGCCTCGATGCGCATACAGTCGCCGCCGTTGCGGAAGCCACTCAGGCGTATGCCCTTGAGCACCTTAAGCTCATGCAGGGCGCGCAGCGGCAGGCCGGGACGCCAGCCGCGCACGGCGCGGGCCATCCACTCGGCCACCAGCGCCAGCGGCACCACCGGTAATCCGGCCACCTGGTGCCCCTCCAGCCAGCCATGGCTGTCCTGATCGATGCGCAGTTCCAGGGCTTCAATACGCGACTGGGCGCCGTCGACCAGCAGCGCCTGTGGTCGCGGTTCGCCGCCCAATACCAGTTCCAGCGCACCGGCATCGGCCATCTCATCGGCAAACAAGCGCGCACCCAGGTCGAGGGGAATCATCGGCACCCCGAGTTCGGCGAAGCGCGCCGCCAGCGCCGGATTGACCATGCCGCCCTGCCAGGGTCCCCAACCCAGCGACTTGACCCGCAATGCCGGTTTGCGCCGCTGTTCGGCCGCGAGCACCTTGGACAGCACCTCATTGGCCATGGCGTAGTCGGCCTGCCCGGTATTGCCGCAACGCGCCGACACCGAGGAGAAGGCCACCAGCAGCTTGAGTTCGTCGTCTCGGGTCGCTGCCAGCAGATGCCGCAGGCCACCCACCTTGGTGGCGAATACCTGCGCGAACTGGGCGTCGGTCTTGTCGGCGATGCGCTTGTCGGCAATCACGCCGGCGGCATGGATCAGACCACGGATCGGGCCGATTTCGCTGCGCACCCGGCGCAGTGCGGCGTCGACTTCAGCCGCATCCTCGACCGAGGCCCGCAGATAGTGTGCCTCACAGCCGACGGCGGCGAGCTCAGCCAGGGTGGCGCGAATCTCGCGCGTGCTCAGGACCTGGCGCACGCGCGCCTGCAGCTCGGCCGGGGTCAAACGCTCGCCGGCGGCCTGTGCGGCGCTCAACAAGGCCTGCTTGAGCTCGCTTTCACCGTGGAGGCCTGCGCAAATCGCGGGCTCCGGACTCAGCGCGCTGCGTCCGAGCAGGACCAGCCGCGGCGAGGCGCGACCGGCCCATTCGATCAGACAGGGCGCGGTAACGCCGCGGGCACCACCGCTGACGACGACCACATCGCCGGCGGCAATCACCGGCGAGTCGGGCTGAACCGGGCGCGGCACGCTGATCCAGCTGCTGCGTTCGCCTGTCGCCGCCAGCGCGACTTCGATTTCACCGCCGCCGCCGAGCAGCTCGTCGGCGATCCACCGTGCCAACTGCGGCAGCGTCGTGTTCAGGTCTGCGGCAATCGATTTGCAGGCCGCCTGCGGCCATTCCAGCGCGCAGGTCTTGATCAGCGCCGGCACCCCCGCTGCCCAGGCCGCATCGGCGCTGGCCCCGGCGGCTTCCAGATCGCCATGCACGGCCACGAACAAACCCGGCTGCGACTGCAAGGTCGGCGCCAGCTGCCGCGCCAGCGCAAAGGCCTCGTGGTTCAGGGCGATGGCGGCATCCACCGATTCCACAGAGCGCGTGGCACCGAGGTAGATGCACTTGCGTGCTTGCGACGGCAGCGCCGTGTCGACCCGTGCCGCGACCCCACGGGCCTGAAGTTCCGCGACCAGCAGAGGCGCGATCTCGGCATGCCCGATCACTGACAAGGTGTCGCCGTCGAACAGGCCGGGCATGGACAGGCCGCTAGCCGGGGCCGGGACGCGCTGCAGCTCGTAGCGACCGAGCGCCGCGCCCTGATAGGCCGGGTCCTCGCGGCGATCAGGCGTGTTTTCGACCAAAGCCGGTTCCGCGAAGCGCCCGGCGCTGTGCGCGACACCCGGAGCCGCGGCCGCCGGCGCGATCTTGCTCGTCGCCTGCACCAATTCGACGCGCACCGGAGCCGCGCTACTCTCCAGCGCGGTGACAATCTGCCGCAACGTGGCCATCGCCCCGAGTTGGGCGCGATCCACCTTCGGCAGCTGCGGCGCGCGTTCGTCGACGGCGGCCAGAATCTCGACCCGCTTGATCGAATCGATGCCCAGATCGCCCTCCAGATCCATGTCCAGATTGAGCATGTCGACCGGATAGCCGGTCTTGTCGGCGACGATGGCGAGCAGCAGGCCGGCGAGACCGACAGTCGGAACCGAGTTTTCGGCGGCAACGGTCGCAGCGGAGGGCCCGCCAGCGTAGGCCGGGTCCTCGCGGCGATCAGGCGTGCTTTCGACTAAAGCCGGTTCCGCGAAGCGCCCGGCGCTGTGCGCGACACCCAGAGCCGCGGCCGCCGGCGCGATCGTACTCGTCGCCTGCACCGACTCGACGCGCGCCGGAGCCGCGCTACTCTCCAGCGCCGCCACGATCTGCGCCAGCGTCGCCATCGCCCCGAGCTGCGCCCGATCGACCTTCGGCAGCTGCGGCGCGCGCTCGTCGACCGCGGCCAGAATCTCGACCCGCTTGATCGAATCGATGCCGAGATCGCCCTCCAGATCCATGTCCAGATTGAGCATGTCAACCGGATAGCCGGTCTTGTCGGCGACGATGTCTAGCAGCAGGCCGGCGAGATCGAAAGCCGGAGCGGTGCTTTCGGCGGCTGAGGCCTCGGTCCCGCCAACGTAGGCCGGGTCCTCGCGGCGATCAGGCGTGTTTTCGACCAAAGCCGGTTCCGCGAGGCGCCCGGCGCTGTGCGCGACACCCAGAGCCGCGGCCGCCGGCGCGATCTTGCTCGTCGCCTGCACCGACTCGACGCGCGCCGGAGCCGCGCTACTTCCGGTCCCCGCCGCCAATCCCGCCATCGCCGTCTCGGCCAGCCGCAGATAGGCGCTGTGGCTATCGGCCATGGCCCGCTGAAAGCTGGCGTGGGCCTCGGCCGTGTGCTGCTGCATCTGCTGAAACGCGTTCAGCCAGTCGGGTGAGGGGCTGGATTCGGCAGACATGGCGGCAGTCCTGTTGAGTGTGGGCGATGAAGTGGGTGCTGGAGCGGCGGTTGGTGTAGCCACAACAGCAGGAGCGGGTGTCGGTGTCGGACCAGAGCGAAGAGCAGAGCCTTTGGCCTCTCCGCCCTGACCGTCACTCGCTACTACTCCGACACCTGCTCCACCGGCTCTCACCGGCTTGCCGATGTTGCTGCCATTGATGGCAATCGCGTGCTTCGCTGGCGCTGCGGTGGCGGGAGGCAAACGGGTGTCGGCAAACAGCGCCTGTGGCTGCATGCCCATGCCAGCCGCGGCCAGTTGTGCCAGACCGATCAGCAGCGACTCGACTCCGTTCCTGTTCTTGCGATCGAGGGCGATGGCGCGATGAGGGCGCTCGCCGAGGATGGCTGCTACCAGGCCACTGAGCACGGCGCCGGGGCCGACCTCGACGAACTGGCGGATGCCCCTGGCGTACATGGCCTCGATCATGTCGACGAAGCGCACCGGCTGCGCCAGCTGCGCCGCCAGCTGCGCACGAATCTCCGCGGCCTCGCTCGGGTATTTGGCGGCGTGGGTGTTGCCGTAGACCGGCACGCTCGCGGCGGTCAGGTCGACGCCGGCGAGCGCTTCAGCAAAGGCATGACTGGCGCCGGCCACCAGGGTCGAATGGAAGGCGCTGGCGACTGGCAGGCGCCGGCCGGCCATGCCCTGTTGGGCCAGCACGGTCTGCAGCTTTTCCACCGCCGCCAGTGTTCCGGAGACCACCACCTGCTTGGGTCCGTTGTGATTGGCGATGACCAACTCGGGCGCGTGCTCGTTCAGCAGCGCCTGCACCCGTTCCAGCGTTTCGGAGATCGCGATCATGGCGCCGGGCTCGCCCGCCGCATCGCGCATGGCCAGTCCGCGGGCTCGCGCCAGGCTCAGGGCCTGATCGAGGCCCAGAACGCCGGCGGCGTGCAGGGCCATGAGCTCGCCGAAGCTGTGTCCGCCGTGGGCAGCGGCATCGATGCCGAGTTCACGCAGGCAGGCCAGCAGCGCAGCGGAATGCGCGGCCAGCGCCGGCTGGGTCCATTCGGTCGCGGTCAATCGGGACAGCTGGGCCGCTCCGGTTTCGCTATCGAAGGCCGGCTGCGGGAAAACGATCTGGTGCAGTGCGGTTTGCGCGTCCAGCGGCAGATCGGCGGCGCGATCCCAGACCGCGCGAGCCGCGCTGAACTGCATGGCCACGGCATCGCCCATGTTCAGGTACTGGCTGCCCTGACCGGGGAACAGGAAGGCGGTGCTGCCGGCCACAGGCCCGTTTCCGTAGCTGCTGCCGTCGGCCAGTGCGAATGCCTGTTCCGGCCTGGCCGCCATCTGTTTGAGCGCGGCCTCCAGCCTCGTGTGCAGCTGGGCGCTGCTGCTGGCGACCAGCGCCAGCCGATGCCGCGCCTGCGCGCGCCAGCGGCGGCGACTGTCCGCCGCGATCTGCGCCAGGGGCGCGTTGCTGTCTCGCAGCACGACTGCACCCTGCTGCAATTCGGCGATCGAATCGGCCGCGATCAGCACCAGCTCGCAAGGCTGCACCGGCAGGCGCAAGGCCGGCGAATCGCCCTGATATTCCTCCAGCGTGGCATGGAAATTCGATCCGCCAAAGCCGAAGGCACTGACCGAAGCCCGTCGCGGATGGGCGCTGCCGCGGATCCACGGCCGGCTGTGGGTGTTGAGATAGAAGGGACTGCGCTCGATGCCCAGCTTAGGGTTCGGCGCATCCACCTTGATGGTCGGCGGCAAGACCTTGTGATGCAGCGCCATGACCGCCTTGAACAGTCCGGCCGCGCCCGCGGCAGCCTTGGTGTGGCCGATCTGGCTCTTCACCGAACCCAGTGCGCACCAGGCTTGCTGCTCGCCACCCTCGGGCGCAAAACACAGGCGCAGGCCCTCGAACTCGGCGACATCACCGGCCTTGGTGCCGGTGCCGTGGGCTTCGACCAGTTCCACGCTGTCCGGTCCGTAACCGGCCTGCTCGTAGGCGCGCCGCAAGGCCTGCGCCTGGCCGGCCGAGACCGGCGCGTAGACGCTCTTGGAACGGCCGTCGCTGGCCGTGCCTATGCCGCGCAGCACGGCATAGATGCGGTCGCCGTCGCGCTCGGCGTCGGCCAGCCGCTTCAGCGCGACCATGCCCAGGCCTTCACCGAGCATGGTGCCGTCGGCCGACACGCTGAAGGGCCGGCAATCGCCGCTGGGTGACAGCGCCGGCGTCTTCGAAAAGCACATGTACATGAAGATGTCATTGAGCGTGTCGACACCGCCGGCAATGGCCAGATCACTGTCGCCCAGCTGCAGTTCGCTGACGGCCATCGACAGCGCGCTCAGCGAGGAGGCGCAGGCGGCATCGGTGACGCAGTTGGTGCCGCCCAGATTCAGTCGATTGGCGATACGGCCGGCGACGACATTGCCGAGCAATCCGGGAAAACTGGCCTCCTGCCAGGGCACATAACTGTCGGCGATGCGGGCACAGGCGGCCTCGACCATGGCTTCGTCCAGACCGGAGTCCCGCAAGGCCTGCGCCCAGACCGGACGCTGCAGTCGCGACACCATCGAGAACAGCAGCTCCTGCGCCGAGGTCACACCCAGGATCACCGAGATGCGCGAGCGGTCCATGTGTTCGAAAGCTTCGCCCGCGGCGTCCTGCAACACCGCCTGGGCCACGATCAATGCCAGCAGCTGCGAGGTATCGGTCGCCGGCAGTGTCGATGGCGGCAAGCCCCAGGCCAGCGCATCGAAATCGACCGGGTCCAGAAAGCCGCCCCGACGCGCATAGGTCTTGTCCGGCGCCTTCGGGTCCGGGTCGTAGTAATCGGCGATGCGCCAGTGTGACTCGGGCACGTCAGTGAGCAGATCGCGACCGGCCAGTATGTCGCGCCAGAATCCGGTGGCGTCCGACGAACCCGGAAACAGGGCGCTGACGCCGACGATGGCGATCGGGGAACGCTGGGCGATGGTCATGGCAATCTCGCAAGAGCAAAAGGCAGGTCGCCGCGGGGACGTAGTGACACGGTGACGCGCTGAATGGAGGGCGCCGCGCCTGCGGCGCCGTTTTGCGCGGGCTTGAGATCAACAGCGGCCGCGCAGGCGCGCGTCCCTCCTCCAGGCGGTTTCAAGCCCAGGGCACCAAGAGCGATCTCACGCGGAGGCGCGGAGGACGCGGAGTAGAGCCGCCAGCCTTTCTCCGCGCCCTCCGCGTCTCCGCGTGAAACATGGATCTGGCGCTTTGCACTGGATTGCTTCCCCCGGATGAGCCCCGGGGTCGCAATGACGCCGTTTGCAGCTTGCCTGCCCGGACGTAGGTCACGTTGGACGCGAAGCGGCCTACGTGACACGGTGATGCGCCAAATGGAGGGCGCCGCGCCTGCGGCGCCGCTTTGCGCGGGCTTCAAATCAACAGCAGCCGCGCAGACGCGCGTCCCTCCTCCAGGCGGTTTCAAGCCCAGGGCACCAAGAGCGATCTCACGCGAAGGTGCGGAGGACGCGGAGTAGAGCCGCCATCCTTTCTCCGCGCCCTCCGCGTCTCCGCGTGAAACATGGATCTGGCGCTTTGCACTGGATTGCTTCCCCCGGATGAGCCCCGGGGTCGCAATGACGCCGTTTGCAGCTTGCCTGCCCGGACGTAGGTCACCTTGGACGCGCAGCGGCCTACGTGACAGGGCAACCTGACCTACTGGAGCGGGTACGGCGCTCACGCCAGCGGCCGCGGCCGGAAAGCGAAGGCGCTGGCCGGCACCGGCGCGCCAAAGCTGCGCAGCTGCTGGGCGCGGGTGATGACGGCTGCGCCTTCCAGCAGGTTGCGCGCCACCTGGACCACGGTTCTGGCTTCGGGGTCTTCCAGAAAGCTGCCGCGCACCCAGCTGTTGAAGGCGCCCATCGCCGGGCCACACCAGATCTGGTAGTCGGATTCGCGCCCGGCCAGACCGTCGATGGCCCAGCGGCTGGCGAGGCCGAGATAGCTGCGGAACACCAGCGCCATCTGATGCTTGGGATCGCGCTCGGCGCGTTCGACCTGTTTGGGGTCGCGGCCCATCCAGAAGGCGCGGGTGCTGGCCCAGGCCTGGTCGAAGCTGGCGCGCAGCAGGCTGCTCTCGACCTTCTCACGCTCGGCGGCAGGGATGGCATCGAGGCTGGCAAAATTCTTGTACAACTCGTAGAGCTTGCGGGCGCGGGGTGCGAACAGGGTGCCGCGACGCAGTACCTGCACATCCACACCCATCTCGAACATGTCGGCGGCCGGGGCCATGGTCACATCGGCCATCTCCGCCTGCGCCAGCTGTGCCCGCGCGGCAGCGCCGAGGCCGGCCTCCACGCAGCTCTGGTTGACCGAACCGGTCTGCACATAATCCGCACCCAACGCGAAGGCGGCAGCGACTGCAGCGGGCGTGCCCAGACCACCGGCGGCGCCAATGCGAATCGGCCGGGTGTAGCCGCGTTCGGCGGCAATGCGGTTGCGCAAGGCCGCCAGTTCCGGCACCAGCACCGCCATCGGCCGGTTGTCGGTGTGGCCGCCGGAATCGGCTTCCGCGGTCAGATCCTCGACCAGCGGAATGCCGGCGGCGAGTTCTGCCTCGTCCGCTGTCAGCTGTCCGCGTTCGAGCAGCTTCTGCAACAGCGCGGCCGGTGGCGGATTCAGAAACTGGCGCGCGACTTCGCTGCGCGAGACCTTGGCGATCACCCGATGGGCGCGCAGCACCTGACCATCGGCAGCGCGGCTCAGCCCGCTGCAGGCGTAGCGCACCACGGCCGGGGTCAGGCGCAGATAGGCCGAGGCCTCGACGCAGCGCACGCCGCGCCTGAGCAGCAGTTCGGCCACGGCCTCTTCGTGTGCGGGCTCCGCCGGGCTGTGGATCAGATTGACGCCCCAGGGCAGCTGCTGCGGATCCAGTTCCCGCTGCAGCTCGTCGATGGCGGCTTCGATCCGTGGCAAGGACAGGCCGGCGGCGCCGAAGAAACCGAGGAAACCCTGGCGCGCCAGTTCGATCACCATGCGCGTGCTGGCAATGCCATTGGCCATGGCCCCGCCCACATAGGCAAAGCGGGTGCGATGGACCTCGGCAAAGCCGCGATCGCCCAGCCACTCGGGATAGAGCGGCGGCAGTCTGCCGATCAGCTCGGGGCACGGGGCACGGGGCACGGGGGTCGGGCTGCCGCCCAGTCCGATGCCGATGGCGCCGTTGGCGGGATCGCGGATGACGTGCGCTGTGACCCGGGGCTGGGCCAGAGCGGCGGCGATCTCCGCCGGCGCATACGCGGGCGGGTGAGGGCCGGCGACCCAGCTGAGGGTCGATTCCGGGCGCAAATCCTGGGTTTGGGCTGAATTTGGCACTGAGTGGCACTTTGTTGGACGCGCCCTTATATCCTTAGGCCATGAAGAAGTCACCTGCGCGCTTGCGCGAACACAAGAAAGACACCACCCGAAGGGCGCTGGTACGCGCCGCCAACCGGCGTTTTCACCGCGATGGATTCGAGGCCACGACCATCGACGACATCTGCGCCGATGCCGGCGTCAGTCGCCGCACCTTCTTCCGCTATTTCGCCAACAAGGAGGCGCTGGCCTTCCCGCATCGGGCCGAGCGCCTGGAGCGTTTTCTGGAACTGCTGGAAGGCGCGCCGGTCAACGAGAGTCCCTTCGCCAGCCTGCGCGCCATCGCCCGCGAGTTCGCCCGCGATTACGCCGCCAACCGCGAGCAGCTGATCGCCCAGCAGCGCCTGGTGCAGTCAGCGCCCTCGCTGATCGCCCGCGAGCACGAGATCGACCACGACTGGGAACAGGCCATGGCCCGGGTCTTCGCCCAGCGCTTTGCCGGCTCGGCCCACGCCGAACTGCGCGCGCGCATGCTGGCCGGCGCCGCCATCGGCCTGATCCGCGCCACGATGCGCTACTGGTTCGAGCACGACGGCCGCCCCGACCTCGGCGCACTCGGCTCACAGGCGCTGGACGCCCTGCAGGACGGCTTTGTCGCGGTGATACCACCGGGCTGACCGACCCGGTCGGAGCGGATTCATCCGCGACGGGCTGGCTGAGTTCCCACAAAAAGGCGGGACGCGAAGGACGCGAAGGAAAAGCAGAAAGGTCGCGAAGAGTGTTCATGTCAGGAAGCCCTCCGAGACACCTGTGACATCAATCCGTGGATGGGATTGAGCAAGATCGGGTTGGCCTCAAGCTGACGGCCAGCTACGCTTTCCATCAACAAGGGCCTTTCTTGCTTGCTCTTCTTTCTGCTCTTCCTTCGCGTCCTTCGCGTCCGGCTTCTGGTGACGGTCTGCGGAAGGCCCGGTCGCGGATGAATCCGCTCCCACAGGATTGCGCGGGGCTCAGGTGCCGTATTCGGCCCGATAGGCCTGCAGGCGCGGCAGCACCTCGGCCAGCTCCGGTCTGGCTGCGGCAAAGGTCAGCAGTTCGCCCAGACTGGCGATGGCCAGCACCGGAATACTGAATTCGGCGCGGACTTCATCGGCGGCCGAAAGAGCGCCCTGACCGCGCTCCTGGCGGTCGATGGCGATCAGCACCGCGGCGGGCTCGGCGCCGTGGGCGCGGATCAGGGCGACCGATTCGCGCACGCTGGTGCCGGCGCTGATGACGTCGTCGACGATCACCACCCGTCCCTTGAGTGGTGCGCCGATGAGTACGCCACCCTCGCCATGATCCTTGGCTTCCTTGCGATTGAAGGCAAAGGGCAGATCGCGCTCATGCTTGCGCGCCAGGGAAATGGCGCTGGCGCTGGCCAGGGCAATGCCCTTGTAGGCGGGGCCGTAGAGCATGTCGAAAGCCAGGCCGGACTCGACCAGGGTATCGGCATAAGCGTCGCCCAGCTGGGCCAATGCTGCGCCGGTATTGACCAGTCCGGCATTGAAGAAATAAGGGCTCAGGCGCCCGCTCTTGAGCTTGAACTCGCCGAAGCGAAGCACGTTCAGGCGCAGCGCCAGGTCCAGAAAGTCGGATCGGAAGGACATCAGCATGCTCGGCACAGGTGGCGCCGAATCCTAGCGCGCCACCTGCATCCGGTCACCTCGGCAAGGCCCGACCTCAGCCCCCGCCGGAAGGGAAGAGCTGGGCCAGCTTGCACTCGGCGGTCGGCGTCTGATTGCTCAGATGCAAGGTCTGCGAGGCCTGTCCGAGCAGATCCACCGTCGCCACCGCTGCAATGCAATCGCTGAACTGGATGCGCAGGGTGCCGGCGTCGCGCAGGGTACGTACCGACCCCGGCTTGTCGGTCTGATAGACCCGCAGCACGACCGTACGCGACTGGAATGCAGCCGGCGCAAGGCACTCGGCCGAGCCGGGTTCCGACGCGCAGCTGTCCATGACAAACCACTGTGGACGGTCATCGGAGCCGTGCTTGAACCAGGTGCCGAGCAAACGATCCTGCTCCGGCATGGGCGTCAGGTTGAAGCCCTCCAGCGCAAACTCGTCAATGGTCCAGAAGCCACCGTAGCGCGAGTCCACCACCAGTTCCTCGGCCAGCGCAGCATCGCTGACGATGCGATAGGGAAAACGCTCGCCGTCACCGATCAGAACGGCATCGACGGCGCTGCCCGGGGCCGGGGTGAAAGGCGCCAGATCGGCCAGATTGCGCGTGCCATAGTCGCCGCTGATCTTGATATCCAGCCGTTCGGGCGCGCCATCCAGCAAGGTGACCGCGCCTGAGCCAAAGGCAGGCTGGGCGATACCCGGCGAATCGAGTACTTGCGGTTCGCCACCAGCATCCGCGCCTACGTAGAGGAATTCGATGAATCGCGGCGCCACGGCGCCATACAGCACCCGCACCCGACTGTTGTTGCCGGCGACGTCCGGGGTCTCGTAGGCCAGGAACGGAAGCGCGTCCAGCAAGGCCGGCGAGGGGTTCGACTGGTTCGGGTAGAAGGAACGGGAAATCGCGAGATAGCGCTTGCCACCCTCGAATTCGAGCGTGCCGCAGGAAATCAGCGGAAACTGGGTGATGCCGCGGAAGGCTTCAGCGCAGAGCTCATAGGAACCCTGTTCCGGCAACGTGATGGTCGAGGAGAACTGACCATATTCGAGCCGCGCTGACTGTCCGCCAATATCGAAGTCCATGGGCGCCGGCCCGCTGCCCAGGGCGCCGCCATTCAGCAGTTTCACTTGAACCGTTCCCAGCGCCAGGCTGGGCAGGGACTCGACCACGTAAGGGTTGAAGTCGCTGATGCCGATCTCATCGGCCTTCAGTTCATTCTGGGTTCCGTGCAGCACCACGAGCACATCACGCGCCAGCCCACTTCGACCGAAATCCGCGCGCTTCAGATGCAGCAGGGTTGCGCCGTCGCTGGCGCGACGGAATCGCAGTCCGAGATTGGCGCGGTCCGCAGCCAGCGACTCCGACAGCGATCCGGCAGCCGCCCGCACGGCGGGCGAACCGTCGTCGCTCTCCATCAGTACCTCGAGTTCGGGCGCTTCGCCGAGCAGACGCGAGGCGTTGAACAGGCGTGTGCGTACACCGACGCTGGCGTCGACCTGAAGCTTGTAGGGCAGCGTCTGACCATCCCCCGAGGCCAGCAGCAGATAGTCGAGATTGAAATCCGGCATCAGCGTGGTGCTGGCCAGCACACTGCCATCCGAAGCGCGCAGCAGCTGGATGCGCTTGAGCTGGGTACTCAGCAGTTGGATGCGGGGCAGCTCGCCGGCTGCAGGCTGCGCGTTGACCGCCACTCCATCAATGGTCAACTGAGTGGCGGCAGCGCTCACGGAATAGTCGGCAATGACCAGTCTGCCGCGTTGGGCGTGCGCCTGATCCACCGCAAAGAAGGCCAAGGCAATGATCGCCACTTGCAGGGGCAGTTTTCGAAGTATCGTGCCGAGGATCATTGGATTCTCCAGAGGCTGTCGGGATCGTGCCAAGGACTCATAGCGTACGCCAATTCGTCACAATCGTTCAGCACGCGACCGAGGGCATCAACATCGCTCATGTCAATCAAGCAGCTAGCCGCTCGCGGCTACTGCGGGCAGACTACGCAACACAAGGAACCATGGAGCGCCGTTTTGCTCGAGCACACGCAGACCCTCTGGCCCCAGGCGCCCATCGATGATGGCGACGAGGCCCATTTCTGCAGCACTTGCGTGTTCGGGCGACTGTGTCTGCCGGATGGCTACAGCAAGACCGCGCTGCGTGAACTGCATTGCCTGATCGAGCACGTCGGTCCCTTTCATGCAGGCGACGAGATTTTCCACACCGGCGATGCCTTCGGCGCGATCTTCTCGGTGCGGGCAGGGCTGGTCAAGACTTCCGTGCTCGATGACAAGGGCCGGGAACAGGTACTCGGCTTCTATACCCCGGGCGAATTGGTCGGGCTGAATGCGATCTATCCGGCGCGTTATCCATGCACCGCGGTTGCCGTCGATACCGTGATGCTCTGCCGTTTTTCCTTTCCGGCCATGGCCACGCTGGCCACCCGCATTCCATCGATTCAGGAAACGCTGTTCCGGCTGATTTCCAGGGACATCGGCACCGCCACCCTCGGCAAGGGTGATTACAGCGCCGAGGAGCGTCTGGCGGCCTTCCTGATCAACTGGTCGGAACGCCTTGCTTCCCGCGGCTTTTCGGCGCGGCGCTTCAGTTTGCCGATGCAGCGCACCGATATCGCCAATTACCTGAGTCTGGCACCGGAAACCGTCAGCCGCGTCATTCGCCGAATGAGCGACGATGGGCTGATTGCCATTGATCGCCGTGAGGTCGAGCTGCTTGACAAGACCGGGCTGGAATCCCTGGCCAGCTCACTGCTGCGTCGGGGCTAGCCTGCGTCTGCCAGTGACTGCGCGCTGTGTGATTTCGGCCGGACCAGCGCTCGCGGCGGCAGTTCCGGCGTAGACTCAGGTTCAGTTTCGGTCAGGGGCCAGACCATGCAGCGTTGGGTACGGTTGCCACAGGGCGGGTTTCTCGACGCCACGCGGATCATTTACATCAGCAAGGTGGAATCTTTCGCTCGACTCGATGACGAGGGCCACAATATCGGGGTCGACTATGCCGTCAGCATCGGCATCAGCCTGGCGCGCGATGAACATCTGATGGTCACCGGCAACAAGGAAGAAATCGGCACACTGGTGCGGCAAATTCTGGGACAGGCCGCCGGTTGATTGCGGTGTGCCCGTCATCCGCTGTGTCATTTCTGTGGGAGTCCCGGTCGCCCCTGGCGGTGCGCTTATTCGCGCATCAATCGCTGGAGGGCGTGAGGACACGCAAAGGCAGCCGCACCGCGAGCTCTTGATCTGGCGTGTCCTCTTGCCCACGGGCATTGACGCCCGGGGCTCAGGCGCGGAGGCTAGCCCGTCCCCATTCTGGTGCTTGCCCTCATGACCACCCCGGAAAACCGGCGCCCGCTCGAGCGCGAAATCACGGTCGACCTGAGCAACCGGCTGACCTATGACGGCTACCTGATGCTGGACCGCCTGCTGGGCGCCCAGCAGCCGCTGTCCCAGCCGCAACATCACGACGAGATGCTGTTCATCATTCAGCATCAGACTTCCGAGTTGTGGATGAAGCTCTTGATCCACGAGCTGGAGGAGGCCAATGCGCGCCTGCGCATGGACGATCTCGGACCTTGCCTGAAGATTTTGTCGCGGGTCAAGCACATCCAGAAGCAGCTGTTTGAACAATGGGCCGTGCTGGAAACGTTGACGCCTTCGGAGTACGTCCAGTTTCGCCATGTGCTCGGGCCCGCCAGCGGCTTTCAGTCCCTGCAATACCGGCTGATCGAATTCCTGCTCGGCAACAAGAACGCCGACATGCTGCAGGTATTCGACTATGCGCCGGAGCAGCGCGAGCGGCTGCGCGGAGTTCTCGAATCTCCCAGTCTGTATGACGAGTTCCTGCGCCATTTGGCCCGCGCCGGCCATGATCTGCCGGCACACTGCATCGATCGTGATTTTTCCTTGCCGCATCAGCGTGAACCGGCATTGATTCCGGTGTTGCAGCGCATCTACGAGCAGCCCGAGCAGTTCTGGGGGGAGTACCATCTATCCGAACAATTGGTGGATGTCGAAGAGAGCTTCCAGTTGTGGCGGTTTCGGCATATGAAAACAGTGGAGCGGGTGATTGGTTATAGGCGCGGCACCGGCGGCTCTTCCGGTGTGGCTTTCCTGAAGCGTGCGCTGGAACTCACATTTTTTCCGGAGCTTCTGGAAGTGCGCACGGTTCTGCGAGCGCCGGATAAATAAACACTTTTGTAATAAACTATGTGACCGTTTGCAAATAGGCTTTATTCCTGGGATTAATCAGTGCACAATCCGCCGCCACAATACCCCCGTTGGGGGGCGAACTGAGAGAGGTGTACGATGGCAGTGGATCTGGGCAAACTTGGTGTGGCGGAACTGGAACAGCTGATCACGGACGCGCGTGCGCGTATCGAAACGCTGAAGAAGCAGCAGTTTGCTGAATTGCGCAAGAATCTCGAGGCACAGGCCAAGTCGGCTGGTTTCGACATTTATGAGCTGTTCGGCGCCAGCGGCCGCGCTCCCCGCGGCGGTGGTGGTGGCGAAAAGCGCCCGGTGGCGCCTAAATATCGGAATCCGGCAAATCACCTGCAGACCTGGACCGGTCGTGGCAAGCAGCCGCACTGGGTTCGTGATGCACTGGCTGGTGGCAAGTCGCTGACTGATCTGGCCATCTGAGCCCTTCCGGGTGATGGTCGAACAGGCCCGCTTCGGCGGGCCTTTTTTTGTAGGAGCGACCTTGCGTCGCGACGCAGAAGCCTGAACGCGCGGGACAGTTGCGACTTTCCCTGATTCCGCCACGGGATTCGTCCATGTCCCGTGACCTGATGAACGATGCGAACTAGGGCGCGCTCTCGGCGCCTTCCCAGTCTGTCAGGTTGTAGTGCGACAGGATCTCGGCCAGTTTGCCGCTGGATCGCAACTCGGCCGTGCCCTGGTCGAACAGGTCGGCATAGACTCGTCCACGCGGGTCCGCTGGCGTGCAGGCGATGTAGACGCTTTCCACTTCACCGGCCTGTCCCAGCGAGATGATCCGCGCCGGGTCCATCTTCGCCTGTTCAACGGCATAGGCGAGCACGCTGCGGTCCTCGATGAAGGTATCGATGCGCTTGCCGATCAGGCGTGCCATCAGGCGCACGATACCCCGACCCACCGCCGGCACGACTTCCAGTCTGGCCTTGTCATCGGCGTGGGCCTTGATGTAGGCATCCATGTCCTCGCCATAGCTGTATTCCTCGATGACACCGACGCGCACATTCGCCAGGCTGTCCACGCCGGTATAGCGCCAGGGGTTTTCCGCCAGACCCCAGAACACATTGCCGGACGGGCCCCAGCCCGATTTGGGGAACTCGAAGCCTTCGGCATCCGACAGATAGGCACCCACCACGCAATCGGCTGACCCTTCGCGCACCACTTCCAGCGCATTGGACCAGGGCATGGTGCGGTACTGGACGGTGTGGCCATGAGCCTTGGCGATGGCAATCGCCATTTCCACCATGTAGCCGGGCGGATTCATCTCCGAGCCGCCGCTGTAGGGCAGCCAGGGATCAGCGCGGATGCGGATGTCATCAGCCGACGCGAGCGAAGTGGCGGATAACAGAATCAGGCCACAGAGGCCGGGTGACGCGCGTCGCATTGACATAGGTCTGACCTTGTCCAGCCGCGGAGAGCGTTGTCCCGAGAATACTCGGGTGAGGAAATTGAACAAGCCTCGGCGTGGCCAGAATTGCAAATCTGGCCGGCTGCTGTAGCGGCCATGACCTACGGCCCATGCCGCCGCCGACACCAAAGCGTCATCATTACTGAACAGAACGTTCTGTATAGTAACGCTCATGCCCAGACCACCCAAAGCCCGAGCCCGAATCCTTGATGCCGCTGAACGTGTGGTCAAAACCCACGGAGCGGCCAAACTCACCTTTGAGGGGCTGGTGCAGGAGAGCGGCATTTCGCGCGGTGGCATCACCTACCACTTCGCCACCAAGGAAGATCTGCTGCGGGCACTGATCGAGCGCGATCTGGCTCAAAGCCAGGCCGAACAATCGCGACACGCGGCGCAATCAGGCGATGAGCCGGGCGCGGAACTGATCGCGCTGATCCGGACCTGGAGCCGTCCCGACAGCGAACGGCGGCGATTTGTTGCCGGCATGCTGAGCGCAGTCGCTCACGATCCGAGCCTGCTCGATCCGATTCGTTGTCATCATCAGCAGGAATGCGCCGCGCGCACCTGGAACGATGACGAAATCCAGCGCTCGGTGCTGCGGCTGGCCGCCGAAGGCCTGTTCTGGAGCGAGTACTTTGGTTGCAGCGAGGTGCCCGCCGAACACCGTGACCGGATCGTCGCACGCATGGAGCAGCTGGCGCGCGAATGGTCCTTGCCGCGGGAGGCTGTGCGGCCGGTGCCAGCGTCCAGCTCTGCGGCGGTTCGCAGACCGCGCAAATCGAGCAAAGCCGATGACGATGGCCAATAGACCGGATCAACCAGCTTCAGTCCCGCTTGCTTCCAAATCCCCGTCCCCATCAAGACCAATGAATCTGCCCATGATCAACTTCCGACCCATGATTCTGACTGGCCTGGCCCTCCTGCTGGCCGCTTGCGGTGGCGGCGCCGGTGGGCCGCCACAGGACGGCGGGCAGATGCCCCCGACCGAGGTCAATGTGGCACAGGTGGTGAGCCGCGAAGTGACCGAATGGGATGAATTCAATGGCCGCTTTGCCGCCACCGATTCGGTACAGATCCGGCCGCGGGTTTCCGGCTACATCACCCGCGTCGCCTTCGACGAAGGCGCCGAAGTGGCCAAGGGCGATCTGCTGGTCGAGATCGACGACCGCGAATACCGGGCCGCGCTGGCGCGCACCCAGGCCGATCTCAACCGTGCCCAGACCCGAGTCAAGCTGGCCGAACGCGATCTGGAACGTGGCCGCAAGCTGGTCGCGGCCAAGGCCATGTCCGGCGAGGAATGGGATCAGAAGAGCGCCGAACTGGATCAGGCCAGGGCCGATGTCGTGGCCATGCGCGCCGCAGTCGACCAGGCCCGCCTGAATCTGGATTTCACCCGGGTCACGGCGCCGATCAGCGGCCGCGTCAGTGCGGCGATGATCACCGCGGGCAACCTGGTGGATCCGAGTTCGATGCTGACCACCCTGGTGTCACTGGATCCGATCTACGTCTGGTTCGAAGGCGACGAGCGCACTTTCCTGCGTTATCAGGACCTGATCCGTGGCGGTGATCGACCCAGTGCCCGCGACGGCGGAAACCCGGTGCGCGTGGGTCTGACCACCGAAGACGGATTCCCGCACGAAGGCGTGCTCGACTTCGTTGACAACCAGCTCGATCCGGCCACCGGCACCATTCGCGTGCGCGCCAGACTCGACAACAGCGATCGTCGTTTCACCCCAGGCCTGTTCGCACGCGTGCAACTGGTGGGCAGCGCCGTTCACCCGGCCATGCTGATCCACGATCAGGCGGTCATGACCGATCAGGATCGCAAGTACGTCTATGTAGTCGGCGACAACAACAGTGCCCAGCGCAAGGATGTGCAGCTGGGTGGCTTGGTCGACGGTCTGCGCATCGTCGAATCCGGTCTTGATGCCAAGGATCGGGTGGTCATCAACGGCACCAAGAAGATCTTCTTCCCGGGAGCGCCGCTGCAGCCGATCGAGGTGCCGATGACAGCGCCGAACACGATTGCCGAGGCGCCAGCGGCGGGCCAGGTGGGTGCGCAATGATGCGCGGGATGATAACGGCGGGGCAGGGGGCAGGGGGCAGGCGGATCGGCTCTCTGGCTCCGGTTGAAGTTCGAAGCGATCTGCATCACAGCGTCCAGGCCGGCTCATGGTCAAGGCCACCGCACGGGTCCGTTTTGCCTCCCTGTCGGGCCCCTGCCCCCCGCCCCCTGCCCCCGCTTTCCGGATTCTGACCCATGGCCCACGCCGATATTTCCAAGATCTTTGTCGACCGGCCGATCCTGGCAGCGGTGCTGTCCTTGCTGGTACTGATTGCCGGTGCCATCGCGATACCGAATCTGCCGATCAGCGAATACCCCGATGTGGTGCCACCCTCGGTGCAGGTGACCGCGATCTATCCGGGCGCCAATCCCAAGACCATTGCCGAGACCGTGGCCGCGCCGATCGAAGAGGCGGTCAACGGCGTCGAAGGCATGATCTACATGAAGTCGACGGCGGGTTCCGACGGCACCATGCAGTTGACTGTGACCTTCAAGGGCGGTGTCGATATCGATCTGGCTGCGGTGCAGGTGCAAAACCGAGTGGCCCAGGCGCTGCCGCGTCTGCCCGAGAGCGTGCGCCAGCTGGGTGTGACCACGGTCAAGAGTTCGCCCAATCTGACCATGGTGGTGCATCTGCGCTCGCCCGACGAGACCTACGATGGCCTCTATCTGGCGAATTTTGCCAATCTGCGGGTACGCGACGAACTGGCGCGGCTGGACGGCGTTGGCCAGGCCATTGCCTTCGGCGCCGGCAGCTATTCGATGCGCATCTGGATCGATCCCGACAAGGCCGCGGCGCGCGATCTCACCGCCGGTGACATCGTCGCTGCCATCCGCGAACAGAACCTGGAGATCTCGGCCGGCACCATCGGCGGACCGCCGCAGTCGACCGGCAGCACCGTGCAGTTCTCGATCAATGCCCAGGGCCGATTGAGCACGCCGGAGGAATTCGGCGCCATCGTCCTCAAGGCCGGCAACGAAGGTCAGCTGACCCGACTGCGCGACGTCGCGCGAGTCGAGCTCGGCTCCAACAACTACGCGCTGAATTCGTTGCTGGACAACGAGGATGCTGCGGCCATCGTCATCTTCGAGGCCCCGGGTGCCAACACCATCGCGCTCTCGGACGCGGTGCGCGAGAAGATGGCTGAACTGGCGAAGGGCTTTCCCGCCGGCGTCGAATGGACCGTGGTTTACGACCCGACCGTGTTCGTGCGCCAGTCGATCAAGTCGGTGATCTCGACCCTGCTGGAAGCAGTGGCGCTGGTGGTGCTGGTGGTCGTGGTGTTCCTGCAGACCTGGCGCGCCTCGATCATTCCGCTGCTGGCAGTGCCGGTGTCCATCGTCGGCACTTTTGCCGTGCTCTGGATGCTGGGCTTCTCGATCAATGTGCTGACGCTGTTCGGACTGGTGCTGGCCATCGGCATCGTCGTCGACGACGCCATTGTCGTGGTCGAGAACGTGGAACGCCATATCGAAGAGGGGATGCAACCCAGGGCGGCGGCGCATCAGGCCATGAGCGAAGTCTCCGGTCCGATTGTCGCCATCTCGCTGGTGCTGGCCAGCGTGTTCGTGCCGCTGGCCTTCATCGGTGGCGTCACCGGCCAGTTTTACAAGCAGTTTGCAGTCACCATCGCCGCCTCGGTCCTGATCTCGGCCTTCAACTCGCTGACCCTGTCGCCGGCGCTGGCGGCGGTGCTGCTGAAGCCGCAGGGCGCGCCCAAGGACCGGCTGGGTCGAATGATCGAAGCCGTGTTCGGGCGCTTCTTCGGCTGGTTCAACGCACGCTTTTCAAAGGCCAGCAAGCGCTATTCCAGCGGCATCGGTGGCACCATCGCCCGGGCGCCGCGACTGATGGTCGTGTATGCCTTGTTGATCGGCCTGACCGTGCTGGGTTTCACCCAGGTGCCGGCGGGTTTCATTCCCACCCAGGACAAGCAGTACCTGTTCTCCATCCTGCAGTTGCCGGAAGGGGCCACGCTGGAACGTACCGAGGCGGCGATGCGGCGCATGGGTGAGATGGCGCTGGCCACCCCGGGCGTGGAAAGCGCGGTGCAGTTTCCGGGGCTGAATGCCATCCACTTCGTCAACACCAGCAATGCTGGTCTGATGTTCGTGGGCATTTCGCCGTCCGAAGAGCGCGACATCAGCGCCGCGGAAATCGCTGGGATGCTCAATGGCAAGTTCAGCACCATCCAGGACGGGCTGGCTTTTGCATTACTGCCGCCACCGGTCCTGGGTCTGGGCAATTCGGCCGGCGTCGAAACCTATGTGCAGGACCGCGGTGCTGCCGGCTATGGCGAACTCGCCAATCAGACCCAGATGCTCTCAGGTGCCCTGCGCGGTACGCCCGGTTTCGATCCCTACGCCGTGTTCAGCTCCTTCCAGTCGAATGTGCCGCAACTGGATGCCAGCGTCGATCGCACCAAGGCCAAGGAGCAGGGACTGGTGCTGACCGACATCTACACCGCCTTGCAGGTGTATCTGGGATCGGCCTACGTCAACGACTTCAACCTCTTCGGCCGCACCTACAGCGTCTACGCCCAGGCCGATTCCGGCTTCCGCAATGAAGTCGCCGACATTGCCCGCATCAAGGTCCGCAACCAGCAGGGTCAGATGGTGCCCATCGGCAGCGTGGTCGAAGTCACGCCCAGCTACGGCCCGGATCCGGTGATTCGCTACAACGGCTATCCCGCGGCCGATCTTCAGGCCGGCATCAACCCGGCACTGCTGTCGTCGCAACAGGCCATTCAGCAGATCAAGGCCATGGCCGGTCAGATGCTGCCCAAAGGCATGAACATCGAGTGGACCGGCCTGACTTACCAGGAAGTCACTCAGGGTTCGATGGCTCTGCTGGTGTTTCCCTTGTGCGTGCTGCTGGTGTACATGGTGCTGGCGGCGCTGTACGAGAGCTGGACCCTGCCGCTGGCGGTGATCCTGATCGTGCCGATGTGCATGCTCTCGGCCATCGGCGGCATCTGGCTGCTGAATTTCATCAATGGCATGTGGTTTGGACTGCAGATCGGCTGGGGCTGGATTCCACCGCCACCGATGAGCGTGCCGCCGACCTTCATCGACAACAACATCTTCACCCAGATCGGCCTGGTGGTGTTGATGGGTCTGGCTTGCAAGAACGCGATCCTGATCGTCGAATTCGCCCGCGATCTGGAGGAACAGGGTCGCGGCATCGTCGAGGCCGCCATCGAAGCCTGTCGCTTGCGTCTGCGTCCGATCCTGATGACCAGCTTCGCCTTCATCATGGGTGTGCTGCCCCTGGTCTTCGCCCACGGCGCCGGTGCCGAAGTGCGCCACGTCATGGGCGTGACCGTGTTCGCCGGCATGCTCGGCGTCACCTTCTTCGGCCTGTTCTTCACCCCGGTGTTTTATGTGCTGCTGCGCAAGCTGGCAGTCAGGACAGAGTCGCGACGCGCGCAGCAGGAGGTGGGGCATGGATGAGGTGGCGCGCGGGTGGGAAGCCGGGATCGGGACCGGGGACCCGGGACCGGGGACCCGGGAAGGGGCAAGAACCGGACGCTCGGCGCGTTCCAGTCTGAATGCAGTTCCGGAGAGAGGTTGCCAAAGCATGGATGCGGATTACCTGAAACCAGCGACGAAGCCGCGCGTTTCCCGGGTCCCGGGTCCCGGGTCCCGGATCCCGATCGCTACCCGTCAGTCGGCTGAGCGGGCGAACTGGCGACGAGTCGCCGCCACCGCAGCCCTCGCCCTCACCCTCGCTGCCTGCAATGTCGGCCCCGAGTACGTGCGTCCGGATGCTGAACTGCCGCCGCGGTTTGATCAGGCGCTGGACAGCGTCAATCCGCCGGCGGCGGTGTCCAGCGAGGTCTGGTCGGCGTTCCAGGAGCCGGAACTGGATGCGCTGATCCAGCAGGCGCTGAAGGCCAATACACAGATTGCTCAAGCGCTGGCGCGGCTGGATGAAACCCGGGCCCTGGCGGGTTTGAGCTTCTACAGCCTGCTGCCCACGGTGACTGCCGACAGCGGTGTCCAGCGCAACAAGCCCTCGGGCAAGGATCCCTTCATTCCGCCTGATGTCGGCACCACCGACACCTACCGGCTGGGCTTTGACGCCACCTGGGAGATCGATCTGTTCGGTTCGCTCAGGCGCCAGAGCGAGGCCATCTATCGCGAGGTCGATGCGCGCGCCGCGGCGCTCGACGCGGTGCGGCTGTCGGTCGTGGCCGAAACCGCGCAGGCGTATTTCGAGCTGCGCGGCACCCAGGCTCGTCTGGCCGTGCAGGAGCGCAATCTGGCCAATCTGCAGGAGAATCTGGACATCCTGCGGCAGCAGCTGGACGCCGGACGTGGCACCGAACTGGATGTGACCCGGGCCAATGCGCTCGGACTGTCGGTAGCGGCACAGGTACCTCAGACCCGCGCTGCCGTCAGCGCCCAGGAGCAGCGCCTGGCGGTGTTGACGGCGCAACCGCTGGCACGCCTGCGTGTACAGCTGGCAGCGCACAGGGATCTGCCGCCGATGCCGGATCTGGTGGCGGTGGGCACGCCGGCAGACTGGCTGGCGCGGCGCCCCGACATTCGCGAAGCCGATCGCCTGCTGGCGGTAGAGGTCTCGCGCATCGGCGTGGAAACCGCCGAGTTCTATCCCAAGCTGACACTGACCGGTGCATTCGGCGTGACCGCGCAATCCTTTGGTGATCTGGGCAGCGAGGCCCAGCGGCGGAGTTACGGGCCCGGCCTGACCTGGAGTTTTCTCGATTTCGGACGGGTGCGGCAGCGGGTACGGGCGCAACGGGCCGTGGCCGATGGCGCCATCGCCCGCTATCAGGAAACCTGGCTCAAGGCGCTGGAAGAGACCGAAAATGCACTGGCCGGCTTCCGCGCCTGGAACGAGTCCTGCGCCGCACTGGAACTGGCGGTCAGCGAGAGTCGCAAATCGACCGCACTGGCCCGCCTGCGCTACGACGCCGGCGCCAGCGACTATCTGACCGTACTCGATGCCGAGCGCTCGCTGCTGGATCTCGAAGACCAGTACGCCGAAGCCCAGACCCGCCGCGCCACCGCACTGGCGGCGGTCTACAAGGCGCTGGCCGGTGATTTCGCCCGATAGCGGTTGCCATGGCCGCCGGATATGAACGGCGAGTTGCGCCACGCGTCACAGCGTTACGTTTGCCGGCCAGTTTTGCCGGCATATTCAGCCTGCAAGAGGCTCTGGGCCCTACAATCACGGTCTGACATTGCGGCAAGGAGTTGAGTCGATGCGTAGCAGGATTCTCACGGGTCTGGTCATGGCGATCTTCGCCGCGGGCATTTATTCCTCGGCAGCAGTGGCTGGCGACAGTTCCGGCAAGCTCTACAAATGGACCGACAAGGATGGCAACATCCATTTCAGCGATCAGATTCCGCCCGAAGCCAAGGAATACGCGCGCGAGAAGATCAACGATCAGGGCATATCGGTGGAGCGCACCGAGCGCGCCCTGACGCCCGAAGAGCGCGCCGCCAAGCAAGCCGAAGAACGCCGCATTGCCGATGAAGCCGCGGCCAAGGAGGCGCGCCGCAAGGCTGATGAGGCGCTCCTCAATTCCTACGCCAGCGAAGAAGATCTGGACCGTGCCTACAGTCAGCGCATGGATCTGCTCGGCCAGACCATCGAAGCGCGCCGGGTGGAAATCAACGCCCGCGAGATCAGTCTGTCCCAGCTGGTGGCGCAAGCCGCCGACATGGAGCGCAGCGGCAGAACCGTCAGTGATGCCCTGAAACAGATGATCACCGGCGAGCGTGCCGAAATCGAACGACAGAAGCAGTTCCTGGTGCGCAAGGAAGCCGAGAAGATCGAGGCCAAGGCCGACTATGAGCGCGACCTGGCCAAGTACAAGGAAGCAGTGGCGCGCGCCAAGCAGGATTGATCCCATGAGCGCCGGCCTGCGAGTCTGTGTCTATTGCGCGTCCAGCAATGCTGCCGATCCTGTCTACCGGGATCAGGCCTATGCCTTGGGCCAGTCCCTGGCAGGTGGCGGCTGCAGCGTGGTCTATGGCGGCGGCAGCATGGGTTCGATGGGCGCGGTGGCCGACGGCGCGCTGGCCGGCGGCGGCGAAGTCATCGGCATCCTGCCGCGCTTCATGGCCGATCTGGAGTGGGGCCATCCGGGACTGACCCGGCTGGAACTGGTCGAGGACATGCGCGAACGCAAGCACAAGCTGCTGACCGGCAGCGATGCCGTGGTCGCCCTCCCGGGTGGCTGCGGTACCCTGGAAGAACTGTTCGAAGCCATCACCCTCAAGCGCCTCGGCCTGTACTTCGGCCCGATCATCCTGCTCAACACCCGCGGCTTCTACGACGATGTCGTGCGTCTGCTCGACCGCAGCATCGACGAGCGCTTCATGAACGCCGAACACCGCGACATGTGGACCCTGGTCGGCGACGCCGCCGATGTACTACCCACCATCCGCGCCACCCCACGCTGGCGCGAGGATGCGCGCAGTCTGGCGACGGCGAGGTAGGTGAGAGCCGCGGGAGCGAGTAGGGGCAGGTAGCCAGGCGTCAGAAGTAAAACGTCAAACGTAAAACGTCAATGAGAAACTGGAAACCCGGGCGCATGGGAAATGTGGTGCTTCAATTGACGTTTCACGTTTAACGTTTGACCGCTCTCCCGCCATGCCCGAACTCCCCGAAGTAGAAACCACCCGCCGCGGCATCGAGCCCCATCTGCTGGGGCGGGTGGCGCGTGGCTTGATCGTGCGCGAGGCGCGCTTGCGCTGGCCGATCACTGCGGCGGTGGCTGCCGGCCTGGCCGGGCTGCCGATCAAGGCGGTGCGCCGCCGTGCCAAATACCTGCTGCTGGACAATGATCGCGGCGCCGCGATCCTTCATCTGGGCATGAGCGGCAGTCTGCGGGTGCTTGATCAGCAGGTCCTGTTGCGCAAGCACGATCACTACGATCTGCTGCTCGACGACGACCGGCTGCTGCGCTTCAACGACCCGCGGCGCTTCGGTTCGCTGCTGTGGCAGCCCGCCGGCGAGATTCATCCACTGCTGGCCGAGCTAGGACCCGAACCCTTCGATCCGGGCTTCGATGGCGCCTATCTGCATGCCCGCGCCCACGCTCGCAGCGCCCCGGTCAAACACTTCCTGATGGATCAGCACATCGTGGTCGGCGTCGGCAACATCTACGCCGCCGAGGCCCTGTTTCGCGCCGGTATCGATCCGCGCCGCGCCGCCGGCCGGGTGTCGCGAGCGCGCTATCAGCGACTGGCCGATGCCGTGCGCATGATCCTCGGCCATTCCATCGAACGCGGCGGCACCACGCTGCGCGATTTCCTGCGGCCCGATGGCGAACCAGGCTATTTCGAACAGGAATTGCTGGTCTATGGCCGTGCCGGTCAGCCCTGCCGGGTCTGCGCCACGCCGGTGCAAAGCGTGCGCCTGGGCCAGCGCGCCAGCTTCTATTGCCCGCGCTGTCAGCACTAGCTAGAAGCTCGGTACAAGTCTTGACCGTCATTCCCGCGCAAGCGGGAATCCAGTGCTTTCAGGTAGCTACGCATGCGTGGATTCCCGCTTTCGCGCTTTCGCGGGAATGACGACTTGTTCAGAGGATCCCTAGCGCGCAAACACCGCCATCATCGCCATGGTCAGGGCATAGACCACGATCAGGGCCACGCCGCGGCCGCGGCCGAGTTTCTCGCGCGCGCCGGGCCAGACCAGGGTGACGGCCACCACCGCGCCGCCCAGGGCCACCCACAGGCCGTGGCCGTTGATGGCGATGGGCGTGATGCTCGAGGTCAGGCCGACGATCAGCAGCGCATTGAAGACATTGCTGCCGAGCAGGGTGCCGACACCAACATCATCATGGCCGCGGAACACCGCCACCAGCGTGGTCGCCAGTTCCGGCATCGAGGTGCCCAGCGCCACCAGCGTGGCACCGATCAGATACGGCGGTATGCCGAAGCCCGCGGCAATGGTCTGTGCGCCCGACACCACCAGACTGCCGGCCATGATCAGCAATGCCAGTCCGCCGACGCTGTCACTGGCAATACGCCAGGGCTTGTCGGTGGAAGCGGCGTCGTCGGGCACGGCACGCTGCCGTCGCGCTTCTCGCACATGCATGGTCATCCACACCAGAAAGCCCAGGATCAACAGCGCGCCCTCGATCCGGCTGATGACGCCATCGGCCGCCATCAGGCCGATCAGCACCGAGGCGGCAATGGCCACACCAAAATCCAGGGCGATGACCTTGCGCTTGGTGACCAGCGGCTTGACCAGCAGCGCGACCGCCAGGATCAGCGCGATATTGACCACATTGCTGCCGGTGGCATCACCCAGACCGATGCCCGGGGCGCCGTTGACGGCGGCAATGGTGGAGACGAAAAGCTCCGGGCTGGAGGTGGCGAAGGCCCCCAGCGTGGCCGCGGCGATGGCGCTGGGGATACGCATCCAGCGGGCGAAGCCAAGCACGCCGCGCAGGAACAGTTCACCGCCGAGGCCCGCCAGGACCACGCCGGCGAGCAGCGAGAGTATGGCCCAGGTCATGATTCAGCCCTGGCGATGGCGCTTGAAGGCTGCCAGGCCCTTGGCCGCTTCGGCCTGCACCTTGCCGCGCAGGAAGCCGCTCCAGCCCAGCAACAGACCCGTCGCACCCAGCGCCATCCGGCTCCAGCGCCAGAAATCGAAACGGTCCTTGTGGTCGATGATCAGCCCATCCTTGAACACAAAGCTGGCATCGATCACGTTGTGCACCTGACGCCCGGTCTTGCTGAACAGGTATCTGGCCTCCCAGTGCGCCTGGCCGCGATCGCCCTCGGCGCTGATGGCACTGAAACTCAGCGAGAAGTCCTGGGCTCTCTCGCAGAGCATGGTCCACATGGCCGAGACATCCGCACCGCGCAGATCGGGAAAGGCCGGATCGGAAAAGTGCGCTTCGGCGTGGTAGCAGGTGGCCATGGTCGCTGCATCGCGCCGGGCAAAAGCTTCGTAGAAGCGCTGGATCAGGGCTGCGTTCTGTTCGGCCGACATGGTCTGCTCCCGAAGCGGTGGAAGGGGCGAGCATAGCGACTCGGGGCAGGTGGCATGAGGCTTGTCGCGGCTGAAGCCGCTCCCACAGCAGGGCGGCGACGATGGCTT
>JBFWOF010000004.1:0-16719 GCA_050250665.1 Lysobacterales bacterium | reverse complement strand
CCCCGCGACAGTGGATATCCGCCTAGACTCCGGGTCTTTCCAGGTCGGTATCGCTCATGTCTGTCCTTTCCACCATCGACTGGCGCACGCCACAAACCCTGGCCCAGGCGCACGGTCTGCCGGCCAGCTGCTACACCGACGCCGAGCTCGCAGCGCAGGAACGCGCTGCGGTGTTTGCCCGCAGCTGGCAATTCGTCGCCCATGCCGCACAGCTGTCGCAGCCCGGCGACCATGTCGTGACCGAGGTGGCGGGTACGCCGCTGCTGCTGCTGCGCGACGAGACCGGTGTGCTCCGGGCTCTACACAACGTCTGTCGCCATCGCGGCGGCCCGCTGGCCATCGCCAGCGGCTGCGGCCTCAAGCAGTTGCGCTGTCAGTACCACGGCTGGACCTACGATCTGCAGGGCGGTTTGCGCAGCGGCCCGGAGATCGATGCCATCGAAGGACTGGACCGTGCCCAGACCCGCTTGCCGCAGGCCCGAGCCGAGATCTGGCAGGGGCTGGTGTTCGTGGCGCTGGATCCGGACACGCCGGCACTGGCCGAGCTGGTGGCCGGGATCGACGGGCGTCTGGCCGAGCCGCTGGATGGCTATGTGTTCCAGCGCCGCATCAGCTATCCGGCGGCCTGCAACTGGAAGGCCTATGTCGACAACTATCTGGAGGGCTACCACGTTCCGCATATCCATCCGGAACTGAACCGGCTGCTGGACTACCGCAGCTACCGCACCGAATGCGAGCGCTGGCACTCGCTGCAATGGAGCCCGCTCGACAATGACGCCAGTTTTTATGGATCCGGCACCGCGCTGTACTACTTCCTGTGGCCGAACACGATGCTGAACATCCTGCCCGGTCGTTTGCAGACCAACCGCATCGTTCCGACCGGCGTCGACAGCTGCCGCATCGATTTCGAGTACTACTACCGACCCGGCCTGGTCGAGGCCCACGCCGATCGCATCACCCAGGATCAGGAACTGGCCGAGATCACCCAGCAGCAGGACGTCGACATCTGCGAACGCGTGCAGCGCGCCTTCGCCAGCGGCTCCTACACGGTTGGTCGCGTGCATCCCACCCGCGAGCAGGGCGTGCACCATTTCCAGGAGCTGTACCGGGCGGCGTTGCGGGCGGCGGAGACGGGGAAGGGGTAAGGGGCTCGTAGGAGCGCCCTTGCGGCGCGACCGCCGTTCCGCAAACCGCGGCGAAAACCATCCGCCCGGATCGATCCGTGCAAAGAGCGGGACGCAAAGTACGCAAAGGAAAAGCAGAAAGGACGCGAAGAAAAGCGTTCAGATGCCAAGGATGTTCTGATCAGGCTGCATGTGATTGACCAGGCAATAGCCAGCCTGGCCTGACCCGAAGTGCGTGCAGCGCGCTGCGGGCAGTGACCCGAATCAGCCCCGGTGAGCCGCTGCGCGCGACACCGGGCTACGTGATGGGTATCTGGATTTCTTCCCCCGGATCAAGTCCCGGGTCGCAATGACGCCGGCTCTTGTGGGTCCAGACTTGTCTGGACGCTCTTGGACGCAAGCAGAAAAGCGTCCAGACAAGTCTGGACCTACAAGAGCCCGAAGCCCGAAGCCCGAAGCTCGTGGCCTTTCCCGTGCCCCCTGCCCCGTGCCCGCTACCCGGGATTGCGCCCTGAACCTTTGTCGGACCGTTCCTTGGCAACATCTTTGGGAGTCTCGGCAAATCCCGGTGCCAGTTCCCGCGCCAGTGTGACCAGGCGCTCGGTGGCCAGGCCGCCCCAGGCGAGGTCTGCGGCGCCCAGCAGTTCGCCGGCGCTCACGAGATCGTGTCGCTGGTAGGCCTGCTCGGCGGCGCTGATGTCGGCCTCGACACGTTCGGCCAGCTCGGCCAGACAGAGCTGCTGCGCCTGCAGCAGTTTGGGTTCCAGGGCCCTGTCCAGTCGCTTCAGTGCCCGCTGCAAAGTTCTGCGATCCGGCACTTCATGGCCGATGTCGGGCTCATCGATCTTGAACACACCGGCCACGCAGCGCGTCTTCAATGCGGCGATGCTGCGGGCATCCAGGCGGCGATTGGGCATGTCCAGCTTGCCGGTGGAATAGACCACGCGCATGCGCGTCTGCAGTGCCTGCATGATCGGCAGCGGCGGCGGCGCAAAGTCCTCCTCGCCCATGACCTTGGCGCCGCCGATCAGCAAGGCGCCGGTGAACACGTCGGCATAAGCCGCAGCGATGCGCATGGCCGTGCGCGAGCCGCCGGAGAAACCGCTGATGACGACTCGCTCCGGATCGATCGGATAACGGGCGCGGATGTTCTCCAGCGCGTGCAGAGCCAGCGGGATGCGTCGCTCGTAGACATTCTGCTGGTTGCCCGAACGCCGCGCCGAGACATAGATGACGCCCTCGCGATCCAGCACCTTCTTCCAGTCGTAGGTCAGCGGCCAGCGCGGAATCGGTGACACGAACACGATCAGTCCATAGCCCCCCTGCGGTTGGTGGCCGGGCAGGAAGATGTCGAAACGTTCCTCGCTGAGATCGACGGTCTGTTCGACCGCGTGCTGACCGATGGCCTGCTGGAAACGCTGCAAGCGATCAAAGGTGGTGGGGGTGAACACCCGTCGCGAGAACTCATCCGCCGCCGCCAGCGGCGAATAGCGATCGAAGACCTGCGCTTCCAGCAATTCACCGGCCTGCGCCGTCAACGAGGCCAGCAGGCCCAACGCAGTCCAGAAGCAGCGCATCACCATGATCCAGGAGAACTCTCACCAAGTGTGCGAGCGGTCAGCCCGGTACACAAGTGAAGGATTCCTAAGGTTCTGGACAGCGGCGCCGTGGTGGAGGCGCCGACCAGAGACAGTCCCGCCAGGCCGGGCTCAGACTCGGGCCCAGGCGCCGCCATTGATCTGGACCAGACCGGGGGCACCGTTGGCGCAGGATTCGCGCAGTCGCGCCTCGAGCGTATCCAGGTCCAGCTCATCGACCTTGATCACGCCGTGTTTCTCCAGCGTCGGCGCCACCGTGCGCAGGATCTCGACCAGATAGGCCGGTGCGAAGCTGTCCGGACCACAGCCGACCAGAGGATAGAGTTCGACCTGCGGCCAGCCGAAGCCGGCCTCGTAAAAGCAGCGCGACAGATCCATGACCCCGTGCGCCTGCATGCCACCGAACTTGAAGGCCTGGCGCAGCCAGCCGCGCACCTGCAGCACCAGTTCCGAGGCCGGGTCGCTCATCGTGCGAGCCTCCAGCTCCAGTTCGTGGAAGGCAATGATGCCGCCATCCGGGCGCAGCATCGGCCGCAGCTTCAGCAGCGCCTCTTCGATATCGGGCTGATGGACCAACACGTAGCGACCGACGATGGCATCGAAGCGCTCGTCGGAGCCGGGCCAGGATCCGAGCTCGCCTTCGACAAACTCGACCTGGGTCAATCCCAGCTCGGCGGCCCGTTGACGAGCCGTCGCCAGCGCCTCGGGCGAGCGGTCCTGACCGACGACCATGCCGTCGGCACCGACCATGTCCGCCGCCAGGAAGGTGGTGTCGCCGACCCCGCAACCGACATCGAGCACCCGCATCCCCGGCTCCAGACCGGCCCGGCGCCAGATGGTCTGGGTGATGTTGCGCAACAAGGCGGCCTGACGCTGCAGGCGCTGCTGTTCAGCCGGGCTATGGCCCAAAGAGTACTCAGCCACGATCAGCCTCCGGTGCGTTTGCGGAAGCCTGAACCCTAGCATCAGACGGTGGGGTGGGGCACGGGGAGTTGCCAGGATGCCCGTTGTTGATGCGCGTAGTTGATTTTCCCACCCCTGCAATGATGCTGCGGCCATAGCGCGGCTCCGGCGCGCGTGGACTTGGGTCAGCCGCCGCGGGTATTCGCGCCGGCGGCCGCGGCTCTGCAAAGCCCAAAGCGCCGGGCGCCTCGCGTGTGTGGCTTGTGGCTCTGTTGACGTCGGTGGACGCGAAGGACCCGGCCTACGCCTGCGGATACCGAAAGCGTCCAGACAAGTCTGGACCCTATCAAGTTCAAGAGCGACGCATCCCCGTGCCCCATTCCCCCACCCTTGTTACCATCGGCGGCTGAATCGCTGATGGAGTGTCCCGCGCATGGAAGAGAGCACGCAGACCTTGCCGGATCCGAACAGCGCGCAGGCGCTGGCTTCGAGCTGGTTCGCGGCCTGGTTGGCCGATCCTCTGTGGGGGCCCTTGCTGGGCGTGCTGCTGCTGGTGCTGGGCGTCATCGTGCTGCATCTGCTGACGCAGCGCCTGATCCTGCGCGCGCTGGACCAGCTGTTCAGCCATACCGGCACCTGGTGGGACGACGTGCTGATGGATCAGGGCGTGTTCCGGCGTCTGGCCTGGCTGATCCCGCTGCTGCTGATCCACACCGGCGTGACCATGATTCCGGGCCTCGGCGATGGCTGGGCCGAGGTCGTGCAGCGCATCACCCGGGCCTTCGCCTGCCTGTCGGTGGCCCTGGGTCTGAGCGCCTTCTTGAGCGCCATCAACAGCATCTACGCGCGCTATCCGATTGCGAAGAACCGACCGATCAAGGGCTATCTGCAGGTGGTGGCCATCGTGGTCTGGGTGTTCGCCGTGATCCTGATCATCGCCACGCTGATGAAGCAGTCGCCGTGGTACTTCCTGTCGGGCCTCGGCGCCATGACGGCCATCCTGCTGCTGGTGTTCCGGGACACGCTGCTGAGTCTGGTCGCCGGCATCCAGATCACCGCCAACGATCTGATCCGCGTGGGCGACTGGATCGAGATGCCGCAGTTCGGCGTCGACGGCGATGTCGTCGACATCAGTCTCAACCAGGTCAGCGTGTCCAACTGGGATCGCACCATCGCCGTGATCCCCACGCACAAATTCCTCGAACACAGCTTCCGCAACTGGCGCGGCATGTTCAATGCCGGGGGGCGGCGCATCAAGCGCGCGATCAGCATCGACATGAACACCGTGCACTTTCTGGCGCCCGAGGAGATCGACCGACTCGGTCGCATCAGCGTGCTGCATGACTATCTGGCCGAGCGCCGGGTAGAAGTCGAGAACTGGAACCGCGAGCATGCCGGCGATCCCGAGGTGCCGACCAACCAGCGCCGCCTGACCAATCTGGGCACCTTCCGCGCCTATGTGGTGGCCTGGCTCAAGCGCAATCCGCATGTACATCCGGACATGACCTTCATCGTCCGACAACTGCCGCCGGGGCCCGAAGGCCTGCCGCTGGAGATCTATTTCTTCGCCCGCGAAACCCGCTGGGCCAAGTACGAGGACATCCAGTCGGACATCTTCGACCACCTGCTGGCGGTGCTCCCCGAATTCGGCCTGCGCGTGTTCCAGCGCCCGGCCGGCAGCGATTTCCAGCAGCTGTCGCAGGCTCCGGGGTCGGCCACCAAGCCGGCGCTGACCGCCGACCAGCCATCGAGCGACCCCGCGCCACGGTAGGAGCGACCTTGGGTCGCGACCTGCATCGCCGCGGAAACCGTCACCCTTACGCAGCCGGATCGAAACAGCGGGACGCGAAGAACGCGAAGGAAGAGCAGCAAGGACGCGAAGGAAAGCGTAGGCCGAGGGTGCCGCGCAGCGGCTCCCCGGCGCCTGTCGCAGCATGCGGGCTGTAGATTGCCGCTCCGAGGAGGGCCGCGCGCCGGCGCGGCCGCCTTGTGCTCTGGCGAGGGATTCCAAGAGCGGCGCCGCAGGCGCGGCGCCCTCCGCAGAGCACGGCCGATGACTGCTCGGCCCTTCTTGGCGTCCTTGCTGCTCTTCCTTCGCGTACTTCGCGTCCCGCGCCTGGCGACAATCCTCCTCGGGTACCGGTTTTCGCCGCCTCCCCGGTCGCGATGCGAGCTCGCTCCTACGGTGGGAGCGGGCTCTGCCCGCGATCGAGACCGGTCGCGACTCGACGCTGCTCCTACTTCACCTCGATGTTGCCGGCCGGGCCGCCCTGGGCGTAGATGCTTCGTTCGTACATGGATTCGGCGTAGGCCGGTGGTACCACGAAGGTGCCGGGATTGCTGGGGCGGATCCTGTACAGGAATTCGGTCACGCGCGGCCCGGCGCTGGCGTAGAGCACGATGCGGTCTTCGCGTTGTTCGACATGCTCGGTGTAGAGCGTGCTGCCGGGCAGTGCCAGGGTCGGTACCGGCGGTGCGCTGTCGCCATCGTCCTCGTTGTCGTTGTCGCCGCTGTCGGCAGCCGGCGGCGGCAGTTGCACCACGGGCTCGAAGCCGCCCGGGAGCAGATCGACGATCGCGATCGAACCGATGGCATCCGCACCCAGCGCCCGCAGACGCAGGCGCACGGTGATCTCCTGGCCAAGCTCGGCCTGGGTCAGCGGCTGACCATTGGCGCCCAGGTACTCGCGCACGATCTCGATGCCCTGATCCTGCACCGCCTTCGGCACGACTGTGTCGTAGCCGGTCTGGCTGAGCACGTACCAGCTCGGCGTGGCTTCCGGCGGGATCACTGTCAGCAGCTGATCGTCCTTGAGGAAGGCGCCGCGCTGGAGCACGCCGTAGGCTTCGCCGAAAGTGCGCTCCTGGCCATCGAAGCCCAGCGCCTTCAGCGCAGGCAAGCCGGCATCAGCCTTGGTGCTGGTGTAGGCATCCAGCGCCAGCACCATCAGCGCCGAGGACAGCGTGTTGTACTGGTTCTTCTGCAGCGGATACAGCAGATTCTCGATGGCGCGCACCGAGATCCGCTCGGCTTCCTTCGGGAAGTGCTTGTGCGCCAGGTAGACCACCCAGGCGGTGTCGATGCTGCTGTCGTAGTAGTAGGCGTAGCCCTTGTACTGGGGCGGCTGCGCCGCGCCGACGCGCGCCAACCCGCCCTGCGCCAGCTCTTTGGCCGGTTTGGCCTGCTGCAGCATGGCGTAGCTGGCGGCCAGCAGCATGCCGATGGTGTCGTCCTTCCAGGCCTGCGGATAGTCGCGTTTGAGTTGCTCGTGCACGCTGCTGAGCAGGGCCGTGGCGGTCTGGCCCTGGCGGATCAACAGGTACACCGCCAGCGCCCGCGAGCGCAGCTCGTGCAGCTGGGTCAGCGCTGGATCGCCAGCCATGCTGGTCAGATAGCGGTTCACGGCGTTCATCAGATCGGCCGGCACCGGCTCGCCACGTTCGCGGGCTTCCACCAGATAGAACGCCGCGTAGGCGCTGATGAAGGGATCGACATCGGGCGTGGCCAGCCACAGGCCAATGCCGCCCTGCCCGTTCTGACGCGCACGCAGCACGTTCATCAAGCCCAGGTTGGCGCCCGGCTCGGCACCGCTGATGCGGCCGAATTCGGGCCGTTTGCCATAGACCAGTGCCGGCATGGCCTGACTCAGCAACTGCTCGGTACACAGATGCGGATAGTCGGCGAGAAACGCGGCCAGACCGTCGGCGGCGACGAAGGGCGAGGTCGAGGCCGACAGCAATCGCTGCGAGCGCTCGGGATACATGCGCCGCAGATCCTTGAGCTCGACCTGGCGATCGGCGCGGCCGAGGATCAGATCGGTGCGGCCGACAATGGCTGGACGCAGTGACAACTCGATGCGGCGTTTCGCGCTGCGCTTGCCCGATTGCGCGATCAGACCGATAGCCACGGCACCCAGCGCATCGCCAGCACGCAGACGCACGCGCAAGGTGCCTTCCTGCCCCGGCTTCAGTGACAGCGCGCCGGGCAGCTCGCCGACCAGTGTCAGGGAACGGGGCAGATCCAGTTTCAGGCTCACCGGCATGGCCTCGTCGCCAGCGCCTTCGACGGTGTTGGCGATGCCCACCGGCAACTCGAACTCATCACCCGGCGCTACGTGCGTCGGTACCGTCGGCGTCAGCACGAAATCGCCACGCACCAGCGCCTTGGTCTGGGCAATGCCGATGCGTTCGGCGGTCACGGCCACCGCCATCACCCGCAACTGGCCGTTGAAATGATCCGGCATGTCGAAGGTGAAGGTGTGCTCGCCATCGATATCGGTCACGCCCGACCACCACACCGCCGGACGTTCGCTCTTGCGCTTGAAAGGATTCAGATGTTTGCCGAGGTCGCCCTCGGCATCGCCGCCAGGCGCGGCGCTGGCGAGCAGCCGGCTGAACTCGGGCAGGATCAGATCGAGGATCTGCGCAGTCTGCACATCCAGCATCTTCTTGCGGAAGAAATGATCGAGCGGATTGCCCAGCTGGTAGCGCGCCACCTGGAGGATGCCCTCGTCCACGGCAAAGGCGATCACCCGGGTCTTGCCACTGGTGCTGACCTTGAGCGCGATGTCGGTGCCCGGCTTGCTCACCGGCGGCAGCGACAGCGTCAGCGCCTGCGTGCGCCGGCCGCGATCGACCGAGAACGGCGCCACCGCATAGGACAGCGGGCTCATGTAGACCTCATCGGAGGCCGGGTCGCGGATGAACTGCACGTTGACGTAGGCGTTGCCTTCCAGGCCCTCGGGCACGCGGATCTTCTGCACCGACGCAGTGGTATCAGCGCGGAACCAGCTGTGGGCGTAGACGCGATCACGCTCGATGGTGATCAGTCCGGAACCGGTATAGGGCGCACGCACGCTGATCTCGATGTCCTCGCCGACCGCGTAATCGGGTTTGGACAGGGCCAGCGTCAACTCGGCGTTGCGCTCAAGCGAGCGCTCGACATTGGCATCGCCGGCAACACTGTAGGTGATCACGTTGAGCTTGGTGTCGCGGGCGTCGCGGATCTCGACGATGAATTCGCCCGGTGCATCGGTCTTGAGCTTGAGTTCCTGCACCTCGGCCAGCGCCGCCAGCGGCGTATCACTGACCGTATTCAGGCGCTGCTGCGAGACGTATTTGTACAGGCCCGAGTCCTGCCGGGTCAGGATCGACACGTAGCTGCGCTCGATCACCACAGCGCGCAGGCCCTCGACCGCCAGCGCCTTTGCATCGGGACCGATGCTGACCAGTTGCAGTGCGCGCTTGCTGCCGCGCTTGACGTAGCTCAGACCCGCGTCGCTCTTGATTCCAACCAGATAGTCATTGGAGGACACCAGCGTGCCGGTCTGGGCGGCGACATTGCGACCGCTGCCGGGCTCGAAGGCGCGCGCCAGGAAGCTCAGTTGATAGGTCGCACGGGCGAAATTCTGCAGGCCCAGGTCGAAACTGACGTTGCCTTCGGCGTCGGTTTCGCCGTCGCTGAGGGCGTCGTTGAAGCCCACCGCGTCGCGCAGCGGATCGTAGAAACGCCAGTCGGGCCAGCGCGGAAAACTCGGGAAGGCTGAACGCAGGACCAGTGTAGCTTCCACCTTGCGCGCCTGTGCCGGCGTGCCGAACAGGTTCTCGACCGCGACGCTGGCGCTCAGGCCATCGGGCTTGACCCAACCCTCGCTGCGGCTTTGCGACAGCGTGGCGCGCACGCGCAGGGTGTCGGGCATGAATTCGCGGATCTGCACCGTGCTGCTGCCGATCATGGTGCGCGAATCGCCCGCGCCGATCAGATACAGCGTGGCCTGCCAGGTGCCGCTAGGGGCGCTATCGGGCGGAGTGTGACTGAAGGCGTTGTAGCCGCTGGCGTCCAGGGTCACGCGCTCGCGTTTGACCACGCTGCCGCGCGGATCGGCAAATTCGATTTCCAGCGGAATGCCGTCGAGCGAACGGCTCCAGTCACTGGCGCGGACGATGTAGCCGAAATTGACGGTATCGCCGGGGCGATACAGGCCACGGTCCGAAAACAGATAGGCCTTGAGCGCGCCGCCATCGATCTCGTTGGCATCGCCGCCGATATCGAAGCGCGACAGATCCAGATCACGGCCGTAGCTGGACCAGGGCAGGAAGGACAGATCGGAGCCCAGGCTGACGCTGATCATGGCCGGCTGCTTCTCGCGGGTGAAGCCGTCCAGCGCCGGCAGCGAGGCATGGCCCGCAGCATCGGTGTCGGCCGCCGCCAGGGTCTCACCGTTGCGGGCGACCACGCGCACCCGCGCCCCAGCCACCGCCGTGCCCTGATTCAACGACTGCACGAAGACTTCCCGGGTACTGTCTAGCGAGCGCTTGACCACGATGCCGAGGTCGGTCAGCACCACCAGTCGCGAGTCCATGGTTTCGCCGGCGTCGTTGGCGATGGTCTGGTCCGGCGGCAGCGCGGCATCGGACTCGCTCAGGGTGCGCAGCGACAGCAGGAACACGCCGTGGCGATCGCTGCTGAAGAACTCGCTGAGGTCTATGCCCTCGTAGTGCGATCTGGCGGGATCGGTGTTGGGCAGGGTGATGCGCTTTTCCATGCGCTCGACCAGGCTGTCCTCACCGATGGTCCAGAGTCCGGGTTGTTCGTAGCTGTTCTCGTTGAACTGCACCAGATGATGCAGCTGCTCCGGCAGCACCCTTCCGACCTCGAGTCGCAGCGCCGGCAGGTTGCGGGTGACGGCCGTGACCCGACGCTCGCCCCGCAGGGACAGCAGCGAGCCCTGGCCCACGAACTTCAGCAGTCGCGGAAATTGCGGCACCCTGAAACGCTGGCCCTGTGGTTTGCCGAGGATGAAACCACCGAAGGACTTCAGCCCTTTGTCCACCCGCAGATAGACGTAGCGCCCGGGCGGCGCCCGGTATTTGAAACTGTGCACTTCCAGGAATTCGCGCTCGGCCGGATCGGCTTTCAGATCCAGCGGCTGCGAGGCGGCCAGCAGCGCCTCGTCGATCTCGTTGTCGCGCCAGGCATGCGGTTTGCGCTGCGGCTGGTCGGCGAGCTTGGGATCGTACTCGGGCAGCAGCCAGGCCCGAGTGGCCGCCACGACATCGCGGTCACGCAGCGCCATGTTGAAGTTCAGGATCAGCACCTGTTCGGGCTCAAAGCGGTCGTTGTCGACCAGCGTGGCCTGCAGTTGGTTCATCCGTACGCTGTACAGCGCCGGCAGATCGACGCTGGCATTGAGCTCGGTCTCGGTCCCCGGGCCGCCGAGGGCGCTGACCACACCCTTGCCGACCTGCAGATGGACCTTGCCGCCGTTGGGCGGCAGCTCCAGCGGCGCCGAGTGCACCCAGGCCCGGAGCTTGCGCTGATCGTACTGAACGCTGGTGCCCGGGCTGGGCAGCGCGCGACCGGCGCCATCCTGCATCTGCGTGCGTAGCGCCGATTCCAGCCTGGCGGCGTCGACAGGATGACTGAATGCGAGTTGCCACACGGCTTTCTTGAGTGTGGCGTCCTGCGGGTCCTGGTAGAACTCCCGCTGCTGCCAGCTGGCCACGAAGGGAGCGGTATCGAACTGCAGGTCAAAGGGCGCCAGCACCACGCTGTCTGCCACGGTCAGTGCCGGGTCCAGGTTCACCCGGAAGTGACGACCTACCGGCCAATCGCCCGCCGGCTCAAAGCGAATGGTCTGATCGTCTTCCCAGATCCAGCTGCCGGACAGCGCCGGTTCCAGGGTCAATCCCGGTGCTTCCTTGTCGATGCGCTCCAGCGGCGCGGCCGATCCGGAGAAGCGCAGGCGCAGGGGCGCCACCCGTATCGGTGTTTCGTTGTAGTTGGTCAGGCCCGGTGCACTCAGCGACACCTCCAGCGCGTCGGGAATGATCGGCGGCGGCCGCGTCGCCCACCACCAGATGCCGTATGCGATCAATCCCAGCAGCGCCAGTGTGGCCAGCACACCGAGGCGATGGCGGTACAGCCAGCGGCACCATGGTGGTGGGTCCCAATGACCGAAAAGCACACGCGTCCAGCGGCGGCCGGGCTCCGGCGCTGGGCTGGGTGGCTCAGGTGCAATCGATTCACTGGCTTCCATGGTGCCCCCTGATCTGACGCCGGCAAGGCGTCTGCACGTTCACAGCATTCACGAAGACTACGCCTGACCGGGGCCAGGCCGTGGCGAGGAGCGGGCAGCAAAGGGCGAATTGCGGTCGCTGCGAGCGGCCGAGCAGGCGGTAGGCCGAGGCTGCCACGTAGCGGCCCCCCGGCGCTTGTCGCATCACCGCCCGGAGAGCGCTGCGCGCACTTCGGGCTACGTCCGGTTGGCTGCCCGGGGGTGATGAAGTCCCGGCGTCATTGCGACCCCGGACTTGATCCGGGGGAAGTAATCCAGACGCATATCCGCACAAGCACTGGACTGCTTCGTCGCTGCGCTCCTCGCAATGACGCATCAATCGCTTGTGACAGGGGTTCGTGGAGAGCTCTTGTGCCTGTCCAGCGGCAGCCTCAGACCAAAGACGGCAGCTTCAGGCGCCCGCATTCCTGCGCGCAGCCCATTGCAGCACGGCCACGGCGACCAGAATGACCGCCATGCCCGCCAGCAGGTGGGCGCCCAGCGCTTCGTCGCCGAAGGCCCAGCCGAGCAGCACAGCAATCATCGGAGTCACGTAGGAAAAGCTGCCGGCGCGGGCCGGATGCCAGACCTTGGCGAGATACAGATAGGAAGCAAAAGCGATACAGGAGCCGGCCACGATCAGATAGACCAGTGCCGACCACGACCGTGCAGAGATCGGACCCGCGCCGTGCGTGAACCCGCCGAGCCAGGGTGTCAGGCTGGCGCCGATCAGCCCGCTGAACAGCATCTGCACGCCGGCATTGGCGAACAGGCCGCCGCTGCGCACGCGGGCGCGCTGAAACAGCGAGGCCCAGGACCAGGCCACTGAGACCAGGGCGCAAAGCAGCGCCGGGAACCAGGGAATCGATCCGCTTTGCTGCGGCCACATCACCAGGGTGACGCCGACGAAGCCGAGGATCACGGCCAGCCAGCCGCTGGGTGTCAGCGGCTCGCTGCGCAGGGTCAGCAAGGCCATCCAGACCGGGATCGGCGCCTGCAGCACCGCCCCCACACCGGAAGGAATGTAGAGCAGCGTCCAGGCACTGAGGGCATTGGCAGCGCCGACCATGATCAGTCCGGCCAGCAGCAGACTGGGCAGATGTTCGCGCTGCACGAAGCGTTCGCCGCTGACGCGCGCGATCATCAGGCACAGCACGCCGGCGCAGAGAAAACGCAGACTGGCCAGACCCAGCGGCGTGAAGTCCACCAGGGCCCATTTGTGTGCCATCCAGGTCGAACCCCAGATCAGACAGCAGGCAGTAAAGGCGAGCCAGGGCAGCATGGGGCGATTCTGGGTATGGACTAGCACGCAGTCTGCCGCAGCCGATGGGGCTTTTTTGCGGGCTGTGCGCGGGTCGAGCAAAGAGCGGGACACAAAGGGCGCGAAGGAGGAGCAGAAAGGTCGCGAAGAGGATCTGATCTCAGGAGCGACCGTGCGTCGCGACCGTCAGACCCGCCGCGGCCGCTGGCGCGAACAACCCTGAGGCACAACGCCATTGGCCACGCGCCGGAGCCGCGCTACCGCACCGAACAGGCAAGCAACCGGCGTCATTGCGAGGAGCGTAGCGACGAAGCAATCCAGGAGCGTGCGACTCGGGAATTCGACACCAAGACCTCTGACCCGGTATTGGCCCGATAGCGGTGAACTCCCCGTAGGAGCGACCTCGCGTCGCGACCGTCAAGTATGGCACCCCCTGGAACCGCCCTATTCGAAAAGCCCGCCGAGAACCATGGAGAATGCGAAGAGCAGATTGATGGCTTCTGCTGTGGCTGTTCTTCGCGTTCTTTCTGCTCTTCCTTTGCGTGCTGCTTCTGACTTGAGGCCGCCTCCGGTAACGATCTTCACCGCCGCACGCGCAGAGCCGGTCGCGCCGCAAGGGCGCTCCTACAGCCGCCAGATCAGACTGGCCATGCGTCCACTGCTGGCGCCGTCGCGGCGAAAGGAATGGAAGCTCCTGGCGTTGCTGTGCGTGCACCAGTTGCCGCCGCGGATCGACTCGATGCCTGCTGCCTGCAGTCGCAGCCGGGCCAGCGCGTAGAGGTCGGCGTGCCAGCGGTCGCCGTGTCCGCGGCTGAAGCACTCGACGGCCTGGAAATGCTGGTCGACAAAGGCGCGACGGACTTCAGGGCCGACCTCGAAGGCCTGCTGGCCGATGGCCGGCCCCAGCCAGGCGTGCACCTGCCCCGGATCGTGCTGCAGTTGCGTCAGCGTGCTTTCGATCACGCCACCGGCCAGACCGCGCCAGCCGGCGTGGACGGCGGCCACCAGCGGCTGATCACGCGCCGCGAGCAGGATCGGCAGGCAGTCGGCGGTCTGGACCACGGCCACCGCGCTCTGGCCACGGATGATGCAGGCATCGGCCTCGGGCGGCTCGCCACCTTGAGCGTGCGCGGCCGCGGCATCGATGACGTGCACCGCACGCCCGTGCACCTGACGCAGCCAGATCGGCTCGGCGGGCAGCGCCAGGCGCTGGCGCAGCAGAGCCCGATTGCGGCTTACCGCATCGAGATCATCGCCGCTGCGATCACCGTAGTTGGCCGGCCCGTAGGGCGCCGCCGACACGCCCTCGAACAAACGCGTGGCGCAACCACCGCGTACACCGGCCGGCAGGCCGCAGGCCTCGATCCAGCCGGGGACGGCGATGGTGTCGGCGGCGACCATCAACGTTCAGGCATCGGTTCGCTGCGGATGATGTTCAGCAACATTCGGTAGTCCTCGGGCACCGGTGCGCTGGTGCGCACTTCCTCGTCGGGCCGGCGCGGATGCTGGAAAGCCAGGGTCTCGGCATGCAGCGCCTGGCGGCGGAATCCGCGCAGCGCGACCTTGACCTCCTCGGAGGCACCGGCCGGGATGCGCAGCGAGCCGCCATAGAGCGGATCACCGACGATCGGCCAGCGCAGATGCGACAGATGCACGCGGATCTGATGGGTGCGTCCGGTTTCCAGCGACACCCGCAGCAGGGTATGGGCGCGGAAGCGCTCGGCAACGCGGTAATGGCTGATCGCCGGCTTGCCGGTGTGGACCACGGCCTGGCGCAGGCGATCGGTGGGATGGCGTCCGATCGGCTCGTCGATGGTGCCGCCGGCAATGACGCAGCCATTCACCAGCGCCAGGTACTCGCGCTTCACCTGACGCAGGGCCAGGGCCTTGACCAGAGTGTGGTGGGCTTCCAGCGTGCGTGCCACCACCATGACGCCACTGGTGTCCTTGTCCAGCCGGTGAACCACGCCCGCGCGCGGCAGACCCGACAGGGCGGGATCGTGGTGCAGCAGGGCGTTGACCAGCGTGCCGGTGCGATTGCCGGCGCCGGGATGCACCACCAGACCGGCCGGCTTGTTGATGACGAAGAAGTCCGGGTCCTCGGCGAGGATGTCCAGCGCGATGTCCTCGGCGCTGTCGCTGATGGCCGTTTCCACCTCGGCGGTCAGGCGCACGCTCTCGCCACCGCGCACCGGTTCGCGTGGCTTGGCGGTGCGGCCTTCGACCAGAATCTGGCCTTCCTTCAGCCAGGCGCTGAGCTTGGAGCGGGAAAACTGCGGAAAAGCCTGCGCCAGGGCGGCGTCACAGCGCATGCCGCCGCAATGGAGCGGAATGCTGGATTCGTGGATTTCGGTGTGGGACATGGGAAATGCGGGCATCCGGAGGAGCAGATCAAGCTCGCCTGAACCGGGGTCATCCCGGCTTGAGCAGTACACTTGGCTGCGTAGGCTATCATCGCCACCCTTGTTTGCCGGGATCTCTCCATCGTGCCCAATCTGTCCACCGCCATCCGTGCGCTGTCGATCGTTCTCTTTCTGAGCCTGCTGGGCGCCTGTTCCAAGGGCGCGGAGAAGGGAGAAACCGAGACCTTGCCGGTGGATCAGCTCTACACCGAGGCCAAGACTTCGCTGGACAACGGCAACTTCGAGCGCGCCATCCGCTACTACAAGCGTCTAAGCGCGCGCTTTCCCTTCGGCGACTACGCCGAACAGGCACAGCTGGATCTGGCTTTCGCCCAGTACAAGCGTGCCCAGTACGATGATGCCGTCAGCACCATCAACCGCTTCATCAAGACCTACCCCGCACATCCAAAGATCGATTACGCCTATTACCTGCGTGGGCTGGTCAATTTCGACCGCAACCGCAGCTACATCGACCGCCTGATTCCCTCGCAGGCCGGCAATCGCGACACCGAATCGGCGCGGCTGGCCTTCAACGATTTCGGCGAGATGCTGCGGCGCTATCCGGAAAGCCGTTACTCCGCCGACGCCCGCCAGCGCATGGTGTTCCTGCGTAATGATCTGGCCAACTACGAGTTGACGGTGGCCCGTTACTACTACCGCCGCGCCGCCTATATCGGAGCGGTCAATCGCGCCAAATACATCATCGAGAACTACCAGGGCGCCGAACAGGTGCCGGACGCGTTGGCGCTGATGATCGACGGCTACGAGGCCCTGGGTGAGCCGGAACTGGCCGCCGATACCCGCCGCGTGCTGGAATTGAATGCGCCCAACCATTCCTCGCTGACCGGCGTCAGCGATCCGGAAAAACGCAGCTTCTGGTCACGCCTGTGGCCGTTCTGATGGTCGCTGCCTCGTAGGAACGACCTCGCGTCGCGACTGGCGCTCCGCAGTCCGCAGTCCGCAGGCTGTCGCGAAAGCCGTGCATTGAGGCGGTTGCTTGCCAGAAGCAGGACGCAGAGGACGCAAAGGAAAAGCAGAGAGAACGCGAAGGAAAGCAGGCGCTGATTTGAATCGGCCAGCTTCAAGTCTCGCTCGCGGCTGGCCTGTAGGAGCGACCTTGCGTCGCGACCGGCGGTCCGCAGTCCGCAGTCCGCAGCTTTCGGCGAAAACCGTGCATTGAGGCGGTTGTTTGCCAGAAGCAGGACGCAGAGGACGCAAAGGAAAAGCAGAGAGAACGCGAAGGAAAGCAGGAGCCGGCTTGAATTGGCCTTCTTCAAGTCTCGCTCGCGGCTGGCCTGTAGGAGCGACCTCGCGTCGCGTCTGGCGGTCCGCAGTCCGCAGTCCGCTGTCCGCAGGCGGCGGCGATAACCGTGC
>JBFWOF010000003.1:0-151293 GCA_050250665.1 Lysobacterales bacterium | reverse complement strand
ACAGCCGTCGCGGACAGAGTCCGCTCCCACAGTTTGTGCTGGCCGGCGGTGCGCTGTCCGAGTTTTGAATAGTCAACGCAGAGAACGCAGAGGGGCGCAGAGAACGCGGAGAAAAGCCGGATCAGAGTAGCTCTTGCTCCACTGTGGGAGCGGGCTCTGCCCGCGAACAGGGCCTCCTCGAAGTCAGTAAGTCACGTTCACCCGAAGGGTCTACGTGAGAGCTCGGCCTTTCGGAAATGGTGGTGAGCGATCGCGAGCCTTCGGGAAAGCCGTCGCGGACAGAGTCCGCTCCCACAGTTTGGGGTGGCCTGCGGTGCGTTGTCCGTGAATTGAATCGTCAACGCAGAGAACGCAGAGGGCCGCAGAGAACGCGGAGAAGAGCTGAACCAGAAGGGCTCTTGCTCCACGGTGGGAGCGGGCTCTGCCCGCGAACAGGCCGTCCTCGAAGTCAGCAAGTCACGTTGACCCGAAGGGTCTACGTGAGAGCTCGGCCTTTCGGAAATGGTGGTGAGCGATCGCGAGCCTTCGGGAAGGCCGTCGCGGACAGAGTCCGCTCCCACAGTTTGTGCTGGCCGGCGGTGCGCTGTCCGCGACCTTGATGGTCAACGCAGAAGAGCGAAAAAGCCTCAGAGACAAGCCAAAAAAATGGCTTCTGCTCCTCTCAGCGTTTTCTGCGCCCCTCTGCGTTCTCTGCGTTCCGCTTCTGCAAACAGCTCGCCGCGGTTCCCGATCTTCGTCGCCAACGCCCGACACCACGGTCGCGACGCAAGGTCGCTCCTACAGGCAGGGCGACGCGAGGTCGCGCCTACAGCAGCGACTCGCCGATCGCGGCTTCGGCGACGGCCACCACTTCGCCGGATTCGGCCAGGGCGATGGCTTTTTCCAGATCCGGGGTCAGCAGGCGGTCGTGGGCGAGGAATTCGATGCCGCGTTCACGCACCAGCTTCAGTACCGCAGCGATGGGTGCGGCGGGACGGGCGTCCTTGAGCTGCTTGAGATCGGCCTGCAGGCGCTTGACGTCTTCGGCCAGGGTCACGCTCTCCTCGCGGCTGACCTGCGACAGGTTGCGCAGTTTCGACCGCAGCGCCTGCACACCGAGGCTGGTGGCCAGGGTGTAGCTGGCGCTCAGGATCTGCAGCCGGAATTCCAGAGCCTGCGTGCCCACCAGCAGCTCCAGGCCCAGTACCTTTTCCAGATCGCCGAGCATTTCCAGCACATGCCGGGCTTCGGTCGTGCCCATGGACACATGGTCCTCGGCATTGGCGCTCGTCGGGATCGAATAGACCGTGGCCGGATGGGCCTTGGTGGCCAGTTCATTGACCAGCGCCGCCGCCGTGTACTGCACGATCATGTGGCCGGAATCGGTGCCGTCTTCGTTGCCGATCAGGAAGGGCGGCAATCCGTCATTGGTGGCCGGATCGACCAGCTTGGCCAGGCGGCGTTCGCTGATCGAGGCCAGTACCGGAATGCAACACTTGAGCTGGGTCAGCGCCAGCGCGATCGGCATGCCGTGGAAGTTGCCGGCCGAGACCACGCAATCCTCATCGTCGCGCGCTTCGGGAAAGATCAGCGGATTGTCGGTGACCGAGTTCAGCTCGATCTCGGCGATCTCGCGCACCCGCTCCAGGGTGTCCTTGACCGCGCCGTGCACCTGCGGCACGCAGCGCAGCGAATAGGCGTCCTGGGGCTGAATCTTCTTGCCGCCGCGGAAGGGCAGGTGGCGCTGGTAGTGGCGCGAGCGGGCGCCGCGCTCCGCCTTGGGCACGTAATCCCAGCGCACGTCGAAGGTGCGTGGATCGCTCTCGTCGCCGGTCCACGATTGCGGACTCCAGGGATGGAAGCGCGGTACGCGGTGATAGGGGATGTCGACCAGACGCGATCCCGCCACCAGATGGCGGATATTGCTGGCGGCCGAGATCTGACCCGGGTGCGGGCGCAGCTGATGCACGCGGGCATCGAAGGCTGCGGAGCGTCCACAGAAGGCTTCCAGCGCCAGCGCCGCGTTGATGTCGGCCAGCTTGGCCAGGTGCTCCAGCCGGCCCACGGCCAGAATTGCCGAGGCCAGCATCTGGCCGGTGCCGTTGTTCAGCGCCAGACCTTCCTTGAAGGACAACGTCAGCGGTTCCAGCCCGGCCCGCGCCAGAGCCTCGGCCGCGGGCACGCGCTGACCATTCTCGAAGACCTCGCCTTCGCCGATCACCGCCAGCGCCAGATGCGAGAGCGGCGCCAGATCGCCGCTCGCGCCGACCGAGCCCTTCTCCGGCACCACCGGGATCAGATCCAGCCTGAGCAGATCGCAGAGCCGCTCCAGCGTGACCACGCGCACGCCGGAATGGCCGCGCAACAGCGTGTTGATGCGGATGGCGAGCATGGCACGCACCAGATCCAGCGGCAACGGATTACCCACACAGACGGCGTGGCTGATGATCAGATTGCGCTGCAGCTCGGCCACGATCGGCAGTTGCTGGTCGTCCTCGCGCTGACGCCGCCGCGAATCCTCGAGCAAACGATCGGCGTTCGAGCCGAAGCCGGTGGTGACGCCGTAGATCGGCTCCCCGCGCTGCAACTCCTTCGCCAGAAAATCGGCGCTGACCTGAACCTTGCGCAGAGCGGCCTTGGACAGACGCACCGGGCGCCGCCGGGCGGCGATATCCAGCACCGCCTGCAGACTCAGGCGCTTGCCGTCGAGATCGATGGGTTTGGGATTGCCGGCCTTGTTGTTCATGCGTCGTGATCTGAAGATTTGCGGCCGCGGCGTTTCAGCTCACCCAGAGCTTCGGCCTGTTCGATTTCCACCCGCAGGGCCTTGATCAGCTCCTCGCGCGGCACCTCGAACTGCTCCTGTTTGATCAGGTCCTTGATGACCACCGCCTGGGTCTGGACTTCGTTCTCGCCGATGATCACCGCAAAGCGGATGCCGGCCTTGTCGGCGTACTTGAGCTGCTTGCCAAGCTTGGCCGAATCCAGCACCAGTTCGGTGTTGATGCCGGCATTGCGCAACTGGGTGGCGATGTCGAGGTAGGTCGGCATGAGCGCAGCGTCCATCTGCGTCACCAGCACCTGGACGGTACTCTCGGCCGTGCCAATCAACCCGGCTTCCCGCAGCTGGAAATAGAGGCGGGTGGCGCCGATGGAGATGCCGACCCCGGGCAGCCTCGATTTGGTGTAGTGGCTGGCGAGATTTTCATAGCGACCGCCCGAGCACACGCTGCCGATCTGCGGGTGGTCGGTCAGGATGGTCTCGTAGACGGTGCCGGTGTAGTAGTCCAGACCGCGGGCAATCGAGAAGTTCAGGGCGTAGTTGGATTCGGCGACGCCGAAGCCCTTGACCAGATTCAGCACCTCGGTCAGCTCGGCGATGCCTTCCTCCAGTTGGGCATTGCCGCCGCCGATGCCGGCCAGCATGTCCAGTGCCTGGGCGTGACTGCTGGAGCGCAGCTGCACGAAGGCCAGAATGTCCTCGACCCGCTCTGGCGCCAGAGCGAAGCCCTCGCCGGTCAGCGTGCGCCGTACGTAATCGGCACCGCGCTTGTCGAGCTTGTCGACCTCGCGCAGCACCAGCGTCTGCTGTTCGACATCGGCGACACCGGCGCGCTCGAAGAAGCCGCGCATCAGCTTGCGGTTGTTGAGCTGGATCACGAAGGGTCCAACGCTGAGTTCGCGGAAGACGCTGGCGATGACCGCCACCACTTCGGCGTCGTAGCGTATCGACAGATCATCCTTGCCGATGATGTCGATATCGCACTGGTAGAACTCGCGGAAGCGTCCGCGCTGGGCGCTTTCGCCGCGGTAGACCCGCTGCATCTGATAGCGGCGGAAAGGAAAGCTGAGCTGGTGCTCGTGCTCGGCCACATAGCGAGCCAGCGGCACGGTCAGATCGAAACGCAGGGCCAGTTCCGGGGCATCACCCTGTTTCAGGCTGCCGGTGGATTGCACGAAATAGACCTGGCGTTCGGTTTCGCCGCCGCTCTTGGTCAACAGTACATCGGACAGCTCGAATACCGGCGTTTCCACCGGCAGGAAGCCAAAGCGCTCGTAGTTGCGGCGAATGGTGTCGAGCAGATCCTGAAAGGCGATCTGGTCGAGCGGCAGCAATTCCATGGTGCCGGCGGGCGTGCGGGGCTTCAAGATGCTCATGGTCAGCCAAAGCAGAGTACACAAGGCCGCGTAGGCTACACCGAGCAGGGTCGAGTTCGCGCCCCCGGCAGGTCCGGGCGCCAGCCAGGCCTGCCCTTTCAGTCTGCCGCGTTCATCGTAAACGCGCTCCCGGCTGCATTCCCGCCTGATTTTTCAGCTTCGGCAGACTGCTACACTCCGGGCTGACTTCAGTCGGATTGCATCCATGACGCGCATCCCTATCGGCCTGCTGCTGCTCCTGCTGTTGGGCGTCGCCGGCACCGCCATTGCCGAAGACACCATCTACAAGTGCAAGAGCCGCGATGGCTCCGACGTCTTCAGCGACAAGCCCTGTGCCGCCGCCAAGGACATGCAGCAGATCCGGATCGAGCCGGCGCGGGTGCCCGATATCGCCGAGGTGACGCCGCTCTGCGCCAGCGAAGACGGCGCCCGCCGGGCGCTGGGTGCGCTCAATCGCAAGCTGCTGGGCTCCCTGCCGAAGGCGCAACGGGATGCCGTGACCAGCGTGTTGGCCGATTACGCCCGCAAGGGTGAGCATCCGGGGGCGCGCTGGGGCCGCGGTGCCGACGATTCGGTGCATCTGTGCCTGCCGACTTTCGCCAAGGAAATTGTCGAGCACGTCGCCACCGTCGACGGCAAGCTGGTGCAGATCAGGGGCGGCATGGTGTCCTACCAGAATGATCCCGATACACCGCAGGCACTGCTCGATCGCTGCGAACAGACCTGGCGCTCGTGCACGGCGGTGGAGGACGCCAACCCTGATTCCTGCGTGACCCAGGTGCCTACCTGCGATCAAAGCGAACCCTGGAAAGGCGGCCGCAACTGCTGTCCGATCCAGTGCAAGACCGCCTATAACGAGCGCCGCGCCAATGGCGAAATGGGCAGCTCCGCCTTTCTCGGCGCGCTCTATGGCGTGCCCAGTTGTGTGCCGGGGATTGTGCCGAGGACCGAACGATAGGCCAGCGTGCAATGTATTCCGAGAGGAGGGACGCGCGCCTGCGCGGCCGCTCTTGATCTCCTGCCATGGAGGGCGCCGCAGCGCGGCGCCCTCCATGGACACTTGAATCAGCTGGGTTTGCGCTTGCGATAGAGCAGCATGAAGGCGCCAGCGCTCAGCAGGGCAGCGCCACTCAGGTAATAGCCGACGGCTGCCAGGCCGTGATGGGTGGCCAACCAGGTGGCGATGTAGGGCGCCAGCGAGGCGCCGAAGATACCGGCGAGATTGAAGCTCAACGAGGCCCCGGTGTAGCGCACTGCGGTCGGATAGAGTTCGGCCAGCGCCGTACCCAGCGGGCCGTAGGTGAGCCCCATCAAGCCCAGTCCCACCGCCAGGAATACCAGTACGCCCAGGCTGGAGCCGGAGCCGAACCAGGGCGCGAAGGCCGCTCCGAATACGGCGATGGCGAGACTGGCGGCAATCAGCATGCGCGCCCGGCCGTGGCGATCGGCGATCCAGGCCGAGACCGGAATGGTCAGGGCGAAGAACAGCACCGCCAGCAGTTGCAACTCCAGGAAATCCTGGCGGCTGTAGCCCAGCGCCGAGGTGCCCCAGCTCAGCGTGAACACCGTCATCAGATAGAACAGCACAAAGGTGGCGAGCGCCGCGGCGGTGCCCAGCACCAGCGTCAACGGGTGTGCGGTGATCACCGAGAGCAGTGGCAAACGCACGCGTTCATGGGCTTCCAGCTTCTTGAAGTCTGGCGTTTCCTCGATGCGCAGGCGCACGTACAGGCCCACCCAGACCAGCGCGGCGCTGGCCAGGAAGGGCACGCGCCAGCCCCAGGCAAACAACTGCTCTTCGGTCAGCAGCGCTCCCAGCAGCAGGAAGATGCCGGTGGAGCAGACAAAGCCGATCGGCGCGCCCAACTGCGGGAACATGCCGAACCAGGCGCGCTTTCCCGGCGGCGCGTTCTCGGTGGCGAGCAGCACGGCGCCACCCCATTCACCGCCCAGTCCCAAGCCCTGTCCCAATCTGCACAGGGCCAGCAGGATGGGCGCGGCCACGCCGATGCTGGCATAGGTGGGTAGCAGGCCGATGGCGACGGTGGACAGCCCCATCGTCAGCAGCGCCGCCACCAGCGTGGCCTTGCGGCCTATGCGGTCGCCAAAATGCCCGAACAGCGCCGATCCGAGCGGGCGCGCGAAGAAAGCCAGGGCGAAGGTCGCCAGCGATTGCAGCGTGGCCGAGGTCGGATCGCTGGCCGGGAAGAACAGTTGCGGAAACACCAGCACCGCTGCCGTGGCATAGATGTAGAAATCGAAGAATTCGATGGTGGTGCCGATCAGGCTGGCGAACAGCACCCGGGAAGTGCTGTTGGAGGCGGCGCGCGCGGGGCTGGACATGGTGGTGTGTTCATCGGGCAGGCGGCGGATTCTGCCATCTTTGCCGCCCAGGCTTGCGCGCTGCGCCGGCATCCAACAGCATCGGCGCCTTCGAATTTGCCGGAATCCTGCCATGACTCGATATGACTATGCCGGGCGCACCGCGCTGATCACCGGCGCCGCCGGTGGCATCGGCAGTGCCACGGCGCTGGCCTTTGCGGCAGCAGGTGCGAGGGTGGTGCTGGCCGACATTGCCGAATCGGGGGCGCAGTTGGCGCAGGCCATCGTCGATCAGGGCGGCAAGGCCTGGTTCGTGCGCACCGATGTCACCCGCGTCGAACAGATCGAGTCGCTGCTGGCGCAGACGCTGAGCTATGGCGGCAGCCTGGATTTCGCTTTCAACAATGCCGGTATCGAGGAAGAGAACGCGCGTCTGGGCGAATCCGACGAGGCCCTGTTCGATCGCATGATGGCGATCAACGTCAAGGGCGTGTGGGCCTGCATGCGTGCCGAATTGCAGGTGATGAAGGCCCAGGGTCACGGCGTCATCATCAATACCGCGTCGGTGGCCGGATTGGTCGGCGCCCCCAGGCACGCCATCTATGGCGCCAGCAAACATGCGGTGATCGGTCTGACCAAGAGCGCGGCGGCCGAGTACGGCAAGGCCGGCATCCGCGTCAACGCGGTCTGCCCCGGTGTCATCCGCACCGCCATGTACCAGCGCATGCTCGATCAGGGTCTGGCCGATGAGCAGGGTATCCGCCGCCTGCATCCGATCGGGCGCATCGGCGAGGTCGAGGAAATCGCCGGCGCCGTGCTCTGGATGTGCTCGGAGCAGGCCGCCTTCATGACCGGACACAGCATGACCATCGATGGCGGCATGACTGCGGTCTGAGGGGTTGGTTGTCGGTTGTTGGTTGTTGGTTGTCGGTTGTCGGTTGTTGGATATCGGTTGTCGGTTGTTGGGGCACCGATGTGCGGGCTGTTGTAGGTCCAGACTTGTCTGGACGCTCGTCGTAGCCCAGGTGAGCGCCAGCGCACCTGGGGTGGTGCGCCGAACAGCCCCGGGTGCGCCTATGGCTTACCCGGGCTACTTGCTCACCGACGGCGATGTCGGAGCGATGACGTAGGCCGGGTCCGCGCGCCCGGGAGCCTGGGCTGCGCGCAGAGATGGCAAGCGCGCGGCGCCCGGCAGGCCATGCCGCGGCCGCCGGCGCGAACAGCCCTGGCGCACATGCCGATTCGCCGCGCGCCGGAGCTGCGCTACCTCACACTCTGGCTCAGGGCATGCCGCGGCCGCCGGCGCGAACAGCCCTGGCGCACATCCCGATTCGCCGCGCGCCGGAGCTGCGCTACCTCACACTCTGGCTCAGGCCATGCCGCGGCCGCCGGCGCGAACAGCCCTGGCGCACATGCCGATTCGCCGCGCGCCGGAGCCGCGCTACCTCACACTCTGGCTCAGGGCCCGACGTGCTGACGAATGAACGCACGTACTTCCGGGTAGACCACTTCGCGCCAGCGGCGGCCGCTGAAGATGCCGTAGTGGCCGGCGCCCTTGACGGTCAGATCGCGCTTGTTGGCGGGGTCTACACCCGGCGTCATGGCATGGGCGGCCTGGGTCTGGCCGACGCCGGAAATGTCATCGAGCTCACCCTCGATGGTGAAGATGGCGGTGTTCTTGATCGCTTCCGGGGCGACGCGCTGGCCGCGTACATACCATTCGCCGCGCGGCAGCAGATGTTCCTGGAAGACCACGCGGATGGTGTCGAGGTAGTACTCGGCCGGCATGTCCTGCACGGCGTTGTATTCGTCGTAGAACTTGCGATGCGATTCGGCGTCTTCCAGGTCTCCACGCAGCAGATCCTGATAGAAATCCCAGTGCGAGGACATGTGCCGGCTCGGGTTCATCGCCAGAAAGCCGGCATGCTGCAGAAAGCCCGGATAGACCTTGCGCCGGTAACCCGGATAGTTTCGCGGCACTTCGTGGATGACGTTGTTCTGAAACCAGCTGAGCGGTTTGGTGGTGGCCAGGTCATTGACCTGGGTCGGACTTTCCCGGGTGTCGAGGGGGCCGCCCATCATCGTCAGCGAGCGCGGCAACTGCTCGCCGTCGCTGGCCATCAGCGATACCGCCGCCATCACCGGCACCGTCGGCTGGCAGACGCTGACCACATGCAGCCGCGCGGCGCCGATATGGGCGATGAACTCGCGGATGTAGTCGATGTAGTCATCGAGGTGGAAGGCGCCCTGCTCGGCCGGCACCATGCGCGCATCGACCCAGTCGGTGACGTAGACCTTGTGGTCCTTGAGCAGCGTGCGCACGGTATCGCGCAGCAGCGTCGAGTGATGGCCCGACAAGGGCGCCACCACCAGTACCGGTGGATCATCCTTCAGATCGTTGACGGTCACCGGATCATCGGAGAAGCGCTTGAAGCGGATCAGGTTGCAGAAGGGCTTGGACAGCACGGTGAACTCGACGATCGGTACCTGATGGCCGTGGGATTCAACGCTGCGGATGCCGAACTCGGGTTTTTCGTAGTCCTTGCCGATGCGGTACATCAGTTCGTAGGTCGCGGCCAATCGGGAAGCGCCGGGAAGGCGCGACATGAAACTGCTCGGCTGGGAATACATCTTCGCCGCTGCGTCCGAGAAGGCGACGAAAGGACTCATCAGCGATCGCTGGAACTCATGGATCTGATACAGCACGGATGCGCGCTCCCCGAATTGGTGCAAAGCCTATGTTGCAGTGCACAAGGCGTCAGCGCCAGTGGTCATAGGTCTACATTTGCAATCAATGTGCGGTTTCCGGCCCGATTGCGCTCGGCATTCACGCTTTTCTCACGCTTGCTCGCCGGACTCACGCCGAGGCACAACATTGATCCAAATGCGATGATCGCCCATGGCTTCCTGATATACCGTTCGCGTGCGCACCGAGATCGTGCTCGGCGTTGCTCAGACTGGGTCAGATCGGCCGCAGGATAAACACAGGAGAAAACCATGCAGATTCAGGTCAATACAGGTCACCACATCGAAGCCCGCGAAGCACTGGTGGCCAGGGTCAGTGCGGATCTGAGCAGCGCGCTGGCGCGCGTCAGCGATCACATCACCCGGATCGAGGTTCATCTGAGCGACGAGAACGGTGAAAAGAACGGGCAGCATGATCATCGCTGCACCCTCGAGGCGCGTCTGGAACGGCGTCAACCGGTGGCCGTGACTCATCACGCCGCCACCCTGGACCTGTCCGTCAGTGGCGCCACCAGCAAGCTGCTGCGAGTGATCGACAGTCAGCTCGGTCGGCTGGAAGATCGTCGCCGTGCCGATGACACGCGACCGGCGGAAATCTGAGTCCAGCGCCAGTGCTGACGCCGCGATCAGGCGATCGCGGCGTCGACCACCTGCTGCGCCTGCTGCACGATCGCATCCAGGTGCTTCTCGTCGCGGAAGCTCTCCGCATAAATCTTGTAGATGTCCTCGGTGCCCGAAGGGCGCGCCGCAAACCAGCCCTGCGCGGTAAGCACCTTGATGCCGCCCAGTGCCGCGTCATTGCCGGGGGCTCGATCCAGAATCTGCAGAATCGGATCTCCGGCCAGCGCACGACTGGAGAGATCGGCAGCCCTGAGGCTGCCCAGTCGGGCGCGCTGTGACGCCGAGGCGGCGGCCTCGACCCGCCGGCTCAGCGGTACACCGAGTTCATCGGTCAAGCTGCGGTAGAGCTCTCCAGGATCGCGGCCACAGCGGGCGGTGATCTCGGCCGATAGCAGCGCCGCGGTAATGCCGTCCTTGTCGGTGGTCCAGGCACTGCCGTCCTTGCGCAGAAAAGTGGCGCCGGCGCTTTCCTCACCGGCGAAACCAAGCTCGCCGCGGTGCAGGCCCTCGGCAAACCACTTGAAGCCAGCCGGAACTTCGTACAGGCCGCGGCCCAGGCGCGCGGCGACGCGGTCGATCAGCGCGCTGCTGACCACGGTCTTGCCGATGGCCGCGCTGGCGCTCCAGCCGCTGCGGTGGCGAAACAGGTAATCGATGGCCACGCACAGATAGTGATTGGACGGCAGCAGCCCGGCACTCGGGGTCACGATGCCGTGGCGGTCGTAATCGGTGTCGCAGGCGAAGGCGATGTCGAAGTCGGCGGACATGCCGAGCAGGCGCTGCATCGCATGGGCAGAGGAGGGGTCCATGCGGATGGCGCCATCCCAATCCAGACTCATGAAGGCAAAGGTCGGATCCAGTTCTTCGCTGACCAGCTTCAGTTTCAGGCCGTAGGTCTCGGCAATCCGCGGCCAATAGTGCAGTCCGGCGCCTCCGAGCGGATCGACGCCGACGTTCAGGCCTGCCGCTGCAATCACCTCCAGATCCAGCACCGCGGAGAGATCGGCGACGTACAGGCCGAGGTAGTCATGGCGGTGGGTGGTGTCGGCCGCCAGCGCCTGAGCGAAGGAGAGGCTGCGCACGCCAGCGAGGCCGGCTTGCAGCAGCGCATTGGCCCGGGTCTCGATCCAGCGGGTGATGGCGGTGCCGGCTGGGCCGCCGTCGGTGGGGTTGTACTTGATGCCGCCATATTCCGGCGGATTATGGGAGGGCGTGATCACCAGACCGTCCGCGAGTCCCCGGGTGCGGTCGCGGTTGTGGGTCAGGATGGCGTGCGAGACCGCCGGCGTGGGCGTGTATTCGCCGCCGAGCGAGATCATGGCGTGGACCCCATTGCCCGCGAGCACTCCGAGTACGCTTTCGAAGGCCGGCTGCGACAGCGCATGGGTGTCGCAACCGATGAACAGCGGACCGTCGATGCCTTGCGCCGAGCGGTATTCGCACACCGCCTGGGCGATGGCGCGCACGTGCCAGTCATTGAAGCTGCGGGAAAGCGCGCGTCCGCGATGACCCGAGGTGCCAAAGGACACTCGCTGCGTGGCCTCGCTCGGGTCGGGCTTCAGATCGCTGTAGGCGGTCAGCAGGGCGGCGACATCAAGCAGCGGCAACTGCGCTGCGCTTTGCCCGGCCAGCGGGCTGAGTTCGGTGGTCAAGATGGGCTACTCCGGCCTGGGAGCTGATCGCAGCCTTGCGCGATCAACCCCGTTGAACGATGGCCGCCGGTATAGCAGAAGCACTTGCAGGCAGGTGCTATGGATCTGCCGACCCGTGGCTTGGCGGAGATTGGGCTGCTCCAGTAGCCCGGATCCGCCGCGCAGCGGCTCACCGGGGTCTTGGCGCGTCACTACCCGGGCAGCGCTGCGCGCTGTCCCGGGCTACCAAAGTCGAGCACCAACAACCGACAACCAGCAACCAACAACCAACAACCAGCAACCAGCAACCAGCAACCAACAACCAGCAACCAGCAACCAACAACCAGCCGTTACTCGGGTTCGATCACGATGAACAGGGAGCCGGCGCCGCGCTTGACCAGCAACAGCGTGGCGTCGTCCTCGTCGGCGTCTTCGATGGCCTTGCGCAGGGCGCTGATCGAATCCACCTTCTTGCGGTTGGCTTCGAGGATGACATCGCCGCGGGCCAATCCGGCACGCGCGGCCGGGCCGGGTTGCACGCCGGTGATCAAAACGCCACCGTCGATCTTGAGCTGTTCGCGCTGCTCGTCGGTCAGATCGGACAGCGCCAGGCCGAGGCGGCTTTCGCGCTCTTCCGCCGGCTCGCCGCGGCCACGGCTGCCGCTGCCGGCCACCGCCTCTTCGTCCAGCTTGCCGATGGTGACGGTCAGTTCCCTGGTCTTGCCGTCGCGCAGCACCTTGACCTTGGCCTTGGCGCCGACCGGGGTCGCGCCCACCAGCGGCGGCAACTCGCCCGAAGTTTCCAGCACCTTGCCGTTGTAGCTGAGCACGATGTCGCCGCGCTGGAAGCCGGCCTTTTCGGCCGGGCCGCCCGGCTCAACCGAGGCCACCAGCGCGCCGCGCGGGCGATCCAGGCCAAAGGCGCGCGCCTCGCGTCCGCCCACCGGCTGGAACTGGATGCCGAGGTAGCCGCGTTCGACGAAGCCCTTGTCGGCCAGCTGGGTGGCGATCAGGGTGGCGGTGTTGATCGGAATGGCGAAGCTCAGACCCATGTAGCCGCCGCTGCCCGACAGAATCTGCGAGTTGATGCCGATCACTTCACCCCGGGCATTGAACAGCGGACCACCGGAGTTTCCAGGATTAACCGCAGCATCGGTCTGGATGAAGGGCACATAGGTCTCGCGCAGCTGGCGCTCGGTGGCGCTGACGATGCCCTGCGTAGCGGTATAGCTCATGCCGAAGGGGGCGCCGATGGCCAGCACCCATTCGCCGACTTCGATCTGGTCGGAGTCACCGAGGCGGGCAACCGGCAGATCCTTGGCTTCGATCTCGATCAGCGCCACATCGGTGCGTTCGTCCGAGCCCAGTACCTTGGCCTTGAACTCGCGATTGTCCGACAGCGTCACGGTGATTTCGTCGGCGTCCTTGACCACATGGGCATTGGTCAGGATGCGACCTTCGCTGCCGATGATGAAGCCCGAGCCCGACCCGCGGCGCTCGGGGGCCTGTCCGCCGCCATCGGGATCGCCCGGATTGCCGGGAATGCCGAAGCGTCGGAAGAACTCGCCAAACGGGCTGTCATCGCCGAACTGCTGATGAAAGCGGCGGTCCTGACCGCGTACGGCGATCTGTACCACCACTTCGCGATTGCGGCGCACGATGTCGCGGAAGTCGGGCAGGGCGATGCCGCTGCTGGAAATGGCGGCAGCCGATTCTGCCGGGCGCGACATTTCCGTGGCCTGGGCTTCGGCGCGCGTGCCGGACTGCGCATACAGGCCAGCTCCGATCGCCAGGGCCACCAGGGTCACAACCACTCCAACTCGAGTCTGAGACATAGGGTCAGGGTCTTCTTGTGGGGAAGGGATACCGGGGCTTAGACCGCAATCTGCGTTCAGGTTCCGCGAAACGTTGCGCCAATCAGGCAGATTTAACGATTCGTGGCGCCGCTCCCGTGCCGATCTCCGGTCGGGTCAGGACCGCTGCGACTGGCGTCAGTCCATATTGACGCCAGTCGCGCTATGTTTAGGGCATGACATTGAACCACAAGCTCGGAAAAGCCGGATTGCGAAAGCTGCTGCTGATTGCGATGGTGTTGACGCTCCCCGCCTGCGCGACGCTCTGGAGTGACCAGGAGAAGGCACCGCCGACCGATTCTTCGGACCGTTCCGCGCCCAGGGATCGCAGTCAGCAGCGCGTTCGTGTCTTCATCACCGGGGTCAAGGGTGAAATGCGCCAGGCGGTATCGGGATCGCTGGAGCTCAAGGGGTTGATGTCCCGAAGCGACGCCAGCGACGCCCTGGTTCGGCGCGTCTATGGACGCGCGCGTGCGCAGATGAGCAAGGCGCTGCAGCCCTTCGGTTACTACCATGCCGAGGTCCAGAGTACGCTGGAACTGGAGGGCAGCACCTGGATGGCGCGCTTCGCGGTCGATCCCGGGGTGCCGACCACGGTCAGCGACGTTTCCCTGGAGGTGGATGGCCCAGGGGGCGAGGACAAGGCGGTGAAACAGGCGGTGGCCGAGTTTGCGCCCGCCGTCGACGCGCAACTGGACCATCGAATCTACGAGGCCAGCAAGGCCCGAATCGAGGATGCGCTGGCCGAGCGCGGCTATCTGGATGCCGAGATATTGCGCAAGCGCGTCGCCGTGCGACTGGCCGATCACAGCGCCCGCGTCGATCTGAAGTTCGTTTCCGGGCCGCGTTTCGCTTTCGGTCCGACCAGCTATCAGGGTTCGCAGTTGCCCGATGAGGTGCTCAGTGGCTATCTGCCCTACGAGCAGGGCAAGCCCTACCGGCTGGACCGGCTGATCGAATTGCAGCAGCGCCTGCTCGACAGCGATTATTTCAGCGAGGTCGAAGTCACCGCCGACAAGCCCAACGCCGTGGGCGAAACGGTGCCCATCGTGGTCCGGGTCTCACCCGCGAAGCGCAGCGTCTATACCGGCGGTGTCAGCTTCGGCACCGACAGCGGTGTCGGTGTGCTCGGTGGCATGACCCGACGCTGGGTCAACCAGTCCGGCCACAAGTTCTCCAGCCGCGCCGAACTCAGCCAGCGGCTGACGTCGGTGAGCGGCCAGTATCTGATTCCCCTGCGGGCCTCGGATCGTGAATCGATAGGCATCAACCTCGGCTACAGAGACGAGGAAACCGATACCTCCACGCAGAAGGTCAGCACCCTGCAGATCTCAAAGATCCGGGAGAACGACCAGGGTCTGTTCGCCTACGGTCTGGCCGCCCAGGTCGGTGATTTCGTGGCCGGCGAGATTCCGGGATCAAGCACCTTGTTCTACCCGGAGGTGCGCTGGACCCGGCGCCTCGCCGATGATTTCCTGAATCCGCGTCAGGGCTGGTCCCTGAGCCTGGAGGCGCGTGGCGCACCCACTGGGCTCGGTGATGCCAGCTTCGCCCAGGTGCGTGCCGAGGCCAAGCTGCTGCGGCCGCAGGGCGAGCGCAACCGCTGGTTTGCGCGTCTGGCACTGGGCGCTCTGTGGACCGATGACTTCGAGAAAATGCCGCCGGAGCTGCGCTTCTACGCCGGTGGTGATCGCAATCTGCGCGGATTCGCCTACCAGACCCTGGGCCCGCCGAATGCGCTGGGCAATGTCGGCGGCGGCCACTATCTGGCGGTCGGCTCCTTTGAATACGAGAAGCATCTGTTTGGCGACTTCGGTCTGGCCGGATTCGTGGATGCCGGCAACGCCTTCAATGTCGGTGATTTCGAACTGGCCGCGGGCGTCGGTGTGGGCCTGCGCTGGCGATCGCCGGTGGGCCTGGTGCGGGTGGATCTGGCCCATCCAGTGGCCGGTGATGGCTCGGGCATACGCCTGCATCTGACCATCGGGCCAGAGCTGTGAGGCGGCGCATCCTGAAATGGGTGCTGATCGCGGCAGCGCTGTTGCTGCTGCTGACGTCGCTGGCCCTGTACTGGCTGCTCTACACCGAGTCCGGACTGGGCTGGACCTTGCAGCGCGGGTTGGGCGCCGCTGGCGGCAGCATCGAGTATCAGCAACTACGCGGCAATCTGGCGCAGGGCTTTGAGCTGGATACACCGGTGATCAAGGCTCCGGGCGTGCGTATCAGCGCGGTCCAGCTGCGCATGCAGCTGCGGCCGTGGGCACTGCTGGGCGGCGAGCTCAGTCTGGAATCGCTGCGGCTTTCGGGCGCCCGCTACACTTTCGAAGAGTCCGGCGAAAGCACGGCTGACGCCGAAGCAGGGGCGGTGGGTCGTCCCGGTGGTCTGGACCTGCCCGTGGACGTGGTGCTGCGCAACATCGAATTGCTGGCGAATGAAATCAATCTCGGTGGCGATGCGCCGGTGGTGTTCTCCGTCGGAGCACGCGAAATCGCCTTGCGCGATGGCAAGTTGAAGGTGGAAGGCCTGGCGCTCAGTCAGGGTGAATTTGCGCTGCGCACCAGTGCCGCGGTCGATACCAATGCCGACTGGGCCGGTGAATTGGCCAGCGAAGGCGAGTGGACGCTGCCGGCCGTCGCCCATCGCGGCAAGTTGACGCTGTCCGGCGATCTCGACGAGGTCAATGTCGATTTGACTATGGAAGGCGGCGGCGAAGTGAATTTCGAAGCCAACCTGGCCCAGCCGCTGGACACGCCAGGTGTGCAGGGGCGCTTTGGCGCGCAGTCGCTGGACCTGCAGAGTTTCGGCCTGGACGCGCCGGTGCGCATGCTCGATATCGATCTCAGTTTCGACTATGCCAACGAGAAACTCGGCATCCAGGGCCCGGTCACCGTGGATGGCAAGACCCTCAATCTGACCATCGCCGGTATCGGACTCGAGAACAATCAGGTCCACCTGGAGCGGGCCGAGCTCAAATCACGTGCCATCGGCAGCTTGTCCTTCGGCGGTTACTGGCCGCTGTCGGCTGAAGCTGGGCCCGGGCAGATCACGGGCCGGATGAAGGGCCTGTGGCTGGGCGACTGGCGTGGCGATGTGCCGAAACCGGCGCCGCGTCTGGACGGCGATCTCAAGTTCGGCGGTCGGGCCGACGACTGGCAGCTGGATCTGTCCGGAAGCTGGCATCAGGGAGAGGCCTCCGGGCCCATCGAACTCAGTGCTGCGGGCACGCCGGAGCGCATCGTCATCGCGCCCTCGCAACTGAGCTGGGAACGAAGTCGGGTCGATCTTTCCGGCGAGATTGCCTTGGGAGACAGCACCAGTATCGAGGTCGACCTGGCTGTGGCTGCGCTTGATCCTGCCCTGCTGGTGCCGGATTGGCCCGGCGCGCTGGACGTCAAGCTGCATGCATCGGTGTCGGTCGCTGAGGAATCGCATTGGTCTCTGACCGGGATCGATCTCAAGGGTACGCTGCGGGAACAGGCGCTTGCTCTGACCGGGACACTGGACGGAACCGATGCCAGTCCCACGGCCGGGAAGCTGGACCTGAGCTGGGGCCAGGGTCAACTTGGCTTGAATGTGGCTGAGGATGCGGGCATCAGTGCCGATCTGAAGGACTTTGACCTGTCACTGCTGGCACCCGTGAATGGCAAGCTGAGCGGCCGCATCAGCACCCGGCTGGACGCCGATCTGGTGGATGCCACCGAAGCCACGCTGCAGTTGCGTGACTTCGAGAGCAACGGCATCAGCGGCGGCCTGATCGAAATCGACAAGGGTAGCGGCTGGGCGCTGGAGCTGACGGCTTCGGAACTGACTCGCGAAGGTGCCGTGATCAAGCCGCTGAAGCTGAGCCTGAGCGGTAATCAGGCTGAACATCGCTTGTCGCTGGTCGCCAGCGAAGCCCGGGGCAGAATTGAACTGGGTCTGGCCGGCTCGCTGGTCGACGAGGTCTGGACCGGCGTGATCGACAAGCTGGAACTGGAACCGATCCATGGCGCAGCCTGGTCCCTGGCCGAACCGGCGGCACTGCGGCTGGCCGCGGATTCCACCAGCATGGCGCCGCTCTGTCTGAGCGCCAAACCGGCGCGGGCCTGCATCGGCCTGCAGCGCAGCGCCGAACAGACCCTGATCGACATCGATCTGGTCGAACTGGCGCTGGCCGAATTGCAGGCGTGGGCGCCAGCGAGCGACTGGACCGTGACCGGCAAGCTCAGTGGCGGAGGTCAGCTCAGCCTGGATCCCGAGGGCCAGTTCGGCGGCAAACTCGATTTCGGCATCGAGGCCGGTACGCTGCGCGGTGCCACCCAACTGGAAGAGCCGCTGGCTTTTGACGGGCTGGCCAGTTTCGACAGCGCCGCCGCCGAATTCAGCGCCCGTCTGAATCTGGTCGATCATGGCCAGATCAATGTGCGCGCCACCGGCCTGAATACCGCCGAGGGTGCATATGTGGCCAATCTGGACATCAGCGATCTCAGTCTGGTGGACGGCCTCACCGCCGAAGTCCAGTCCATGCGCGGCGCGCTGTCCGGCGAGTTGCGGGCACCACTGGCAGCGCCATCGAGTCTGCAGGGACAGCTCGAAGCCACTGCCTTGAGCTTCGAGCTGCCGGCCGCCGGCCTCAAGGCCACTGACGGCACGCTCACCGTGCTGTTCGAAAACGATGGCTTGCTGCGGCTGGAGGGTGATCTCGGCATCGCCCCTGGCCGTGTGCATCTGCAAGGGCTGATCGGCCTCGACGAGGAAGGCGCCACCGAGATCACGATCCGCGGTGACAATGCGGCACTGGTCGACCTGCCGGCCGTGCGTCTGATCGGCGACAGCAATTTCGTGATCAAGCAGAACAAGGACGGTTTCCAGATCGAAGGCGGCGTGTTGTTGCGCGAGGGCAAGATCGATCTGGACCGCTTCGCGCCGACGGTGCCGGCATCGGAGGATGTGGTCATTGTCGATGCGCCGCCGCCACCGCCGCCATTGCCGATCAAGGCCGATATCAGCCTGGCCTTCATTTCCGCGGTGGATCTGCGCGGATTCGGCCTCGAAGCCTCGCTCAGCGGCGGTATCCGCGTCACCCAGCGGCCGGGCACGCCGGTGCAGGCGCAGGGCGAGATGCTGGTCAGGGGCATCTACAGCTCCTACGGTCAGAAACTGGATATCGAGCGGGGTCGCCTTGGCTTCACGGGTCGCGCCGACAATCCCAGCCTGGACATCCTCGCGGTCAAGAAAATCGACCGCCAGCGGGTAGGCGTACAGGTGCGCGGCAATGCCCGAAGGCCTGCGGTTCGTCTGTATTCCGATCCCTCGCTGGATCAGTCGGAAACGGTGTCCTATCTGGTGCTCGGCCGGCCCCTGGCCACGGCCAGCGGCTCCGACGGACAGCAGGTGGGCGAGTACGCCAGCGCGCTGCAGTCAGCCGGCGGCGGTCTGGTGGCCGGCAGCATCGGTCAGAAGATCGGCGTTTCCGCCGGCGTCGAGAGTTTCGGCGCCGCCATCGGCTCGGCGCTGGTGGTCGGCAAGTACATCTCGCCGCGCTTCTTCGTCGGCTACGGCACCAGCCTGCTCAACGCCACCCAACTGGTCATCCTGCGCTACCGGCTCACCGAGAACATCGAGCTGGAAGGCATCAGCGGTACCGAACAGAAGATGTCGGCAAGCTGGCGTACCGAGCGTTGATGGAGAGGGGAGTGGTGGTCGGGCGCCATCGTCGATTTCCCAGAACCCGTTTCGCAAGTCGTCGAAGCGTCATTGCGAGGAGCGCAGCGACGAAGCAATCCAGAGCTTGTGCGGATATGCGTCTGGATTGCTTCCCCCGGATCAAGTCCGGGGTCGCAATGACGCCGGCTTCTGGCTCTTGTAGGTCCAGACTTGTCTGGACGCTTCTTCCGCAGTCAGCCGGGTCAAGGGCGTGGGCCGGTATGCCGCGCAGCAGCTCGCCGGGGCTCTTGCGCGTCACCGCCCGGAGAGCGCTGCGCGCACTTCGGGCTACATCAAGCCGCAAAGGCTGGGTCCAGCTACCCAGCCTCAGGGCGCAGCGCTGGTCCGCTCGCCGCGGCCGGGCAGCGCCGCCAGATCCGAATGCGCCGTTTCGCATTTCAGAAAACGCGACTGGGTGAGCCAGTCCGTGTCCGGATAGTAGGCAAACAGCAGTTGCCCATCCTTGATGCTGTCGATCAGGGGCTTGGCAACCGCCGGACGCACGGCCGGGCAGCCGTAGCTGCGCCCCAGTCGGCCCTGGCGCAGGGCCATCTCCGGATTCACATAGGGCGCGCCGTGCATGACGATCTGGCGCGGCCGTGCCTGGTCATTGATGCCAGGCTCCAGCCCGTCCATGCGCAGCGAATAGCCATTGCCGCCCTGATAGGTCTCGGCGGTTCGGAACAGTCCGAGGCTGGTCTGGTGGCTGCCGTTGGCATTGGAGAAATACCGCGCCATGTTCTCGCCGCTGCTGCGGCCATGGGCAACGTGCTCGGCATAGAGCACCCGCGCGCTTTGCAGATCAAAGACCCACAGGCGCTTTTCCGTCGACGGTCTGGAATAGTCGATCAGGGTCAGGCGGGCGTCGGACTCGATGGCTCCAGATTCCAGAGCACAGGCGCGCGCTGCCAGCGCCAGCCGGATGACCGCGGGGTCGGCGCCGCGCGCGGCCCTCGCCAGTTGCGAAGCCAGATCGGTGGCAGCTGGGACAGCGCTGGCCTGCAGCAGCAGCGCCCATGCCGCAATAGGAATCAGTGGGGTCATAGGCCGGCAAGAGTAACCGAGCTTCAGCCCGGAGGCACCGGACCGGGATTTTCCGCTTCATCTGTACGCAACAAGGCTGGCACCTGGGCGCTGTCAGTACCCAGCGGTTCATCGGTCACGACGACGGTGGTGCCTGGCAGCAGCGCAGCGTCCAGCAGCGCCACGAAGTCGGGCGAAAGTCCCAGGCCCTGGACGGTCTCGATGTCAAACTCGCGATGCCCGGGCGGGTTGTGGTCGGGCAGGGTCAGCGACTGCCAGCGATGCGCCTGGCGTCCTGCCAGCAGCGGGTGGGGCTGGTCGTCGTGGCCCTCGAGCATCACGAAGGCGTGCAGTCCGAAGTGCACGTCGGCCGGAATGCGCAAGTCCGAGCGCCCGATTTCCACGCCCTGACGCGACACCACCAAAGCCTGATCGGCGCTGCTGATGATGATCGACAAGGGCCCCTCGGGTGCCCGCTCGGGTTGCCACAGATAGCCCTCGTCGGCGCTGCCCAGCCGGTTCAGGCTGAGCCCTGACTCCGGTTCGACCGGCGCCAGGAATCCCGGGTAGGCCAGCACCGGAGCCGGCACTTCGCGATCGGCCACAACCACGATCATGCCGGTCGTGGTCAGCTCGAAGAGCTTGCGGGCAAAAGTCTCGGGCAGGCGTATGCACCCGTGCGAGGCCGGTGCGCCGGTGATATGCCCGGCGTGCAGCGCCACCCCGTCCCAGGTCAGCCGCTGCATGTAGGGCATGGGCGCGCTGTCATAGAGGTTCGAATAGTGCTCGCGGCGCTTCTGCAGGATCCTGAAGACGCCGGTGGGTGTCTCGTATCCGGGGCGCCCGCTACTGATGGTCGTGATCCCGATACGCACGCCGTTGCGGTAGACGAAGGCCAGTTGCTGCGGCAGGCTCACCAGCATCACCACCGGGCCTGCGCCCGCCAGTTCCGGTAGCCACAGGTACTCACCTGGTTGCAGCGTGATCGAAGATGGGGATTGCGCCGCGGCACTCGCCAGCGTCGCCAGCAGCGCCATCAGCGCCGCCAGGACCCGTTGGCTGAGGTCTCTGACCATCTCGTGCAGCCTACTCGCCGTTGTAGACGGCAAGATCCAGCTCACCCTCGCTCTGGGCCACGATGCAGGCCACTGCGGCATCGCCGGAGGTATTGACCAGTGTGCGCGCCATGTCCAGCAGTCGATCCACGCTGAGGATGATGCCGATGGCCTCCACCGGCAGGCCGACCTGGGCCAGCACCGAGGCCAGCATGATCATCCCGGCGCTGGGTACGCCGGCGGTGCCTACCGCGGCCAGCGTGGCCATGGCGACTACGGTCAGCAACTGCGCCAGGCTGAGATCGACGGCGTAGAGCTGGGCGATGAACACCGTGGCGATGCCCTGCATGATCACCGTGCCATCCATGTTGATGGTGGCGCCCAGCGGAATCGAGAACGCCGCCACGCGGTTGGAGACGCCCAGGCGCTCCTCGCAGACCCGCAGGTTCACCGGCAGCGTGGCGTTGCTGGACGAGGTGGAGAAGGCGAACAGCCAGACCTCGGACATCTTGCGCAGCCAGATCAGCGGATTCAGACGCGCCACCAGCTTCAGCAGTGTCGGCAGGATCACGAACAGATGCAGCGCCAGGGCCAGCAGCACCAGCGCGAAATACACCGCCAGTTTCTTCAAGGTGTCGAAGCCAAATTCGGCCACGGCCCGAGCCAGCAAGGCAAACACGCCGATCGGAGCGAACTTCATGACGATGGTCACCAGTTGCAGCACCACCGTGTTCCAGTCCTCGATCATGCCGGCGGCACGCTGGCCGGCGTCCTTGGCCATGGTGATGGCGAGGCCCAGCAGCACCGCAAAGACGATGATCTGCAGCATCTGCATTTCGGCCATGGCCTGCACCGGATTGCGCGGCACCATGTTGGAAATGACGTCGGCCAATGGCGGCGCCACCGGCGGTTCGAAGGTCGCGGCCAGTTCGGCCAGGCCCGAGCCGGGCTGAATCCACACCGCCAGCGCCAGCGCCATGGTGACGGCCATCACCGTGGTCAGGATGTACAGGCCGATGGTCTTGAGGCCGAGTCGGCCCAGCTGCGAGGGTGAACCGAGCGAGGCCACCCCCGAGGTCAGCGAAAAGAACACCAGCGGAACCACCAGCAACATCAAGCCGTTACGGAACAGATCGGCAATCAGCTTGAGGATTCCCGCGGTCACATAGGTCTGCAGCCACGGCAGGGCCGGGCTGAGCTGATTCAGGAGGGCACCCACCAGCGCACCCAGCACCAGACCGATCAGAATGTGGTGGGTCAGGCGCACTGCGGCTTTGGAAGACTCGCTCATGGGGGCGTTCCGTAGTCAGTCAGTTCGGTAATAGCCTACCCGCATCCATCAACTGGTGTTGGTCCGGATCGTGGCTGGATGTCGCCTTATGTGGGAGGGTATTCATCCGCGACTGTCTCTTCAAGCCACCGACGAGAACAGTCGCGGATGATTCCGCTCCCACAGCTCGGGTTTCGCTGTTGCCGAATACCAGCTCAGAGCGCCGCCGACGGCATGGTCTCCACCAGGAAGTCGATGAAGCCTCGGACCGCGGGCAGCAGTCCGCGTCGGTGGGGAAACACCGCATGGAAAATGCCCTGCGGCAGCGACCAGCCGGGCAACACGGACACCAGATCACCCCGGGCGATGGCCTCGCGCGCCGCGCTTTCAGGGATCAGGGCAATGCCCAGGCCAGCGACTGCAGCGTCAAGCAAGACCTGGAAGTTGTGGCAGATCAGGCGCGGCTGGTGTTCGATGCGCACGTTCTCTTCCCTGGGGCCGCGCAACTCCCAGTAGTGGCGCTCGGTGCTGCCTTCGAAGCTCAGGGTCTGGTGTCCGGCCAGGTCCTGTGGCTGCCTGGGGGCACCATTGGCCGCCAGATAGGCGGGACTGGCGACCAGCAACTCGCAGAGTTCGGCGAAGCTGCGCATCACCAGTCCGTCCTCGCCGCTGGGTTGATGTCTGACCCGCAGGGCGAGATCGAAGCCCTCGCCGATAACGTCCACGCGTCGGTTGCTGACCTCCAGTTCCACACGCACGTCCGGATATCGGACCATGAAGCGGGGCAGAACCGGTGCCAGCATGTCGCTGGCCACGCCAACGGGACAGGCCACCCGGATACGACCCCGCGGCTGCGCGCGCGCCATGGCGGCGATATCCAGCGCCGCCTCGGCCTCGGTGAGCATGGCTTCGCAATGCCGATACAGTTGCTGTCCTGTCTCGGTGACCACAAAACGCCGCGTGGAACGTTGCAGCAGGCGCACGCCCAGCTTTTCTTCCAGCGCATTGACGTGCCGCGAGAGCCGCGACTTCGGCGTGCCGATGGCCCGTCCGGCCGCGGCAAAGCCGCCGTGTCTGACCACCATGGCGTAGTAATAGAGATCATCGAGACTGGCGGCTGGGATCATGGTCTGGCCTTGGCGGTCACTCGAGCAATGGTGTCAAATGTGGAACACTGAATCTCGTTGTCGCCTTATTATCAATCATTGGCGGCAGTAATAGCATCAATCTCCAGGCGGACTTCCGCCATTTTTCGGAGACCAGCATGAAACTCTTGCACATCGATTCCAGCATTCTCGGTGACCACAGCGCCAGTCGCGCGCTGACCGCCGAGATCGTCAATCGCCTGAAACTGCAGACCGCCGGCTTGCAAGTGACGCGGCTGGATCTGGAGGCCGAGCCGCTGCCTCACCTGAGTGCCGGATCTCTGGCGAAGCTGGATGCCACCGAGGCGGCTCGATCCGAGCGTGCTCTCCATGATTTTCTCGAGGCCGACGTGCTGGTCATCGGCGCGCCGATGTACAACTTTTCGATTCCATCGACGCTCAAGGCCTGGATCGATCGTGTTGCCATCGCCGGCAAGAGTTTTCGCTACACCGCCACCGGACCTGAAGGTCTGGCCAAGGGCAAGGTGGCCATCCTGGCGATTACCCAGGGCGGGGTGCATGAACTGGGTGGCCCCAGCGAACATCACGAATCCTATCTGCGTTTTGTGCTGAACTTCCTCGGCATCAGCGACGTGCGGGTGGTGCGTGCCCAGGGTCTGGCGCGCTCGGATTTGCGCGCAGCAGCCCTCAGGGACGCCCTGCGCGCAGTTCCGGCCAGCTTGGCGCTAGCCGCCTGAGTCGGTCGGGTTCGCCGCGGGCATCGCGTTTCCAGACACCATTTACCGGAGTTCCGATCATGAGTGCCCGTCATCTGCTGAAAACCATCCGCGGTATGGCCACCTCCGATGGCGCCGGCGTCAAGTTGACCCGGGTGATCGGATCGCCGCAGCTGATGGAACTGGATCCTTTCCTGATGCTGGACGAATTCGGCACCGATCAGCCCGAGGATTACATCGCCGGCTTTCCCGATCACCCGCACCGCGGCTTCGAGACTGTGACCTACATGCTCGATGGGCGCATGCGCCATCGCGACAACCATGGCAACTCCGGGCTGCTGGTGCCGGGATCAGTGCAGTGGATGAGCGCCGGGCGCGGGCTGGTGCACTCGGAAATGCCGGAGCAGGAAGAAGGGCGGATGCGCGGCTTCCAGTTGTGGATCAATCTGCCGGCACGGCTGAAGATGAGCGAGCCGCGCTACCAGGAATACGGTCCAGAGCAGATTCCGCTGGTGGAAGCGGCGCCTGGCGTGCGCGTGAAGGTCATAGCCGGGCAGGTGTCGGGCGTCAGCGGCCCGATCGAGCAGCCGGCCACGGCGCCGGTGTACCTGGATCTGCACCTGGCCGAAGGTGCCCGTTTCGAGCAGTCTCTGCCATATGCCCACAATGCCTTCATCTATGTCTACGAGGGTGGGCTGGAGGTGGAATCCGACATGGCAGTCTCAGCGCTCACGGCGCGCCAGTTGGGAGTTCTGTCGGTGGGTGAGGTAGTGCGCCTGCGCGCCACTCGTGAAGACACCCGCGCCATTCTGGTCGCAGGACAGCCCCTGCGTGAGCCGGTGGCCCGTTATGGCCCCTTCGTGATGAACACCCGTCAGGAGATCATCCAGGCGGTCGAGGACTTTCAGGCGGGACGGTTTTGATCAAAGCTGTCGCGTGGTGCTTCTCAGTGGATTCAGGATTGCACGGCGAACAAACCATGATCGTCGGCAATTGCCGTCCCCGGGAGCCTGATGCGCCAGACCTTGTCCCACCTGGGGCGACAGCGAACTGCTCGGCTTCGTCGCGGTCCGCCGCCAGGCCTGAGCTTGCCTGACCTGAGGTGGAAACCCGGCGCCAGCCCGGTTTCCACCGAAGGCGATCGAGATACACCCGGGGCGGCCATTGGCCGCCCTTCCTGTCTGCGATGTGGCCAGAGTCTGCAAATCATTCCTCAGGCCAGGGATGCTCCGCAGCGACCACCCCGGCGCTGTGCGCTACACTGCAAGTTGGCCCCATGCCGAGCCCACCGTTGACCCCCAACGACCGCAAGATCAACGCGCTGAGAGCGCGGATTCCGACCTTCACCTGTGTCGTCGGCTGCCATGACTGTTGCGGCCCGGTGACGGCCTCGTCGGAGGAAATGGCGCGCCTGCCAGTCAAGACCGAGGCCGAGCACGACCGGGCCCTGGCTGAGCTCAGCTGTCCGCATCTGGGCGCGCGGGGTTGCGAGGTTTATGCCGAAAGGCCGCTGATCTGCCGCTTGTTCGGCACCACGCCCAGCCTGCCATGTCCCAACGGTAAGCGCCCGGTTTACATGATCGACACCCGTACCGAGCAGGAAATCCACGCCTTTCTCGCACGTACGCGGCAAGTTCTGGTCTGAAACCGGGTTTTTCGGTCTGCGCCTGAGGCCAGGATCCGATCAGTCGGTGCGGAAGGCAAACAAGGAAGCGCAATGCCGCACCCGAAGCCTTGTCCCAAGGTATCTTTGCGGACTTGATCATCTTCAGGACACCAGCCCGTGCATTCGCCCGCTTCCGACGAACAAGCTCTGCACGATGCCGGCGCCGAAATCGGACGCTTGCTGCTGGCCCGGCGAATGAAACTGGCCGCAGCAGAATCCTGCACCGGGGGCTGGTTGTCCAAGGTCGTCACCGAAGTCGCCGGATGTTCGGACTGGTTCGATTGCAGTTTTGTGGCCTACAGCTACGAGGCCAAGGAATCGATGCTGGGCGTCTCGCGCGTCACCCTGGAACAGCATGGTGCCGTCAGTGAGGAGGTGGTGGTCGAAATGGTCCGCGGCGCACTCTCGCGCAGTCGCGCCAATGTCGCGGTGGCGATCACCGGCATTGCCGGCCCCAGTGGCGGTACGCCGGGCAAGCCGGTGGGCACGGTGTGGCTGGCCTGGGGCAGGGGCCATCACCCGCCGATCACGCAAGTTGTTCATCTGCAAGGCGATCGCAACGCCGTACGGCGACAGACTGTGGCCGTCGCGCTGGCAGGATTACAGAAAATTCTGACAACACCTAGCGAAGCATTCTGACAGAGCCGATGCGGTCGCTATGGCATCATTGATCCATCCGGTGCCGAATCTCAGTTGCTGAGACACGGCGGCCCCATAAAGCCGGCCCATACCTTTCGCTTTCGAGGACATCAACATGGACGACAACAAGCGCCGTGCGCTATCGGCTGCACTTTCGCAGATCGAGAAACAGTTCGGCAAAGGCACCGTGATGCGCATGGGCGATCGCACCTCCGATGCGGTTGAGGCCATTTCGACCGGTTCGCTGGGGCTGGACGTGGCGCTCGGCATCGGCGGTTTGCCGCGTGGCCGTGTGGTGGAGATCTACGGACCAGAATCTTCGGGCAAGACCACGCTGACCCTGCAGGTGGTGGCGGCGGCTCAGCGCGCCGGAGGCACCGCGGCTTTTGTCGACGCCGAACACGCGCTTGATCCCACCTATGCCGAGAAGCTCGGCGTGAATGTCGACGATCTGCTGGTGTCGCAGCCTGATACCGGCGAGCAGGCCCTGGAGATCACCGACATGCTGGTGCGCTCCAACGCCATCGATGTGGTCGTGGTCGACTCGGTCGCAGCCCTGGTGCCGAAGGCCGAAATCGAGGGCGAAATGGGCGATTCCCACGTCGGCCTGCAGGCGCGTCTGATGAGTCAGGCGTTGCGCAAGCTCACCGGCAACATCAAGCGCTCGAACTGCCTGGTGATCTTCATCAACCAGATCCGCATGAAGATTGGCGTCATGTTCGGCAGCCCGGAAACCACCACCGGCGGCAACGCATTGAAGTTCTATGCCTCGGTGCGCCTGGACATCCGCCGCACCGGATCGGTCAAGCGCGGTGATGAGGTGATCGGCTCGGAAACCCGCGTCAAGGTGGTCAAGAACAAGATGGCACCGCCGTTCCGCCAGGCCGAGTTCGAGATTCTCTACGGCGAGGGCATTTCCCGCGAGGGCGAGATCATCGAGATGGGCGTGGCCCAGAACATCGTCGAGAAATCCGGCGCCTGGTACAGCTACAACGGCGAGCGCATCGGTCAGGGCAAGGACAATGTGCGCCTGTACATGAAGCAACATCCGGAGATGGCCCAGGAGATCGAGACCCGCATCCGCGAAAAGCTGCTGGATCTCGGCGCACCGGCCGTGGCTGTCGCCAGCGCGGATGAAGGCTGAGTCGGAAGACAGGAAGCCGCGCCGCAGTGCCTACGCTGCGGCCGTGGCCTTGCTGGCCATGCGCGAACATTCGCGCATGGAATTGGAACAGAAGCTCGGTCAGCGGGATTACCCGGCTGATGAAATTCGCGCAGCGCTCGATGCCATGATCGAGGCAGGGTTGGTGAGTGACGAGCGCGCGAGCCGCGCCCGCATCGCCAGCGGGCTGCGCCGAGGCCATGGTCCGGCACGCATCCGCCAGTCCCTGCAGCAAGCGGGCCTGCCCGCGGATTCGGCCATGACCGGCGATGACGACGAGGCCATCAACTGGATACAACAGGCCCGTGCAGTGGCAGAACGCAAGTTCGGCGCCACGGCACCCGCCGACTACAAGGAATGGGCCAGGCGGGCGCGCTTTCTGCAGTCCAGAGGCTACGATACCCAGACCATCCACAAGGCCCTGCCTGGCGTGAGCAACTCGGCGTAGGAGCGCCCTTGCGGCGCGACCTCGGCCAAGAGCGGGACGCGAAGGACGCGAAGGAAAAGCAGAAAGGACGCGAAGAAGAGCAAGACCAAGCCGGGATCAGATTTCCTCTGCCTTATCTGCGGCCCTCTGCGCACTCCGCGTTGGAGGCTTTGGTGACCAGGATCGCGTCACCATTCAATACTGCCGCAGACCGATGAACCACGGTCGCGCCGCGAGGGCGCTTCAACAGGTCCGGCTTTTCGTAGGAGCGCCTTCACGGCGCGACCGGTGACGCCCTGGCGCAACACGTTTGTCGCGACGCAAGGTCGCTCCTACAGAGAGCTACCCACTGGCGCGGCTGCCCTGCAATGCGCTATCTCGAAAGACAGCAACCCATCTGGACAGCTTTTCTTAGCGTCCTTTCTGCTTTTCCTTCGCGACCTTTGCGTCCTGCTTTATGTGTCAGTTGCCTGCAATTCCTGGTTTCCGCGAAGGCACCTGGCAGGGCAGTCGCGACGCGAGGTCGCTCCTACCCGTAGGCAGCTCTCTTGCGGGAGGGCTTTTGTCGCGCGGCAGTCCGCTGCTTTGGAGGGCGCAGCGCTGCGGCGCCGCTTGCCGCAGCGTGAAGATCAAGAGCGGCCGCGCAGGCGCGCGTCCCTCCTGCAAGCCGCTCCGAACCCGCAAATTCGTTCGCGGCCCACCAGTACCGATGCCTTCAAGAGTGCAGTCTCGACCCCGGACAGGTTAGATTCCGGGGTTAGCTGCGTGCGCTCAAACTCAGGGTCCTATCCGATGCAAACCACCAACCAGATTCGTCAGGCCTTCATCGACTTCTTCGTCGGCAAGGGGCATCGGCACGTGCCATCAAGTTCGCTGGTGCCGGGTGGTGACGGAACCCTGCTGTTCACCAATTCGGGCATGGTCCAGTTCAAGGACACTTTCCTCGGCGCCGAAAAGCGCGACTACACCCGCGCTGCCTCCTCGCAGCGCTGCGTGCGTGCCGGCGGCAAGCACAACGATCTGGACGCCGTCGGTTACACGGCGCGGCATCACACTTTCTTCGAGATGCTCGGCAATTTCAGCTTCGGCGACTATTTCAAGCGTGATGCCATCCACTACGCCTGGGAGCTGCTCACCGGTGTCTACGGCTTGCCCGCCGACAAGCTCTGGGTGACGGTCTACGCCACCGACGACGAAGCCTATGAGCTCTGGAACCAGGAAATCGGCGTGCCGGCCGAGCGCATCGTGCGCATCGGCGACAACAAGGGCGCACCCTTTGCCTCCGACAACTTCTGGCAGATGGCCGACACCGGCCCCTGCGGTCCGTGCTCGGAAATCTTCTTTGACCACGGCGCCGAGATTGCCGGAGGCCCGCCGGGCTCACCCGACGAAGACGGCGATCGCTATATCGAGATCTGGAATCTGGTGTTCATGCAGTACGACCGCTCGGTCAGCGGCAGTACCGAATACACCAGCGGCGAGGCCGCCCGCGCCGCCTATGCGCAGGCACTGGCCGATGGCAAGGTGGTGCAGCCGCCGGTGGCCGCACGCGGCGCCGATGGGGAGCTCAAGTACACGCTCACCGAGTACCGCATGGCACCCTTGCCCAGCCCCTGCGTCGATACCGGCATGGGTCTGGAGCGGCTGGCAGCAGTGCTGCAGCACGTGCATTCCAATTACGAGATCGATCTGTTCCAGGCGCTGATCGCGCAGGCTGCCAGGTTGACCGACACCGACGATCTGGCCAATGCCTCGCTGCGGGTCATTGCCGATCACATCCGCGCCTGCGCCTTCCTGATCGTCGATGGCGTGTTGCCCGGCAATGAAGGCCGTGGCTATGTGCTGCGCCGGATCATCCGCCGGGCGCTGCGCCATGGCTGGAAGCTGGGCGTGCGCAAGGCCTTCTTCCACCACATGGTGGCGCCGCTGGTGGCGCAGATGGGACAGGCCTATCCGGAACTGGCGGCCAAGGCCAATCTGGTCGATCAGGTACTGGCCGCCGAAGAAGAGCGCTTTGCCGAGACCCTCGACAGCGGCATGAAGGTCTTCGAGCAGATCGCGGCGAAGAACACCGGGCAGATTCCCGGGGCCGATGCTTTCCGTCTGTATGACACCTATGGCTTTCCGGTCGATCTGACCGCCGACGTGGCGCGCGAGCGCGGCATGGCGGTGGACATGGACGGCTTCGAGCAGTCCATGACTGCCCAGCGCGACCGCGCTCGCAGCGCCAGCCAGTTCGGCGGCGGCGTGCAGGTCACGGCCGAGCACGTAGCCGGTCTGCCGGCCACCGAGTTCTGCGGCTATCACGATGAGGCGATCGAGCAGGCCAGGGTGTTGCGCATACTGGTCGACGGACAGGTCCGAGATCAGATTGTCGGCGGTGATCGAGCGCTGATCATCCTGGATCGCACGCCTTTCTACGCCGAGAGTGGCGGTCAGCAGGGCGATCAGGGCCAGCTCAGTGCCGAGAACGGCGTCTTCGCCGTGGCCGATACCATCAAGCTGGCGGCGGTTTTCCACGGCCACCTGGGTCAGCTCGACGCCGGCGTGCTCCGCGTCGGCGACACTGTCAGCGCCAGGATCGATCACGAGCGCCGCAGCGCCATCGTCCTCAATCATTCCGCCACGCACCTGCTGCATGCGGCGTTGCGCGAGGAACTGGGCGATCACGTGCAGCAGAAGGGCAGTCTGGTGGCGCCCGATCGCCTGCGCTTCGATTTCTCCCACTTCCAGCCGATTGCGCCCGAGCAACTGCAGCGTATCGAGAATCGGGTCAATGAGCAGATTCGCGCCAATTCCGAGGCTGAAGTGCATCACATGGGCATGCAGGAAGCCCTCGATTTCGGCGCCATGGCGCTCTTCGGCGAGAAGTATGGCGACCATGTGCGGGTGCTGAAGATGGGTGATTTCTCCACCGAGCTCTGTGGTGGCACCCATGTCTCCCGCGCTGGCGACATCGGTCTGTTCAAGATCTTGAGCGAAACCGGCATTTCCTCCGGCGTGCGCCGCATCGAGGCGATCACCGGCGCCGTGGCCGTGGCCTACGTGCAGGAGCAGGAACAACGCTTGCGTGAACTGGCCGGCGTGCTCGGCGGCGGCGATCAGGTCGTCGCCAAGGTGCAGGCCTTGCTGGAGCGCATCAAGCGCGACGAGCGAGAACTGGCGGCGATGAAGTCCAAGGCCGCCAGCGCATCCGTGGACGACATGGTGTCCGGCGCCGTGGCCGTGGCCGATATCCGCGTGCTGGCAGCGCGGCTGGAAGGCATCGATGCCAAGGTACTGCGCGAGATGCTCGACAAGCTCAAGCAGTTGCTCGGCGACGCCGTGGTTGTGCTCGCCTCTGCGCAGGACGGCAAGTCCACCCTCATTGCCGGCGTCAGCGGCAGCGCGCTTGGGCGCATCAAGGCCGGCGAAGTGCTGGCGCACGTGGCCTCCCAGGCCGGTGGCAAGGGTGGTGGTCGCCCCGACATGGCCCAGGGCGGCTGCAATGACATTCCGGAACTGCAAGCCGCACTCAGGGCGCTGCCGGAGTTTGTAGGCAGCAAGCTGTAATCTGCAGGGGAGAGGTCATTTCAAGCACCCTTGTCGTGCTGACATTGCGCACGGGCCATGAACCCCCGGCGTCATTGCGACCCCGGACGTGATCCGGGGGAAGCAATCCAGACACCCATTCTCAGAAGCACTGGATTCCTTCGTCGCTGCGCTCCTCGCAATGACGCATCAACAACCTGCGACACGGGTTCACGGAGAGCACGCTTGTCGTGCGGACATTGCGCACGGGCCTTGAACGAATCACGTGGCTCGGAGCAACTTGAGGAGGGCCGCGCGCCTGCGCGGCCGTTCTTGACCTTGGGTCGGTCTGTACAAGGCGCCGCCGCGGCGCGGCGCCCTCCACGGCAGTGGCCGGCACTGCGCGGTCTCCCTGGGTCTGTCAGCAGCTGTGCCCGGCCCCAAGTTCACCTGGACCGCCAATGGCATTGCTCTTGGTCCCCCGACTACGCTACCATTCGCGTTTCGCGCAGACAGGAATGGTCACGCGCGTTGTGACAGGGACAGTTACGGGTGCGCTTCTTGGCACTCACGATATCCTGGGTAGTCTCCGGGGTGGCGGCAGGAGGAATGGATGCTGATCTTGACGCGTCGCGTCGGCGAAGCCCTGATGATCGGTGATCAGGTGTCGGTGACGGTGCTTGGTGTTAAAGGCAATCAGGTGCGTATCGGTATCAACGCGCCGAAGGATGTCGCAGTACATCGCGAAGAGATTTACCAAAGAATTCGCAAGGAAGACGGCACCGAGGGCGATGTCCCCTCAACAGACGCCGAATCCTGACGATCACGGAGAGATGCCCGAGAGGCCGAAGGGGCTCCCCTGCTAAGGGAGTATGGGTGCAAAACACCCATCCAGGGTTCGAATCCCTGTCTCTCCGCCAAATACGAAGCCCGGGCCAGTGATGGTCTGGGCTTTTTTGTGGGTCGGGGTTGAAGTTTGCCAACGCCAAGCAGCGATGCGGCCTGTGCTTCTACCGTGCGAAACCTCGGCCGTGGGCCCGGAGTGGCAAGGTGGCCACTAATCTGCTTTTCCTGGCTCGGCAGCGGGTTGCCGCATCAGGGTGCCTATGGCGTCGGTGTCGCTGGGCAACTTCCATTGGGCGACCATGCGGTAGCTGAGTCCACCCTGCTGCATCGGGTACCCGGGACCGCCAACATGGGAGCCGTCCCAGATCGAGATTGCCAGCGCGTATTTGCATGGTCCGCGCGACCAGTTGAATGGTACCGGGCTGTCGATGAGTTTTCTGGTACTGCGCAGCGCGATGAAGTCAGGCGAGGTGGTGTAGATGCACTCGCCAGGTGGCACCAGTGTGTCCAGTTGTGACGCAACATCCAGCGTCCGCGCCAGGCGTTCGATGGTCTTGGGGGCCTGCTCCGTATTCATGGTGGCGAGTGTACTGCGCAGGAATGATCTTTCGAATTCCGGGAGTTGAGCCCGGGAGCTGGCGACCATTGGGGCGATGGCCAGGCCCCAGGTGGTGGCGAGCGCGGCGACGGCCAGAACGACAGCCGCAATTGCCTTGCCGGCACTGGCGGCAGCGACAGGGGATTGCGCGGATGGGGGCTGTGATGCCCTGCACGAGGCCGCGAAGGGCAGCAGTGCATAGCTCAGGATGAAGGGCGCCAACGGCGCCACCAGACGGTCAAAGTGCAACGGATAGGGCCAGCTCAGCAGAACGAGGAAAAGCGTGGCCGCGATCAGAGCTGTGCTGTCTTTCTTTCTTGCGCGTGGAGCGATCTGGATCAAGGCGCAGATCAGCAGTGCCGATCCCAGCGCAATGCGTACGCCCTGGTGCCAGCCCATCGGGGTAAACGCAGCTGCGAACTTGGACCATTGCGGCCAAAGAATATCCCAGGGATTGTTGGCCAGACCTCGCAGTTCCCAAAGTAGCCAGAGCAGATAACTGTCGGCGCCCGCTCTGCCTTGAGTCCATTGAAAGATCTTCCAGGCCACAATCGGCCCCATCGCGATGGCCATGCCGGCAAGCACGCGCGGGATTGACCTGGAGCCATTCCAGAGCCAGTAGGCGAGCACCAGCAGCAGTGGATAGCCGATGCTCCGGGTCAGACAAAGCGCACCGAAGAGCAGGCACATGAAATAAGAGCTGCGCGCGGAAGGCCGTTGCTCCGCGAGCACACATATCGTCAGCAGCAATGCCACGAACAGCGGCTCGGAGATCAGGTCAAAGGACCATGGATAGACCCAAGGCATCGCCAGGGTGAAGGCGAAGGCGGCAATTGCTGCGGCGCCAGCCCCGAGCGATTGTCGGTAGAAGCGCCAGCTTGTCGCCAGCGCCAGCAATACCGTCAGCCACTGGCCGAAATTTGCCGCGCGCATGCCGGCGGGGCTGGGGTCAGGCCCGAACAGGGAAAGGAACAAGGGGTAACCCGGCGGAAACCGGGTTTCACTCAATATCGTCTGGCCGTGCTGCGCCAGTGAATCAACAGCGCCGGAATGAAGTCCCTGGGCCATCCAGAAGTACTTGAGCGAGTCGGTCATGGTCAGTCCGACCATCGACCATGGGTAACCGACAGCGGTGAATGCCACGAGCCAGCACAACACCGTACCCAGCAGTAACAGAAACAACAGTCGTTGCCCCCGCTCCTCGGACATTGCGGTCAAGTTCGGGTAAATCATGGTCGCTCCGAGCTCTCGGACAGTGGACAGGGGCGGAATTTCTGCCCAGCGCTTGAGAATACTAGGGCTTCCAGGCTGTTCCCGGCTGTGCCGGAGATCAGCGCCGCAACGTGTGTCGGGCGTCGGCGCTGAGCTCGGGGTCGGCGCTGACCTTGCCGTCGTAGGTGCAGTCGAAACCGGCCGAATCCTCGGTGATCGACCAGCGCTCTTCCTGCTCTTCGCCGGTGCGCTTGGTGTAGGAGACGGTCACGCCGAACTGTTCCGGCAACTCATTGCGCTGGATGAAGGCGATGATTTCGCCGCCGGTGACGAGGGTGGGGTGGGTCTCGTCGATGAAGTGCATGCGGTCCTGATAGTGCCAGTACAGCGACACGCCCCAGATCTGGGCACCGTTGTTCTTGAGCACCAATACGATCGCCGAATCGCCCATCGAACTCTCCGGACGCAGGAACAGTCGCGGATCGTCGGCTGCGTACATGAAGTCAGGGATCTGCTCGACGGCATTGCTGTTGCGCTGGGACAGCCTCGCGGCTTTCGCCATCTGCTCGCGCTGCATGCGGATTTCCTCGCGCTGCAGGGCCAGTTCCCGGGTTTGTGCCTGCAGGCCCAGCCACACCAGCACCAGCGCCAATACCGAGGCCATGCTGCCGAAGGTGCTGGCAGCGACTGCGATCGAGAAACCTGTGCTGGTATTACCGGCGACGACCCCGACCACCAGCGACAGGATGAATCCGATGACGATGAACTGATTGGTCGTGGGCACGTGCATATCCCGGATATCTGGCAACGCCTTGATCGTGGCACGTCCCGCGAACGCTGGAAAGCCCGCAGGTGAACGTGCATCGCTGATTGACAATTGTCGTTCTGCTTGCAGCGCCAGATGCTGGCGTCCGGTCGCCGTGGTGACTACGATGCGGCCATGCGCAATCTCGCCAGACTGCTTGCTGTCTCCTGTCTACTGTTGGCATGCCGCGCGCATGCCGTTCCGCAACTCGCCCCGTACTTCGAGACGGTGGGCGATGGCGAATCGATTCCCGACAACAATGTTTCTGCTCTGGCGCAGGATGAGTCCGGTTTCATCTGGATAGGGACGCCTGCGGGCCTGTTGCGCTACGACGGTTATCGATTCCGGAGCTTTGCTGGCGACGATGGCGACGCCCGCTCGCTGGCCGGCGATTTCGTGCGTTCACTGCTGAGTGGCAGTGATGGACGCTTGTGGATCGGGACCAATGCCGACGGTGTGGCGGTGCTGGATGCCAACGGTGCCCGGGTCACGCGGGTGCGCGCTGCGGCCGATGGCTTGTCCAGCAATACCGTCCGTGCGCTGGCCGAAGACGCTGGCGGCGGAGTCTGGATCGGTACCCGTGAGGGGCTGGATTACTGGCCGCCCGGCGAGACCGGCATCAGGCACTATCGCCAGCGTTTCGGTGGCGCCGGCGATGTCGATGACGATCACATCACGGCGCTGCTGGTGGATGTAAGGGGCAATCTGTGGGTGGGCAGTTGGGGTGGGCTCAGTGTGCGCAGACCCAACGCAGAATCCTTCGATCGCATCAGTAGTTTGGGTGCCGCCAGCGACCCGTCGGATCGAGTGCAGGTGCAAAGTCTGCTGCAGTTGGGCGATGGCACGCTCATCATCGGCACGGCCCGCAGCGGCAGTTTTGCGCTGGCCCCGGACGCCCCGGTTCTGCGGCCAATCCCGGTGGGAGCTGACAACCGCAGTGCGGTGCAGCCAGCCGTATTGAGTCTGCTCGAGCCCCGACCGGGGATACTCTGGATAGGCGTGTTTGGCGGGATTGATGTGCTCGACGCCCATGATTTTCGGCTGCTGCGCCAGATCCGGCCGGACACCGCCGTGGCCTCCAGCCTTGCCCATGATCAGATTCGTTGCATGCTGCGCGATCAGGCGGGCGAGATCTGGGTGGGCGGCTATGGCGGTGGTTTGCAGCGCCACAATCCGGCCAACGACGGTATCGGCGTGTTGCGCCACAGTCCGGGTCGGCCGGGCACCCTCAGCACCCCGAGTGTGTCCAGCGTGCTGGAAGTGGATGATGGTCGAATCTGGATCGGCACCCGTGGCAACGGCATCGATCTGTGGGACCGCCAGCAGGGTGTGATTGGCGGCTGGCGTCCATATCCGGATGACCCCAAGGCGCTGCGCAACGGCGTGATCTCCAGTCTGGCGCAGTCGGCGGATGGCACGATCTGGGTTGGCACCGTCGACGGCCTGCATCAATACCAGCGTGATAGCAACGAGTTTGTCTGGTGGGGGCCCGATCAGGGGCTGCCGGATGTCTACGTGCGGCGCCTGCTGGCGACCGCGGTTGGCGACCTCTGGATCGGTACCGACGCAGGCCTGGCGCGACGGCGAGCGGGTAGGGCGGTGATAGAGCAACTGCGCGCCATCGACAACGCGCCAGTCAGGGCGGATGTCAACGCACTGGTGGAAGCCGCCGACGGCGGATTGTGGGTGGGCAGCTCCACCGGACTCTATCGGGTTGACGCCGGCGAGGATCGCTTGCGCCAGATTCGGATCAGGGCGGTTGATGGCAGCGCGATGGATCAGGTCAGCGTACTCGGTCTGCTGCTCGACCGCAGCGATCAACTCTGGGCCGACACCCCGGTGGGGTTGCACCGGGTGCGATGGTCGGGACCGGATCTCGCGGTACTTGAGCCGGTTGCGCTGCGCCCCGGACAGACTGCCAGACCCTTCGGTGCAAACCTGCTGGAGGATCCCCTGGGTCGCATCTGGAGCCAGCGCTTTGTCTACGATCCCAAGGCTGACAGTCTTTACGAGTTGAGTCGTGCCGACGGGGCTGACCTGGGGACGGCCTGGTTCCGCAGCTACACCCAGACTCGTGACGGCACCCTGTTGTTCGGGGGCAGCAAGGGCCTGATGGTGGTCAATCCCCGAGAATTCTCGCCCTGGCAATACCAGCCGCCCATCGTGGCCACCGAGCTGCAGCTCGGTGGCGTGCCGGCGGCCATGGGACCTGCGGCAGCGGGTTTCAATGTCAATCCCGAGCAGCGTGGATTCGCACTGGAATTCGCAGCGCTGGATTTCAGTTCCCCACTGCGACTTCGCTATCAGTATCGGCTGGATGGCTTTGACCGCGACTGGATCGAGACCGATGCAACCCGTCGCGTTGCCAGCTACAACAGTCTGAGTCCGGGCGAGTATCTGCTGCGCGTGCGTGGGAGTGCTCGTACCGGGGTGATGAGTCCCCATGAGCTGCGGATTCCGGTTCAGGTCATCCCGGCGGTCTGGCAGACCTGGTGGTTCCGCACGCTGGTCGTGCTGGCGTCGTTGTTGCTGCTGCTTGGATTGCGTATGCGCGAGCACGGCTTGCGCCGTCGTTCCGCCAGGCTGGAAACGCTCGTGGCTGAGCGCACGGCTGAACTCACTCAGGCCAAGGAAGGTGCGGAAACCGCGCTGCAGCAGTTGCAGAACGCTCAGATCGAACTGGTGGCGCGGGAGAAGATGGCCTCTTTAGGTCAGCTCGTGGCCGGAGTGGCCCACGAAATCAACACCCCGGTGGGCGTGGCGCTGACCGCCTCGTCCTATCTGGCCGAGCGCAGCGCCGCCCTGGGAGAAGCTCTGGAAGCCAATGAATTGCGTCGCACGACGCTGGCTGAATTTGCCGCCCAGGCCAGCAACGCCAGCCAGATCATCCATCAGAACCTGGCGCGAGCCTCCGAACTGGTTCGCAACTTCAAGCAGGTGTCGGTGGATCGCAGCAAGGATGACCGGCGCCAGTTTGATCTGGCGCAGAATCTGGCAGCGGTGGTGAGCAGTCTCGAGATTACCTGGAAGCGACGCCCGATTACCCTGAGGCTCGAATGCGCCGACGACATCCTGCTTGACAGCTATCCCGGCGCGCTGGGACAGGTGATCAGCAATCTGATCCAGAATGCGCTGCTGCACGCTTTTCCAGAAGACCGCGCCGGTCATATGCGCCTGTCGGCCTCACTCACACCCGCCGGGTTGGTGCAGGTGGTATTCGAAGACAATGGCGCTGGCATCGGCAGCGAAGAACTGGCTAGGGTCTTCGAGCCCTTCTACACCACCCGGCGAGCCCAGGGTGGCAGTGGCCTTGGACTGCACATCGTCTACAACCTGGTGACCGTGCAGTTGGGTGGTCGGGTGGCGGTCGAAGGTGCCCCGAACGTCGGCATGCGATTCCAGCTGACTTTCCCCAGGGTGGCGCCATGATATGCGCGATGCGTCGGCATGATTGGCAGCGCGCAGGCGATGGCCGATCCCAGGCATTCAATGCAGACTGCCGGTCTGACGGTCTGCGAGGGAGTTGCCAGTGCGATTGAACAGGTTGATATGCGCGATGCTGAGTGTGTTGCTGTCGGCCTGCTCTGAACAGCCGGCACCGCAGCCGGCGACGGTGCAAGACCAGTCCGATACGGCGGCGCCTTCACCGGCGCCGACGCCTGAGCCGGACTCGATACCATCGAATGCATCGGGGAACGCTGAGACTGACCCGCAGGAAGTTGAACTGCATGCCCGTTTGGGTGCGGCCCAGTCCTATCTGGAAGCCGCGACCGACAGCGCCAGAAAACGCTACGAGGAATCGATGCAGAGCTGTCAGAGCTTGCAGGCTTCCGATCGCGCCGACTGCGAAAACAGCGCGGTCGCCAGCGAGGAGGCCGAGTTGCGTGCGGCTCGAGTGGAATTCGACCGGCGCATGAGCGAAGGGCAGTGATCGGGGCGGAAGAAAACTTCTTTCGGACTCGCAAAAAGCCGCGCTCAAGGGCTTGACGGCGACCGAATCACGCCACATAATTCTCGTTTCTACGCGCCCGTAGCTCAGTTGGATAGAGTACCTGGCTACGAACCAGGTGGTCGGAGGTTCGAATCCTTCCGGGCGCGCCAATGTGTGGCATAGACGCCCGAACTGGTTTCGGGCGTTGATGTTTGAGGGGTGCAATCGGCGGTCTGAGGGTTTGACCGACTTTTGAGCCCGTCGTATTGTGACGGTGGTATTGTGTCGTCGCGGCAAGTTTGCGGGGTATAGCGCAGCCTGGTAGCGCGCCAGCTTTGGGAGCTGGATGTCGTGGGTTCGAATCCCCCTACCCCGACCATCTTTCCCCAGTGAACAGTGGGCAAGAGGGGCGCGGTCGGCGAGACTACGGAGCGTTGCGCCCGTAGCTCAACCGGATAGAGCATCGGCCTTCTAAGCCGAGGGTTGCAGGTTCGATTCCTGTCGGGCGCGCCAGTGGTAAAGGTTTACGGTGGTGGATGTAGCTCAGCTGGTAGAGCATCGGATTGTGATTCCGACGGTCGCGGGTTCGAGCCCCGTCATCCACCCCAACAACCTCGGGATGCCGTTTCTGTGGGCTGTTAGCTCAATGGTAGAGCAGCTGACTCTTAATCAGTAGGTTCGGGGTTCGAGTCCCTGACAGCCCACCAACTCGCCGCTTGCCCCGCGTCAGCAGTCGGTCATGCGAAAGTGGCGGAATGGTAGACGCGCTGGACTTAGAATCCAGTGGGGCAACCCGTGAGAGTTCGAGTCTCTCCTTTCGCACCAGAATCGGGCAGGCGCCTGGCGTCATGCGCGTATGTTTTGTGACTTTGGAGGTTTCATGCAGGTTTCGGTCGAGAAGCTGGACGATTTTGCCCGTCGTCTCAAGATCAGTGTTCCGGGCGAGCGCTATCACCAGGTCGTGCACGCGCGCATCCGCGAATTGTCGAAGACGGTGTCGCTCAATGGCTTCCGTCCGGGCAAGGTGCCGGCGATGGTGATCGAGAAGCGCTACGGTCAGCAGATTCGCGATGAAGTCAGCAACACGCTGATCCGCGAAACCCTGGCCGAAGCCGTGCAGCAGGAAAATCTGCGTCCGGCGCAGACGCCCTCGGTGATCAAGGATTCCGAAGCTGCCGACGAATTTGCCTACACCGCCACCTTCGACGTGCTGCCGGAATTTCCGGAAATTGATGTCACCGATCTGGTGATCGAGCGCGAAGTGGCCCAGGCCACTGACGCGGACATCGATCGCATGATCGATACCCTGCGACGTCAGCGGATGAGCTTCCGTCCGGCCGAGCGGCCCGCCGTCGCCGGGGACTTCATTGCCTTCGAGTTCGTGATCAGCAGCGATGGCGTGCGGATTCCGGAAGAGGGCAAGGAGCGCGGTCTGACTGCGATCGGTCAGAAAGCGGTGATGCCGGAAATCGAAGATGCGCTGGTCGGCATGAGTGCCGGCGAAGACAAGTCGATCACGGCCGAATTCCCGGCCGATTACCGCGATGAGCGGATCGCCGGCAAGACCGCGACGATCGAGCTCAGCGTGACCCGAATCAACGAAGGCGTACTGCCGGAAGTCGACGACAACTTCGCCCAGAGCTTCAACATCAGCGGTGGCGTCGAAGCCTTCAAGCGCGAAGTGCGTCAGAACCTCGAGCGCGAGCTCGGTCAGGCGCTGTCGGGTCGGCTGCGCGGTGCGGTGGTCGAACAGTTGTTGAAGAAGTACAACGATCTGGCAGTGCCCAACTCGCTGGTCACCAGCGAAGCCGAAGCGATGCAGCGTCAGGCTGTTGCCGAGATGACCGAGCGCGCCAGGCAGGCGGGTCAGCCGGTGCCGCCGCCACCGGCGGTCGAGAGCCTGCGCGATCTGGCGCGGCGTCGAGTGCTGGCCGGTCTGCTGCTGAACGAGATCGCCATCCGCAACAGTCTGCGCCTGGATGAAGCCAAGGTTCGTCTGGCGCTGTCGGCCATCGCTTCGACCTACGAGGATCCCTCCGAAGTCGTTACCATGTATCAGCAGGATCAGCGCCTGATGAACAGCCTGCGCGCGCGGGTCATGGACGAGCAGGTGGCCGAGTGGGTGGCGCAGCGCGCCAAGGTCACCGAGGTCGAGCGCAGCTTCCAGGAAATCCTGCAGCCGGGCAGCTGAGGCTGTCGCGACCTGCTGGACGCAGGATCAGGGGCACCGGTCAGGCGAGGTCAACTCGCCCGGCTGGTGCCCTTTCTTCTTTCGGGGGTGTGGTCGCTCCGGGATCAGCGCGGGCGAACCATGAAACAACGCGCCGGAGCGTATTGCGGGCTTTGCTCGCCTGTAGGAGCGCCCTTGCGGCGCGACCGCTGCCGCGAGAGTGCGGCTTGCCGGTCGCGACGCGAGGTCGCTCCTACACGCGCCTGAGGTTCATGGCCCGTGCGCAGTGTCGGGCCGAATCAGGTGGCTCTCCAAGAACGCATGTCGTAAGTTGTTGATGCGTCATAGCGAGGAGCGTAGCGACGAAGCAATCCAGGTATCGCCGCACGCCCCTGGATTGCTTCGCTACGCTCGCAATGACGCCGGGGGTTAATGGCCCGTCAGCAGTTTCAGGCCGATACACGCGGCTCGCAATGACGCCGGTTCAAGGTCGCCGCGCCGGTGCGTGTCCCTTCTCGAGGCCGCCGGGAGTCAAGCTCTCGTCTCGCCGGTTGAAAAGAGGTAGAACGTCCCCATCAATAGGCGTCTACCTGGGAGTATTCGATGAGCAACGACATTCGCGCCCTGAATCTGGTTCCCATTGTGGTCGAGCAGAGTGCTCGGGGCGAGCGGGCCTACGACATCTATTCGCGCCTGCTCAAGGAACGCGTCATTTTCTGTGTCGGTCCCATCGATGACTACATGGCCAATGTGATCGTGGCCCAGTTGCTGTTCCTGGAATCGGAAAATCCGGACAAGGACATCAATCTTTACATCAACAGCCCCGGCGGCGCGGTCACCGCTGGCATGGCCATCTACGACACCATGCAATTCGTGAAGCCGCCAATCAGCACCATGTGCATCGGTCAGGCCGCCAGCATGGGTGCCGTGTTGCTGGCCGCAGGTGCTGCCGGAAAGCGCTTTTGTCTGCCCAACTCGCGGGTCATGATCCATCAACCGCTGGGCGGATATTCGGGCCAGGCCTCGGATATCGACATCCACGCGCGGGAAATCCTGCTGATTCGCGAGAAGCTCAACCGCATTCTCGCCAGCCACACCGGGCAGCCGCTGGAACGCATCGCCAAGGACACCGATCGCGACTACTTCATGAGCGCAGAAGACTCCAAGGCCTATGGTGTGGTCGATGAAGTGCTGGATCGCCGCGCCGAAGGCTCGATCAAGTCGGTTTGAGGCCTGCACAGCCTAAAAAAAACCCTGTGATATGCTCGGGCCGTCGGGGTCCTACGGGCGCTTTTCTGTTGAGGTTCGCAAATGTCTGACGATCGCCAGCACCGCTCCGGGGACGGTGGCAAAGTGTTGTACTGCTCGTTCTGTGGCAAGAGTCAGCACGAGGTTCGCAAGCTGATCGCAGGACCGAGCGTATTCATCTGTGATGAGTGCGTCGAGTTGTGCAATGACATCATCCGCGAGGAGTTGGAAGACAAGGCTCAGGCAGGTCGCAGCAGTCTGCCCAAGCCTCGGGAAATCCTGGATGTTCTCGATCAGTACGTCATCGGCCAGCAGCGCGCCAAGCGCATTCTGTCGGTGGCTGTGCACAATCATTACAAGCGTCTGGAGTCACGGCAGCGCGGTGATGACGTGGAGCTGGCCAAGAGCAATATCCTGCTGATCGGACCCACTGGATCGGGCAAGACGCTGCTGGCCGAGACGCTGGCACGGCTGCTCAATGTGCCGTTCACGATCGCCGATGCGACCACGCTCACCGAGGCCGGTTATGTCGGTGAAGATGTGGAAAACATCATCCAGAAGCTTCTTCAGAAATGCGATTACGAAGTCGACAAGGCCCAGACCGGCATTGTCTACATCGATGAAATCGACAAGATCTCGCGCAAGAGCGAGAACCCGTCGATCACCCGGGATGTCTCGGGCGAGGGTGTGCAGCAGGCGCTGCTGAAGCTGATCGAGGGTACGGTGGCCTCGGTGCCGCCCCAGGGAGGGCGCAAGCACCCGCAGCAGGAATTCCTGCAGGTCGACACCCGCAACATCCTGTTCATCTGCGGTGGCGCCTTTGCCGGACTGGAGAAGATCATCCAGGCCCGCTCCACATCGACTGGCATCGGCTTTTCGGCCGATATTCGCAGTACCGAGTCCAGACGCAATGTGGGCCAGGTGCTGGTTGAGGTCGAACCCGAGGATCTGATCCGATTTGGCCTGATTCCCGAGTTCGTCGGGCGTCTGCCGGTGGTGGCTACCCTGGAGGAACTGGACGAGGCAGCGCTGGTGCGGATTCTTTCCGAACCTAAAAATGCGCTGGTCAAGCAATTCCGCCGCTTGTTCGAAATGGAAGGGGTTGATCTGGAGTTCCGTCCCGATGCGCTGGCCGCCATTGCCCGCAAGGCGCTGGAACGGCGCACCGGTGCGCGCGGATTGCGGACCATCATCGAGCAGGTACTGCTGGACACCATGTTCGATCTGCCGTCGATGAGCAACGTCAGCAAGATCGTGGTGGACGAAGCTGTCATCAATGGCGCCGCGGAGCCCTACCTGATCTACGAAGGCAGTGCCCAGCCGCGCACGGCAGCCCAGTAGCAGCAGGCGAATGCCCGGCTGTTGGCCGGGCTTGTAATCGCCCGGCCATACCCCACTTTATTAGCGTGTCGGGACTGTTCCCGGCCGCCGTCATGGTATTGGAGTGAAAGATGTCCGCAAGTACCCGCCTGGAATTCGGCCACAGCGAGAAGTCCCTGCCGATATTGCCGCTGCGTGATGTCGTGGTCTATCCGCACATGGTGATCCCGCTGTTCGTCGGGCGCGAGCGCTCGATGAAGGCGCTGGAGTCGGCGATGGAGAGCGACAAGCAGATATTGCTGATCAGTCAGCGTGCGCCGGAGATCGATGATCCCAAGCCCGATGAGCTCTATGACGTCGGTACCCAGGCCACCGTGCTGCAGTTGCTGAAGCTGCCGGATGGCACGATCAAGCTGCTGGTCGAGGGTTTGAAGCGGGTCGAGATCACACAGGTCTCCGAGCAGGACACGGTGTTTCGTGCCGTGCCTGTGGAGATCGAATCGACCTTGGACCGCGAGCCGCGCGAGGTTGAAGTGCTGTCGCGCACGCTGTTGTCCCAGTTCGAACAACTGGTCAAGCTCAATCGCAAGATACCGCCTGAGCTGTTGTCCACGCTGGGCGCCATCGACGACCCCAGCCGCTTTGCCGACACCATTGCTGCGCACTTGTCGATCAAGCTCTCGGACAAGCAGAGCCTGCTTGAGACCGCAGGTATCGGCGCGCGTCTGGAGATGTTGATGGCGGCGGTGGATGCCGAGATCGATCTGTTGCAGATCGAAAAGCGCATCCGCGGCCGGGTCAAGTCGCAGATGGAGAAGAGTCAGCGCGAGTACTACCTCAACGAGCAGATGAAGGCCATCCAGAAGGAACTGGGTGAGCTCGACGAGGCACCCAGCGAGATGGATGAGCTGGCTCGGCGCATCGAGAAGGCCGGCATGCCCAAGGAGGTGGCCGCCAAGGCGCGCACCGAGCTCAACAAGCTGAAGATGATGTCGCCGATGTCGGCAGAGGCGACTGTGGTCCGCAACTACATCGACTGGCTGGCCAATGTGCCGTGGTCGGAGCGCTCACGCATTCGCAAGAACCTGGCGGAGGCGAAAAAGGTGCTGGATGAGGATCACTTCGGCCTGGAGAAGGTCAAGGAGCGCATTCTCGAGTATCTGGCCGTGCAGCAGCGGGTCAAGCACATGAAGGCACCGATCCTGTGCCTGGTCGGGCCGCCGGGCGTGGGCAAGACCTCCCTCGGGCAGTCGATCGCGCGGGCGACGGGGCGCAAGTTCGTGCGCATGTCGCTGGGCGGCGTGCGCGATGAGGCCGAGATTCGGGGTCATCGGCGCACCTATATCGGTTCGCTGCCGGGCCGCATCGTCCAGAACCTCAGCAAGGTGAAGACCAAGAATCCGCTGTTCATGCTCGACGAGCTGGACAAGATGTCCATGGATTTCCGCGGCGATCCTTCGTCGGCCCTGCTGGAAGTGCTGGATCCGGAACAGAACCACAGCTTCAACGACCACTACCTGGAAGTGGATCTGGACCTGTCCGAGACCATGTTCATCGGCACTGCCAATTCCCTGAATATCCCGGGACCCTTGCTCGACCGCATGGAAGTCATCCGCATTCCCGGCTACACCGAGGACGAGAAGGTGGCGATCGCCCGGCGCTATCTGGTGCCCAAGCAGTTGAAGGCCAATGGCCTGAAAGCTGAGGAGATTTCCATCAGCGATGGGGTGCTGGTCGACATGATCCGCTATTACACGCGCGAAGCCGGCGTGCGCAGTCTGGAGCGTGAAGTCAGCAAGATCTGCCGCAAGGTGGTCAAGGAGCTGTCGTTGACCGAAGCCAGCCAGAAGGCGGCAAAATCGGCGCGCAAGGGCAAGGCTGCGGGTGCCAAGGCAGCTCCCCCCAGCAAGGGCAAGTCTGCGCAGAAGGTCGTCCACGTCACCAGCAAGAACCTGGACAAGTTCCTGGGGGTGCGCCGGTTCCAGTATGGACAGGCGGAAGAGAAGGATGAGATCGGGCTGGTCACGGGCCTGGCCTGGACCGAGGTCGGCGGCGAGATTCTCAGCATCGAGGCATCCATCGTTCCCGGGCGCGGCAAGCTGATTCAGACCGGCCAGCTCGGTGAAGTGATGCAGGAGTCGGTACAGGCAGCGCTGTCGGTGGTGCGCAGCCGCAGCCAGTCGCTGGGCATCGATCCGGATTTCCATCAGAAGTGGGACATCCATGTGCACGTACCTGAAGGTGCGACACCCAAGGACGGACCCAGTGCCGGTATCGGCATGTGTACGGCGCTGGTGTCGGCGCTGACCAAGATTCCGGTGCGCTCTGCCGTGGCCATGACCGGTGAGATCACGCTACGCGGTCGGGTGTTGCCGATTGGCGGGCTCAAGGAAAAACTGCTGGCGGCCCATCGTGGTGGCATCCGCACGGTGATCATCCCTGACGACAATCGCAAGGACCTGGCCGACATCCCGGCCAATGTCACCCGAGACCTCGAAATCAAGCCGGTCAAGTGGATAGACGAGGTACTGGACATCGCCCTTGTCAGTTCCCCGGTCCCCGTCGCCAGTGGCCCGGCTGTGGCAGAAGAGGAAAAGCCGGGTACGGCGGGCCCCGAAGTGGCTCAGACGCCGGGGGTGGTGAGGCACTGAGGTGACACGCTTTGTTGCGTGGTCATTTCTCGCCTGATATAAAGCGCCAGCGCTGTTCGCCGCATCTTCCGAGCGCTGGCGCGGATCAAGGCAGGAATTGCGAGATCCGAAAAGCTGATAGCCCCAACAACTAACAATCCGATTGGCAGCCACCCTGCTGCCGATTAAGAAGGGAGTTTCACCTCATGAAAAAGACTGACCTGGTCACCGAGATCGCCGACGCCGCAGACCTCAGCAAGGCTGATGCCGGTCGCGCTCTGGACGCATTCATCAGCGTCGTCACCAAGGCACTCAAGGCTGGCGACAGCGTCACGCTGACCGGCTTCGGTACCTTCGATGTGCGCAAGCGCGCTGCTCGTCAGGGCCGCAACCCGCAGACGGGTGCCACGATCAAGATCAAGGCATCGAAAAATCCTGGTTTCAAGGCTGGTAAAGCCCTGAAGGATGCCGTAAACTAACGGGCTCTCCGGCTGGGTGCTTAGCTCAGCGGTAGAGCGTCTCCCTTACAAGGAGAGGGTCGGGGGTTCGATCCCCTCAGCACCCACCAACAGTTTCAATGGAGCGGTAGTTCAGTCGGTTAGAATACCGGCCTGTCACGCCGGGGGTCGCGGGTTCGAGCCCCGTCCGCTCCGCCAATCCTGACACGGGCGCCTTAGGGGCGCCCGTGTCATTTCCGGGCTCAGCAACTTGCTCGGCCCATCAACAGTCGCTACAGGTTTTGATCATGCTGCAGGCAATCCGCGAGAAGATGTCCGGCTGGGTTCTGGTCATCATCGTACTGTTGTTGGCCATTCCGTTCGCACTATTCGGAATCAACAACTATTTCCAGGCGCAGGTGGACACCTACGTCGCCAAAGTCAACGACGTTGAGATTGCGCCGCGAGAGCTGCAGGAACGGCTTGATCTGCAGCGTCGCCAGTATCGACAGATGTTGGGTCAGGATGCCGATCTGCGCTTCCTTGATACGCCCGACAGCAAGCGCCGGGTACTGGACTCGCTGATCGAAGAAGAGCTCCGGTTCCAGGACGCGCGGGCGGCCGGCGTGGAAGTGCCCAAGGCCAAGCTGCAGAGCGAGATTCTCGCCATAGACGCCTTCAAGCCGGGCGGCAGTTTTGACCAGAACGCCTATGTGGCGACACTGCGCAACAACAACATGACCCCGGCGATGTTCGAGCAGCGCCTGGTGCGGGATCTGGCGTCGCGCGAGATCACCGCCCGTCTGAGCGAAAGCGCCTTTGTCACCGATGCCGAAATTGACAGCTATCTGCGCCTGCAGAACCAGACCCGCAGCTTTGCCGCGGTAACCCTGAACGCGGGCGAAGAAACCGTGCCGGCGCCGACCGAAGAAGCCATCGCTGCCGATTTCGAGGCGCGCAAGGCCGATTTCATGACCCCCGAGCTGGTCACGGTGGAATACGTCGAACTGCAGCCTTCCGACATCAAGGTCGATGCACCGACCGAAGAAGATCTGCAGGCTCGCTACGAGGAACAGAAGGATCGCTATGTGGTGCCGGAACAGCGCCAGATCAGCCATATCCTGTTCGAGGTGCCGAGCGGCGCCGATGCCGAAACCCAGAAGGCGGCATTGGCCAAGGCCGAGTCGGTACTGGCCGAGATCCGCGGTGGCAAGGATTTCGCCGAGGCGGCCACGGCCAATTCGGATGATCTCGGCTCCAGGCAGCAGGGCGGTGATCTCGGCTGGCTGGAGCCAGGCGCCAGTGATCCGGCCTTTGAAGAGGCTGCGTTCAAGCTTGAAGCCGGCGCCGTGTCCGAGCCGGTGCTTGGCAGCAACGGTTATCACCTGATCCTGGTTCGCGAAATCAAGCCCGAAAGCCGCCGCCAGTACGCCGAGGTCAAGGCCGAGCTGGAAACCGAGTATGTGAGTTCAGAGCAGGCACGACTGTATTCGGATCTGGCCGGGCAGCTGGTCGACGAGATTCATCGCGACCCGCAGTCGCTGGAGGGCCCGGCGAAGCAGGTGGCGCTCGAAATCAAGCGCACCGAGCCGTTTTCGCGCGCCGGCGGTCCTGGTATTGCCAGCAATCCCAAGGTTCTCGAGGAGGCCTTCTCGGAGCTGGTGCTTGAGCGTGGTCAGACCAGTGACCTGATCGATCTGGGCAAGGATCACGTGGTCGCTCTGCGCGTGGTTGAACGCAAGGCGCCCGAGCCCAAGACGCTTGATCAGGTTCGCGGCGAAATAGAGGCCCAGCTGCGGCTGAAGGCCCAGCGCGAACAGCTCAAGACCAAGGTCGCCGAGCTGGAGGCGCGTCTGGTCGCCGGCGAAGCTCTGGCGGCGATCGCGACTGAACTCGGCAAGACCGCGGAGCAGGCCGATGCGGTTGTGCGCACCGCTGGCAATCAGAACCCGACCCTGCTGGAGAAGGTGTTCAAGCTGCCGCGTCCTGGGGCCACGCCGGTGCGCAAGGCCATCGAGTTGAACGAGGACCAGCGCGCGCTGGTCGAGCTGAGCGCGGTAGTCGATGGTGATCCCAAGACGGTCGAAGCCGAAGCTCGGGAAGCGGCGCGATCGCAGCTGATCGCCCAGTGGACCGAGTCCGAAACCAAGGCCTACGTTGATTGGCTGCGCAAGAACGCGGTCATCAAGATTGCGGAAGACCGCATCTGAGGAAACTCCGGTAGCCGGTCGCCCCCTTGGGGCGCCGGCTACCGACTCTGATCCAAACTCAGTCGTTCAGCAGATCACCCATGCTGACATGGCTGTAGCCCGAGTCGACATACAGAATCTCGCCGGTGATGCCGGCAGCAAGATCCGAGCACAGGAAAGCGGCCGCATTGCCGACATCCTCGATCTTGACGCTGCGCCGCAGCGGCGCAGTGCGCTCGACGTGATCCAGCATCTTCCGGAAATTGCCGATGCCGGCCGCCGCCAGGGTCTTGATCGGGCCGGCCGAAATGGCGTTGACGCGGGTTCCCTCGGGCCCCAGATCCTGGGCCAAATAGCGCACGCAGGCCTCCAGTGACGCCTTGGCCAAGCCCATGACGTTGTAGTTGGGCAGGGAGCGCACGGCGCCCAGATAGCTGAGCGTGATCAGCGAGCCGCAACGGCCCCTCATCAGTTCCCGTGCGCCCTTGGCCAGCGCGGCAAAGCTGTAGCTGCTGATTTCATGCGCCATGTTGAAACCTTCGCGGGTCACGGCGTCGATGAAACGACCCTGGATCTGGTCGCGCGGAGCGTACGCAATCGAGTGAACCAGAATGTCCAGGCCATCCCAGTGCTGCCCCAGTTGCGCGAACATGGCCTCGATCTCACCCTCGACCGCGACATCGCAAGGCAGTACCGGACCGCCGCCCAAGGCCGCTGCGGCTGCTTCCACGCGCGATTTGAGGCGCTCGTTCTGGTAGGTGAATGCCAATTCGGCGCCTTCACGGTGCATCGCCTCGGCGATGCCCGAAGCGATTGATCGCTCCGATGCGATGCCGGTGATCAATGCGCGCTTGCCGCTAAGAAATCCCATCGTCTAGGTGCTCCCTGTTGAGTCGCTGAATCTCGTGCCGAGGCGCTGCTGCCGAACTCATGGCGCGCCGAGGCGCAGCACCTGACCGATGCGCAGCACACTGCGCTTGCCAAGACCATTCCAGTGCATCAGATCGGCCAGCCGGACACGATAGCGTCTGCTGATGGTCCAAAGCGAGTCTCCGGCCTGGACCTTGTGCACCTGGCCGGGTTCGGTTGGCTGGGCAGCAGCCACTCGCGCCTTGGCGACCGGCAGCTCGCCGCTGGCCAGCGTGCTCGAAGCTGCCGCGGCCAGCGCCGAAGGCAGCAGCAGCGGACGCTCCGGGGTCGTTGCGCGGCGCATCCAGGCCTGCTGGTTCCAGCGCCGGATCTGACCGTCTTCCATGCCTATGCGTTCGGCCAGTCGCTCCGGATCTATCGGGAATGGTGTGCTGACCGCCGTCAGCTGTTCACCCGGAAACAAGTCCGGAAGGTGCAGGTCAAAGCGACCTGGATCTCCGAACAGGCAGCCGAGTGCCTTGATCTTGTCCAGATAATCGCGAGTGGTTCGCGACAACCCGAGCTGCTCCAGTGGCACGTCGGGTCCGAATTCCCGTCCCGCCAGGGCCTTGCGTACGCGGTAACCACCGGCGTTGTAGGCGGCAAAGATCAGGCGGGGATAGGTCGGAAAGCTCTGAGCGTGGATGCTGAGCAAACGCATGGCGGCTTCGGTGGACGACTGCAGGTCCAGCCGTTCGTCATCGTTGCCGTGCACACCCAGGCCGAAGCGTCGGGCGGTGTCCGGCATCAGCTGCCACAGGCCCAGTGCTCCGCCAGGACCGCGCGCATCCGGTCGGTAGTAGCTCTCGATCAGGGGCACCAGCATGACCTCGCTGGGCAGACCCTGCAGTTCCGATTGGGTCAACACATAGTCCATTGCTGGCAACAGCGGCCGCAGATTGTTGGCAAAGCGCTCGGGCGATCCGGCATAGCGATGGATCCAGCGTTCAACTCCCGGACTCGGCTCGCACACCGGCCAGACGCGCTGGTCCCGGAATCGCGTCCACATGTCCGGCCTGGGCTGCGGCAGCGGCAGTGTTTCCGCAGGAGCGGGAATCAGGGCGATGGCCGGTGGGGGAGCAGGAGCCGGGGCGTGCTCCTGCTGCAGGCTCGAAAGGTCTGCAGGCGCCTCTGCGGACGCGCTGGGCGGGCGCGGCGCCGTCGTCGTGCACGCAGCCAGCATCAGCATCCCGGCCAGGAGGCAGCCAATGCGTAAGCCCGTGCGCATGGCAGTTTCAGGCAGAGACCGTGTCGTCAGTCTGGCACGCGGGCGCGCTGCCGCGATCAGGCCGATTCGTTCTAATCCAGACATGGGGCTGTAGGGCTCATCGGCACGACCAGGGGCAACTGCGCGGGACAGGATCAGCTTGCGGGTCCAGGCCGATCCAGCCGGCCCAAGGGCGCGCGATGGTCTCAGAGTGCGGGATTTCGGTCAAATCGCGGGCGATTGCGACCGAATTTCCTGGGGCGGTTGCAGGGTTGGGCGCTAAGTGCACGTCGGTCTCGCCAACGCTGGCAGCCTGCTGCCTCGGGCATGACAGAAAATGCGGGCGGGGCCCGTGCGGGCTATGCTCCGCCAGTCCAATCGAATCCGTGCCCTGATTGATGTCGAAATCGCCGTCCGATGTTGTGCCTGGCAGCTCACTGGGTTCTCGCAGCGAACGCGCTTGCACGCTGCTGATCGAAGAGCGCTGGCGCCGGGCGCCGGGAATTTCCGTGAAGCTGACCTCGGCTCCAGCCGGCGTGGTGGAGCGCCCGGGGCGCACGCGCTTCGACCTGCAATGGCAGCCCGGGACCGGCCAGTTCGTCGGACCGCTGCGCTGCGGCTGGCCGGATATCCCGATGGCTGACGGATCCCTGCAATTGCTGATCATCGAGCGTCTCGGCATCGCCGACGAACAGCTGCTCGAAGAGCTGCTGACCGAAGCGCTGCGGGTGCTGGCTGATGATGGTCGCGTTCTGCTGGTCGATACCAATCCGTGGAGCTGGCTGGGACTGCGGGCGCGCTGGCAGGGAGCGCCGCCGATGCCTGCGGCTGCACTGGTTGCGCGCCTGATGAGGCGACTGGGCCTGGACGACATCGAGAGTGAGCACACGCTGCGGCTGCCACCGCTGCCGCGAGCAATACTCGAGCGCTACGGTGACCCCATCAATGCCTGGTGCACGCGCGTACTGGCAGTTCCCGGTTGCATCTACGCCGTATCCGGTCGCAAGCGCAGTAGCAATGTGATTGCGATACCGATCCGGCGCGACCAGCGTCCGGCCCTGATTGCGGCCCCTGAGGGGATGCGCCGTGCAGGCTGACAGGGACGCGGTCGTGGCCTACACCGATGGTGCCTGCTCGGGCAATCCGGGACCGGGAGCCTGGGGTGCGGTATTGATTTTTCGGGGCCGCGAACTGGAGCTGTGCGGCTTTGATCCCGACACCACCAACAACCGGATGGAACTGATGGGCGCGATCGCGGCGCTCGAAGCACTGAAGCGCGGCTGCGATGTGCATCTGCACAGCGATTCCCAGTATGTCTGCAAGGGCATATCCGAGTGGCTGCCGGGATGGCAGCGCCGCGGCTGGAAGACTGCGGCCGGCAAGCCGGTGCTCAATCGCGATCTCTGGGAGCGACTGGCGACCCAGGCAGCGCGCCACAAGGTCCGCTGGCAATGGGTGCGTGGCCACAGTGGCGTGCCCTTGAACGAGCGCGTGGACCAATTGGCGCGGCGTTGTCTCGATGAGGGCATGAGGCGCGCGGCAAGCCCACAGGACGCGGGCTCGGCAGCATGAGACAGGTGGCGCTGGATACCGAGACCACCGGCATGGATATCGCCGCCGGCAACCGCATCCTCGAGATCGGCTGCATTGAAATCGTGCAGCGGGTCGTGACCGGACGTCGCTTCCACGTCTATCTCAATCCCGACCGCGACAGTGAACCCGGGGCGCTTCAGGTGCACGGGCTGACCCGTGAATTCCTGGCCGACAAGCCGCAGTTTGTCGATGTGGTCGATGAACTGCTGGCTTTCATCGACGGCGCCGAATTATTGATACACAACGCCCCTTTCGATCTCGGTTTTCTGAACAACGAGCTCAAACTGCTGTCGAGAACTGGCCGGATCGAGGAGCAACAATCAGTCCTGGATACCCTGACGCTGGCCCGCCAGCTGCACCCAGGACAGCGCAACTCACTGGATGCGCTGTGCAAGCGCTATCAGGTCGACAATTCCGGTCGCAGCTACCACGGTGCCTTGCTCGATGCGCGTCTGCTCGCGGACGTCTATCTGGCAATGACGGCCGGGCAGGGCAGCTTGAGCCTGGACATGGTCCATCACGGACCGGCACTGGCGGCCACGGGTAGTCGCGCTGCAGTCCAGATTCCACGGCGCCGGGCTACGTCCGCGGAGATCAGCGCGCACGAGGAACGCGTCGCGGAACTGGAAAAAAAATCGGGAAATTCATCGCTTTGGCGCCATTGGGCGGTTTGATCAAGGATTCATGATGCTTATGTGCCCATGAAGTGAACAGAAAGGGTGACGTCAAGCAAAGGCAAGTGGCAGAATGCAACGAGCCTCATCTCGGGTCGGGGAGCTAGTCAGATGGTGCAAACACCAGAGATCGGACCACCGCTGGGCTCCAAGCGCGGCAGTTGCGCGCCTTGGGTCGTCGCATTCCTGTTGCTTGTGCAAGGGCTACCACTGTATGCGGCTGGTGCCGTGGAGCAGATATTCGCGCACAAGCACCTGGGGCCCGCGACCTGCGCCAGTTCGGTTTGCCACGGTGCCAACCAGCGCGGCGCCAGTTCTGAAATCCTGTTGAACGAATTCAGCGTCTGGCAGCAGACCGATCCTCACGCCAAATCCTACGCGACACTGGGAACAGCGGATTCCAAACGCATTGCCACGAAATTGGGTCTGGGGGATCCAAGATCGGCGGCCGTGTGTCTGGATTGTCATACCGATGCCCCGCCCGAAGCGATGCGCGGCGACAAGTTCCTGATCACCGACGGTGTCGGCTGCGAGGCCTGCCACGGCGGTTCCGAGCAGTGGATTTCTACCCATACCGAAGCGGGTCGCGATCGCGCCAAGACGCTGGCCGAGGGTCTGTATCCCACCGACCAGCCGGTAGCCCGCGCCAAGCTCTGCCTCAGCTGCCACATGGGTACGCGCGACCGCATGATCACCCACCGCATCATGGGTGCCGGTCATCCGCGGTTGTCCTTCGAACTCGACACCTTCACCTGGCTCAATCCTCACTACGAGATCGATGAGGACTATGTGCGGCGCAAGGGCGAATTCAATGGCGCCCGCGACTGGGCCATCGGTCAGGGTATTTCGGCGGTGAATCTGCTCGATATCCTCACCGACGAGCGCAAGGGCTGGAACGGCATCTTCCCGGAGCTGGTGCTGTTTGATTGCCATGCCTGCCATCGTCCGATGAGCGGACGCCAGTGGGGGCCGCGCCCCGGCACTGGCCTCGGTCCTGGCGTGGTGCGCTTGAACGACGCCAATCTGGTGATGTTCCGGCACGTGCTGAGCGTGGTTGATCCGCGCGCCGGCGAGGATCTGCTGGCCGGCACCCGGGCGCTGCATCAGGCGACGTTGGTCAGCCGCGAGCGTACCTTCGCAGCCGCCAATGCGCTGAAGAACAAGGTGGAAGGCCAACTCGACAAGGTGGCCGCCTACGAGTTCGGTCCGGAGACCCTGGGCAAGGTGCTGGACAGCCTGATCCGCGACGCCGATCGCGGCGAATTCCGGGATTTTGCCGGGGCCGAGCAGGCAGCACTGGCGGCGCAATCGGTGGTCGTGGCTTTCGAGACGGCGAAGCAACTGGGTGATGCCGACGCTGCCGGCTTGAGAGCCGGAGTCGATCGCCTGTATGCGTCGGTGGAAAAGGAAGACGCCTACAACATGGCCAATTTTGTCAGTGCACTGAAATCGCTGCGGGCCAGTGCCCGCTGATCCTGGTCAGGCTGTATCTGCCATCGAAGTGCGGGGAGGTGTGTCATTTGAGCGCCTGGAGGCCTCGAATGACACGCCGTCCTTGCGGTTCGGTGCCGAGCACGGGTCTAATCACCGGCAGCGCCTACGAATAGAGTGACATGGCTGAACTGCCGCAAATTCCAGGATATCGCCTGCTCAAGGTACTGAAGCAGAGCAAGCGCTCGCGCACATTCCTGGCCGAACAGCAATCGCTGGCGCGGCAGGTGGCACTGAAGGTGTTGAGCGAGGAGTTTTTTGACGATCCTGGCCTGCGTCAGCGCTTCGTTGACGAAGGCAAGAGCGCAGCACGCCTCAATCATCCGCATGTGCTAGCCGTCTTTGACATAGGTTCTGCCGGGGGCTTTCCCTATATCGCCACCGAGTTCGTGCCCGGTGGCACGCTGCGCGATCGCATGCAGCAGCCGATGGCGCCAGTGGAGGCCTTGCGCATCGCCCGGGATCTGGCCAGTGCGCTCGACTACGCGCATTCCCAGGGCGTGGTTCATCGCGACATAAAACCTTCCAACATCATGTTCCGCGGCGATGGCGCCGCCGTGCTCGGCGATCTCGGCATCCTCAAGGCGCAGTCCGAGGCCGGAAGCATGCAGATCGGCAGTCCGCACTACATGAGTCCGGAGCAGATCGAGGGTGAAAGCGGCGACGGCCGCGCCGACCTCTACAGTCTGGGCATCGTCCTGTTCGAGATGCTGACCGGTCGCCCGCCCTTCGATGCCGATGATCCCTACGCGGTGATTGCGAAACATCTGAGCGAGCCGGTGCCAAAGCTGCCAGAGGCATTTGCGCTGTATCAGTCGCTGATCGACAAGACCCTGGCCAAGAGTGCCGCCGAGCGCTACTCCAGCGCCCGCGAGATGGTCGCAGCGCTGGATGGCTTCATCGAGCCCAAGACCGTGCGCGAGCCGCGCACCGAGGCCATGCGCTCAACGACCAAGCCGGCAGCTGTCCGTCCGGCCGAGACTCAGGTCTTCGGAGCGCCAACCGTAGTTCAGGCAGCGGCAGCCGAGCCGACGCCACGTCCGGCTGCCTCCCCTGCGCCGGTGGCACCGGCACCATCGGCTCCGGCCCGAAGTTACCGGCAGCCACCCAAGTCAAATCTGCCGCGGGCCATCGTACGAATTACCGTGGTGATAGCCGTCATTCTGGCAGTAGCCTGGGGTTTGGCGCAGTTGTTTGGCGGTGCTGCGCCCACCACTGGTGCGGGCGCCGGAACATCGGACAAGGCACTGGCACAACTCGGCGGCACCCAGGGCATGGCCGAGGGCATCCTGGCCAAGGCTGAGCGCCTGATCAACGAAAAGAAATGGTCGGACGCCTTTGATACGATCCAGCAGGGCGGTCTGAGTCCGGCCAACAAGGAGCGGGCACAGCAGGTGCGCAAGAAGCTGGTGCAGGCCATGGCGGACGAAGTGGGCATGTTGCGCAAGGGTGGCAACAATGATGCTGCCGAGAGCTTGCTGGCGCAGGCGCTGAAGATGTTTCCCGACGAACCCGCACTGACCGCGTTGGCCAATCAGAAGCAGTCCTGAACCTTGTTCGCGCAGGCGGGATCGATTGAAGATTTGTGCTGAAAGATGGTTGCGCGGCGGGGTCTGCGCCGTATTGATGATCGTCAGCGGCCTCGCAGGCGCCCAGACTGCAGACGCCCCATCGGCTGAACTGCAGGTGGGCTTACGCGTGGCTCCACCTTTCGTCATCCAGACGGAGCGTGGGTTCGAAGGCATCGCCATCGAACTCTGGGAGGACATTGCACGCAGCAACGGTTGGCGATATCGCTACCAGGCGCTCGGCCTGCAGCAGCTGTTCGAGGCCACCCGTGCGCAGCGCATCGATGTCGCTGTGGGCGCGCTCAGTGTCACCTCGGGGCGAGAGAAGAGCGTGGATTTCACTCAGCCCTTCGCGCAAGGCGGCCTCGGTATCGCCACTGCACCCAGAACCAGCGCCTGGCAGAGCTTGCTGGCGGGCTTGTTCTCCTGGCGATTCCTGGCCTGGATCGCGGGCCTCGTGGTGACGCTGGCGGCGGTCGGGGCCATAGCCTGGCTGTGCGAACGCCGTGCCAATCCCGATCAGTTCGGCGGGCGCCCCTGGCAGGGCATCGGCAGTGGTTTCTGGTGGGCGGCGGTCACGATGTCCACGGTGGGCTATGGCGACAAGGCTCCCGTCAGTCTCGGGGGGCGACTGCTGGCGCTGATCTGGATGTTCGCCGCGATCCTGCTGGTTTCGGTATTTACCGCCGGGGTCAGCGCCACCTTGACCGTGGGCGCGCTCGAAGGCCAGGTCAATTCGGTCGATGATCTGCGCCGCGTTCCTGTGGCCAGCGTCAGTGGCAGTACCGGCGCCCAATGGCTGGCTGAAAATCGCATCGCCAGCATCGACGTGCCGGATGCCGAAGCAGCGCTGGAGCAGCTTGCCTCTGGCAAGGTGGTGGCCGTGGTGCACGATGCGCCGATCCTGCAGTTTCTGGTGCAGAGAGCCTATCCACAGCAGCTGACGGTATTACCGCAGCGCCTCGAACGCCAGTATTACGCCTTCGCACTGCCTGAAGGTCGGCCAGAGTTGCGCGAAGCCATCGACTATGCGCTGCTGGAGGTCATCGAGGATCCGCGCTGGAATGCGCAATTGCAACGCTATCTAGGCACCGACGAATAGACTGGCGCCTCGCTGAAAGGTGGCAGGCGCCCTGAGGCGCCCTGATTCAGACGCAGCGGACCAGCAACACCGTGATGTTGTCAGAACCGCCGTGATCCAGCGCCGCCAGGATCAGGTGGTCGACCGTTTCCTGCGCACTCAGGCCACGTTCGATGATCTCGCTGATCATCGTGTCCTCGACTTCTTCGGTCAGGCCGTCGCTGCAGAGCAGCAGGCATTGTCCGGGTTCGAGCGTGCCGCGCAGGGTTTCGATCTTCAGCTGATCAGGCATGGTAACGCCCAGCGCCTGGGTCACCACATTGCGGTGCGGATGCGTGCGTGCCTGCGCCGCGCTGATGGCGCCCTGATCGATCAACTCCTGCACATAGGAGTGATCCTGCGAGATCTGGCGCAGACTGCCGTTCCAGATGTAGACCCGACTGTCACCTACCCAGGCCACTTCGTAATCGTGCTTCTGCACGCGTACGGCAACCACGGTGGTGCCCATGGGGCGCTCACTGCGCTTTTCGTTGGAGTGGCGGATGATTTCCTCATCCGCCGATTGAATGGCGTTTGCCAGGGCCTGGCCCTTGTGCACTTCGCGGATAACAACATCCCGCGCCAGTGCGCTGGCAACCTCGCCGTGCTCGTGCCCTCCCATTCCGTCGGCCACCAGCCACAGACCCATGTCAGGATCGGCGCAATAGGTGTCCTCGTTATGTTCGCGCCGTAGCCCGGTATGCGTCCCGTGTCCGAATTCGATCATGGTGCTCGGTCGCGCAAATAGTGCGGTCAATCGGCGCCGATGCCGTGGGTTGTTAGCCCGGCATCTGACGGCGGAAGAAACAAGATTTTCAGATTCAGTGTTTGCAAGCGAGGCCTCCCTCACCGATAGGATGCCGTGCGCATACGCTGCTTGCAACACACCATTCTGATCAGTGGCCTTGTTAACGGCAAAAACATGCCAAAGGTGCCATCCGCCTGTCGGCAGATGCCAGTGCTTTTGAACGCGGTCCGTGTGCAACAGGTGCTTGTCGGCGCGCGCCGCTGACCGTATGCTCCGCCCCCTTGCCGCGCAACACGTGGCAGTGATCACAGTCTCCGGAGAGGTGGCAGAGTGGTCGAATGTACCTGACTCGAAATCAGGCGTGCGTGTAAGCGCACCGTGGGTTCGAATCCCACCCTCTCCGCCACTAATGTTCCATCGCTGCCCAGTCCCCCGAAGAGCTTGAACAGCCGGGGGATTCGGGCGGTTCTAATGCCCAGATTCCGGCAATACTGCAATCCTTCCGGAAACGCGAGCTTGAGGACGATCCTGCGGTCCTTGATCGTTCCTTTTTCCCAGATCTTCTGCGGGCTTGCGAGGAACTGCATGGCGGTTCTAACAGATTCATCGCAAGTGCGAGGCTTGAAGGTCCCCGAAGCCTGTTCGAGCAAGACGGCGCGCTCGGTTTCCATCGCCTTGATCTTCTCTTCGAAGCGCTGCTGCAGGCTGGGTGAGTCACAGGCAATCAGCCGGTCCATGGCCTGCTCGATTCTGGTGCCGAGGCGCTGCGCCTCGGTTCGTCGTGCAGCCGCGCGCTCGGTCAGTTGCGCATAGCGGTGATCCCACCAGCTCCTGATCATGCGGCTCATGATTCCGTGTAGCTCAGGTGCTGGCGTCAGCGTGCCCAAGAGTTCCTCGAACTCAGCTTCCAGCCGCTCGCGCCGGATCGACTTGCCGTAAGCGCTGCAGCCCTTTTGGTAGCAATGGTAGTAGCCATAGGTGCTGGAGCGTCCCTTGGCAAAGCAGCCGGTCAGCGGCTTGCCACATTCGCAGCAATAGACGGATCCCCGGAGCGGAAAACTCTCATCCAGGTTCTTTCGCGCTGGCGCGATCGTCTTTCCACGCATGCGCTCCTGGATCTGCTGGTAGGTGGCCAGCGAGATCAGTCCTTCGTGCTTGGCAGGCCTGAGCGAGACGTCCATGATTTCGCTCTCGATGTAGCCGGCATACACGACACGGTTCAGGATGCGATTGACCTCCTCACTGGTGATCTGGCCTTTGCCGTTCTTCGGGAACTCCGGGAACCCTTCCCAGAAGCGCACCAGTTCGACCTTGAGTGCAAAGTCACCCCGCGCATAGCGCTCTAGACCTTCGGCGATGATCGAGGCCAGGGGTTCATCTCGCACCAACACGCGCCCGCCGTTCGGACCGTCGGTGTAGCGATACCCACGGGGACTGAAGTGGACCCAGTGACCGTTCAACATTCGAGCCCGCCTACGATTGCGGGTCTGCTCGGCATTCTTCTGTCGGAAGTGCTGCGACATGGTCGCCAGCATGTTTTCCTTGAGCTGGGAGTCCGAGTCCTCACCGAACTCCAAGGTCGGCGAGATGAGCTTGGCACCGGTCGCCGTGATGGCTTCGCGTAGCTCCGTATGCGCTTTGATCCCACGCGCCAGCCGCGAGATATCGTCGATGATCACCGTCATGCCTTCCTTGCGGTGCTTGCGCAGGAATGCCAGCATCGCCTTCATTCCCGGCCGATCGATCAGCGCGCCGGACTTGGAGTCTTCGAAGGTTTCGACTACCGTCAATTGGCGGAACCGCGCAAACTCCATGCATCGCGTCGCTTGACTCGCGAGCCCATCCCCTTGTTTTTTCTGCCGTTCGGTCGAGACGCGGCAATAGATCACAGCCTTGTTCATTCGGGTTTCCTTTCGTCGTTATCATCCTCGTCGGCCGTTGTGTGTTCCGCCGCTTCCGCAAAGAGCTGCCGGGTGGCCGCTCCGAGCACCATCGAGGCGGCATCCAGGCCAAAGCCGGCATCGACGACGGACCTTGCCAGCTCCCACAGGAAGCTCAAGATCTCGCGCTGCGCCTCTTCGCTCAGCTCGGTGTCGGCCAGGCCTTGGCGGTAGTGGTCAATATCCAAAGTCGGCGGCTGAAGGGTGCTGCCGCTTTGGGTGTCTGGGATGCTGGGATCGGTCATGGCGTTCGTACCTCCTACGCGTTACCGGTGAGCGCGCTCCCGTCGATCGATCATGCAAATGCCCATGAGTCGGCTAGCACGGACCCGAAGATCAGTGCAAGACAAGAACGCAAGGTGGGGCATGGTTATACACAGCGGCCTGAAGCCCTCCGGGAAACGGCGGGAGGTCCCCGCCGTCTTTCCGAAGTGATCCGGATCAAGGTTTGGGCTGCTGCTTGTGCGCCTGAACTGGCTGCTCGCCCGCGGCTTCCCGCTCGGCTCGCATGCGCTCCAGTTCCTCTCGGGATCGCAGCGCCACGACGCCATCGAGCGGGATCGCGGTGAGCTTGAGGGTCAGCCCCTCGCCCTTGGTCGGCCATGCGGCCCCGATGCGATGCCAATGATTCTTATCATCCTTTCCGGGCTGAACGGAATAGGCAATATGACTCGGACGGTTCGGCTGGTCTTCGGTGAAGTTGTCGCTCATGGTTTGACTCCTTGGCTTTGATTGAAGGCGACCCGAGGCCGCCCATGTACCGCGGCAAGCTCTCGCTCTCTCCGCATATCGCGTTGTGCGTCCCTGAAGGCGCGCTCGATGGCGGCCAGATCGTCTTCGCGTTCGCGCTCCAGATCGGCGCGGAGCTGGCCGAAGACGGGACCATCGGGTGTCAGCTCCAACGTCGCCTTGGGGGTGGCGCGCTGCGCGAGCAGCGCTTCGTACTGGGCTTTCGTGACCATGGGAGGCTCCGTTCAGGGAATGACGGCCAGGAACTCCGCGCCGGCCTGGTCTGACCACACCTGCCAGGCCTTGCGGAGATGCCGGACATTGGGTGCGGGCAGCCCCGCGCCAAGGCCGTAGACGATGAGCCGGCGGCCTTTCAGGTCGATCTCAGGGGCCGGCAGCCCGGTCTTGCCTTCGGCCAGTGCCTGACCATTGACGAGTTCGCTGGACTCGATGCCATCGCTCAGCAGCAGGATCACATCGCCCTCGGCAAAGGGCGGATGGAACTCGATCCAGGCCAACAGGTTGGTGGCCCCCTGCGCGAGGTTTGGGCGCTCCGGCAGGCTGCGGATGAACTGCGTGATGGCCTTGGCGACTGCGGCCGGCTTGATCTTGTGGCTGATCTTGTAGGTGGCATCCAGCAAGTTCTGCGGGTTGTTGCGAGCCCCCAGGGTCTGCACCCGCACCACATCGCCGTCCCTCAGCGGCGTGATCTCCTGTGCGACGTACTGAGAGGCGGCGTAAGCGAAGTTGCGATCACCAATCAGCGCATTGCTGCCCGAGAGATCGATCGCCACGTGCACCGTCTTGGCATCAGCCTCCAGGAAGGCCGGCAGCAGCGCGGCAAGGATGAGGGCATGGATCAGGGTCTTGTTCATCGCACACTCCTTTTGGGGGTCGGGGTGATGGCCTTGAGGACATCGTCGAGGCCGAGGTCAACCAGGGGTTTGAGGGCCTTTTCCAGCAGGGTGATTTCTTCGTCGTGGTTCTCATCGAGCGCCGTGCGTTGCACGCTCATGCGCAGTTCCTCCAGGCGCTGGCGGTGCGGCAGGAGGTGTTCGCCAATGGTCTTCAGGGTCAGCCCTGCGATCTGCAGGCGAAGCTGATCTTCGGTGCACAGCAGCAAGCGATCCCGCTGGACCGACAGCTCCGCGTAGCGCTGCTCGGCTTGCTGGCAGGCCTTCCAGTAACTGAGGCCCTCCCGCAGGTTACGGCGGGCCATCAGACCCTCGCGGAGGTTGTGCTCGATGGTCGTCGCCAGGGCGTTGCCGCACCACAGTGACGTCACGGTCAACCCGCCCACACCGATGGACATCATCAGTGTCGCGGTTGGACTGGTGACTTTGGCCATGAGCGCACCGAGCCAATCCCCACTCGGTGCGTCTTCGAGCGGAAGCTCACCGAGCGGCGGCAACGGCAATGACATATCGCCGGGAGCGCCGGCATCCGTCATCAAGATGGAACTGATGTACGCCCCACATCCCACAGCAAAGAGGACCACGAAACAGGCCGTCAAGATGCCAATCAATCGCACAGCAGGATGATCGGGGGAACGGGAAGCCAAGACGTGATAGGACGCCAGGACGGCAGCCGGTGAGCATGCGAGTAGCTCAGGGGTCCAGTAATCCCCCGAGAGGGAGAGATACTGAAAGAGCCTCAGAAATATCTCCCAGTCGATCAGGCAAATCCCGAGAAGCAGAAGCGTCGCCAACGCGGCTCCGGCAAACCGGAAGGGATTGGCCCGGGCGCGGTGGCGAAGTCCGGCCAGAGCCCCTTGGATCATCATGGCCTCGGGGGTATTGAAGAGCATGGCGTTAGTCATCGCGAGACTCCTTGCGCAGACGGAGGGCTTCAAAGTGGCTGGCCGCGCGCCGGCTGAGTTCCGGACGCACGAGCAGCATCAGCTGAGTGAAGTTGGCGATGGCCTGGCTGCGTTCGGTTTGCATGGCCAGCAGCAAGGCCGTGGTCTCCTCGCCCGTACGGTCGATCTCGGCTTGGCAAGCGAGGCTGAGGGGTTTGAGGTCCGGCTTGATGAGGTGATCGACCTGCTGGGCGATCATGGCCATCGATCCGGTCAGTTCCTTACTGTGCAGATTCATCTGAAATGTCCTCCTGGAGGTGGGTCTGTTCCGGGGTGGTGGTGTTGCGTGCCACCGGTGCTGCAGTGACGTTATCGACGCCCTCCGCCGTGGATTTCGCGTGGGTTTCGCTCGGCGGGGCGTGACGGATGCCAGGATCGATCAGCGCGCGAACCACGCGCCTCGCAAGGACCTCGCGATGGTCCGGGTCCGGGGTGTACTGGCGAACCGAAAGCGCCTTGTAGTAAGGGTCGATGACGCCTTGCAGCGGGCGTTTACCCGCGCGGGTTACGATCATGTATTCGGAGTTCGGGTCCAGAAATCGACCGATCTGCTCAGGCTCCATCACCGCCACTTCCCGGTAACTCTTGCGCCCGGTGTGGCGGTCTTTTTCCACCAGCGTTCGCTTGCCAAGCAGCTCGGCCAGGAAGTTGCGGTTGTCCGGGTGGGTGCCGCCCATCCACCAAGTGGCATCGGCCTCGCCGATGAAGCTGCGATAGGAATTGGGGTAGTGGAGCCTCATCAGCTCCACCGACTGGGCAATGCCGAAGAAGATCAGTCCCTGCGAACGGGAGATCGCCAGCAGCGTCTCAAAGACCGGGTTGTAGCCCTGCGATGGCAACTCATCGATCGCCATCAGGCACAAGCCCTTGCGCTGCGTCTCCAGTTCGAAGGAGTACGCGGTCAGGTTCGTCAGCATGCGCGCGAAGCGGCTGAGTTCCTCGCGCACCGAATAGATCGAGGGCGTAAAGGCCACCACGATGTCGTCGCGGCGCTTCAAATCGAACAGCGAGAAATCGCTATGGCGCAAGATGGCGCGCACGTTCGGGATATCGAGCCACTTGGTCTGCTCAAGGAGCGTGGCGCGCGTCGAGCCCAGCGTCTCGCCAGCCAGGATCGACATGGCCGAGGCAGCGCCCGCGACCACGCCTTCGAAGGCTGGGTTGTTGCTCATGATGCGCATGAAGAACTGGTGCGCTTCATCGCCGCGGGTGGCTTCTACCCCGTCCTCACCGGTGACCCGGTAGCCGTGGATCAACAGATCGCGGACATACGGGAGGTTGTGATCCTTTTCTGGGTGGACGGTCAGGACATGCCAGATGACACCGGCCAGGAAATGACGCGGCAGGTCATAGAAGAACGGGCTCTTGTTGCCGGACGGCGTGGCGACCAGTGCCTGGGCAATCCGAATGGCCGCGAGCACTGCAGCTCCTGCGCCAAAGCGCTCCTGACAATCCTTGATCCAATCGAAAGGATTGAAGCCAGCACTGACGCCCGAGAACTGATGGTCCGGGTCAATGACGAACCAGCGTCGCGCGTCGCGACCATACAGGGCGCGCACAATTTGCGCCTTGGGATCGACAATGAATGCACTGCCGTACCACATGGCAATCATGGTGATCGCCAGCACCGTCTTTCCGGAGCCTGTTTGCGCGATGGCAAACAAGTGGCGCTTGGGCGAAATGCCCATCGGCATCAAAGCCGGCAGACCGAAGGCATAGGCGCGCCCCAAAAAGACCATGCCGGGACTAAACATCAGCGAGAACATGCCGAGGGCGCTTGCAAAGCCGCCGTTCGCCCCCCGACGACCAAAGAGGAGGGTGCGCTCGTAGAGGCGCTGGAGGGCCGCCCAGACGCGATACGGTGCCCTCCAGGGCAGCCGGGGGAACCAGCGGTACTGCTCGGGCGAATACAGCCCAAGCCAGCGCGCCAGTACCCCATACACTGTGCGCAGTGCGAAGACCCCACCGATGGCACCGAGGACGACAGGCACCGCCTCAGAGGCCTCGACGCCGCCCGCCCACTCCAACAGTCCGGCCCTGATCGCCAAGGCCAGATCGGACAGAACAATTACGAGATCGGGCAGATCCCTACTCATCGCTGCGGCCTCTGGCGGTCGAAGCCGGTCACGCGCCGGACCACGGCAGCCACGATCTTCCAGAGCTGGAACCAGAAGATCAGCGTAGCGATCACGCTGAGCGCTTTGAACAACTCAGGCGAGAGCTGGTCCGGCGCCAGCTCCGTGAGGGAAAGTAGGAATTCTGTGATCCAGCGCCCGGGACCGAGAAATATCTCTGAGCGGCTCATTCCAGCGGCCTCAGCATGCGCGAGCGGTCATTTCCGCAGATGACAATGAGTGAGGGCGAACCCCAGCAGACCTGGCGGCAGTTCGGGCAGGCAAACTTCACTTTGCCCTTACTGGGGTCGTCACCTTCCGGGTTCTGCGGGAGGCCGATCTCAAGTACGCGCTGGAAACGGCCCCAGGTGATCGCAAACCCCTGGGATTCCAGGGCACCCACCACGCCCAGAAATGGGCCCCCGGCAATGGGGAAGTGCGTCATCTGGTAGCCGGTTTGGCGTCCACCCGGTTGGCCGGTGTTTGAAGGGAAAAGGCCGATACTTTTCATCTTCTGGCCCCAACGCTTGCAGTGGTAGCCTCCCCGAGGTTTGCGCTCGGAGCATCGATGCATCCACCCATGCACCATTTCATGCGCCACGGTGCCGGCCACATCCTGCATGGGCCGGGTCAGCATGTATTTGGGGTTGAGCGAAATCTGATCGACGATCTCGCCATCGGCGTTCACGAACGCATCCGGACGGAAGTAGCCGTAGGCGGACCGACACGCGATGTCGACGGTCAGGACGCATTCCGGCAACTCAAAGCGAAACAGCTCGCGGTTGAAGGTATCGAACAGGTATTGAAGTTCGGTACAGATTGTCTCAGTAGGACGCAGTTGCCGCGGTGCGCGTTCAGTGTGTTGGGCCGTACGGCCGAGAAATACGCTACCACCGTGCTGGATCGCGCCGAGGTCCCTGAGTTTGAGAGCAGTGTTCATGCCGTCCTCTCGCCGAGCTGTCTTTGCCGTGCGAGAGATGGTCGAGCAGAGCGGCACGAACAAGCGATGACCAAAACCACGAACAAACCACGAACCGCCAACACCGATGACTGAAGCGATCAACCAGAGAAAGGCGAAAGTCTGGATCCGGGACTACCTGCGGGCGACCGGGCGCAAAGGCGTGACAAGTCTCATCAAGGAGATCCAGCGCCATACCGGCACAGCCATTTTTTCGCAGCGAGCCTTTGAGAAGTGGTTGGTTGAACAGGAACGCATGCTGCAAGAAGACAACTGGATCAAGGTCCTGTCCTTCATTCGTTCCGATACCTTTCGAAAACATGTGCCCTACGCCAACGAAGGACACGCCGAAGACAGGCTTCGCAAGGTGGCAGCCGGTTTCGTCGCGCTCTACAGCGAAGGCAAGCAGTCCAAGGGCCTGTACATCATGCCGTCGGTCATCGAAGCCGAAGGCCAAAAGGCCGTGACGCTCCTGGATGGTCGTTGGGAGAACAAACCCAACCTCGCCTCCGGTGACGTGCCGCGGGCAATCTGTCGAATGGAGTCCGTTCCTGGCACGCGAGTAGCCAAGTTCGCCTACATTGCGCTGTTTCACTCAAAGGAAATTTCCGCGACCGGTATCGTTATTTATCTCAACAGCGAAGTACACGACGGCTACGATTACACCCACACCTTTGTCCTTCAGCTTTGGCGCCGGCGCGACCCGGAATCTGGATCCAACATGCCAGGGCGCCTCACCTATCTGAAACTGACCCGCGGCCAACCGGAATTCTCGATTGCAGAAACCCTGAATCGGTATTTTTACAAAGACGACGATCCGATCACAAGGCGAGGTCCCGTCGTGTACGGGATTGGCGACGAAGGCAAGCCAATGGCTGAGCTTCCGGTCGAAAGAAAGTTTCGTCTTGCCTTCAACGCGTCCGCGGGAAGCATGGTGGTCCTCAAGCGAACGAAGGACACGAGTGAGGAAGAGAATATCATTATTGACCAGCTAATGGAGGACGTGCTACCCCATGGCTATGCCTAAATCCAAAGCGCACGCTGAACGAGTTCCGCCGCCGAACATTCCTAATATATTCTCGGCTGCAGAAAGTAATGACGTCAGGGCACTTGACTTGGCGCTCACGTTTTACGACGTCAACGAGCGCGACGCCATCGGAATGACGCCGCTCCACTATGCCGCGAGCACCCGAGCCACCCGAACGATCGATCGTCTACTCTCGCAACCGGGCATCGACGCGACGCTCGCGGATCAATTTGGGCGCAGCGCGGCAACGGTCGCCTTCGAATGCTGGGCAGAGCTGTCGGACGACATCGTCGATAAGCTCACACCCCTCTGCTACCCATGGCTACGCCTGGACGCCTAGCGACATCCTGACGGGTCATCGACTGGCTGTCATGCATCTTTGCATTCGGCCTGGGACATGCGGTGCTCTGGTGACACTTTGTTTTGTCCGGACCGCGATCGCGCGCAGGTTGCGGCGCGGCGACGTCTCGCAAGCAACCGTCTATGTCAAAGTGTCTGAGGAACGCGCTCGTTGCAGCGCTCGGGGGCTCTCATGCTGGTAACGCGACACCTCTTTATTGCCGCAACGATTTTCTGCCTGCCCTTGACTTCCTACGCCCAGCAAGCGGCCTTGGACGTTGGTGTGGTCTCTGGCGTGGCTGGGACGCGTGTAACAGTCCCGATCGATCTCGTGACGAATGATGAAATTGCAGCGATGCAACTCGATTTGACGTTTCCAGCGTCCCTCGTCAGTCCCGAAGACGTGACACTCGGCATTGCGGCGTCGAATCATCTATCAGCCAGCGCCTTCGTCGGTGGTGTTTATCGGGTTGTTGTGTACTCCCCAACCAATGCGCCACTCTCTTCCGGAAGGCTTGTGAATGTCGGATTTGATATTTCTGCAGGGGCGAACCCGCAAACGGTTCCAGTAGGTATCCAGGGCGTGGTTTTTTCTCGTTCCAACGCAACCGGCATTCCCCCGAGTAATCTTGATCCCGGCTCTATCACTATTTCGGGGGCATCGGGCGCATCATTCACGATCAACGCAACGCAGATCTCGGGTCCAAGTCCGGTCTCAGCGGCGGGAGAAACACTTGGCTATTCCGTCGTTATCCAAAATACAGGCGGTGTGAATCAGTCGGGTGTTTCAGCCTCAGCAACACTCCCCGGCGGCTCGGCCGGCGTGTTGGTGGGTCCTGTCGAATCCGTTGCCGCAAACGGCATTCTCGATACTGGAGAGTCTTGGACCTACCAAACGACCTACGTCACAACGCAAGCCGACATTGACGCCGGCTCCACGCTGCAATTCAATACGCAAGCCTCCACGACTCAAGTCCCAGTCCCAAGCCTCGCTGCAGCGAGTACCCCTGTCCTGCAGGCACCCAACACGAGCATAGTCAAGACGCAAACGAGCGGACCCAACCCAGCAACGACTGCGGGACAACAACTGGGATACACGATCGTTGTCACGAATACGGGGAATATTACGCAGTCGTCGGTCAATGTATCGGAGACTCTCCCTGATGGAAGTGTCGGCAGCCTCCCGCCGCCGGTTCAGTCGATCCTCAATAATGCGACGCTGGAAGTGGGGGAGACTTGGACCTATCAGATTAGCTATACCGTAAGGCAAGTCGATATTGACGCGGTCCTGCCGCTAGTAAACACTGCGCGTGTTTCAACTTCTCAAGTACCGGGACCGAAAGTCAGCACCGCGACCACGCAGGTGCTAAACCCGGCGCTGTTTGCGAACGGTTTTGAGAATCTTACGGCCGCGTTGAAGATTGTTCCCGGACAGTCGGACATCGTTGTAAGGTTCGCCCTCGACGCCGATGCGAGTTCGGGTCCACTTCTTGTGGCGCTCGATGCCGGCGGCCATCAAGTGTTTCGTCTGGACTTGCGAGCGATCGGGGGTCTGCTGGAACTGCAAGCGGTCTTGGTCGCCGACGATAGGGTGCGGACATCCAACTGGGTGCCCGTGCAAGATGGATTGCCAGTGCTGTTGAATTTCTGGAATGAGCAACCGCCCGACGCCAAAAATGGCGGCCTTCAGCTCTGGTCCGATGACCGACAGCTGCTTGGCATCGTCGGTACCGGTCGTGACGGGGTTGTCGTTTCGGAACTGCGATACCCTGATCCGGCGGCTAATGAGCGCGATAGCGCCGCCCCCCGCCAACTCCAATTCATCGAGCTACTGGAGCATCGGCCGTGATCAGGTTGTCGTCTGTCGGGTCTCGGACGCTCTTGTTTTGCGCCGGCATCGCAATCACGAATCTGGCATCGGCGCAAACCACCGCGGCAGATATTGCTAGTGCAATATTGGGCCAGGGAGGTCTGCCGCTAGTTGAAGTGGACATCAATGCCGATGGCATAGTCGATGCTCGCGATCTGGCATGTTTCCATTCGAACTGCAATCCGGTGTCCATTGAATTTTCGCAAGGAACGAGCGAAGTCAGTGAAGACGATGGATTGATTCAACTTCCCCTAAGACTTAGTCGAAGTGCCTTCTGCACCCTCAATTACACTATCGAGGGTCCAGCAACAGCTGGAAGCGACTATCTGGCACCGAGTGGGTCGATTATGTTGGCGGGATCCAATGCCAGTATTCCCATCACGATCCTGGACGACACCAACTTCGATGAAGAGCTGGAGCCGCTCATCGTGGCGATCGCCCCGGGCACATGCTACCGCCCCGGATCACAATCAGTGCAGTACGTGCACTTGGTCGACAACGACCGTCCTTGGTTCGGAACAATTGAAGCACAGATCCTCGGTAGCAACCCTGCGGAGGGCTCCGGGGATCTGCTGGGCTTTCGGCTTGATGTTGTTCGCGGCAATGGAGCCGTGACTGCAACGCTCATTGCAGATGGAGGAATGTTGCCCCCGGGCATGTGGCCGGCAGACGTGTTCATTGAGGGGCCCAACAATTTCTCAATGGTGCTCGCGCCGATCCCTGCTGCGACAACGTCTACGTCGTTCGAGGCCGCACTCAACCGGCAGTTCTCCTTTGCGGCCAGTAATAGCAATCCCGATCAGGAAGTGCAGCCGGGGGTGGCACGCGGTACCTACACAGAGACGATAACATCAGCCCTCCCCGCGACTGGCTATTTGGAGACGGTGGTAGTTGGCCGGTTTTCGCTTGTACGTAGCGCACCGCGACCCTCATCGTGGCAACCCCCGCTGGACCCATCGCCATGAGGGATCCTTTCGTGAGACGTATTGCTGGACTTGTGATCGCGTTTGCTCTCCCAATACTTGCTGGGGCGCAGCAGAAAATCTCCTATGAAGAAGCCCTGCTCACGCAGTCCGTACGTCCAGACTTCTCCAATCCGTGGTTCACGACAGACCCGTCAAATGCTGCTCTAGAGCCGGTTGCTACGACATTTTTCGGCGGCTTGGTCTGTGGAGCGATTGCCGTGCCACCCCTGGCTCCACTGTCCTGCGCGCCGAGTGATGGCACGCATTATTTGGTACGGGCGAGCTACGGCCAACCTTTTGCAACGAGTATCCCGACCTCCACAGCGCCTGGATGTCCGCCCGCCCAGAACTGCGATTTTATTGGCGAAGCTCGATTACGCGCTGCGGGATTGCTTTACTACACGGCAGGTAACGATGTTGCTGACGACGATCCCGCTTCCTTCGTCTACGCGCGGTCCAAAGCTGCATTTCGGTATAAAGATCTGCTCTACTCAAATGTCGGTGGATCGCCAGTCAACCGTATCGAGGCGCGATTATCGGATATGGAGGATTTTTATGGCGCCGCTGAACGCGATCGCTCCTTGACAGCTGAACGATTGCTGCGTGATGCGCTCAAGTACGCGCCTGCCAATCGTCAACTGCGCAACGCGCTTCTCGATCTCTATTATGATCGAGCGGTCGCGGAGCAAGCACTTGCTAAGGAGAAGCTCGTCGATGTTGCGCGGCAACGGCTCAATCCGCCGCCACCCGGCGGTTTCGTGATCAGCAACGAAATCGCTGCCTACAAAGCAGCGCTCGGAGATGCTTTGGTGCCGGGGGGCTATCGCTATGCGCTCAGAGGGTATTTCGAATTGCTGCGCGATCCCGTCGGGGTCGCCACAGCGCAGGTTGACCCGATGGCGAACCCGGCAACACCGTTTGGTTACTACCTGTTTCAGCAAGAGGTCCCTTCGCGCTCGCTCTTTGGAGCAAACTACCTGCTCAACGGTGTTCCAACGCCCGTATTGAACAACGGCGGTCAACCGATTGCAGCAGGCTGGAAGGATCTGGCGCTGCTGTTCGATATCTTGGCCTCCTATGGGGACGCTACGGCTGAATTGGCGCGACTGCATGGTCTGCGTGCGCAAGGCACGGACATCCAGGACGCGTTGACCTTGATTACCGAGGCGCAGCAGAAACTCTACCTCGAAGGGACGTTGTTGCTGTCCGCCTTTGATCCTGACGCTCTCCCGGGAGCCGGCGATGCATCGGGATTGGCGGAAAAAATCGCCACTTGGCGCCACCAGATGCGCAAGCTTCAACTGATCCGGGATTTCATCAATGGCGGTTCCAACTTGCTCGGGTATTCCGCGGATTTCCTGATGCTGGTTCAAAAGTTCCAGCCCGGGGGTACGGGTGGAGACATCTTTGACAGCTACGACGCGCTGCGGAACTGGATGCTTGCGCCATCCACCGGCCCCCTGACCTACGCCCTTCAAAAGAACGCCCAGGCGCTCGCGGCCTACGATACCTATCTTGGCCAGAGGGACCAGCTCGCAACACAGTTCTCTGATCGGGCGAATATCTACAATGATCGCCTGTTCAAGATCGTTGGCGCTACCCGGGGGGCACCCGGCTATTCGACGCCCGAAAACAATGTCGGCAGTGAAATTTGGTTGCAGCTTCGCAGCATCGAAGCAGCGCGGCTGCGCATCGTTGCAAATGACGTGCGGATGAAGAATCTAGTCGAGCAGATCGAGATCGAGATCGAGCGTCGCGGTCAGGAATCGGGTGTGCAGAATGCGATCTCCCAGGTCATCATTGACTATGGAGACAAGCAAGTCAGATTGACCCAGCAGATTGGTTTGGTAAAGGCCGCACAGGCTGCAGCCAACGCAGCGGCTCAGGTAGCCGGCTCGCGTAACTTGTTGGAAGCGTTTATTCATTCAGGTAACGCGAAAGCGCAATTTGCCTTTGAAGTCGCCGCATCGCAACTGGAAGCTCGCAAGGAGCGTCTCAACGCGGAGGAGCGCGCCCGCATCAACGATTTGAACAACACGATCCTCGATATTAATAGTCGTGCGCTGATCAAGACGTGGTGGCTGCAAACGCGTACCATAGAGGTTGAAACGCTCGAAGCACAGTTGCTCATCACGCAGGAGCTAGGAAGGCTAACCGCGCTCTACAATGAGCGTGATGAAATCGAGCGCCGTATGGATCGTGAGAACGTGCAGCTTGCCGATCGCTACTTTGCCGATCCGATTCACCTTCTGCGCATGCAATCAGAGATGATCGAGGCGGCTGATTCATTCCAGGTCGCACAGAACTGGGTGTTCTATGCAGCACGCGCGTTGGAATACAAATGGAATATCCCATTCGTGCATACGCCTCCCGGATCATCCATTACATGGTCAACGAGCTCAGTATTTCGCGTGCGTAATGCCGCCGAACTTCAAGCGATGGTCGCAGCGATGGACAGCTTCAATGCGCTCCTTGACGGGACGCTGGTAAAGGACGACTACTTCGACTGGTTCTCAGTCCGCGAGGACTTTTTCGGCTACGAATTAACGTGTTCGGGAGAAAATCCTCCCTTCAACTACTGCAACTACAACGATCCGATTACAGGCGAGCCCATTCCGTTCAATCCCAGCAATCCGCCCGCGATGGTGGCCTTCCGGCGTCATTTGCAGCAACTGATGGACAAGGATGGCAACATCATTCTCGATTTCTCGACTGTGCGTGAAATCCCCGGCGGCACGTTCTTCCGCGGACCCAGATTCTCCTCCAGCGGAACCTTGATCTCCAAGGGCCTCTATCTCGACAAGATCAAGTGGATCAAGGTTGCCTTGCCCGGCTCGCATACGACCACAGGTACGCAGCTCGCAGGCCAACTGACCTATGGCGGCACGAGTTTCTTGCGTACTCAAGGCGTCGGTACCATTCCCAATCCGCAGCGCCCCGATCTCGTGACCGGTGAGATGAAGGCCTATTCGACGCGCTACTGGTACTACGACGGGACCATCGATGCGTGGCAGTCGAATGAAGGCCTGAGTTTGCCGGTATCGATGCAGAAGAGTGCCAACTCCCAAGTGCCACCCACTGTGGCAGAGATCAATGGCTTCCGGGAGCGATCGGTGGCCGCAACCGGCTGGCGGCTCATCGTTCCGACATTCGATATCAACGTGCAGGTCCTGGAGATCAACCAGCTCAACGATGTCGAACTTTACTTCTATCACTATGCGGTTGCTCGGCCGTAGGCGTTTGGCGTAATGAACCGCTCGGCGCCGGCTTGGGTCCTTGCCATCCTGATGGCAGCCGGTGGCTCTGCGCCGGCTGCCGACAAATCGGGCGTCAGACCATCGGTGATTTCCTTGCCCTCTGGGCCGGGCTCAATTGAAGGACTGGGTGAGTCCTTCGAGCCTCAGCTCAACAGCGGGACATCCAGTCATTCGATACCGCTCTCGACTTTGCCGGGCCGCGCCGGATTTGCGCCTGAGTTGGCGCTCACCTATAGCTCGGGTGGCGCCAGCGGCATCGTTGGACTCGGCTGGTCGCTCTCGCTTCCGAGCATCCACCGCCAAACCGACAAGGGCATGCCCCTCTATGTCGATGGCGACAACGGCATCGACGATGACGGTGACGGGACCGTGGATGAGTTCGATGAGCGAGACACCATCATCTACTCATCGGGCGAGGAGTTGGTTCCGCTGCTGGACGGTACGTGGCGCAGCGAGAATGAACAAGACTTCATGCGCTTCGAACGCGCCGGTGATACGTGGACCGCGCGTCGGCGCGATGGTGTTCTCTTGTCGTTTGGTGGCGGTCCGGCAGCGCGCATTGCCCACCCATCCCTCGGTGGCAGCTATGGCTGGCTGCTGGACCGCTTGGAAGATACTAATGGCAATGTGATCCGATTCGTGTGGTCGGGTGGCGCCGACGGAACGCAGCAATCCTATCTGCAGGCGATCCAATACAATCCGGACGACGCGAGCGGCATGGTGATCAACTTCACCTATGCCGTGCGGCCGGATCCGATCTTCGACTTCCGCCCAGGCTTCGCACTCGTCACAGCCAAACGCCTGACTCGCATTGAGATGCGGGAGGCCGCCAATCTCGTCCGCGCCTATCGGCTGGCATACATCCCAACCAGCAGCACGCAGCCGCTCTCGCTTCTCGCATCGCTCACGACCGAAGGTCGCGATGGTACGTCCACGCTGCCACCCGCTGAATTCACCTACACCACCTTCAACGCTGCAGCCAGCTCGCTGCTGCCGATGCCGACTGCCCCCCTGCTCAGCCTGGGCGGCGATGTGGATTTGCTCGATCTCAATGGAGATGCCCTACCTGACATTCTCGATACCGGGCCGACAACACACCGCTACTTCCTGAATCGAGGGCCCGACGCGCAGGGTGTCGTTGGCTGGTCCTCGGCGATACCCATGACGGCCTCGAATACAGAGAAGCTCTCCTCGCCCAACGTCACGCTCGCCGACATCGACGGGGACGCTCAAAGCAATCTGCTGCGATTGGATGCGGGCGGCATCATGCAGATGTGGCGCCTAGACACCGCACTGACTTGGCAGTCGGCGGGATTCCTGGTCCAAGCAGGCTTCAGTCTCTCAGATCCCGACACACGACTGGTCGATATCGACAATGACAAGCGCATTGACGTCCTGCAAACGGGTGCGTCACTCAACACGGTTTGGCTGTCTCTGCCCAATGGACGCTACTCCAGCCCGATCGTGACCGCTGCGGGCAGCCCGGCGCTGCGCTTATCCAGCGCGACAACACACCTTGCCGATATGAACGGCGACCGCTTGCAGGACTTGGTGCGCCTGGACAATCTGACTGCCGAATACAGACCCGCCATGGGCGGCGGCCGCTTCGGCCCCCTTGTGACGCTCACCAATCCGCCATCCGGCGTGACCGACCCCTCGCGCCTATTGCCAATGGATGTGAATGGCGATGGGCTCGCCGATGTGGTCTGGATCAACGGCAGCAGCGCAGTCGTACGGATCAATCTCGGTATCCCCGATGCGTCCGCACCTGCGGTTGGCGCGTTGGCTCCGCCCCTCGTTGTTGCGGGACCGGCAACTACCGGCAGCGCCCAGTACCGCGTTGCGGATGTCAATGGCAACGGCTCGGCAGACATCCTTTGGAATGATGCGTCGAGCTTTGTCTTCGTCGACTTCCAACAGGGCGAGCAGTCCTATCAGCTAAAGACCATTACCAACGGCATCGGAAAAACCACCACGATTGCCTATGGCACCAGCACCGCTGAGCGAGAAAGAGATCGGCTTGCCGGCATACCCTGGGCCCGTCCCACACCCAGCCCAATCCCCCTGGTCAAACGTATCGAAGTCAAGGACGGACGCGAACAAGTCGTTTACGCAACAGCCATCGACTACCACGATGGCTATTTCGATGGACAGGAACGGGAGTTCCGAGGATTTGCCCGCGCGGAACGCTACGATCTTGGCGATGACACCCAGGGCGCTCCCACGCAGGTTACAGCTTACGAATATCACCTGGGTGATACTGACGAAGCGCTCAAAGGTAAGCCGTTCAAGGTGGAAGTGCGGGACGGCAACGGCGGGGTCTTCAACCGTGAAACTGAGACTTGGACAGTTTCCGATCTCGCGCCCGATCTGTCTGCAACATTGCCCGGCGATACCCGCACCGTCAGCTTTGCCTACTCAGCAACGACGCGCCGCGAAGTGCTGGAACGTGGCCTTGGAACACCGGTCGTGCTCCTTTGGGAGAGGGCCTTTGACAACTTCGGCAATCAGGTTCTCAACGCCGAGTACGGCCGCGTCGAAGACCTCGACAACTCCGGCACCATCGGCGATAGCGCTCAAGACCGCGCTGCCTGGGACGACGAGCGCGTCACCGTCTCGACTTGGTCCGCGGCTTTCCCAAGCGGCCGGGCGGCGTGGATTCTGGATCACCTGATCGAGCAGGAGATCCGCGACGATCAGGGTACGGTATACGCCCGCGAGCGCCACTACTACGATGACGAGACCTTTGCCGGTGCCAATCTTGGCGAGATCAGCGCCGGCAATCGCACACTCACGCGCGCATGGCACGACCCAGCCGATCCGGCCGGCTACATCAATGCCGCGCGCACCGCCTTCGATGAATTCGGCAACCCCACCGATCTCTACGATCCGCTCTGGGGCAGTGCGCCAGGGCACCGCCGCGAGATCGTTTACGACAACACCTATCGAACATTCCCGATTGAAGAACGCATCCACACCGGCAATCCGGACGCGCCGGATGATGTACTCGTACTGTCCGTCGAATACGACTTTGGGTTTGGGAACGTCACCACCTCGACCGACTTCAACGGCTTTGCCACGGGCTATGGCTATGACGCTTTTGGACGGCTAGTCGCAGTCATCAAACCCGGTGATTCCCCGGACTTCCCGACTACTGAGTACAGCTACATCCTGGCGCACAGCCTGGGCGGCGGAGCGCTGATCAACTGGGTCGAGACCCGCCAGCGCGAGACGACCGGTGGCGGTACGCTGGATAGCAGAAGTTTCTTTGACGGTCTCGGCCGCAAGGTCATGACGCGTGCCGAAGGAGAAGATCTCGGCCAGATCGTGGTCAGCGACACCGTGCAGTTCAATGCGCGGCAGGAGGCTTGGAAGAAGTACCTGCCGTACTTCGAAACCGGCACATTGGATTTTGTCGAGCCCAGCTTTGCCACCGGACACACACGCCATGACTACGACGCTGTTGGGCGCGAGGTACGAAGTACCCAACCGCAAGGCCCCGATGAACCTCAGCCCGTTTTTTCGCGCATTACCTATCAGCCACTGAAGCGCATCGTCGAGGACGAAGAGCAGACGCGCCCCGGCTCGCCTCATGCCGGAGCGAAGATGGGCTATGTCTTCGACGGCCTCCTCGACAAGGATGGCCAAGGGCGCCTGCGTGAGGTTCTGGAGAGTGTCAAGCTCACCGACGATGGCCATCTAGGGCCGTTGACCACCTGGACCACCCGGTACCGCTACGACGTACTGGACAACTTTCTCGGTTACACCGACGCCCAGAACAACCAAAAGCATCTGTTCTATGACGGCCTGAAGCGCCAGGTCTTCATGAACGACCCGGATCGAAGTTGGACGTGGTACGCCTTCGACGCCGCCGGCAACTTAGTGCGCACCCGCGATGCGCGCGGCAACGAAGTCGCTTATCGCTATGACGGCGTCAACCGGCTGCTCTCCGAGCACTACGCGACCCCCAGCGAAAACACCGGCAACGCACTCAGCTACAACCAGCGATGGATCGCCCCCGGCGAACCGCCCGCACGTCCCGCCGATGTGGCCTATCACTATGATGGGATCGCCGGCCCCATCGAGACCGGCTACGACCCAGAGCCGCGCACCACGCCGGCGATCCTGGTCGATGCGATCTTGGATCGCGAACCCGAACAGCCGGGCTTCGACCTCACCAGCGACGGGCTAATCAACGCGCTCGATGTAGCGCGCTCCGTCGAACTGGGAACCAGTCGCACTGGCACCGGTGGGCCGCTGATCCCATTCGAAGTCGTCACCGCCCGCAACGTGCGCGGAACGCTCGCCTGGGTGCGCGATCAGTCTGGAGAGCAGCACAACTCCTTCGATCCGCGCGGACGCCCCGAATGGGTGGTCAAGAAAATCCGCACCAGCGCGGGCGTCATGGCGTCGTTCAAAACGCAAAACGCGTTCGACGCGATGGACCGCATCACGCGTCTGATCTATCCCGACAACAACAGTATCGACTACACCTACAACCGCCGCGGCTTACTTGAATCCATCCCCGGCATTGTCCCGCGCGCCGATTACAACCCCGCCGGCCAACTCGCCCGGCTCGACTACCAAATAGGCACCGAAACCCGCACCGAATTCGACCATCGGCTGCGCCCCAATCGCATGCACACGCTGCGCCTCAGCGATGGCGTGGCGCTGCAAGACCTCAACTACACCTACGACGCTGTCTCTAACATCACGGCGATCACCGACGGTCGAACTGATGCCCATCTCGACCAGATCGGCGTTGAACTCGGTATCAACCCCACGGAAGCACGCAAGTTCCGCGAAACCAAAGCGCTGCAATACGACGATTCCAACCGACTCACCCGCGCAGAGAACACCGCGCTCTGGGGCGAGATCGACTATCGCTATGACCGCATCGGCAACATGGTGCACCGCAGCGCCGTGTTGGCTCAACCGGTCCCCGCGCTCAATCTCGGTGAGATTGCGCATGGCGGCAGCGCCTTGGGCGCGGGCAATCCGGCAGCTAGCGCGCGCGATGGAAGGGTTCCAGGCGCGCCCGCAGGACCGCATGCCGCGACAAGTGCGGAACCCGTTCCGGCCCTCGCATCGTTCGATGCCACCGGCAACGTCGCGACGTTCAAGGGCGCGACATTCGCGTGGGATCACCTGCAACGGCTGACCGCGCGCGATAGCGGCACCATCCAATACACCACCAAATACGACTTCAACCATCTGCGCCGCCGCGAGACCACGCCGACCGGCGATGTGCTGTTTGTTGACCAAGCCACGGAAGTCCGCGGCAACCAAATCAGTCGCTATGTGTTTGGCGGTAATCGGCGGATCGGGAGTGTCACAAGCTCAGGCGGCATGCGCCTGTTGCTCTCTGATCATTTGGGTTCAGTTGTGGCGGTGCTCGATCAAAGTGGCTTGGTCGTCGAAGCCCGTTCGTTCTTTCCTTACGGCACGCCCAGGCTGAGCGCCAGCGTAACGCAAGCGCACGAGGCATACAGTTTCCAGGACAAAGAGAGAGCAGCGGACGGACTCTCGGACTTCGGCCGTCGCCATTTGCTGGCGGATTTCCCAGCTTTTGCATCGGTTGATCCGATCCTGGTTCCCTTGCCGCAAATTGATCGAACGTTTGACAATAATATTCTCCTTGCGCCCCAGCAGCTCAACGGCTATGTACAAGTTAACAATAGCCCATTGAAGTTTTCCGACCCGGACGGGCGCGAAATCTCAATTCCATGGAGCGTAATTGCCGAGGTTGGCGCTAAAAGGGGCGCCGCAGCCGGAGGTGCGGCACTTCTGGATGGTCCGATCCCAGGTCCTGGTGACGCTGTTGGGATTGTCATTTTGATTGGCGGTATTGGCGAAGTTGGATACAAAATTTATTTGGCTAATGAGAGCAAGCCGGATTCCACTAACGACGAAAAGCTTGATGAATTGATTGATTCTGGTAAAAAAGAGAGCAAGAGTAGTACAATAAAAATATCGCGCCCTGGCGGCGAGGAAGCACGAGACCGCGAGTATGGCGACTTGGGGCTAAACGACGTAGAAGACAAAGCAGAAGGCATTAAGGTTGGCGAGACTGATTCGGGGCGTCGCGTTGTATCTCGACCAAGCACCGATGATAAAAGGCCGACAATTGAAGTGCAGCGGCCGGATGGGAGGCCTTCAGTAAAAATTCGATATGACAACAAGTAAAGAAGAGGTTGATATGATTCGCACCGATCAATGCGAGTTCAGCCCATTGGAGGCGGCTGCAGGTTTTCCAGGTCGGTTGCACTTTGATGGAATGACTGTAGAAGAGGATGTCCTCGAACTGCGTTTCTTGTGCCCACAGATTGACATCGTCGGCATAGTCAAGACAGATAGTCACTTGCTTCTGAGGTTTGCGAACGAGTCGGCGAACTTCCTTGAGTTCAACAAGCTGCCAATTAATTCATGCCGATTGTGGGTCTCAGAGTCCTCAAAATTGTTGAGCGAGTTGGCTTGCCTCAGTGGTGGCGTCTTTGATGGTGTGAGGCCTAGGCATTATTTGTTCGTATTTTCTAATGCGACGATTGAATTTGTTTGTTTGAGTGAGATTGTTATTGACAAAGAGGTATGTAGATGAAGCTTTATATGTTTATTTCGCTTCGTTGCCGATTGTACATCTGCGCGTCGAAAGCAGCGTAACAGTGATTTCGGAAGAAACTGTTGCAGCAACCAGTATTTAATGAATTGGTTAATATTCGTTCTGGAATTTGTCGGCCATCACCAAGGCTTTCCAGTTCAACGAAGTGCAAGATGGGCCGGCTGCATTTTTTCGATGGAGTTTTTTGGAAAGGCGAAAATTGTGGTGTCTTACCACCCCGAAATTGCGATTGGCAAGGAACCTGTCAGCAAAACTACGGGCGGCCCGCAATAATCGTATTAGCAGGTGAGCTGTCTGGGAGTTCGAAATGAACAAATTCACGATACCCAAAGTCGTTCTTTTCTGCATCGCGTCATTGCTGACAAGCAATTTATCCTTCGCGCAATCCGTCCCCCCGCTGATGAACTATCAAGGCCATTTAACCAACGCCACCGGGCAGTCATTAGCAAACGGACAGTACACACTGACCTTCAATGTCTACAACGTTCCCAATGGCGGCGCTGCTGTCTGGGGTCCGCAAGTGATAACTGCGGATGTGATCGACGGCTACTTCAACGTCGTACTGAGCACAGACTCCACAGGCGGCGACTCCATCACCACCGCCTTCACCGCGCAACCCCGCTATTTCAGCATTCGTGTCGATGCCGGAGCCGAAATCCTCCCGCGCCAGCAAGTTCTGAGCGCCCCCTACGCTGTCCAGGCAGGCCATGCATCTCAGTCGGACATCGCGGCATCCGTCGTCGGCACTGGAAATATCTTTCCCTCCATGGGTTTTGATGGTATTGGCACAACGAACCCAGACCGTGCGCTTAGCGTGACTGGTGCCGCAAAGGTGATGGGGAACCTCGAAGTAACTGGTGGAGTGTCTTCAAACGGGGCCTTGTCTGCCGGGGCAGACTCTGAAGTTTTGGGGGTGCTCAGTGTTGGCAAAATCAAGGTCAACAGTCAGAAAATATGTCGACTATGGACGTCCGGGAGCTGGAAGAGTATCACGGCCGTACCTGATAGTTGGACGCGAGCTAATTGTGACGGCTTTCGTGTATCGGAAGGTGCCGTGAACTACAATATGGGATGCATGTTCACAGACGGGACAAGCTCAATGGGAAGCGGAACAAATCTTCCCAGTCCGAATTGCGGTTGATAGCCATCTATTGGTAGCCATCTAGAGGAGTCCTAGCAATGGAAACCCTTTGGAACCTTTCCCAGATTTTCGTAGGCCTACTGATTTCCGGTGTGATACAGGCTCAATCCGTCCCCCCATCGATGAACTATCAAGGCCATTTAACCAACGCCACGGGACAGCCTTTGGCCAACGGGCAGTACACCCTGACTTTTGATGTCTACAACGTCCCGATCGGCGGCAGTGCCGTTTGGGGTCCACAGACCATGGTGGTGGACGTTGTTAACGGCTACTTCAACGTCTTACTGAGCGCAGACTCGACTGGAGGCGACCCCATCGCAACCGCCTTCACGGCTCAGCCGCGGTACGTTGGCATTCGCGTCGACGGCGCGGCTGAAATTCTTCCGCGCCAGCAGGTGTTGAGTGCTGCGTTTGCAATGCAGGCGCTACGAGCCTCTGGCGCGGATAGCGCCAACTCTAGTATCGGCGCAGGAAATGAAATTCCCGCTGCCGGCTATGTCGGAATCGGCACGATCGCACCAAGTCATCAATTGAGCATAGTTGGTGATTCGAGATTCACTGGTGATCTTGTGATGACTGGTGATTTGCAGGTCGCGACGACCGGGAGTATTTTCGGAACTTTGTCGGCATCCAGAATTCAAATGTCAGCTCAGAAATGGTGCCGGTCGCAAAGCACGAGCGGGAACTTTTGGACGGCTACCTATCTGGTTCCCAGCTCCTGGACTATCGGAAATTGCCGTGACTTCAGTCAGACGGTGATTGGTGGCACTGCCTACCTTGTCGGATGCATTTTTGGGGATGGCACGGGTTCCGCGGGCCCGGTTAACTCGGGCGCGCCAGCAAGAAATTGCGGGTGGTGAGGTTCCTGTTAAGCATCCCCAATCCGAGAATTGGAGACATAGATGAAAAACGCAATTTGCAAAATATTAAAGGTTGTGCTGGCTGCGTCATGTTTTACTGGAGCTGATCGCGCCGCCGCAGACGCAGTGCCGCCTCTCATGAACTATCAAGGCATTTTAACCGACGCCTCAGGCCAGCCTCTTTCTGCTGGGCGATATCTATTAACATTCAACGTCTATGATGTTCCTTCGGGAGGCACGGCTGTTTGGGGTCCCCAGGAGATTGCAGTTGATGTAGTTGACGGATATTTCAACGTAGTCCTTAGCGTCGACTCAACCGGAGGCGATTCAATCTCGTCGGCATTCCTGGCAGAGCCCCGTTATATCGGCATTCGGGTAGATTCTGGGGGGGAGATACTGCCTAGACAGCAGGTCTTAAGCGCCCCATACGTCATTCAGGCCGAGCGAGCAGCACACGCAGACACCGCTGAGTCAGTAGTAGGTACGAGCAACATATTTCCGAGTGACGGTAATGTGGGTATCGGCACGCTCGAACCCGAGAGAAAATTGGATGTAATAGGAGATTCGCATTTTTCAGGAAACGTTGAGGTGGCCGGAGAAATGACCACCACGGGTGATGCGAACTTTGGTGGTTTAATAGTTGCATCAACGCTGCAACTTGATTCACAGAAATGGTGCCGATCGCAGAGTTCAAGCGGCGATTTTTGGGCTGCCACCTACTCTGTGCCGAGTTCGTGGACCATCGCAAACTGTAGAGAATTTAGCCAAACTGTTATCGGCGGTACAGCGTATCTAGTCGGGTGCATTTTTGGAAACGGCACGGGGTCTGCCGGTCCAGTGAATGGAGGCGCTCCAAATCCCAACTGCGGATGGTAAAATCACGCTCTTCTGGAGGTGTCAACATGAAAGTCAATTCGATAATTGCTATTTTCGCATTTTTGTTGCCGCTTCCTCAAGATTCTGTCTTAGCCCAATCCGTACCGCCATTGATGAATTATCAGGGGAGCTTGACTGATGCAACTGGGCAGGCCCTTCCCAATGGCCAGTACATGTTGACCTTCAACGTGTACAACGTCCCAACCGGCGGTACTGCCGTTTGGGGGCCGCAGGCGATCACTGCCGACGTGATCGATGGCTACTTCAACGTCGTACTAAGTGCCGACTCCACCGGCGGGGATTCAATCAGCACCGCCTTCACGGCCCAGCCTCGTTACGTAAGCATCCGCGTTGATGCCGGTGCTGAAATTCTTCCTCGCCAGCAAGTTCTGAGTGCCCCCTACGCAATCCAGGCTGGCCGGTCCGCCGCGTCTGACGTCGTGTCCCCTACAAGCGGACCGGGCAACATCTTCCCAAGCACTGGAAACGTTGGAATCGGTACAACGACACCGGACAGGCCGTTGATTGTCGAAGGTGCGTCGAAATTTGCAGGACCGATTGATGTAACGGGCGCGCTTGCAGTGAACGGTCCAGTTTCTGTTACCTCAATATCATTTAGTGCCCAGAAGTTCTGCCGCACCGGACAAGCCGGTCAGTATACAAACACGGTTGTGGTTCCAAGCAGCTGGACCGCCGCAAATTGTCAGAATTTCTTGTCTGTAATTGGGGGGAATATATATGTTCTCGGATGCATGTTTGGAGATGGCACGGCTGCAATCGGAACGCAGAACACCGGCGCGCCACCTTCACCGAATTGTGGGTGGTAGTGAGTCGAAACTGTGCATCACTTGATGCGGGTGTTTGTTGGCTGATCAGAAGCCTCTGCACTTGTCGAGCAGACGCTTCTCATTGTACCCGCTCGGTTGTAGTCAAACGCCGCCGCCGTCGTCGCTCTGTGATGCGAGAAAACAGCATCTGACCCACTTGCCGGGTTGTTGCGTCTGGATGCGTGAGACGGTTCCCATGCGTGGAATCGTAGATTGTATGACTTGGATCAATCAGCTGAAACGAATACGCCAATACAGCGAATGCAAGATGTGTGTTGTAGTACAACACCATCTTGGCAAGGAGACCCGCTGCGCGTCTCCGTTGCATCCTCTCGGCGTGGCGCACACTTCAGCATTGAGCCTTGGTGCACCATTGAAACGTATCGCCGTTTCATCTCTCCCAACGAATGGCCGTTGCATCTCCGCAAAAGGGCGCCTCCGTGCTCCCATTTGAATCCCTTGGATCGATGAGCATTTCGTGCTCCCCCATGCCCCCATTGACCAGGTGGAAGGATTCGCTATCCCTTCTGGACGTTCCATTGAACAACGTTTCGCGGTCAGGATAGCGATGCACGTAGTCGGCTCCGCCAATCAGCGGGACGATTAGGGTATCAATCCAGAGTGGATCACTTCCGCAAACTCGTTAAATCGATTGTGATCTCAGACTGATCAGAACAGCACTTGCTTGCCTGCGCTTGTGATTGACTGGAAAAAGCGTCGGGGCTTTGTTCAGTGACTCGTCGCGAGGGATCCTCGCTCTGTTCAGTTCGCACACCTCGTAGTCATCAGGAGCCTTGCTCGGACGGCTCCTCGTTTCGCTTTAACCCGCAGGTAATACTTTCCCGGTCCTACAGCAAGTTGGAGAGGGGGAAAGTTGGTGCCCATCAACGATTTTATCATTTCTGAATCAAATTCGGTGTTTAGAACAAACGACCAGGTAAACCCAAGTCCTGACTTTTCCCTCCAAGCAAGATCAATATCGCAATTGTTCTTCACCTGAAACGGAAAGTCCTGGCTCTTCATGCCGTTTATATCTACCTGCGTATCGATTTCTAATTTCTTCCCGGTAAGATCTGGATATGTCACTCGATTTTCAGATACAATTGCATTGGGCAATATTTCGCCGGATTCGTTGGTGCGAAACTTCGGGGAAAGGCATTCGATCCACATTCGAGCGACACTTGCGCGATCTGGCTTTGGAAATAGCTCTAGAAATTCCACGAGGTCGAGACTGGCTTTTCCGGAAATCTCTTCCAAATTGTTTTCGGTGGTTCTGGCTACGTTAACGTTGTATTTCGTCGCGCAAGTCGTTGCAATCTCCGTGAACGATTGGGAGGCGTCTGCACTTCGAATGAAGGCGGCCAAGAAAATAATTTCGATCAGGGACAATATCGTTTGTTTCACATTTTCCTCTCAGGGTGGTGTCGGTTTGCGTGCGTATCCGGCAAGTGTCAACGTGATATTCTGCATTAAAAAACTATTCGTGAACCGTCTGGAGTATGGTCGAACTGAGGGGCGAGACATTCGAACCACGCAATCGTTACTTTTGCTCGATCATTGGGTGGAAAAAGCTTGATAAAATCAGGCATGTCCAAGCTCACCTGTCCAGAAAGTTTCTCTGCCTCTCGTAGGAAGTCTTTTTCGACGCGAATTTCATATTTGAGCGCACATTCGGTGGCCACCTTTGTGAAGGTTGGTGATTCGGAGGTGGCCGAGACGGTGAGGTGCATGTCGCCAGAGAAATAAGAAATAGCGGCAAATGCGCCACCGATTGCGCTTCCGACCGCTCCCAAGATTGCCCAACCCTGATTAGAGAGGCCAAAACGATGCTTCCTTGTTTTGGTGGTTGTAGCGTTCACTCTCGTATTTTTATTTTTTTGGTAGTTCGTTTGGTCCTGACGCGGCGCTGACTGCTCTTGCCATCTTTTGGATGCCAACCAGGATAGACTTGGGTCGGATCCGTTGACGGTGACTAGTGGGATAGAGATGTCTCCAAAGTGCACGATGTCTCAGTGCGTTGCGAAACCTTACGATGCGAAGGCGCGAGTCACTTAGTTGTTCCGGCGCGTTAAACGTTTGTTAACACTTTCACGCTATGCTGAATGCAAAAGTTATCCGATAGGCTGGGTAGCAAGAACTCGGGCGGTGGGGACAGTTGGGAGACGAATGCGCGGAATTCTGGGTCAAATAGCTGGCAGTCTCGGCAGACTCGTCCTTGAGTCTGCCGAGTGGTCTGAAGCCGTAGGGTCAGACCGGGTGCGCCCCTTTTGCGGGGTGGCTCATGGCTGAGTCACTGGCCGCGCTGTTCAATCTCGTGCGCAACAAGCTGGAGCTTGAGCGCGTCCAAAAGGCGTTTCACCTGGAACAGCAGCGCGAGCGGGCCGAAGAGAGGCATGTTGAAGAGAAGCGCCAGGACGAAGCGAACTTTGAGTTCTTCATGCACCTGACCGAGGTCCAGCGGCAGATGGCAGAACTTCAGGAGCGGATGGCGCGGAACTTTGAAATTTTGCGTGGCAAGTTTGGTGTCGATGTCATCGGCGGTATGGCTACGACTTGGCTATCGCCCGAAGAAGCGGCTGGACTCAAGACCGATGACGAGCGCATGCATGCACTGTCGATGAAGTTCCTCAACGAGGACGACAGCATCAAGCCGCCGTACGAGGAACTGGTCGAAGCGCATTACGTGCAGGACTGGAGCAAGCTGGGTAAGCTTCAACTCGACAAGGCGTCGGTTCCGGAACTGCAGATAGATCGATCAGACACTCGCGATCCCTCACCGCCCAATACCATGAGTAAGCCGCTATTCTAGCGCTAGCGATCGTCGAGCCAGCGCCTTTCCATTTCCTCAAGGTAGTTCGCGCCGTACTTCTCGATTAGTTGGGCTCTGGACTGGGCCATGCGGGCTTCGAGAAAGACGATGCGCTCATGAATCTCTGCGCGCTTGATGACATTGTCCATGGCCGCAACTGCGGCCTCGGAAGCGAGCATGCCCGAACTCCAATCGCCAACCTGATAGATGAAGCCTACGCCTACATGATCTGGGGTGACGATGAAGATCCGAGATAGATGGCCTCTGCGTTTGATCTCGTTGTTGATGGACTCGGCGAGCGCCTCTGGTGAAATGCTGTTGCCAGTACCGTAGGAGATGACTACTCCAACTCCGCCCGTTTCTTCGCTATAGGCCTCTGCCGCCTGCCTTGCACTCTGGGTGTTCGAAAACCGCTCGCCGAACGCCGCCGCGCTGGGAAAGAACGTTCCCGCTAGAACCAGCGACAAGAGCACGATTGCTAGGAACCTGGACATGGCGAAAAGGGACCTTTTTGCCAGCATTGGCAATGAGGTCAGCGCTTCGCCCGTTGGGCGGGGCGGGGGCTGATCAGGCCGCATGTCGGCAGAAGTGTCTTGACCGACATGCCCGAATTGGCTAAGTCAAAAGGGTCCCCTTTTGTCTAGGCTTGGTTGCGGGGAAAGTGTAGAAAGGCGGTTCGCATGGCACGGATCGGCTATGCCAGGGTCAGCACCGACGAGCAGTCCATTGATCTGCAAGTGGACGCGCTGACCAATGCAGGCTGCGAGCAGATCTTTCTGGATGACGGCTACTCCGCCGCCCAAAGAGATCGCCCCGGCTTCAGCGCAACTTTGAAGGCGCTGAAGGCCGGCGACACCTTGGTGATCTGGAAGATGGACCGCGCTTTCCGGTCCGTCTTGCATGCGGCCAGCACCCGCGAGGAATTCGCTCTTCACGGGATAGCACTTCAATGCCTGACCGAACACATCGACACCAGCACCGCGATGGGGCGGTGCATGTACAACGTACGGAACGCCTTCGCGGAGTGGGAACGCGATCTCATCAGCGAGCGGACGATTGCCGGCATGGAGGCGGCGCGCCGACGGGGCGTCCGGATCGGAAGACCGCCGAAGTTGTCACCTGCCCAGGTCGCAGCGATCAAGGCCCGAATTGACGAAGACCCTTCTATCGCCCCTGGTCACATAGCCAATGAATACGGTGTTTCTGTTCGAACGCTCGGCCGAGTGCTGAGCAATCTCGCTTAGACTTGGAAACCTGTATCGGCTAGAAATTTCGCACCATAAAGTGCTTGTGGACAAAAGCCCAGATGTCCTACCCCAACGCTATACCGCTTGAGAGATCGAAACCCTCTCGCCAAAGTGGAGACAAATGGAAATTGATAACCGAGATATGAGAATCTACCAAGTTCCTCGTTACGACGTCTCTCTCAGTGATCGTCTGTTGGCCGACGACGTAAGCGTCCAGCTTGAACAGTCCGCCAGCGGCCGAAACCGGGAGTACATGTTCACCGGCGTCTTCAAGCCCGAACGCTTCGGGGCAATTGCTCGGACCCTTGAAGCTCCGACCGACGATGGCTCGATGCTAGATCAGCAATCCTACCTCAAATGTCGAAGAGGTGAGCAACCTTTTTTGGAACGGGCCTGGTTACCCACCACCATGATTTCGATTCCTTGTTTTAGACGCTCTAAGCAAAACAGAGAGTTACTCGATCCTTGTCCATGCCATTCGGGAGTAAATTAATATCGACTAATGCGCCGACCTCCGGGATCATTGGCTGGTTCTAGAAGAAATAGGTGCTAGAATGTAATCTTGATTCCGAGTTGGGTTGACGTATCCAATTTTCCGTCTGTACAAATCTGTTCGTGAGAGGCGCAGAATTCCTTTTCTACCTGATTCTTTTCTCTTTCGAACTTTTCGCCTTCCAAAATCTGATAGGGTGTGGATTTGTCCTGAGATTTTTCTCTGCGCACAATCTTACTCACAATAAAAACTTCGTCTTGCTGTGCAGTCAGCCCGAATATTACGCCGGCTGTACATCCAACCGCCCCAGTCTCTTCGCATACTGGGAGACCGTTTGCCTGATGATTGTTTACCAGTTCTTGCGGCATAAAAACATCCTCTAGTCGAACTTTTTCTTTAATATTTCGGAATTCGTCTGCACTTATTCCTTCCCCTTCGAGAAAAGCAACTAAGTTGAAGGTGAGATTCTCTGCGTCATCAAGCCGCCCCAGTCCCTTTCTGAATACTGTGGACTCAAACGTTGTATTTTTCACGACGCCACGAAGGATTGATGAATCGAAAATGCTATCCGATACGTGGCAGCCCGCGATTTCCAAATCTAGACCCACAAAATTCGCAGAGATCCTATTCGTCGACCTAGTTCCCGGAGTACAGGAGATCTTTGCTTTGCGCTCTCGCGAAGAGATCCTCGATCCTTTTGCAAGCGTTATCTTGTCGATGATTAAGTGCGGAATGGCGCTTGCGCCGAGATTCAAGACACTTTTTTCGCTGTTTCCTGAGATTGTAACCTTATTTAGTATTGTATCTTTCAAGGTGGCCTTGGTAATTGAGGCGCCAAAACAGACTTCGTTGAGTGTTGAGTAGTCGAAATTGGCTGCGTCCAAGTTGACTGCTCTGAAGTCGCTATCGGTGAAGCTAAGGCCCCAAAGCTTTGCGTTTGTGAAATTGACGTCTTCAAACCTGGCAAAACCAAGTACTCGCAATGCTCCACCAGCTACGCTCGGATCGAAAGATGCTCGTTGAGCTTCTAGAAGGCTCTTCATTGATAACAAAGCCCGGTTCCCATTTTTTTCGGGTTGCGACGGATTCGTGCAAGGGAATTCCTCAGACCCGGCCGCTTGAGCTTTTCTTGAAGGATCTACGAATTCATTCGTTCTAGATCCCGTTCGGGCGTAGATTACTTCCAGGTCTTGCAGATACGCAACAGCGGATTCGTCTATTAGAAACTTGACGTCCTCCCGCGATTCCTTTTCACTGACATCGGACGACCTTATCGTCTTTCCGTCGACTTGCGCGAGGCCGGGAAGCCTGCCTATCCCTCGACTTATGGTATCGACAACGCTCATGCTCTCCAGCATTTCTTCTTGCTGATTTCGCCGCCCCTCTCGCACGCCTGCGTCATAGGACTGCCATACAAGGGCGCCGGTCAGTAGGACAATGAGTGCTTGTGAGTGGCTTCCGATCCAGTACCAAACCTTTCTCGTGGCTTCTTTCATGGATTTTCTTCCTTAATGTTTGCGTTGTCGACTAGCAGGTGCCGGTTGCATACATATTTAGCTTTAAAAACGAACCGCTGGCGTGAAGCGGAGAAAATGCATTTATTTACGAAGTGCACTTAATCTACGGCTATGTTCAGGCGTGAGTTCTTGGCGTGATTTTTGCTCGTGGTGTCAGTTCGAGGAGATCTGGCGTTTGGGATCGCAAATTGTCCGCGGCTCTGGCATTCACAAATATCCGGCGTGACAATCATTTCCACGGAAGTTCGTTTTTCTCTGTGCTTGACAGTAACGGCATGTTTGGCTGGTTTCCAACTACATCGATCTCTTACTAGATTCAAAGCGTACTCTCCCGGCGCGAGATTGACAGTGAAACGGCCATCTTTGTCTGTAATTGCTACGTCCGCTAGAATTGCGCTGCCCGGGTATCGAGGGCGCTCTTCAAAGTTCTGAATCCAAACTGTTCCGCTGGTGATTGCCATGCTGGTTTCTAAATGGACTGAAACCGTTACCTGTGCGGCGTGAACTCCCGCTGAGTACAATCCAACAATAAAAATTGCTAAGGCTTTCATTGCCCCATCATCGTGACGCTTTCGTCGCGCGGTCTATCGCCCTTTGCATGAAGTTGCGTTTCGTGGGCTCCAGTTCTTGCCATCCTTGTTCCGGAAGGTAGGCAAGGTAGCGACCGGGGCCGCACTCAAAATATGGAACAGTTCTGAACGTGTACCAGGCCTGAGATTCGTGAAAGCTAACATCGATTGTCTTCATTGGCTTTTTCTTGGTGCAATTTAGCTTTGGAGCGTGCGGCCAAGGTAGAGTGTTGAGATAATCTATCGCATATCCAATCTTTGCTTCATTCCAGTCCCCATGGGCTCCGCTTGCCTTGCGATTTGCGGCTAATACGACAGATCTCAAGAGCCAAGAAGGTTCGCTTGTCAACATTGCGCGAACGTGCAAATCGGAGTCGTTCGCAAGCTCGTCGCGACACGATTCCACGAGAACTGCCGCACTTTCAGCCAGTTTTAGCTGGCTCGCCATGGGGTCGAACTCCCAGACATCGGTACGCTGAAGAATGTACAATTGCTCCTTTGTTGCTTCTCGTATGAGGAGAGAAGATAAATCTTCAATTGTGCATTGCGTGGGTTCTGGCTGTGCATGGAGGTGATTTGCAGCAAAAAATGCGAAGCACAGCAAATGCCATTTGTGAATAGCAAATGAGGTATTTCTCGTGGGATGGAAAATGACCGGATCCTCCACTCAAAGCTTCGTCGTGATGAAGGGGCGGTTTAACTAGTCTGCTTCGCACTCAAATGACAGGTCGTCCGAGCCGAAGGCAAGCGAACGACGAAAATTAGAGTCAATTGCTCGCACCCTCTCCGAGATTTGCTCTTTCAGAACACATCCATCAGAAACAAAGGTTTTGGTCGACCCGTCTTCAGAAGTTACATCTATAATCAGCACCAGTGGCCGCATTCTTTCTTTGCTGCTAGGCGACAACCACTCTCCATTGGCCATCAACTTGAGCAAGGGCGTCGTTGCGGGCGTTCCCAATAATTCGACACGTGTGGTTGCCCTTTTTACGACGTCTGCAGGTCCGAGATCTGAGCCGAAGAGCTTCCAGCCCCAGCCCAAGAAATACAAATCAACTCGTGATGTGTCTTGAGGGTCAGGAACGGCTGACTCTGCGTGGATTACAGATGCATATGAACCTATCGCAAGCAATGCAATCGCTGGGAGCAACCTCTTCATTATAATTCTCGATGCTGAAGCCGCTGTGAAGGTCGTAGCCAGAAATAAATGCGTCATTTGGTGGACGTGGATAATAAATGGCTGCGACAAAGGCATTGATCTTGCCATGGCGTACTTACTTCTCTTGACATCTATTTCCCATTTGTCTTGACTGTGCCGCCTCACGCCAACATTGAGCGAGATCGTCCCGTTTAGGAAAACTGTAGGTTCCATATCGATAGGCGCTTGCCAAGAAACTAGCCGCTTGCTGTAGCCCATCTTGGGCGGCCTTAGTGATGAGGTCCACAGCCTTTTCGTGATCCTCGTCCCTGTCTTGGCTTTTCCTTTTCATATCCTGGCTGCGGGCGAGATAAATAAATCCAATGCTGAACCTGATTTCTGGATCTGGATCAGCTTCTAGGGCGGTGCTTAGGCGTATTGCCGTATCGAGGTCACCTTTTTCATAAGATTCAGTTATCTCCTGCATCAAGCGAGTGTCGCTCGCGACCTCAGCAGAGGAGTGCGCACACCCACTAGCTAGTGGAAGAACGAGAAGCGTGAGTCGAATTAAAAACCTTGCATCCACGGAGGTACTCCTGAGTCATACGCCGGTACGTTAAATGGAATAAGGGCACGTAATTGGGAGGCTGAGTATCCTAGCGGAAGGGCATGCTGCGTACGATAGCCGTTCATTTTCAGGAAGAGGTCGCTCATAACCTCTGCCTGACCTTCTGTCGTCATCTTTCCCCAGCCACGGCCACGTCTGAGCGCTTTCGAATAATCGTAACCACGCGGTGGAATTGTGAGACCAAAGCCCTGTTGGACTTGCCACACGTGGCCGAGCTCATGGATCAGAAACGCCATATCCCATTTTGATACAGAGAAATCGTCTTGGTACGCTTCAGAGCCCATGTAGATATTTCCGCCGTCTGGGGAGATTGCGACATTTTTTGGCTGCCAGAAAGCGTATTTTTTGTTCCAAATGACGACTTCACCATAGTCAATCGAGTCTCCGAAGAAAGCCTCGGCTTCCGCTCTCTCACCTGGTGTTAGTCCTCGGGACTGACCTTTCTGTAGGAGGTGGTTGAACGCCCACGCAAATGCGCTGGTCATCGCGCCGTTCCCGAAATTTCCTCCTGTAATATCGGACACAGTGCCGCCAACTAGCGCGCTTGCAAACGTCTGCTCATAGACGGAGTCCAGGGTGGAGATTGCGGGACTGGTGGCTTCCATGATTCCATTGCTCACAAACCCATGTCCGAACTTGCCGCCCTGCATTGTATTCAGGACGCCGCCGGCGGTGGCGTGAGCCAGGACCTTGTGCCAGTAGGCTGGCGTACGAACTGCTTCTGACAGTGGCGCACCTGGGGCGCCGGGGAGCGCAGTTCCGATGGCGTGGAATGTCCCGGCTGAGAACGCGCCCCAGATGGCGCCTTGCCACCCTCCCGAGATGCCGCCTGCTACAAAGCCGCTTACAACGTAGGCTCCAAATCCTTCGAACGCCGTACCCGCCCAAAAGCCCGCCTGTGGGAGCGCAATGGACACGACGATTGCCGCGATGGTTCGACCAGCGCGTACTGCCTGGCGCTGGGTGAGCATGCCGGTGGGATCGGTCGCCGACATGGGGTTGTTGAGGACGTAGCTGTAACGGTTCCAGCCTTGGGTGGCGTCTGCCTCGACCATGGGATCTGGCTGGATGAATCGGCCGAGTCGCGGGTCGTACATGCGTGCGCGCATGTGGACGAGGCCGGCACCATCGATCTGCTCGTGGCCCGTGTAGCCCCTGCGCGTCGTGCTGTCGGGGCCGTAAACGATAGGTGTTGTCCAGTCGATGCTGTCGCGTCTGCGTCCATGGACATCGAAGCTCATCCGCTCTACGGCGACGCCATTTTCATTGGCGATGACATCGATTGAGCCCAGGATGTCGGTGAACACATAACGGTAGTCGGTGGTAGGCAACTTTCCGTCCAGGAATCGCTTGATTAAAACGAGTCCACCGGGAAGGCTCAGCCTCGCTTCCCGATTGGTGCTGCCCCCAGGATTTCGATCAGTCCATTCGAGGTTTCCGACGTAGTGTGTTCGCCTGGTCGCTTGACTGGTTGCATTCAGCTCGGTTTGGGTAACAAGGCTGAGATCGGGTGCATAGGTGTACTCGGCGACGAAACTGGAGGCGCCTAGCGTCCCGACATAGACGGCTTTCAGCCGATGAAAAACGTCGTACTCGGTGTAGCGGTCGTTTACTGTGCCGGCGGCATCTGCTCGTGTCTGGAGGCCGTTCGCATCGTAGGAGTAGGCAATACCGAAGGCTTGAGTGACTGCATGTGCACTCTTGTTGCCTTGTCCAAGCGTACCCGCGCATCCGGATCGCCCGTCGTAGGTGTAGGCGTTGCCGGTCTTGTTGCAGATGTTGCCAAGATCGTCGTAGGTCAAGGTCAGCAGCGTTTGACCATTGAGAGTCGCTTTGGTCACCCGATCCAAGGCGTCGTAACTGAACGATTCAACTTTGTTCGGCGTAATCCGATAGTCCTCTCGCCGTAACAGATTGCCGGCTTGGTCATGGGCAAAGAGCAGGTTCTGCAAGCTGTCGCTGCTGCCTGATTTCAGTGTTGCCAAGCGACCCGTGGAGCTGTTGTAGGTTCGAGTGCTCTTGAGCGCGACGTTGTCGTGACGCTCATCCTGCACCACCTGGCCGCGGGCGTCCTGAGAGATCAAACGCCAATAGAGCGGCGCATTGGTCACGCCACTGGGGCAACCACTGACGACATTGGAGCTGTCAGATGCTCGACATACGCGGGTCAGATGGCCGCGCGCTCCGTAGGAATACTCGGCGCCCTCCAGGTAGGCGTAGTTGCCGCCGGGATTGTTGTAGTTCTCGGTGTAGGCCGTCAGCGTCTTGAGCAGTCGTCCAGACGTGTCGTACACGGTTGTTTCTGTGTAGGTCTTCGCCTCCAGAAGGGTTGCCTTGCTGATCGGACGCGCCAGCGCGTCATAGGCATAGGTCCGCGAGATGGTTGCCGCACCGCCGGCCGTTCGCGTATCGAAATGGATGAGGCCGAGACCGTTGGCGGCCGTGTCATAGGTGGTGAGGTCGACGATTTCTCCCCCGCTCCCGGACCCGGCATTCTCGAAGCCGTTGGCGAACAGGCAGTCCGGGCAGGCACCACCGGGCACGTTGGCCGTGCGGGTTCGCCAGACTCGTCCCCGAGCATCGATGTCCATGCGAACCGTTTGTCCGCGTGCGTCGGTGCGTTTGATCGCCTCACCGGCGGCGTTGTAGACAAAATTCCAGGTGCCGCCATCCGTGTCTGATTGCTGGGTCAGACGTCCGCGCACGTCGTAGATTGCCGTGTTGACGATCTCACCGTTGCCGGCATTTCGCTTGATCTGTGTGACATTGCCGAAGACATCGCGCACGTAATTGATGATGAAGCCGTTTGGATCCATCGCGACCACCGGTTCACCCGATGCATTGGTGACCTTCGTCCAGTCGCGTGCACAGAGCAGCAACGGGCCTTCGTTGTTGCAAGGCGCGCGAATGGTCGTCGTCAATCCATCGTAGGTGCTCGACGTCTCGCCGCCGTCGGGTGCCGTCACTTTGGTCACTCGACCCAGCACGTCGATCACCGAGGTCGTCTGCAGCGATGTGGGTGCCGAAGTGCAGATTGTGCCTTGACCGGTGAAACTCGGTGCGCCGGAGAACCCACCGGTCATGAACCGAGGTTCGGTGGTCTTGATTGCACGGCCGTGGGCATCAAAGCCGCCACAGCTGATCGATACGCTGATGTTTCCGGCGCCATTGTCGTTGAAGCTCTGCGTTGCCGCCGCTATTTCTCGACCGAGCACATCAAAATAGGTCCAGGTGGTCGGTGCGATCGAATTGACAACCTGTCGGCGGAACTTCGCGCCATCCGGGCACGAGGCTGTTCCGCCATTGGTTCCCGCACACCAGGCAAAAGTGATCGTGGTGGTCACGCCGGTGCTGGTGCCAGCAACGGTCTCATTCCAACTCCAGTAATCGCGTCCGAGGGCGCCGCGACGGGATTTGATGGTCACACCGTTGACGTCGTCCACGCATTGGAGTTCGCCAAATTCATCGCGGGCGCCAAAGCTGCCGAGTGTGCATTGGGACCAGGTTGCCCGCTCGCTCCAAAGGCGCGGTGTTTGCGAGGGATCGTAGTACGGATCGTAGCCTGCCGTGGCATATCGACCCTGGGTGTCATAGGTCGTTCGGGTGTATCTGCGCACGCTGACTGCCGGTTCGCCATTGGAATCGGGTGCCGGCTGGAAGGGCATCTGACTGCCGAAGAGCCCAGGATTGCGGCACGTGGTTTCGTCGATATCGGCACTGCAGGTGTAGGTTCCGGTCCGGTTGCCGAAGTTGTCGAGCTGATACCAAGTTCGGAGTTCGTCGTTGGTCGCCGATGCGCCTGGTTCAATGCGCTCATCCTTGAGCAGTCCCTTGGTCACCCCCGAGGTTTGATAGCTGAACAGGGTAAACCGGCTGTTGCTGACCAGCGTGTTACTGCTGTTTCGCCGGAAGTGTTGAACCTCGGCGGTTGAGAGCCGCCCCAGTTGCCAACTCTGGCCGGGATCTTCCCATTGGTTCACCGTTCGCTTTCGGGTTTCGACCGTAGCGTCATAGGTGGGGTTCGGCGCGCCGCAGGGCACGACCCCTTCTGGAAAGAGTTCGAGCGACCTCGTTGCCGGTTCCGAGACATGGGTATCCACGCCAACGATGGCCGGATTGCCCCAAGCATCGTGGCCACACTCGCCGGTGGCCACATAGGACAGGAGACTGCCCGTGCTCACGCCGTAGACACCGGCGGTCATGGACAGCGCGTATCGGCGCTCCTGAGTCACCAGCGTATAGGAGAAAAGCGGCGCCTGGGTGCCCGAGCCAAAGTTGGGAATGGTGTCGAACAGCGTATCGGCCGCCTGGATCAGTGACCCGGAAATCACGGGTGGCGCGGTGCCGTAGGTCCAGGTGCAGGCATCGGCATCCAGCCCGCTGACGCGGCAGGCACCCAAGGGAGTTGCTTGGCCCGCCACCACCCATTTCTCGGTTCTCACTGGCATGCCGATGAACGGGAACCCCTGGGAATAGGCGGTCTTGGAAACCACATGGCCGGCTGGTGTTCCCGTGAAGTTGTGATCGGTGGAGATGATCTCCCGGAAACCGAGCATCCCGCGGCCACCAGCCTGCATCTTCGCGCCGACATAGCGATAGCTCACCAGACTTCGGGAATTCGGAAGTCCCCAGACGGGGGCGTCGCTCTGGACGTAGCTGACCACATACATCGAGGTCATCAGATCAAGCACAGGCGATCCGCGACCATAGATCTGCACGCCCGATGTCGTGGGATCAGCGTCGTTTCTGGAGCCGATATCCTTGGTGTAGACGCTCTTGTTGGTCAGCGGTAGGTAGCTGATGGTCGTTTTGGCGCCATAGCCATTCGTGATCTCGGTGATCACGTCCTTGGGCTTGAAGCGCACCGTGGCATCGCCCGTGCCAGTGCGCTCGTTGTCTCCCCCTTGCAACGGATAGAGCGCCAGAAAGTCAGCCGCGGCATCGCCGTCGAAATCGACGAACATGTCTCGGGAACTCGGCAGGCTCGTGTTGCTGGGGAGGACGCCTTGGGTGCCATTGCCGGGCAGAGTGACTGAGGTTGTCCCGAATGACCCATCGAAACCGGCGTAACGCACCTGGTAGTTCTGCCAGGAGTTGGATGTCGACGGCAAATAAACGAGATCGTTGCGCCCGTCGCCGTTGACGTCGGCCACCTTGAGCGCCAACAGGTTCGTTTGCAGTGAGCCTGCACACTGGAATGCTACCCCTTTGGCGCCCGTATTCATGCAGGCCTGGTAGCCATTGGCCGGGTCATCAGCGGTACCCAACAGATCTGGTAGTCCATCGCCATTGAAATCACCGATCGTGGCGATCCACTTGGGCATCGTCGGCGAATTGCCCTGACCGCCATCATAAGAGGACCACCAATACTCGAAGTTCTGCACCGGCTGCGGTGTGCTCGTCCGATCGCGCGTGTGCAGCACAAAATAAAAGAACTGGCTGACTCCCGCCTGCTGAAGATCATCGGCCGTCAGAAAGCGGTTCTGGGGAACCTGGAAAGAGTCCGGAATCGCGATGGCAACCAAGTCCGCTCGGCCATCGCCGTCGTAGTCCAAAGGGCGAAGCTCCCCAAGGGTGAAAATGGCAACCGTGCAATTGGGATTGCTGCCGATCCGACATGCGGTACCGATCGGAATGAACGACCGCGCGTCAAAGGTATAAGCCTGCGAGAACTTGAAGGTGGCGGTAATGCCGTTGCGCTCCAGATAGCGAATGCTGGTGACGCCGGCATTGCTGATCGACACGAGATCTGGAAGACCGTCCCCGTTGAAGTCAGCAATTTCCGGGCTGGCGACGTCACTGACGTTGAGTGTGACGCCGGTCTCGCTCAAGAGATCACGTGAAGTGTCAAATCCCATGCGCCCGATCGCCGGACGAATGCGCCAACGGGCCGGACTGCCTTGGGCTTCAGCGATCAGAAGATCGTCACGGCCATCTCCGTCGTAGTCGAGCAGCTGCCACTTGCGGCTGACTTCCGTGCTCGGGTGCCCAGTGCAGATGCTGGGCTGGCCGGTGATTCTGGGGAATTGCAGCGAGCCGCTGGCCTGGCGCTCGGCAAAGCGGACGTTGATCTCATTGGACGGACAACTACCACCGCCTGTGTCCCGGACATAGACGAGATCAAGCCTACCGTCACCATCAATGTCTCCGATCCGGTGATCGATCAGAGCCTCAAGCCCTGTGTCCGTTCGGAACGACGTCGTCGCGAAGTTCTGCGGGGCAGTCGACCAGGTGAAAGTGGTCGCCGGGTAGCAAACCGACTCGGAACTGCTGCTGCATTCCTTGACTGAGGTGAGCGTGTCCTCGCCTGTTCCTGAGGCGGAGGTGGCATAGGCCAGCCGATACCAGCGCATGCCCGCCACATCGATGCCATAGAGGCGGCGTGTGCGTGTTGCCCGCGAACCCCCGACATAACCTTCCCGGATTGCAACCGTCTCGTAGTTGAAGGTGATGGTCGCGTAAGGCAGCTGAACGGGTGTGATCTTGCCGGTGTACTTGATTGTCTTGAGAACAAACTCGCCCGCCGCGTTCGGGCCGGCGTTCTTCTCATAGGCGTAGTCGATATAGTTGCCGGTGGAATCCACCATCCGACTCATCGCCCAGACGGTCGCCGACTGAGCACCGGGGCCGTTGCCTTCGATGTAGGAGTCCACCGTGTTGCCGTAATAGCTGGTGGAGCCATCACGGCGCTGGACTTCGAAGTAGTTCGGTCCGGTGTAGGGATTGCCGAACGTAGGTTCTGTCGGGTTCTGACCGCCCCGGCTGTAGATGCGGGTAAACCGATCCACTTCGAGGCGGTACTCGGCTCCGTCGTCCCCATAGATCTTGTTGGTACTAACCAGGATCAGCCGTTGGCCGTCCAGACAGAAACGGTCTTGCTGGCGGTAGCTCACGGAACCTGGATCACCATCGACCGGAGCCCCGCCAATGATGAAATCACCGGCTTCTCGGGAGGCCCGGCATCGGGCCATAGCGCTAACCCCGCTGAGGCTCCAGCCACGGCCCAGCGCTCCAGGGCCGCCGCCAGAGCTGTAGACCAGCGACAGCTTCGGTTGCACTCCGGCAGTTCCGGGAGGCACGAAGATCGGAATGTTGTACGTTGCCTGCCCAGTCTCATCGACGCGGAACTCACCGGCCGTCGCACCCACCCGGTCCGACACGTCATCGCGGTCTGGAACTGTTTGACCGATGGCGGAGAGTGACCACGCTGCCCAGATCACGGCGAAGACGTTTGCGATGCGGGCGGATCGGATCATTTTTCGGCTCACTTCACACTGCTGGAAATGGGCAGGAGTGAGGCGAGCGGCGGTTGTCCCGGACGAGAATTGCGGATTTACAATTATTCCAAATAACTCAGGCGGGACTCCGCGACTGTGCCGTCACATCGAGCGCTGTGTGCGGATCTGCCGAAACAAGCTAAGGGGCCAGCCCCTGTCGCAGCTCAAGCGTGCGCGCGTGCCGCGCCAATGAGGCCGGTATCCCCAACCTTCTTCCGCTTCGCTCCATGCCAGGCCGGGTGATCCCCCTCCGGCTCCTTGCGCTTGACCTTTGCCACCCCGGTCTCGCCGACGGGCATGGGTTCGCATGCGCGACCCAAGCGCACGAGCAAAGGAGACCAAATGCCGACATTCAATATTCAACTCACGTGTTCCGGGACTACTAGTAAGCCCAGAGGTCCTGCTGCGAGGTTTCCGCGAGGCATCGGTCTCCCGGATGCTGCGATCAATGCGATCACTATCAGGCGATAGGAGGATCGCAACATGACGACAACATCACCCATTACAGGAACCACCGATACCAAGACCAAGACCTACACCAAGCCCTCAATCCGCGCCGATGTGTACACCCGTGTGACGGACCGCATCGTGGCCGAGCTGGAAGCCGGCGTTCGGCCCTGGATGAAACCTTGGGCTAACTCAGGCAGCGATGGCCAAGTGGCGAGGCCCGTTCGCCACAACGGCATCGCCTATCGCGGCATCAATATCCTGATGCTCTGGAGCGAAGCCATGGACAAGGGATTTTCCAGCTCCATGTGGATGACCTACCGTCAAGCGCAAGCGCTGGGCGGACGGGTTCGCAAGGGCGAAACCGGCAGCCTTGTGGTCTACGCCGACAGTTTCACCAAAACGGAGACTGACGATCATGGCGAGGACGTTGAACTCGAAATTCCGTTCCTGAAAGGCTACACAGTGTTCAATGTCGAGCAGATCGACGACTTGCCGGAGAAGTACTACCCGCGGACAAAACTGCCGGCCAGAGTTCCGGCGCTGATTGCATTGGCAGAGGACTTCTTTGCAGCAACCGGCGCACGCTTTCGCCACGGTGGCGATCGCGCCTTCTACTCACCCACCTATGACTTCATCCAGCTGCCGCCGCTGGCGAGCTTCCGAGATTCCGAGAGCTATGCGGCGACCAAGGCACACGAGCTGGTGCACTGGACCGGCAATCAGAAGCGCCTGGACCGTACTCTGGGTCAGCGTTTCGGCGATGCCGCCTATGCGGCAGAAGAGCTGGTGGCGGAAATGGGCGCAGCCTTCCTGTGCTCTGATCTTCGCGTGACGCCGGAGACAATGCCAGATCACGCCGACTATCTCGCCTGTTGGCTGAGGATTCTGAAAGACGACAAGCGCGCGATCTTTACTGCCGCCTCGCAGGCTCAAAAAGCGGCTGACTATCTGCATGATCTTCAGCTCAAAGCGAACCAGTAGCTGGTCGCGGAACCGCCGTCAGGCACGCGCGCAGCCGACAAAGGTTCTCAACGTACGCCCAGCAGGCTAGGGCGCTCTAGCAAAAAGCCCGCTGTTCCTACAGCGGGCTTTTTCTAGTTCCGATGGCGAGAAGCCTGAACTGCCGTGAGCTGGGGTGGCGGGAGCCATCGCCCCTGCTCGTACCGGCCCCAACTAGCGAACCAGATCGGGCCTCCCGATCACACGGAGCCGGGTTCCCTACGCTTGAAGTGTCGCGCGATCTCGGGATGCTTGATCCGGAAATACAGATCGATCAGTCGAACGCGGGTGGGCAATGAGCTGATCCGCGCCGGCCGTTCGCAATCTTGATCACTCGGGCGCAGGTAGTCGCTCATCCAGCGCATGTCTGGATCATCGCCGAACACCTCATCCACCAAAGGAATGGCATAGGTCTCGCCATCCGAAGCCCAGATGGTGCCGTGGTAGTCGCGCAGCGTGTTGGCGATCTCGTCCAACCAGCTCCGACGGCCGATGGTGATGTTGCGCGCCGCGATCCAAAGCCGCAGGTAATACTGGATATCGCCCAGTTCTTCATCGGTTGCAAGAAATACGCAGTGGTCTTCGTCCTTGGTCATGACAAACCTCCTTGTCACAGGCAGGCACACCGCAAGTTCTGCGATGCGCAATTGCTGAGATACGAAGGCTGGCCAGCACATCGGTGAGTTCACCTGAACTCGAAAACCACGGTACTGATGTCAGCTCGGCAAGGGCAGCCCCCTTGTCGGCCGGGAGCCCAATTCCATCACCTTGGCAAGATCACGGCGAAGATCACAGAACCTGCATGCCCGGATATGCCGACTGGACTCGGTCTGCTGCAGTTGGCACGGTGGTGGAATTTGCACTTGGAGTTGTGGGGAGTGAGGAACATCTACTGCCGCAACAGCCGACTGTCGTCGCTCTGTTTGCGGATACTGATCGAGCGCTATGTGGCCGGTGACACGGCCACCGAGGCACAAATGTTCCTGACCGGCACCGATCGCCGGCCAGGGCACCGCCTGCCGCCTCAAGACCCCTCGCCCCAAGAGAGCGCGCTCTACGTCAATCGCTTCCTCGCACTCTATCCCTGCTCGTACAACCAAGTGCAGAAATTTGCCGAGTCCTGCGCCTGCCATCGTCCCGACCAATGGAAACCGATCAGGATCAGTCGCCAGACGGTCAACGGCTACTTCCTTCGCCTAGGACGCTACTGCTGGAAATACATCACCGAACCTCATCTCGCCGAACGAGCACGAGAGCAAGTGAGAGTGTTCGATGAACTCAACCGCGAACTGGGATTGATCGATGAAGAACTGACGAAAGTTCTCGTCCAGAGGATGGCAGCGCGCTACGTCAAGCAAGCGAACGGGACGTTACTGGCAGAGCACAATGTTCGACTGCGCTACGGCCGAACCATCGTCTATCTCACCGAGCGCGCTAGAAAGCTCCAGGGGCTAAGCCTTCACCATTGCCGGGAGCACATGGCTTGGGCATTCATGATGAACTCAGTCCGCGCCGCCCGGGGGCTCGATGATCACGAATACGGAGCGAGGTTTCTCTCCAGCCTGTTGTCTAAGGAGCCGATGTAGGGGAACGACTCGTAGAAGACCATGCAATCAACTGGCGCCATCCAAGCCGTTTGCGTCCTTTGACCTATCGTCGACGCGACTCCACAGGCTGATCCTGGCGCTCGAACAGCAGACTTCGGTCAAGCACATCCATCCTCTGCTGATCGCGACTCTGCCCGCGGAGCATACTGTAGGAAACGATTTGATGAAGCAGCTGGATGGAAGGTGGGGGCTGCCCAGGCAAGATGTCAGCGTTTCCGGCGTATAATTGAGGCTCACCCCAGCCTACGAAGGGCACAAAGTGCGGCTAGTAGGCTGCCAACGCTTCCATTTCCGGGTAGCTAGTTCTGGTAGCATATTAATTAAGTGCGTCGGTCTTATTTGAACGAAAACATGACACCAGATCGACTCTGTGCAGAAATTCTCCAGCTTGTTCACGTCCGCAAGACGGACAACTTCAGTGGGCTCGGCCTAGTTTTCTATCGGCAGCTCAGTGCGTTGCCGCACGCTGCGCTCGGACCGCATTCCAGTTCTCGGCCGCAGCTGCCCGTCTGCGGTGCGGAGGCCATTGCAGAGGTATTGGCGGAAATTGCAGATCAAAACTCACCATGGCACGATGGTTTTCACTTGATCGATATCCAAACTGAATCGCTAACCCATTTGTCTCAGTTCCTCTCCCCCGACGTACGATACTCGGTCGACATTGGATCCGAACGTCCAAATGGTGCTCGCCAAATGGCGGCACTCCTGGCATCTCGAACCGATGGAATCGTCGAAGTCGGCCTAATCACGCCATCTGGTGAGATTTCTTTCTTCACCAATGGCATACAACACCTATTGAAAATCGAATGAACCTCGTTAGCCTGACAACCGGGGAAGTCAAGCGTCTGGTGACCATCTTCGCGTTGCTCTCAATAGTTCTCGCGGCCATCGTTGCATTCGTCATCCTCTCGCTGCGCGGCGAGGACTTGAACGATCATCTTTTTGCGACGGGCTTCCAAGCCGTCAGCGGAGGCGTGACTATCGCGACGGTTTGCTTCGCGATTCTTGCGAAACAAACCTGGCAATGGAAGTTTCTAGCGAAGGTTTTGGACAGACCCATCGTGCACGGCGTTTGGCACGGAAAAATCTGGACCAACCATGGCGTTCAGGTCGGCAGTTCTCCTCGACCCATCGAGATCGTTTTGGTGATTCAGCAGACCTATCTTGCGCTTTCCATTGTCTCGTTCACTCCGGCGCAGGAGGGTGAATCCGTGATCGAGGCGATGCTTCGCAATGCCAAAACTGACGCTACGAGACTCTGCTATGTCTATGAGTTGAGGCGACGCTACCAGAGCGAGAACAGGCTGACGCTGGGATCTGGCGAACTCAAGTTGGTCGAGAGCAGAGAGCGTCTTCGAGGACATTACTTCACGAATTCGCCGACTGAGGGCGAAATCGATCTCAGACTAATCACGCGCGATTGCCAAGGGATTGATTCTTTCGACTCTGCGATGAAATTAATAAGGCGGCACCAGCGGGCGACAATCGCCGCATTATCGAGTACGTCTAAATGAGATAATTCGGACCCCGTGTGTCAGGCACAGACCAACGCTTGGTTGCGCAAATGAACTGGCTTGAGCTGGGCGCATGCACCGATTTCCAGCCAGGGAAGACCTTCCGTTCCGAGGACGAGAAATAACATTGGCGTCGTTCGATTTATAATGATCGCCTTCCACTCCTTCCTGTCAATCATCGAAGGCGTCGGTCGGCGTTCTGGATGGGTATGCCACTCACCCAAATAGTCCATGTATCCGCCGGACGCTGACCAATGCGCAAGCGCGATCTGTTGATGCCCTTCGGTCTCGCGGTGAAACCTCATGCGACTTCGGGTGTCGCAGGACTGTGGCGTCGTCAGGTCGACAACATGGAGATGGATTCCACGCCGAAAGCCCAGCAAGATCCCGCCTGCTTCTGGCGATGACGACTCGTATTGCCGGAAGGGCTCGAGTGCGCTGAGTACGCCGGACTCGACCAGAATTTTCCCGTTGCGAACCAGGGGATTGGACGCGAGAATCACGGACGGCATGCCGGACACGTACCGATCGGAGCTACATCTTGGTTCTTGACGCTCCGCACGTCGGCACTTTCAACGGACCGCGTGCGAAATCGCGGGGAAGGATCGCCTTCTAGCCAGCCGATAACCAAGTCGGTGCATAGGGCTGCGGCGGCCATGGGAGCCGACACCGCATAGGGTCTAAATGCTCGACACCCTCGGACGCGCGTTTCCGGCAGGTCTCGAAGAACTGGGAAACGGTTGGTTCGCGCGTCATCGTCCAGACGCAGGCAGCGGAAGCACGCGAATCTGGGCCGGTCCACCATGAGCGCCTGAACTGCTTCGCCGTTTCCCAAAATCCAAACGTGTACAAGCGGTGGCCGATTCTCCAGCGACAATTGAAGATGACGATCGTTGAGCATGAGGCCGACCGCTTCTTCGCCGGTTGCATTAATGACGATGTCCGCAGTCAGATCATCCTTCGCGTCTGCGCGGCGGACTTCGGCGGTAATCTGCGCAGCGGGGAACTGCTTCCGAAGTGCCTCGCTCAGTGCATCCGCTTTGGGACGCAGCAAGCTTTCGAAGCCCAATACATGGCGACCGAGGTTGTCCGCGGTCAAGAGGTCGGGGTCGACGATGGTAAGCCTACCCGATCCGGACCCAGCACCCAGTCTGACCAGCGCTTGTGCCACATAGCCGCCAATCGCCCCGCAACCGATCAGCGTAACGCGGCGATCTTTCAGACTGCTGTGGCGGAGGTTTCTGCTGTGAACATAGTCTGCACTGATGTCCGTCACGCTTAGTCGCGTGACGGGCTGCGAACTACCGTGCCGGTGGAGAAACTGTCGATAGCCCTTTGGCTTGTTGGAGTAGGCTTGACGCTGGAACGCATCGAGCTTGAACATCAAGCCGAAAGTAGCGACCGGCGTATCCACCAGAAAGAGCGCTGCACCCGCAGTGAGGTAGGCAGGCTCCGCGAGCCTGCCCTGTAGCGCTGAATAGAGTTTGGTATCCCAAGACTTCAGCCAGGCAAACATCTCACAGACGTTGCCGGGCAGGCGTCCTGGCAAGGAAGGTGTCTGGGAACTGCTGAGAACGTGGCAATGCGCGAATCGCTGATTCGACAATGTCCAACCGGTCGAGGAACACAGGCGACCTACGTCATCCCCGCTTGAGGCAATTACGAGCCGCCGACCGTCGGCATCGTCCAGGCCGAAACACGTTGCGTGAGATTGGTCCGAATCCAGATTGCCAACCAGGAGGGGCACCGCTGCCGGGTGCTGCCCCACTGCCCAGACGGCGTCGAACTCTGCTTGAAACTCCCCTTCACGATACGTAGGAGATTGCGCTAATCGATCAAGTTCGTCTTGCGCCCGGTTCAAACACTGGGAGAGAGCAAGGTCGGGCCGATATCGATCGAGTACGACGGCGCTTTCTTGAAAGTAGCACAGTGTGCGTCCCGCGCTGAGGTGCGGAACGACGCTTGGGAGAAATGGTGGATGTTCGAGCAACCGGAGTACGGGGTAGTCGACGAAGTCCCAGTCGGTCACTTGCAGTTGTACTCGTACGGGTCCGGCGCGGCATTTCAGTGTGCCGTCGAAACAGCGCGCCATGCCAATTCGCGGCGCCGCGGCGAAACCGAGATTCTCCAGCCGCGTCAATGCAAGTTCCAGGCGGGAGGTCGGCGTCCTCACCCGGCGTGCGTCGACCCCACCACCGGGGGCACGACTGGGGTCGCCGAAGTTGATCGTACGACGTCAGCCCCGCCATCCGTCTCGACAAGTGCTACGTCTGTTGGAATTCGCGGCCCAAACTGCGCCTGAACGATCCGGATGGCATCTGCCTTCATATGTGCAGCGAGGTTGACGCGCGCTAGATGCAGCTGCCGCGCCAGTTCGGACGCCTTGGAGGACGCCTCTCGGCGGGCGGCGGCATCAAGACGGTTGAAATCCTCTGCGCAAGCATCGATTCCGTGCTCGCGGATCTCACCGGCAAGCGCGCGTCCAAGCGCGTCTGCAGCTTTCTCGACAGCCACATCGTCCCGGTGCCATGCCGGCTCGAAAGACTGCGCTATTGCGATCATGATCGCGACGGAAGTCGGTCCACACCCAGTTTGCCAAGTGAAATCTCGCCATGCCTTGAGGTAGCGACATACCCGGCGCAGCTGTGCTCCGTTTGTACCGAATCGGGCAATTCGATCTTCGAACCAGTTGGCGACCGCTTCTGGGTCCGTGCGCCTCCACTTACCGTCGCGGGTTGCCATGTGCAATTCGTCCAAGAACGCCCACTTTGCTTCCCATAGTTCGCCCAAATCCGCGTTCTCCGCAAACACGGCTGCCTCGCGATATCGAGCATTAAGCTGGCTCTCTGATAGCGATCTTTCGGCGATCTTCAGGAACTCGTCCTCTGGCGCGGCATACAACGGCACATCGATATGCGCCCACGTCGCGATGCGCACTCGTGAGCAGGTGGACTTCGATTGATCGAGAAACCAGCCCTTCCTGGTGCAAAGATCCGAAAGTGCCGTCTCGACTAGGTTGAAGTAGAGCTTGGCCATCGCTGGCGGCGGACCGTAGTCCTGCCATACCGTAACCGGAAGATAGACCCCGAAATCCCAGTCCATTTCCTGGGGCGGCAAATGCGCCGGTCGAACGCAGGTGCCATACGTCCATGAGCCCTGTGTTCGAAACCTCGGATCCACCAGGCGAGCCTGACCCAACACCTCGACGGACGCGGTGCGAATGGCACCTCGCAAATGATCGCGAATATCGTTTTTTGCCTCGATCAGGACTTGGCGTTCGAGGTCGAGCGGCCTGATCCGCTCGTCAAAGCTCTGGTCATGGCCTTCATTCAGCAACAGCTTGTGCAACTTCAGCATGACCGATCCTTCCTAGGCGGCAGTTCTGAGGAAAATTTTGGGGCGAGAGCGCGGTGTTGCAACATCGCACGGAATTCGGACTTCCCGAGCCACGCCTTGGCACTTTCACCTGCAGCCCCGAGCAGGACCTCGCGAGCCGCGGAGTCTGCCTTATCAAGCGCGACGGCGCGTGCGCGCTCATCTGTCAGGTCTTGATCAATGTGAAAATAGTGTCCGACTGCCAAGCGGTGCGTCAGTTGGAAGTGTGTGAGCGATTCTTGAGCAGAAATGGCCAATCCAAATAGCCGCTTGGGCATCACCGTTGGATTCCATCCACCCCAATCAAGAGTTCCCCCTGCACGATTCGAGCTAGGATCGACGGTGAACTTAGACGACATTGTGCCGATCGCCAAAAGTCGCAGCGCGTCTGGAGACTGGTCCAAGAAACACTGCGCTTCATGAAGGGCGAGCATGCCAGGGGCGTTCGCAAATAGCCCGCCGTCAACGTACTGATTGTGATCGAACACATGGCGCGGGAAGTAGCCAGGAGCTGCACTTGTGGCCAAGGCGATGTCGACAAGCCGATACTGCTGGTCGCGATAGAAGTCTGCGTGATGCGCAGTCTTGAAGACAACGGGCTGTCCGGATGAATAGTTGATCGATGGGACAAGGACGCGATGACGCACTGACATCAGACATCTTTGGCCGAACAACCCGTCGTCTTCTAAAAGACTACGAAGCCGGTCTTGCGTGTAGCTCGCGCGAAGAATTCCGAAGAGCGAAAAGCGGCGACGAAAGATCTCTTCGCCGTGCTCTTCGAACAATCGCACCATTTTCTCTGCAGGAATCTCCAACGCGAGCGCAAGGGCAAGTATCCCGCCGATGGACGTGCCTGCAAGAAGGTCAAAGCGCCGCGCTAGCGGTTCGCCGACATGACCTTCCAGGTCCGCCAAGATTCGGGCCGTGTAAAGACCACGATAGCCACCCCCTGAAAGCGCGAGGATATGAAATGCGCCCCCCGCCGGGTCGGGCGACACGATTGGCCGTCTGCCGAGCGTCATCTCGGCTGGTTCAGTGCTCACGCGGCGCAGTCTCCTTTCACGACCATTGTAGCTGGGCACGCTACAGGCGGCTTGTCGCCCCCCCTGTGACAGATATCGCAGTGCCGTCAACTACTCTTGCGCGAGGTATTGTGACGGCCGTGGCGATTTTCAAGAGCAGGCTCGGTCAATCGGTGTGATTGGCCTTCGATCGAACGACAAGTTTGGACACCTAGGGTCCGACAGGTCTATGGAACGGGCCCACGCTAATGCGCAAGTCGCTGGTCAGCAGTGATGTAAGTTGCTCACGGAGAGCAACATCAAGGGCCTGCAGCGAATTCAGTTGCTGATTGATCCTTTCTCTTTCCTTAACATGCGCCCAGATCAGTTGGTCGGACTGCGAGCGATCTCGCTTGATCGCGTTGAGAGCCTCGCGCTCATTGCACTGCCGAATGCGGATCGCTTCACCGGTGATCTTGTCCCATAGACCCTTCCAGCCCTGGCGCAGTCGCGCCGATCGGTCTCTCGCTTCGGATGCCCAGCGGGCCTCCTGGCGCTCGCGCAGTGTTTTGCGCTCAGCGCGCTGTTTTTCGATGAGAGTTCTCTTCAGCGTAGCGAGGGCTTGTCGATCGCGCTCGTGCTGCTTCGCCAGAGTGGCTTGATGCTGTCGACAGCGCTCCATCAGTGCCTGATCAATGTTCTGCTTCGTCTCCTCAACGCCCGGAAGCAATTTGGCATCACCCAGCCTTGCGGTCAGCGCCTTGTTCTTCTGATCGAGCCAACGCGACAGCGAGTAGACCTCTCCGCGCCAATCCACCGCGACATATCCGCGACGGTCTCCTCTGGCCAAGTAGTAGCCCTGACGCTCCAGTGCGCTAACGAAGGCTTGCTTGCTGTCCGAGATCGCCCAGCACTCCCTGAGCGCGATCTTGATTTTTCGGGGATCGTCGCCCATGCGATTGGCTTGCTGCCACTCCTGCAGCGTGAAGTTCAATGGATTGCGGTTCAGTCGATCGATGAAGCCGGCAGGCAGATCCCATCCATGATCCAGATAGAGTGCCTTCGCCACCTCAGAGAGCCGGTTCTTGTAATACGGCAGATTGATGGCTTTCACCTCGTCTGCCTTGACCCGCGACCAAACGCAATGCGCGTGGCGCCGACCGCTCTTCTCATGAAAGACCAGCACCCGCGGTTGGCCTTCGAGTCCGACCGCGCTTTCAACGCGATCCACGGCATCGGTAAAGGCCTCCGTTGGCACGTCTTTCCCCGGTGGGGGGTTGAAGCTGACCGAAAACATGAACTGCTTGCAGCGCGTACCGCGGCTGATGGCATCCATCTCCTGCAGTGCGCCAGGAAGTGTGTTGGCGACGCAGCCGCGGATTTCGTGCACGGTCACATGATCATTGTCTCGGGTATTCCCCAGATGTTTGGCCAGATTGATCGCGCCTGCGCGCTGGTTCCCATGCAAGATCATGGCCTCACCCCCGCGGGCTCATGCGCAGGGCGATCAGCAGAGCCTCGCGCATCGCGATGACCGCTGCACAGGCATGATGTAGCTCACGCCTGATGTCGTCATCGACATCCAACGTCCCCATGTTGGCGGACTTGGCGAGCTGATTGAGGTTCGACGACAACCTCGACTGACCGAGGCCGGAGAGCAGAGCAGCCAATTGTTGGTCATCGATCTGCGGTCGCCGAGTTACCTGTCGCTTCGATGCGCTATCACCGAGAAGAACAGTTCGGATGTGTTGTCCGAGAGGGCGTCGTCCGGCTTGGCGTTTCAGATGCGCCCGTTCAGCTGCCGTCAGGCGAATGGAGAACGGCCGCGTGTCCTCAGAGCGCCGACGAGAAGTCTTTCGGGGGCTGGCAGCGGACTCAAAGATCGGGTTGATGCTGCCCGGAGCTTGGGATGGCTTGCTCATGGCTGCGGCTCCTGGAAGTACGGAGCCTCGCTTTCGAGCAGCTCATTCCATCGCTCTAGCGTCTCAATGATCTCGATGGTATCTTCGACGAGGTTCGAAGATTCTCCCTTCGTCTCCGCCAAATCAGAACCCGGCCGCGAAAGCGACCGGGTTTTTTTTGGCCGACGATCCGACTGCCCCCGGTGGGAGCGGCTTTAGCCGCGATCAACACTGCACGCGCTGTCTCGGGAACTAACGACGGTCTCGGCTTCTCTCAGTCGTCACTGGCGTCTACGCAGCTCGTCGCCGTGGATTGGGCTGTCCCAGAGCGCTGCGACAGATCCGGGAGTAACCATGGTCAGACCTATATTTGCGCTCTCCGTGAGCCTGGTGCTTGCGATGACGGCGACTTCGGAGGCGCGTACTCGCGTGCTGTCGCCTGCCATGCAGGCCTATGAAGATGTCACTCCGCTGCGCGACGCTCATTCGGATGTCATCTATGACGGGGCCGCGGCGACGCCCGAGCAGCTCCGGGCGATTCTGGTCGATCTGGATCAGGGTCTGGCCAAGCTCGGCACGCCGCTGTACCGTGACCTGGGCGAAGGCAACGAATACCTGCGCTATCGCCGTTTCAACTTCCTGATCGACAAGGTCAAGATCCATGCACGCCTGAATGAGGTGCCCGAGGCACTGGCGGCTTGGGAGGCCTTGCAGACGATGGCCTGGTTGCCGGAAATCACGCCTTTCGTGTCCGATGGCAATGTCCAGCGCTTGATTGCCGATCCGCGCTATTCGGCGATCCGGGCACAGTCAGATCTGGCCGCGCGCTGGGCTGCTTATCCAGCGCTGAGAACGCCCTACCGCGAACAATTGCCAGCTGCGGAACGCATCGCCGGCCTGTCACTGATCTGGTCGGTGGCGCGCGAGAACTTCGTCTGGTTCGATCAGGTGCCGGAGCTGGATTGGGATCAGGCCTATCTGGAGACCCTTCCGAAGGTGATTGCCGCCGAAGACACAGCGGCCTACTACCGGGAGCTGATGCGATTTGTAGCGCGACTCAAGGATGGTCACAGCAATGCCTATCCGCCCGAGGAACTCGCGCCCGCGATGTACTCGCGCCCGGGATTGCGCACGGCCCTGGTAGAGGACAAGGTGCTGATTCTCGAGGTTCGTGACCCGGCACTGGCCCACCTGGGGGTCAAGGTAGGCGACGAAATCGTCAGTATCGACGGGCAGCCGGTTCGCGACTATGCCAACGAACGGGTTGCGCCCTACCAGAGCAGTTCCACGCCGCAGGATCTGGCCGTGCGCAGCTACAGCTATGGCTTGTTGGCGGGTGCTGCCGGGCAGGCTGTGCAGTTGCAGTTGCGCTCGGCGGCGGGCAAGCTGCTTGAAGTGTCGGCGCCGCGTTCGGGCTACGAACGTACGCCTGGGCGAGCGTCCGAGAGTTTTGAACTGCGGCGCGATGGTGTCGCCGTGCTGCGTGCCTCGCATTTCGAATCGAACGCAGCCCACCAGTTGATGCTCAAGTACTGGCCCGAGTTGAGCAAGGCCAAGGCTTTGATTCTGGATCTGCGCGGCAACGGTGGTGGTTCCAGCAATCATGGTTGGGATCTGTTGACGCATCTGAGCGATCAGCCGCTAGTGACTCCAGCGTCCTTCTACCGAGAAGCCTCGCCGATCAGTCGCGCAGGCAATGGCGACAATGCCTCGCTCAAATGGCGCACGATCGAGGATCAGCCCTACGAGGGGCGGGACGCGCGCAAGTTCCGCCGGCCGGTGGCCATGCTGATCGACGCCCGGACCTTCTCCGCCGCCGAAGACACCGCCGCCGCCTTCAAGCTGATGCAGCGCGGCCCTATCGTCGGTGTGGCCAGCGGCGGTAGCTCCGGACAGCCTTTGGCGTTGCCCTTGCCCGGGGGCGGCAGCGCCAGGATTTGTGTCAAGCGCGACACTTATCCGGATGGCAGCCATTTTGTAGGCGTGGGCGTGCTGCCGGATATCGAAGTGGCGCCTACCGTGGCCAGCGTCCGTTCGGGTCGCGATCCGGAACTGGAGACGGCCGTTCAGGCGCTCCTGTCCACCGGGCCGCGTTGAACACGAGTCCAGCTCTCCTGAATTCGAGGGTGGTGCATGGCCGTGGCCGGCGGCGGCAGGCGGCGTGCTGTGTCGCACGGTCCGGGGTGCGTCCGATGCCCCTCTGGTCTGACGGTCGTTCCTTCGGCAACATCGTGTCTCTCAAGGCCGGAGAATCGCGATGCCCACGCCCAATCCATTGCTCGCGCCCATCGTTGCCCTGGTGGTCTGGTCCCTGGTCATGTGGATCTGGATGTATCTGACCCGGATTCCGGCAATCCTGGCGGTGCGGATGCGCCTGGATCCGAACGCGCCGCGCGGGGAGCAGATGAGCACGCTGCCGGCTTCGGTGCGCTGGAAGGCCGACAACTACACCCACCTGATGGAGCAGCCGACGATCTTCTACGCCATCGTGCTGGCCCTGGCGCTGCTGGGGGATACCAGCACGGTCAGTGTCGGGCTGGCCTGGGCCTATGTGGTTCTGCGGGTGGTGCACAGCCTGGTGCAAGTGCTGGGCAACATCATCCAGTGGCGCTTTGCGGTATTCGCCTTGTCCACCTTGCCGCTGTTCGCGCTGACTGCGCGGGCAGTCATGCAGTATTGGTGAGGGGCTGCTGCCGGGGGCGCAGCGGAGTCGGCTTCAGCTGAAGGCGCGATGCACCTCGTGGGCGGCGCGTACACCCGAGGCCAGCGCGCCTTCCATGGTCGCGCGCAGCGCCGAGCTGTGTTCACCCGCAAAATGCAGGAGGCCCTGAGCCTGCGACACCACGCTGAGCCAGCGCCCGACCTGGCCGGGCGCTGGCCAGGACAGGCCGCCGCCCGACCAGGGGTCGTCGACCCAGGACTTGCTGACGCCGCCTTCGAAGTAGTCGCGGGCGCCGGGGTGGATCTTGTCGAGATTCGCCACCAGCAGATCCACGCGTGCGTGCTCGGATAGCGCCGCCACCGGCGCCACCTGCGCGCCGCGCAGATGGCCTTCGAGGATCGCCCGGTCCTCGATCCCGCCAGGCCAGGTCAGCGGGTGCTGTTGCACCTGACCGATGATCAGATCACTCATGGCCGGGCCGGCGACGCCTGCGTCCAGCCAGAACTTCCGCCGCATCTGCGCGAACAGCCGCAGGAAGGGCAGGTAGCTGAGGCCGCTGATGGCAGCCTTCATGGGCTCGGGCAGCGCCGGCTCGAAACTCACGCCGCGCAGGGCCGGCAGCGGCAGCGTGCACACGCAACGGTCGGCCGTGAATAGTCGCGAATCGCTGTGCCCGGGCGATCCACAGCGCACCTCCACGCCAGTGTCGGTCTGACGAATGCTCTGCACCGGCATGCCGTAGCGAACCTGCTGATGCATGCTGTTGGCCATGGCTTTGGGCAACTGGTCGTTGCCGCCGTCGAGGACACCGCTGGGCGCGGCCTTCTGCCACAGGGCAAAGTCGGCGATCAGCATGCTCAGTGCCGAGCCGGTTTCGATGCCTTGTCCGAACCAGGTGTTGTCCCGCAGCAGCTCAACCGCAGCTTCAGAGGCACCGCGACTGCGCAGATAGTCGCCCAGACTGAGCTCGTCCAGGGACATCAGCTTGGAAATGTCCCAATCGGGCGAGGTCGGATCGCCAATACGCTCCAGTGCGTCCTGCAGGTAGCGCTGGGTCAGCCCGCCAGGGCCCAGTCCCGATTCAGCCTTCGACAGGGTGTAGGGCCAGGCTTCGGTTCCGTCGCGAAAGACGAGACGCTCACCGTGCAGATAGCGCACTGTTCCCAGGCCTTCGCCGCTGGGGAAGGCCGCCATCTTCAGCCCGAAATGTTCACGATAGCGATGGAAATGGTGGTAGTGGGCGTTGATCGCCATGCCGCCGGCTTCAGCGTGCAGGCCGTCGGCAAAGGGCGCCCGCAAGGTCAGCACGCGTCCGCCGGGTCGAGTTCGCGCATCCAGCACGGTGACGTCGTGACCGGCAGCCCGTAGCTCAAAGGCGGCGGCGAGTCCGGACAGACCGGCACCCAGCACCAGCACCGTGCCGGTCTTGCCGGCAGGCTTCAGTAGAGCACCAGCGCTCGCCGCCCATGCCGGCCGGGCGGCGGCAGCGAGGCCGGACCAGGCCAGCACCGACAGGAATGACCGTCTGGACCACTCGTTCGCGGACATGCTGCGCTCCCCCAAGTACGCTTTGCAGCTGAGATTAACATCCTGATGCGGTCGTCCCTTCGTCGGCGAGGGAGCGAGCTGCTGCCGTGGGTGCAGCTCGCTGCGCAGTTCATCGATGCGTCATTGCGAGGAGCGCAGCGACGAAGCAATCCAGTGCTTCTGCGGCCTTGCATCTGGATTGCTTCCCCCCGGATCAAGTCCGGGGTCTCCACGAACTCATATCGTAAGTTATTGATTTGGCATCCGCGTGAGCGCAACGCCCGCATGGTTCACCGGTAGGAGCGCCCTTGCGGCGCGACCACTGCGGCGGTCGTGCGGCCTGCCGGTCGCGACGCGAGGTCGCTCCTACACGCGCTTGGGGTTCATGGCGCGAGGGCAGCGTCGGGCCGAATCAGGTGGCTCGCCAGAATGAGTAGATTCAGATGACCCGAGGCCCGCGCTTCGAAGCGCCGTCAATCTGCGGCACACTGGGGGTTCAGGGAATGGCTCTGGAGGGGGCGATGAGCAGATCGCGCGGCAGTCATGGAAAGGCGACGGTGGCGCCCTTCGAGTTGGCTGGAGTGTCGGTGACGGCTGGCTCGATGGCCACCGTCGACTTGGCGATCAGCCGTTTGTCCACGCATACGCCGCTGGCATTGCCGGTGCGGGTGCTGCACGGGGCCAGGCCCGGACCGGTGATGTTCGTCAGCGCTTGTGTGCATGGCGACGAGATCATTGGTGTCGAGATCATCCGTAGACTGTTGACGCGGATCTCGCCCACGCGGCTGAGCGGCACCTTGCTGTGCATTCCCGTGGTCAATGTGCTCGGTTTCATCATGCACCAGCGCTACCTGCCGGATCGGCGTGATCTCAACCGCAGCTTCCCGGGTACCTCCAGGGGATCGCTGGCCGGGCAACTCGCCCATGCCTTTTCGAGTCAGATCATCAGTCGCTGTCAGCTGGGCATCGATATCCATTCGGCGGCGCTGCACCGGAGCAATCTGCCCCAGATCAGGATCAGCTCCGAACGCCCGGCGGCCTTCGAGCTGGCCATGGCCTTCGGCGCTCCGGCGGTGATCTCGGCGCCGCTGCGGCCGGGTTCGCTGCGACAGATGGCGGCAGAAATGGATGTCGACGTGCTGGTCTACGAATCCGGTGAGGCCCTGCGTTTCGACGAACTGGCCATACGCGTGGGCGTCAAGGGCGTGCTCCGGGTCATGGCCCATCAGGGCATGGTGCGCCGCAGTGACGGCGATGAAGTGCCGGCCAAACCGGTAGTGTCGCAGCGTACCCACTGGATCAGGGCGCCGCAGGGCGGCATCTTCCGCGCCACCCGGCGCCCGGGCGAGCTGGTGCAGGCCGGCGCCACCCTCGGTCATCTGGCCGATCCTTTCGGCGATTCCGATCAGCCGGTGACCGCGCACACTGAGGGACTGATCATCGGTCGCAGCAATCTGCCCATCGTCAATCAGGGCGATGCGCTGATGCATATTGCCCAGGTCCGGTCCTTCCACACCGCCGGCGAGCGCATCGAGGGTATCGCTGAGGAGGCGCTGTCGGACCCCTTCTTCGACGAGGATGAGATCCTCTGATGCCCGCCGAGCGCAATCCCACGGGCCGCCCGCGCTTCCGTATCATCCGCCGCCTCAAGATTGGAGCCTGACCATGTCGCAATTGCTGGTGCCCGTTTCCTACGGCGAACTGATCGACAAGATCAGCATTCTCGAGATCAAGGCGCAACGCATCAGCGATGCCGCCAAGCTGGCCAATGTGCAGAAGGAACTGGAGGCGCTGCTGGCAACCTGGCAGGCACATCCGGCCTCGAAGGCGGCCTCCATCGAGGATCTCTGGGCGGGCCTGCGCGGCGTCAACGGCCAGCTCTGGGATATCGAGGACCGAATTCGCATCAAGGAAGGACTGGGCCTGTTCGATGCCGAGTTCATCGAACTGGCGCGGGCGGTGTACTTCATCAACGACGACCGCGCCCGGCTGAAGCGCGAGCTCAACGCCCGTCTGGGCTCGGAGCTGGTGGAAGAGAAGTCCTACGCCGACTACCGGCGTGTGGACGCCGGTGCGCCGAAGGTGGATTGAGAGCGGGGCAGGGGAGACGGGGCAGGGGGCAGGGGAAGATGCGAGGGCTGTTGTGGGTCCAGGCTAGTGTGGACCTACACGAGTGCGCTGGCGTAGGCCGGGTCCTTCGCGTCCGAAGGCTTTGATCGAGCCCCGGTCCACACACGCGAGGCGCCCGGCGCCTTGGCTGGCGTCATTTCGTCACTGCGGTCCTCACCATGAATCCATGTCGTAACATGTTGATTAGTGGTCGATGATGTAGGTTGGGCTAAGCGCAGCGTGCCCAACACCAGCGTCCATCGTTGGGCACGCTGCGCTTAGCCCAACCTACCGTTCATGGCCCGTGGGCACCGGCTGTTGTGGTCCAAGAAAACGAGCCCTTGGCATTCTCCCGTGCCCCGTGCATCACCGCCGCAATCGCGCCGGCGCCAGTCGTTCCGCTACCGGTGTGGCCAGCAGGCGGTCGAGTGTGGCCAGGACCTCGTCGATCTCGATCAGGTCCATGATGCCGGGGTATTCGATGCGGGTACTCCAGCGCACTTGCTCCAGTTCCTGCCCGCGCCTGGCCCGCACGACCTCGGGGAAACGGTTCACGCACCACTGCAGGCTGCGATAGGGGCCGCTGCGGCGCGGGTCGGTGGCGGCATACAAGCCGATGACGGGTACGCCCAGGGCACTGGCCAGATGTGCTGGCCCGGAATCGGGTGAGACCACGGCGGTCATGCGCGACAGCAGGGCCAGCATCTGTTTCAGCGTATCCTTGCCAACCAGATCGACACAATCCGCATCCGGGGCCAGCCCGAGGATGGCGTCGGCCATCTGCCGCTCGCTGTCGCTGCGGCCGCCGAGCAGCACCACCCGCATGCCATGGCGTTTATGCGCATGCCGGGCGAGTTCGGCATAGCCCTGCGGCGACCAGCTGCGCAGGGCGTGGCTGGAGCAGGCACTGATGCCCAGCAGTGGTGCATCCGTCGGCAGGTAGGACTCGGCAAAGGCCTGAGCCTCGTCCGGAATGACCAGCGGCCAGTGCAGCTCGTCTACGCGCACGCCCAGGGGTTCGCCAAAGCGACAGAGCGTCTCCAGGACATGGCTGTAGCCGTGATCGGCGATGCGTTCGTTGATGAACAGGCTGTGTCCCTCGCGCGAACGCAGGCGGTCGTAGCCGATGCGACGGCGCGCGCGCAGGCCACGGCTGAGCACGTTGGCGCGCAGCGCCAGTTGCATCATCAGCAGCGCATCAAAGGTCTGACCGCGCTGACTGCGCCACAGCGCGCGCATGCCGGCGAGGCCATCGCGCTTGCGGTAGGGCAGCAGGCGCACCCCTTCGATGCCGGCCAGCAGTTGGGCCTCGCCGGCGCCCAGAACCCAGCTGAGCTGATCCTGGGGTCGCTGCTGGCGCCAGGCGTGCACCAGGGGCAGAACGTGGCTGACATCGCCCAGGGCGGACAAGCGCAGGATGCAGACCGATAGCGATTGCGAGTTCACGGCTATGCTTGGGCAGAGGATGGAGGGGAGAGTGCAAGAACCATCGTGAGCGAGTTGCCCTGTCAGACACAAGTCTGGACCGACGGCGATCTGCACATCGTCTACGATGCGGCGTGCCTGTCGCGGCCGTCCAGCGACTGGTTTCTAGCAGATAGCTGGCCGCAGCGCAGCCTGCTTGCGGCCGGCAGGGGCAAGACCTGGGCCATCGAGGGACCTTTCGGAGCCGCCGTGCTGCGCCACTATCGTCGTGGTGGGGCACTGGCGCGGCTGCTCAGGGATCAGTATCTGTGGACGGGTCTGGAAGCGAGCCGGCCGCTGCGCGAATTTCGCCTGCTGGCCTCGGCCCTGAATGACGGATTGCCGGTGCCGCGGCCTCTGGCGGCGCGGATCGTGCGTGCTGGCGGCTTCTATTCGGGCGATCTGATCATGTCCCGCATTGCCAATGCCAGCGCCCTGTCGACACGGCTGGCGCAGCCGGCTTCCTGGTCCGAACTCGACTGGGGCGCACTCGGCGAGGTCCTCGGGCGGGCGCATGCACTCGGCTACCAGCACGCCGATCTCAATGCCCACAACATCCTGATCGATACTGCTGGTCGCTATTGGCTGATCGACTGGGATCGCGGCGTGCGTCGACGCCCGGGAGAATGGCAGGAGCGGGTGCTGCAGCGCCTGCAGCGATCCCTGCGCAAGCTGTATGGCGGACGTGTTGATCAGCCAGATGCACGGCAGGCCTGGCAATGCCTGCTGGATACGCATGCGCGATGTGCCCTATCGTCTGGCCATGCACGAACCTGACGTGTTTTCCTTCCGGTTTCTGGGTGTGGGCAGTGCCCAGGCGGCGGACCTGGGCAGTTCCTGCGGCGTGCTCGAGCGCGCCGGTGTGCCGCTGCTGCTGATCGATATCGGCGTCGGTGCGCTGGATCGCTACGCCCATGTCTACAGCGATCCGCCAGCGGCGGTGTTCATCACCCATACCCACCTCGACCACATCGGCGATCTCGAGCACTGGTTCTATCGCCTGGCCTTCCGGGCCAACCCGGGTCTGCCCAAGCTGTTCGTGCCGGCGGCCATTGTTCCGCTGCTGCAGCGTCGGGTGGCCGATTTCCCCAACTGGGTGGCTGAAGGCGGACGCAATTTCTGGGATATGTTCCAGCTGATCCCGGTCAGCGACTATTTCTGGCATGCCGGATTACGCTTCGCCGTCTTCCCGGTGCGACACCATGCGCCCGAGAGCGCTTTTGGCCTGGCCCTGCGCGGCAGCTTTCTCTACACCGGCGATACCCGTCCTGTACCAGAATGGCTGCAGAAACACGCCCACGAGGAAGAACGCATCTTTCACGACTGCTCCGCCGAATCGAATCCCTCGCATACCGGTCTTGACGATCTGGAACGCGAGTACGGAGCGGCCGTGCGCTCGCGCCTGGTGCTCTATCACTACGCCGACGAAGAGGCGGCCGCGGCCATGCGGGTGCTAGGCTACGAGGTCGCCAAATCCGGAGCCGTCTATCCGTTGTCCCATCCGAATGAAGAAAGCACGGTAGAGCACTGGGCCGCCTGGAGTCAGTCGTGAACGCGGTGGCATTGCCCAGCGCCGAACACGCGGCGCTGGTCGACCGGCTGGCGCGGCCATTGCAGGATCTGCGGATCTCGGTCATTGATCGCTGCAACTTCCGTTGTCCCTATTGCATGCCGGAAGAACGCTACCCGCGAGATCATGCCTTCATGGCTGCGGCACAGCGGCTCAAGCCCGAGGAAATCGAGCGTCTGGCGCGCTTGTTCGTGGGTCTGGGTGTGCGCAAATTGCGCCTTACCGGCGGCGAGCCGCTGTTGCGTCGCGACCTGCCCGAGATCATCTCGCGGCTGGCGGCCCTGCCAGGTGCGCCGGATCTGGCGCTGACCAGCAACGGCGTGCTGCTGACCCGCGATGCCGCGGCGCTGGCTGCGGCTGGTCTGCAGCGCATCACCATCAGTCTGGACGCGCTCGATCCGGAGATATTTGCCGCCATGAGCGGCGGTCGCGGTCGTGTCGAGGATGTGCTGAGTGGCCTCAAGCACGCGGCGGCTGCCGGCTTGTCGCCGATCAAGATCAATTGCGTGGTGCAGCGTGGCATCAACGAGACCGAGGTCATGCCGCTGGTGGAATATTTCCGCGGCAGTGGCCAGATCGTGCGATTCATCGAGTACATGGATGTCGGCACCTGCAATCGCTGGCAGGCTTCGGCGGTAGTGCCATCGCGCGAGTTGCTGGCGCAGATCCACGCACGTCATCCACTGGAGCCGGTGGATCCGGCGTACCGGGGCGAAGTTGCCGAGCGCTACCGTTTTCTCGACGGCGCCGGCGAGATCGGCTTCATTTCCTCGGTCAGCCAGCCATTCTGTGGCAACTGCACACGTGCGCGCGTTTCCGCCGACGGGCGTTTGTACACTTGTCTGTTTGCCCGTGAGGGTCAGGATCTGCGTGCCCTGATACGGGGTGATCAGGGAGATGGTGCGGTCGAGGCGATGATCGAGGCGATCTGGCGCAAGCGCCAGGATCGCTACAGTGAACAGCGCCAGCAGGCGCAACCGACCCGCGAGGGGCGCGTGGAAATGTACAGGATCGGCGGATGAGTCTGACCCATGTGGATGAGCGCGGAAGGCCGCGCATGGTCGATGTCGGTGCCAAGGCCGTGAGTGCCCGGATGGCGCGGGCCGAGGCCGAGATCGTGTTTCCGCCAGACATCGACAGCCAGCTGCGCGCGCAGGGCTTCCATGTGGCCAAGGGGCCAGTGCTGGCGACGGCAATCATCGCCGGGGTCATGGGCGCCAAGCGCACGTCCGAGCTCATCCCCTTCTGCCATCCGCTGTCGCTGGAAGATTGCGCCATCGAGATCGAACCAGGGGAGCAGGGGTGCTGGCGCGTGCTCTGCAGCGTCAAGCTCAACGCCCGCACCGGCGCCGAGATGGAAGCCCTGACCGGTGCCGCAGTGGCGGCGCTGGCGGTGTACGACATGTGCAAGGCGCTATCGCCCGAGATCGAGATCCGGCGGCTGCGGCTGGTCGAGAAGCGCGGCGGCAAGCGCGACTATCTGCGCTCGGAGCAGGGCGCCTGATGCGGATCAGCGTGCTCTATTTCGCCGGTTTGCGCGCAGCCGCCGGGGTCGCCAGCGAAGAGCTGCAGTCCGATGCCGCGTCCTTGACCGCGCTCTACGAGGAATTGCGGGCCCGCCACGGTTGGCCCTTGGCGCAGGCATCGCTGCGGGTGGCGGTCAACGATGAGTTGGTGCCGTGGACCAGAGCCTTGCAGGAGGGTGATGTCATTGCCTTTCTGCCGCCGTTTTCCGGAGGTTGAGGGTGGCTGCACTGTTCGAACTGTCGACCGAGGCGCTGGATCCTGACGCGCTGCGCCGGCGCATCGAGGACCTCGGCTGTGGCGCGGTCGTCCTGTTCGAGGGCCGGGTGCGCGATCGCAATCGCGAGCGGCCGGTCGAGCGCATTGTTTACGAGGCCTTCGCCGCGGTGGCTCTGGCCGAGGGCAATGCGGTGGTGGCAGAAATGCAGTCAGCGCACGCCCTGAGCGAAGTGCTCGTGGTGCATCGCACCGGCGAGGTCGGACTGGGAGAACTCGCAGTCTGGGTCGGCGTCAGCGCACCGCATCGCGATGCCGCCTTCGCCGGCTGCGCCGCCACCATCAGCGCCATCAAGGCCCGAGTGCCGATCTGGAAGCACGAGCATTACCGCGACGGCGGGCCGGAGTGGCTGCATCCGCTGCCGTAGCGTTGGGAGGGGCGGTTGTCGGTTGTCGGTTGTTGGTTGTAGGGGCACGGGGGCACGGGGGCACGGGGGCACGGGGAAAGGCTGCGAGCTTCGGGCTTCTGCAGGTCCGGACAAGTCTGGACCCAGTGCGATGGCGTCATTGCGAGGAGTGAAGCGACGAAGCAATCCAGTGCTTCTGAGGCTGTGCCGCTGGATTGCTTCGCCGAGCTCCCCATGAACCCATGTCGTAAGTCATTGAATTTCGATATTCGGGCAAGAGCCGGCCTTTGTAGCCCGAAGTGCGCGCAGCGCTCTTCGGGCGGTGACGCGAAAAAGCCCCGGTGAGCCGCTGCGCGGCACACCAGGCTACGCGCATAAGGCGAGTTCATGGCCAGTGGGCAGTGTCGGGCCGATACAGGTGGCTCACAATGACGCCGAGCGGAAATCCACGCGATGGCTCGGCCCCGTGCCCCAACAACCAACAACCAACAACCGACAACCAACAACCAACAACCAACAACCAACAGCGCCCTTGAGCCCACCCCTGCCGCTCAGCTATGATCGCTGGCTCGCTGTGGTGAGCCCGATTGGGGTGAGCCGGGCGAGAGTCGGAAGTGGAGAGATGTCCGAGCGGTTGAAGGAGCACGCCTGGAAAGTGTGTAAACGGCTAAACCCCGTTTCGAGGGTTCGAATCCCTCTCTCTCCGCCACTTCCCACTCCCGGGTGTCGGCACATCGATACCTTCAGTTTCTGCGGTGGTCCCTGTCGGTCCCCCCGCGTCGCAAGGCCGTCAACCCCGCCAGGCCCGGAAGGGAGCAACGGTCGCGGTTCGAGCGGGCGCCGGGGTGTGGCTGGCAGGGATCACCACCCCTGAGCGATCATGCCCCCTCGATCCTCTGGAATTCCCCAATGAGCTATCTGGTTCTGGCGCGCAAATGGCGTCCCCGCCGTTTTTCCGAACTGGTCGGACAGCAGCACGTCGTGCGCGCGCTGGTCAACGGGATCGAGTCCGGTCGCCTGCATCACGCCTTCCTGTTCACCGGCACCCGTGGTGTCGGCAAGACCACCATCGCCCGCATTCTGGCCAAGGCCCTGAACTGTGAGACCGGTGTCAGCGCCGAACCCTGCGGTGAGTGCTCTTCGTGCAAGGACATTGATGCCGGTCGCTTTGTCGATCTGCTGGAGATCGATGCGGCCTCGCGCACCAAGGTCGATGACACCCGCGAGCTGCTCGACAACGTCATCTATGCGCCGAGCCGTGGTCGCTACAAGGTCTATCTGATCGACGAAGTGCACATGCTCTCGGCGCACAGCTTCAATGCGCTGCTGAAGACGCTGGAAGAGCCGCCGCCGCACGTCAAGTTCCTGCTGGCCACCACCGATCCGCAGAAGCTGCCGGTCACGGTGTTGTCGCGTTGTCTGCAGTTCAGTCTGAAACGTCTGGAGCGGGCCGAGATCGACGGCCAGATGCGGCGCATTCTCGACGCCGAGGAGCTGAGCTACGAGATGCCGGCCATTGCTGCGCTGGCGCGGGCCGCCGACGGCAGCCTGCGTGACGGACTGAGTCTGCTCGATCAGGCGCTGGCCTTCGGCAGCGGCAGTGTTCGTCATGAGGATGTGCTGGCGATGCTCGGCACCATCGACCGCAAGGCGCTGGCCAATCTTGGCACCGCCCTGATGCAGGGTGACCGCGTCGCGCTGCGCCTTGAACTGGCGCGCATCGCCGAGCTGTCGGTCGACTACTCCGGTTTGCTGTCGGAACTGCTGGTGCTCTGGCACGATGTCGCTGCCCGTCAGGTGCTGGGCGATGATGTCGAATCGGAACTGGTCGACGACGACGTTTTGCTGCAACTCGCCGAAGGTCTGTCGCCGGAAGACACCCAGCTGTTCTATCAGCTGACCCTGCTGGCGCGGCGCGACCTCGATCTGGCACCGGACCACCGCACCGGATTCGAGATGGCAATGCTGCGACTGCTGGCTTTCCGGCCGCTGTCCGGCGGCGATGAACCGCAGCGCACGGGCACTCGTGCGCCGGCGCAGCAGCCGGCGCCGAGGCCACCATCCGCGGCCGCCCCGGCACGACCGGAAGCGGCGCCAAAGGCGATGGCCGCGCCGGTGCGGGCCATGCCGACGGCAGCCCCCGCGGCACCACCGGCGAAACCCGCGGCGCCAGCCTCGGCGGTCGCTGAAGCCTGGTTCGAGCTGCTCGGGCGCATCGATCTGCGCGGGCCTTCGCGTGAACTGGCTGGGCGGCTTCGGGCGCTGGAGCGGGTGGGGCACAGCTGGAAACTGGCGCTGGCGCCATCGCTGGAAAGTCTGAATTCGGAATTTGCCCGCCGTGGCCTGGAAACCGCAGTGCGCGCGGCGCTGGGTGCCGAGGCCAGCCTCGACATCCAGTTGCGCTTGGCCGAGGGCGAAACCTGGGCCGAACGCGGCGCCCGCGCCCGCAGCGAGCACATGGCCGCGGCTGAACAGACCTTGCTGGCAGACCCGGGATTGCAGGCGCTCACCCAGGAGTTCGGTGCGCGCGTGGTGCCGGGCTCACTGCAAGTGGATTGAACCTGGAAACCTCAGTTGAACGGGGTGGAGTGTGCGGTTATGGTGGTGCAGGGCAAGGCGCAGCGAGGAGGAATAGCCACCTATTCCGACGAGTTGCAACGCAGCCCTGCGTCGCCGTAATCGTGCAATCTGCCCCGTAGCGGACTCACCCAATGTGTGAGTTGATCTAGCAGCCGAAAATTCACAAGAATCATTGGCCTACCAACTTCAAGAAGCGGTCGACTGAGGTTTCTAGGTTGAACCTACGGAGGGCAGAATCATGCGTGGTGGATTGGGAAACATCCTGCAGCAGGCTCAGCGCATGCAGGAAGAATTGCAGGCGCAAATGGAGCAGGCGCAGAAGGAACTGCAGACCGCTGAAGTCACGGGCACCTCGGGCGGTGGCATGGTCAGTGTGACCATGAGCGGTCGCCACGAAACCCGGCGGGTACGCATCGATCCGACGCTGCTGAAGGATGATCCGGAAATGCTGGAAGACCTGATTGCCGCGGCCATCAACGATGCCGTCAACAAGGTCGCCGAGCTCTCGCAGTCGCGCATGGCCAAGGTCACCGGCGGCATGCAGTTGCCGCCCGGCTTCAAGCTGCCGTTCTGATCGGCATTCAGCGTGAGCCCACTGCTCGATGAATTGGTGCAGGCACTGCGGTGTCTGCCCGGGGTCGGTGCCAAATCGGCCCAGCGCATGGCTTTCCAGTTGCTGGAGCGCGACCGCGCCGGCGCCCGACGGCTGGCCGACAAGCTGATCGCCGCGGTCGAGCGTATCGGGCTGTGCCAGCGCTGCCGCACCTTTACCGAGGACCCGCAATGCAGTCTGTGCCGCGCCAGCGGCCGCGATGACGAATTGCTGTGCGTGGTCGAGTCGCCGGCCGATCTGTATGCGCTGGAGCAGGCCACCGGCTATCGCGGGCGCTATTTCGTGCTGCACGGACGGCTGTCGCCCCTCGATGGCCGCGGCCCCAGAGAACTTGGTCTCGACCTGCTGGCCGAACGCCTGGCCGAAGGCCAGGTCAAGGAACTGATCGTCGCCACCAATCCCACCGTGGAAGGGGAAGCTACCGCCCATTACCTCGCCGAAATCGCCCGCGCTGCCGAGGTCTCACCCACTCGCATCGCCCATGGCGTACCGGTAGGCGGAGAGCTGGAATACATTGATCGCAGCACTTTGGCGCATGCTTTCAGTGGGCGGTTGAAGGTGTAGCGTGAGCGTTGAGGGGCTCGGGGCCATTTCGCGATTGGGTCAAACGTGAAACGTAAAACGTCAATTCAAGGCGACATCCGGCTTCTCCTTCACGTTTGACGTTTTACGTTTTACCTTTGCCACTGTTTCCTCCCCGCGCAAGGCTCCCAATCCCATGCCCACCCTTTTCAGCAAGATCATTTCCCGCGAGATTCCGGCCCAGATCGTCTACGAGGACGAGCATCTGCTGGCGTTCAAGGACATCAATCCGCAGGCGCCGGTGCATGTGCTGTTCATTCCCAAGGAAGAAATCGCCAGTGCCGATGCGCTGGAGGATCGTCACGCCGAGTTGGTCGGTCGGCTGGTGCTGGCGGCGGGGCGCTACGCCCGCGAAGCCGGTATTGCCCAGGATGGTTACAGGCTGGTGATGAACACCAACGAGCACGGCGGACAGACCGTGTTCCACCTGCATCTGCATCTGATCGGCGGCCGGCCGATGTCCTGGCCGCCGGGCTGATCGAGCGCGCAAGGCGGTTGCGCGCGGAAGGCTGGCTGGCCGTTATGCTCGACACGGCCTTTTTCCAATTCCGGGATCGTCCATGCGCAGATTGCCTGTCCTTGCCGCGTTGCTGTTTCTGGCTGCCTGCGCCACCACGCCCGGCGGGCGCGACGCGCGACTGGTCGCCGAGCTCGCTGAAGATCCGGCCTATGGCGTCCGACTGGTGGATAACGATCCGAATCCCAGGATCGGCGCGACTTTCTTGCTGACCAGCCCGGACTTTCCGGAGATGAAGGTGAACCTGTTTGCCTACCTGGTCGGCATCGGCGACGAAGAAGAAGCGCTGGTCAGCATCGACGAGGGCCTGGTGAATTCGCTCCAGTACGCACAGGAACAGGGCGTCTACCAGAAGCTCGAAGATCTGGAGCTGGCGCCGAGCGAAGTCCGTGTCAGCGTGGGATCGCGCCAGCGCAAGGGCCTGCGGCGCCTGCATCTGGCCACCCTCGCGAACGGTGCGCAGACCCGGTCGATTTCCCTTGTCTTCTATCGCCCGCCCTTTGCCATCAAGTACCGGGCCAGTTTCAGTGTGCTCGGCAACGAGAGCTACGATCGGGAGATCGAGCGGATCGTGCGGGCCTCCCTGGGCAAGCTCAGCGTCAGGTCGCCCAGCTTGTGTGCGCAGGCACCCGAGGACAATGAAATCCGGGTCGGGCGTGAGGTACTGGAAGAAGGCGGGGAGCTGACCGTGGTCAGGGCCCTGGGCGAGATGCGTGTCAGGCATGCCCAATGGGGCTGCGAAGACCTGGAAGTGGTGCTCAGCAGCAATGAAGCACTGCTGGAATCGGTCAAGGCCGAGCTGCTCGAGGAAAAACCGCAGTGACTGCTCGAAAATGCCGCTGTCGAGGCGGCGACGCAAAGAGCCCCGGTGAGGCGCTTCGCGCCACATCGGGCTACAACATCAAAAGCCCCGGTGAGGCGCTTCGCGCCACATCGGGCTACAACATCAAAAGCTCCGGTGAGGCGCTTCGCGCCACATCGGGCCATGAGGCGCCGGAGGCTGGGGCTGCCGCGTCGCGGCTGCCCCGACTGCTGAAGTCTATTGCCCGGCCAGATCGCTCAGATTTGACTTCTGGCTGCTGAAATAGGCGGCCAGATCAGCAATGTCCTGGTCGCTCAGTGTGCCGGCAAAGCCCTGCATGATCACGTTCTCGCGGGCACCCGAGCGGTAGCTCTTCAGCGCCTGCGACAGATAGTCGTGGTACTGGCCGGCGATGATCGGGTATTGCGGATCGCCGACGCCATTGCCGTCTGCACCGTGGCAGGCCTGGCAGGTCTTGGACAGCTCCATGCCGCGACCGGCACTGCCCGCGGCGTGGGCTCCGTTGGCGATCAGCAGGCCCAGGGCCAATACAATCAAATACTTGCTCATGACGGGGCCCTTCACGGTTTCGGCTTCGAGGACAGATAGCTGGCAATGTCGGCGATGTCCTGCTCAGACAGGCTCTGCGCTTGCGCCACCATGGTCGGATGCTTGCGCGTCTCGGCCTTGTAGGCAGTAAGAGCCGCGACCAGATATTCGTAATTCTGACCATAAATTCGCGGTACCCGGTAATGCGGGTAGGCATTGCTGTAGCCGGTGATGCCATGGCAACCGGTACAGGTATAGGCCTTGCGCTTGCCAGCTTCAGCATCGCCCTTGGCGCTTGCAACTGTGGGTGCGGCGCCTGCCAGAACCAACAGCACTGCGAGTGTGATCGACCTCATCCATGCATCCCCGATGATTGGCCCGCACCGTCATGGTGTGGGCAGCGACAAAGACCCTGGATTATGCCGAGCGACGTTGGCCCGGTCCATGCCTGTGACTTGTGGCCGACGATAGCGCGACGGTGACGGTGGATACTGAACCGCATCCGCAAAGCGACGGAGCAGCGTGACTTCCGGTACTCCCGACCCGGCGAACTGGTGTCATAGCATACCAACACACTTGAGCAGAGTTCTCCCGATGATCATCGAACGAAGGCATAACATCACCCTGTCCGCGCTGATCGTGGCGATCAGCCTGTCACTGGCCGCCTGCGGCGGACCGGCGAATGAGCAGTCTGCCGACGGCACCGACAAATCCGAAACGCCAGCCCTCGGGAAGGACGGCAAGCCGGTGGAAGCCGTCAAGGTGCCGGTCGAAGTGGCCACCGCCACTCGTGCGCCGGTCAGCGCCGCCTTCCAGGGCACGGCCAACCTCGAAGCGGCTGCAGAGGCCGATGTCGTCACCAAGACCAGCGGCGTGGTCCTGGAGATCATGGTCGAGGAGGGTGACAAGGTGCGAGCAGGCCAGGTGCTGGCGCGCCTCGATTCCGATCGCCAGCGTCTCACGGTCAAGCAGAGCGAGGCCAATCTGCGCAAGCTGGAAAATGACTACAAGCGCCAGCAGGAGATGTTTGCCCGCAAGTTGATCAGCCAGGATGTGTTTGATCGGTCACGCTTTGATCTGGACACCCAGCGCGCTGCCCACGACATGTCCAAGCTGGAGCTGTCGTACACCGAGATCCGCGCGCCCATCAACGGCGTCGTCAGCAAGCGCATGGTCAAGGTCGGCAACCTGATCCAGCTGAACCAGCCGCTGTTCAAGATCGATGATTTCGACCCGCTGGAGGCCATGATCAATGTGCCGGAGCGGGAAATGCGGCTGATCAAGGCCGACCAGCCGGTGCAGATGCTGGTAGATGCGCTGCCCGATGCGGTGTTCACCGGCTCGGTGGCCCGGGTCAGCCCGGTGGTTGATTCCAATACCGGCACCTTCCGGGTGGTGGCGCAGTTCAAGGATCCGAGTGGTCGGCTGCGCACCGGCATGTTCGGTCGCGTGCGCATTGTTTACGACGAGCGTGCCGACGCTCTGGTGGTTCCGCGCTCGGCGTTGGTGGGCGACGACAAGGATGCATCGGTATTCGTGGTCGAGGAGGGCACTGCCAAGCGTCGCAAGGTCAGCCTGGGCTACGCCGACGGCGGACGCGTCGAGGTGGTGGATGGCATGAGCGAAGGCGAGCAGGTGGTCACGCTGGGTCAGGCCGCGCTGCGCGATGGCTCCAAGGTACAGGTCATCAATCCTGAAGAGCCGGTGGCCGTGGCCAAGGCCGGGGGCTGACCCCGGCTTCCGGTCAGCTCCCGGCTGCGCCCGCATCGCTGCGGTTGCTCGGGCCCTGATGCCTGAGCAGCGACCAGAGCCATACGCTGCGACGCTGCTGTCCAGGGCGCGGCCAACGCACAACAGCTTGTCCCGGGCGCCGCTGAGGCGGCCTCCCATCGACTGTCGGAAATGTCCATGAATATCGTCCGTCTTGCCACCGAACGCCGTGTCACCATCGCCATGGTCACCATCGCCCTGGTGCTGTTTGGCCTGATCGGCCTGAGTCGCCTGAAGGTCAATCTGCTGCCGGATCTGTCCTATCCGACACTGACCGTGCGCACCGAATACGTGGGGGCCGCGCCGGCGGAGATCGAGAACCTGATCACCGAGCCGCTGGAAGAGGCGCTCGGTGTGGTCAAGAGCCTCAAGCGTATCCGTTCGGTCTCGCGCACCGGTCAGTCCGACGTGATCCTGGAGTTCACCTGGGGCACGAACATGGACGATGCCGGCATGGACGTGCGCGAGAAGCTGGAACTGATCCAGCTGCCCTTGGACGTCAAGAAGCCGCTGCTGCTGCGCTTTGACCCTTCCACCGAGCCGGTCATGCGTCTGGCCCTGGCCACTGGCACCAATGACAGCAATGCCAGTTCGGTCGCGGCGCTGACCGAGCTGCGGCGTTACGCTGAAGAGGATCTGAAAAAACGTCTGGAGCCAATCGAGGGCGTCGCCGCAGTCAAGGTCTCGGGTGGCCTGGAGGACGAAATCCAGGTCGAGATTGACCAGAACCGCCTGAAGCAGCTCAATCTGGACGTCAACACCGTCATCGAGCGACTGCGCCAGGAGAACATCAACATCTCCAGTGGCCGACTCGACGAAGCCAGCCAGCGCTATCTGGTGCGCACGATCAACCAGTTCTCGACGCTGGCAGACATGGGAGACATGGTGGTCGCGGTGTCTGCCGATGTGCCGGTCAAGCTGCGCGATGTCGCTACCGTGAGCCAGGGTTACAAGGAACGCCAGGCCATCATCCGCAGTGATGGCCAGGAAGCGGTGGAGGTCGCCATCTACAAGGAGGGCGATGCCAATACCGTCAGCGTGGCCGAAGCCGTGGTCAAGGCGCTGGAGCGCTACAAGGATGAGCTGCCCGAAGGCGCCAAGCTGACGACCGTTGACGATCAGTCGATCTTCATCAAGAGCTCCATTCGCGAGGTCGTCGATGCCGCGGTCATCGGCGGTCTGCTGTCGATTCTCGTGATCTTCCTGTTCCTCGGTGAAGCCTGGGCCACGCTGGTCATTGCGCTGTCCCTGCCGGTGTCGATCATTGCCACCTTCTTCTTCATGCAGCAGTTCGGCATTGGCCTCAACGTGATGTCGCTCGGCGGTATCGCCCTGGCGACCGGCATGGTCGTGGACAACGCCATCGTGGTGCTGGAAAACACCCGGCGCCTGCGCGATCAGGGTCTGGGCGTGGTCGAGGCCGCGGTTCAAGGCACCAGCGAGGTCGGCATGGCCATCACCGCCTCGACCTTCACCCATATTGCGGTGTTCCTGCCGCTGGTCTTTGTCGAGGGCATCGCCGGCCAGCTGTTCGGCGATCAGGCACTGACCGTGACCTTCGCGATGATCATCTCGCTGTTCGTGGCGGTGACCCTGATTCCGATGCTGGCCTCTCTGGGCAGCAAGCACTCGGCGATGGAGTTCGAGCATCCGCAGCCGGCAGCGCACCAGCGGCACTGGCTGATGAGCAATCGGCCGCGCCTGGATCATGGGCGCTTTCTGTTGCTGCCGGTCTGGCTGCTGCTGGCTTTGCTGCGCGGGGTCTGGTTCGTGATCGCCAAGGCCGCCTTTGCACTGGCCTGGCTGATACGGCGGATCTTCGGCGGGCTGGGCGGTGTGGCCATGCGCATTCTCAGCCCCATGGCCAAAGTCACGATGGGCTTCTTCGACTTCATGCTCAGGCGCTACGATGTGCTGCTACCCTGGTCGCTTCGCCATCCTGCCGTGATTCTGGGTGTGGCCCTGCTGTCCTTGCTGGGGGCCGTGGCGCTGGTGCCGCGTCTGGGTGTGGAGCTGATACCCGAATTCGCCCAGGGGCGCTTGCAGGTCGATCTGAAACTGCCGGTGGGCACGCCGCTGGCGCGCACTGATCTGATGGTGACCGGCCTGCAGCAGCACGGCATGCAGGTGACGGGCATCGAACACATGTTTGCCACCGCTGGCACTGGCGCCCGTCTGGACGCCAATCCCACCGAGTCGGGCGAGAATGTCGGCAAACTGCTGGTGACGCTGGCGCCGCATACCGAGCGCAGCGATGAGCCAGCGATTGTCGAAGCGCTGCGCGCCTATACCGACGTGATTCCCGGCGCTGATGCCAAATTCTCCCGGCCGCAGCTGTTCAGCTTCGAAACGCCGCTGGAAGTGGAGATCAGCGGCTACGATCTCGATCTGCTGAAGCAGGCCAGCGAGCGCATCAGTGCGCGCATGCGCAAGGAGGCCATGTTTGCCGACGTCAAGAACTCGCAGGAACAGGGTGCGCCGGAAGTGCGCATCTATTTCGACCAGGACAAGATCGCCTCGCTGGGTCTGACCACCCGTCAGGTGGCCGATCAGGTGGTGCGCAAGGTTCGCGGCGAAGTGGCCACGCGCTACAGTTTCCGCGATCGCAAGATCGACGTGCTGGTCCGGGCCACCGAGCCCGATCGTGATTCGGTGGAGGCGGTGCGCCGACTGATCGTCAATCCGGGCAGCTCCAGCCCGGTGCCGCTGGATTCGGTGGCGCGGGTCGAGATCACCGAAGGTCCGGCGGAAATCCGTCGCATCAATCAGGAGCGCGTGGCCATCGTTTCCGCCAGTCTGCGCGGTGATCTGGGCTCGGCGGTGGCGTTGGCGCAGCAGATCGTCGACGAGAACCTGCTGCCGGCCGGGACAGCGGCGCGGGTGGCCGGTCAGAGCGAGGATCTGGATGCCTCCTTCAATTCATTGATGCTGGCGCTGGCGCTGGCGGTGTTCATGGTCTACCTGGTGATGGCCTCGCAGTTCGAGTCGCTGCTGCATCCCTTCCTGATCCTGTTCACCATTCCGCTGGCGCTGGTCGGAGCCATCTTCAGCCTGTGGATCACTGGCACCACGCTCAGCATCATCGTCTTCATCGGTTTGATCATGCTGGTCGGCATCGTGGTCTCCAATGCCATCGTCCTGATCGATCGCGTCAACCAGTTGCGTGCCCGCGGCATGGAAAAGCGCGCCGCGCTGATGGAGGGCGCACGCACCCGCTTGCGGCCGATCATCATGACCACCATCACCACGCTGTTCGGTTTCCTGCCGATGGCGCTTGGCCTTGGCGACGGTGCAGAACTGCGCCAGCCCCTGGCGATCACGGTCATCGGCGGCCTGGTGTTCTCGACGCTGCTGACCCTGTTGGTGATCCCGGTGCTCTACAACGTGGTCGACCGGCGCGCGACCTATCGCCAGCCGCGAGCGCTGCAGCAGGGTGAAGGTGCGGAGGTGGGGGTGTGATCTGCCTGGAGCTTGCCAAGAGCGGGGCTGGGGGCTGGGAGCTGGGGCGCGAAAGTCTCGCCCCGCGGCACCCGGCAAGCTTTCGATTGAACAGCCTTCCCGATATTGGCATTGCGCCTCGATCCTGCATTCTGCGCCCCAGCCCCCAGCCCCAAACCCCGCTGTTGCTTTTCCCCACCCGAAGCCAATCAGGCACAACCTGCACTGCAGCCACCCGGAGCGCGCCGCAATGACCCTCGCCGAAATCGCCCTGAAGCGTCCGGTTACAGCGATCATGCTGTTCGTCAGCTGTGTGGTCTTCGGGCTGCTGAGCGCGCGCATGCTCAAGCTGGAGTTCTTTCCGGAGCTGGATGCGCCCTTCATTCTGGTGCAGGTGCCCTATCCGGGCTCCACGCCCAAGGAGGTCGAGCGTGAAATCGTGCGTCCGATCGAGGAATCGCTGGCGACCATTTCCGGTATCGACCGGATGTTCGCCAATGCCGATGACAGCGGTGCCTTCTTCTTTCTGGTGTTCGACTGGAATCGCAATCTCAAGGTCAAGCTGTCCGAGGTGCGCGAGCGCATCGATGCCATCCGCGGCGAGTTGCCCAAGGACATCCAGCGCATCCAGGTTCTGAAGTTCTCGACCAACGATGAGCCGGCGCTGCAGATTCGCCTGTCCAGCACCACCGGCAATCTGCTGGATGCCTACGATCTGCTCGAGCGCCGGATCAAGCGTCCGCTGGAACGCATACCGGGCGTGGCCTCCGTTGAGCTGTCCGGGGTCGAACCCAATGAAGTCCGCATCGATCTGCTGCCCGAGCGCATCGCGTCGCACAATGTCGATCTGAATGCCCTGTCGCAGCGCATCCAGTCAGCCAATTTTTCGACCTCGGCCGGACTCATCCATGATGGCGATCACCGCTATCGGGTGCAGCCGGTGGGCGAGATCCGAAGCCTCGATGAATACGGCAATCTGGTCATCAACGACAGCGGTCTGCGGCTGCGCGATGTCGCCGAGATTCGCTACGTGCAGCGCGAGATCAACTTCCGTCGAATCCTCAATGGCAACTACGCGGTTGGCGTTGATATCCGCCGCGAGCGTGGCGCCAATCTGGTCGATGTCTGTGCCGATGTGCTCGCGGAGGTCCACCGGATCGAAGCCAGCGGTGCGCTGGCCGGTATCGAGCTCTACATGATCGGCAATCAGGGTGAGGGTATTACCAGTTCACTCGGTGAGCTGGTCAAGTCCGGTGCCCAGGGCATGCTCTTTGCCGTGCTGATCCTGTACTTTTTCCTGCGCCACTGGCCGAGCACGTTGATGGTGTCGCTGTCGGTACCGATCTGCATCGCCATCAGTCTGGGGGCGATGTATTTCCTCGGGCTCTCGCTCAATGTGCTGACCATGATGGGTCTGCTGCTGGGCGTGGGCATGCTGGTTGACAACGCCGTGGTCGTGACCGAGAGCATCTATCAGCAGCGCGAAAAACGGCCAGGCGACCCGGTCGGAACGGCGATCGAAGGCACCCGGATGGTGCAGCTGGCGGTCAGCGCCGGCACCCTGACCAGCATCATCGTGTTTCTGCCGAATGTGTTTGGCGGCACCACCCAGGTCGGCGTCTTCCTCTATTACGTGGCGATGCCGATGTCGGTGGCCCTGCTGGCTTCGTGGTTTGTGGCGGTGAGCATCATCCCGATGCTGGCCTCACGCATCGAACCGCCCAAGGGCGTGTCGCAGGTGCGCATCGTCGAGCGCTGGAAGGTGCTTTATGGCCGATTGCTGCACTGGACGCTCAATCACCGCGGCTGGGCCTTGTTGGGGGTATTGCTGATCTTCGCGAGCGTGGCCATTCCCGCCAATCTGGTGAAGACCGATTTCTTTGGCGGCAGCGGCAAGCGTGACTTCAATATTGGCTACGAACTCAATGGTCGCTACCGACTGGAGCAGCTGGAGCCGGCGGCACGTGCCGTGGAGGCCTTCCTGTTGCGCCACAAGGAGGAGTTCGAGATTGAATCGGTGTACAGCTGGCTGTCCGAAGACCAGGGCATGCAGACCCGGTTGCAGCTGGTCAAGGATGATCGTGCGACACGCCCTCTGGAGGAAATCAAGCAGGCAGTACGAGATGGTCTGCCGAAACTGGCCATCGGCAAGGCGGTAGTCGACCTGCGCCAGGGGCCGGGGGGCGGCAACGCTGGCAGCACCGATACGCCCAGCGTCAGTGTCAACATCAATGGCGATTCCACCGAGGTGCTGACCGAGCTGGCCAAGGACGTGGCGCGGCTGCTCGCCACCCATGAGGAATTTGCCGAAGTGCGCGCGGATGATGCCCAGGAGCAGCAGGAGGTGCAGCTGCGGATCGACCGCGATCGCGCCTCGAACCTGGGTTTCGACCCGGCTCAGGTGGGTCAGCTGATCCAGGTGGCCATGCGCGGCGTACCGCTGCGCGAGTTCCGCCAGGGCGACACCGAAGTACCGGTGTGGCTGCGTTTCAAGGATGCCGAGTCACTGTCCCTGGATGACCTCAAGGAAATCCGCATCACCCGTGCCGATGGCGAATCGGTGCCGCTGTCCGCCCTGGTGTCGGTCGATGTCTCGCCCAGCGCCCGCCAGATCGGACGACAGAACCGCAAGACCAGTCAGTCGATCACCATTGACCTCAAGCCCAATGGCGACATGGGCAAGGCCCGCGAGATCGTCGAGAGCAGTCTCAAGGACTACCCCTTCCCGACCGGCTACACCTACGATCTGGGCCAGCGTTTCGAGGACGATGCCGCGGCAGCCGCCGAAATGATGTTCCTGTTGCTGCTGTCGATCGTGTTGATCTACATGGTCATGGCCGCATTGTTCGAGTCGGCGATCTATCCGATCGCGATCCTGATCTCGATCATGTACGCGGTGGTCGGGGTCTGGTGGACCTTCCTGATCTGGGACACCACCTTCTCGGTCATGGCCTTCATCGGCATCATGATCCTGACTGGCGTGGTCGTGAACAACGGCATCGTGCTGGTCGAGCATGTGAACACGCTCAGGCGCGCCGGCCATGATCGAGAACGCGCCCTGATTCTGGGCGGGCAGGAACGCCTGCGGCCGATTTTGATCACCACCGGCACCACCTTCCTCGGCCTACTGCCCCTGTGCATCAGCGATGTCGGCATTGGCGGTGACGGACCGGCCTACTATCCGATGGCCCGTGCCATTGCCGGCGGACTGGTTTTCTCCACCGCGATCACCCTGGTGGTGCTGCCCACGGTGTATTCCTCGCTGGAGGATGCCAGTGAGGCCATCAAGCGGGCCTGGCGCCGAGCCGGCACGCGCCCCCAACGGGCGCCGGTAGAGGCCTGATCGATATGCCGAACTAAATTGACGGACAATCGAATCGACCGATAGTCTCCACCTTCTGCATTGCCCGCCATATGAGGATTCCGCCATGCGCGTTGTAATCGATCTGTCCGAACAGGATCTGGAGCATTTCCGGTCCGCCATGCGACGTGCCAAGGAAGCCGCCGCCCATCTGAGCGCCGCCGAGATCACGGGTGCCGCCATGCAGCTGCTGGAAGACACCAAGGGTGTGCAGGTGCCGGAGTTCGTGTCCTCGCGGATGAAGCGCCTGGGTACGCTGGTCGGCATGGTGCACGACACCAACTGGGGTATTTCCGACGACGAACGCAAGGAAATCCTGTCGGCGCTGACCTATTTCTCCGATCCCAATGACGCCATTCCGGACGATATCCCGGTGCTGGGCTTCCTCGATGACGCCATCATGATCGAGCTGGTGGTCGAAGAGCTGAAGCACGAGATCGACGCTTATGAAGACTTCTGCCTGTTCCGCAAGCAGGCCGAAGAGGATGTCGGCGCGGTGGAGGCAAGCGGTCTCAACCGTGACGACTGGCTGCAGCAGCGCCAGAACGAGTTGCTGGATCGCATGCGCGGGCGTCGCTCCCGCGATAGCGCTTCCTACGGTGGTGGCCGCGGCGGCTTCTCGCTGTTCTCGATTCGCTGAGCGGCGGCACAAGTTCCGAAGAAGGCGCCCTCGGGCGCCTTTTTTGTGCGCTCTGCCCGCGATCGGTCGGGTGGCGCGAAAACCGGGAGCAGCGCTGAATCGACATCAAAGGCAAACCGCAGAGAACGCAGAGGGTCGCGGAGACGGCCGAGAACGCCGAGAACAGCTGATTCAGGTTTGCCCCCGCTTTCCTTCGCGTACTTTCTGCGTTTCCTTTGCGTTCTTTGCGTCCGGCTTCTGATCGCGGCACCCGACCAGGTCAAGTTCGGGCGAGCGCCGGGCTTCGCGACGCGACGGGACTGAATTTCGCGGACAGAGTCCGCTCCCACAGGGGGAGCAAGTTCGCGGACAGAGTCCGTTCCCACCGGGGGAAGAAGTTCGCGGACAGAGTCCGCTCCCACCGGGGGAATAAGTTCGCGGACAGAGTCCGCTCCCACCGGGGGAACAAGCGTTCGCCCGGGGGTCAATCGCCGCCGCCGCAACCGCCGCAGCCACTGCCGCCACCATCGCCACCGCCGCTGTCGCCTCCCGAGCCGCCGCTATCGCCGGAGGAGCTGGGCGGTGAGCGCAGCTGGTGGTACTGGGCGTAGGCCGTGCCGCTCAAGGCGGCGGTTCCGAGCAAAGCTACCGCCAGTCCGAGTTCCTTCTGTTGCGGTGCCCGCATGGCTCGGGCATGCCGTTGCTTGGCATCCGCAAGCGCGTGGTCGCCGGCGCGCGTGCGGGTCGGGCGTGCCAGCAACAGACCCAGCCCAATCACGCCGGTGATCACGGTCAGTATCACCAGGAAGGCCACCGGCTTCGATCGCGACAGGCCGACGAAGATCTTGCTGAGACCAAAGGCGGCCACCAGCAGCACGGGCAGGGCACTGAACAATCGCACCCGCCAGGCGGCTGCGCCATCCAGCCACAGATTACTCTGCTGCAGCTTCTTCTCCAGCGGTGCCAGTGCCACGGAGGATCGCTTCAGAAGCTGGGCCGGAGAACCATCCACGGCAATGCAGCGGGCCACCACGGCTGGCGGGTCGCTGCCATCTGGCGCCCGGCCGTTCAGCTTCAGCTCGCGGCCAGTCTGATCCCAATCGGCGTGGCCATTGCCCAGCAGATGCGCCACCGCCGCATCGGTGCAACGGACGGCGCCGCCGGCCAGATAAGCCAGTTCAAAGGCGTCCGGGCGCGCGCCGCCAGCGCTGCCGGTTTCCCGCAGCGATCGGCGCAGCCACCAGGCGCCGATCAGTGCAGTGACCATCAGGGCCAGATACAGCTGCAGGAAGGGGCCGCCGGTCCAGTCCAGTGGATTGGATGACAGAGCCAGGGCGCTGCGAACCTGCAGCAGCGTGGCCAGTGCCAGCAGTGCCGCGCAAGCGCTGGCTGCACCGGGCCAGCGGGGCTTGGGCAGCAGCCAGTAGCGGCCGTGTTCGACGGTGATCCAGGCTGGCTTGGCAGCGAAGCGTTCGCGGGTGCCGGGCCACAGGTCCAGCGGGGTTTCGCCGAAGTAATCCTCGTACAGGGCGATCGTCTGCGCGTACTGCTCGCGGTAGCGCAGCGATTCCTCGCGGCCGCCCAGGGTAGGTCCATGGTGCAAGGCTCGCCCCAGTACCTCAGGGCAGAACTGCTTCCAGTAGTCGCGGGTGTAGCACAGGTGCAGGTGCCAGACTTCGTCAACGGCGTCGCTGGGCGTGAGCTCGTGATCGCTGACGCAGGCCAGGAAGCAGAAGCGGCGGTACTCGTCGATGGCGCGTCTGGCGTAGGTCAGTGTCCAGCCCTGCTCGCGAGCCAGGCGTCGGGCAAAATCGAGACCCAGTTCCGGCTGTTCAAATGGATGGGCCTGCAGGCGCGCCCATAGTGCTTTTTCGTTGTCGGTCCAGTCGCGAATCTGCGTTTCCGTCATGGGAGAGCCCTCGGTCGGACGCTGCCGATTGTAGACTCGGGAAGCGCAGGGTCGATGACAATCTCGACCTGCGGACCGGGGAATTGCGCCACTGGTCAGAATCGCTGAATCGCCAAGGTCATCAGGGAGCGGGGAATGAAGCAGTTGCGATGGGCTGTTGCGGCGATGATTCTGCTGTCTTTTCATCGTTCGCCGCTGTGGGCGGAAGACCCGCCAGCGCCGGAATTCATCGCTGGCGACTGGTGCGCCGCGCAGGGCGAGCAGCAGTTTGAAGAGCGCTGGACCAGCGCCGAGGGCGGCGCCATGTATGCCGTGGCCCGCAGTTTCAAGAGCGGGCGTCTCAGCGGTTTCGAATTCCTGCGCATCGAGCCTGAGGGTGCGAGCTGGGTCTACAGGGCGCAGCCCGGTGGTCAGTCGGCCACCGATTTTGCCCGCATCGAATCGGCCGATCAGCGCATCGTGTTCGCCAACCCCGATCACGATTTCCCGCAGCGTATCGAATACTGGCGCGACGCCTCGGGGCTGCATGCCGCGGTCTCGGCGCTCGATCCGGCCCAAAAGCGGCTGCAGTTCGATTTCCGCCCTGGCCGCTGCCAGGTATCAGCGGCAAAGGCAGCGGAGACCGGCCTGACCATGGCCGAGGTGCTCGAAGCCAGCCAGCCCGGCGACTGGCGACGGCCCGATCCCGGCCACACGCTCTATCTGGAGCTGGAATCCGGGCGTGTGGTGATCGAACTGGCGCCCGATTTCGCCCCCCGGCACGTCGCGAATATCCTCAAACTGGCGCGTTCGGGCTACTACGACGGCCTGGCGATCCTGCGCGTGCAGGACAATTTCGTCGTGCAGTGGGGCGATCCCAAGGCCGAAGACGAAGCGGTGCGCAAGGCGCTGACCGCCGGAGAGCGCCAGCTGGCGGCCGAATTCACCCGCGCTGCCAGTGCCGATCTCCAGTTCAGCGTGCTGCCCGATGGCGACGGCTATGCGCCGCAGACCGGTTTCGTTGCAGGGTTTCCAGCGGCACGCGATCCCGGATCGCAGCGCGCCTGGCTGACGCACTGCTACGGCACGCTCGGTGTGGGCCGGGACAATGATGTGAACTCCGGTGGCGGCACCGAGCTGTATGTGGTGATCGGTCACGCGCCGCGGCAACTGGACCAGAACATCACAGTGGCTGGCCGGGTCATCCAGGGCATGGAGTTGCTGTCCAGCCTGCCGCGGGGTCCGGTACCGATGGGCTTCTACGAGCGGCCCGAGCAGCAGATTGCCATCCGCCATCTGCGCGTGGCAGCCGATGTTGCCGAGAGTGAGCGCAGCCGGATCGAGCTGTTGCGCACCGACACCCCGCGATTTGCCGATCTGATCGAGTCCAGACGCAATCGCCGCGACGCCTGGTACAAGCATCCAGCCGGCTACATCGACGTCTGCAGCGTGCCCTTGCCGGCGCGGCAGTACTGACGGGCCGTCGAGAAAACTACTGTAGGAGCGACCTTGCGTCGCGACCGTCCTCGCGAGAATCCGGAACGGCCCGATGCTGCCCACGGCCCATGAACCACAAGCTGCCTGTAGGAGCGACCTCGCGTCGCGACCGGCAAGGCGCAGGTCCGCAGCAGTGGTCGCGCCGCAAGGGCGCTCCTACAGGTGGACGAAGCCCGCGCTGTGCTCATGCGGACGTAAAATCAATGCCTTGCGATATGGGTTCAGGGAGAGGGATGGCCGGGATTCCCACAGGAACGGGCCCGCAAATGCTCAACCGCCGGGCTTTGGCCTGGCTCCAAACAGCGCCGATCCCACCCGAACCATGGTGGCTCCCTGTTCCAGCGCCAGTTCGAAGTCCTCACTCATGCCCATGGACAGGGTGTCGATGTCCGGGAGATCCCGCTGCAACTGATCGAATAGCTGGCGCAACTGGGCAAAGCTGGCGCGTCTCTGCGCCAGTTCAGGCCAGGGCTTCGGGATCGACATCAGTCCGCGCAAGCGCAATCGGGGCTGCTCGGCGATGGCTCTCGCCAGTTCCGCGACCTGGGCTGGCGTGCAGCCGGATTTGCTGTCCTCGTCATCGATGTTGACCTGAATGAGCACCTGCAACGGCGGCAAGGCCTCAGGCCGATAACGGGCCAGTAGCGCAATCAGTTTGGCCCGGTCCAGCGTCTGCAGCCAGTCAAAGTGTTCGGCGACCTCGCGGCACTTGTTCGATTGCAGCGGACCAATCAGATGCCACTCGATATCCGGACACCTGTCCCGCAGTTCGCGCATCTTGGCCAGGGCTTCCTGGACGTAGTTTTCTCCGAACACGCGCTGTCCCAGCGCATAGGCCTCGGCCACCGCGGCGGCGGGCTGAGTCTTGCTGACGGCGACCAGCGTGGCAGCCACTTTCGGTGCGGCGGCGCGCAGGCGCTGGGTCAGCGTGTCCAATCGGTCACTCAAGCTTGCGGTCATGGTGCGCAGTTCCGGGTGGTGACGTGGCTATACTCGACCAGCACACGAGTGAGGCAAGGGGCAGTCATGGATATCGCCGAACTATTGGCTTTCAGCGTCAAGAATAAGGCTTCGGACTTGCATCTGTCGGCAGGCCTGCCGCCGATGATCCGTGTAGACGGCGATGTCCGTCGCATCAACATTCCGGCACTCGACCACAAATCGGTCCACGGGCTGATATACGACATCATGTCGGACAAGCAGCGCCGCGACTACGAAGAATTCTTCGAGATCGATTTTTCCTTTGAAATTCCGGGGCTTGCACGCTTCCGCGTCAATGCCTTCAACCAGAATCGCGGCGCCGCGGCGGTGTTTCGTACCATTCCATCCGAGATTCTCTCGCTGGAAGACCTGGCCGCTCCCAAGGTGTTCAAGGAGCTGATCGACTATCCCCAGGGCTTGATTCTGGTCACCGGACCCACCGGTTCGGGCAAATCGACCACGCTGGCGGCCATGCTCGATCACATCAACAAGAACGAGTACGCCCATCTGCTGTCGGTCGAAGACCCGATCGAGTTCGTGCATACCTCGAACAAGTGCCTGATCAACCAGCGCGAAGTGCACCGCGACACCCATGGCTTCAACGAGGCGCTGCGCTCGGCACTGCGTGAGGATCCCGACTACATCCTGGTCGGCGAGTTGCGCGATCTCGAAACCATCCGTCTGGCCCTGACCGCGGCCGAAACCGGCCATCTGGTGTTCGGCACCCTGCACACCAGCTCGGCAGCCAAGACCATCGACCGCATCATCGACGTGTTCCCCGCCGGCGAAAAGCCGATGGTGCGTTCGATGCTGTCGGAGTCCTTGCGTGCGGTCATCGCGCAGACGCTGATGAAGAAGGTCGGCGGCGGCCGTATTGCCGCGCACGAGATCATGGTTGGCATCCCGGCCATCCGCAATCTGATCCGCGAGGACAAGGTGGCGCAGATGTACTCCTCGATCCAGACCGGTGCCAACTACGGCATGCAGACACTGGATCAATGCCTGCAGGATCTGGTCAAGCGCGGGCTGGTCACGCGCCAGCAGGCGATGACCTACGCCAAAGACAAGCGCCTGTTCGAGGTATGAGGCCGCTGACGCAGTTGAACCTGGCCAGGCGTGGCACGCGAGCGAGTCTGGTCTGGCTGAGTTCAATTGCCTTGTCCTTGTGGACGGCCTTGCCGCTGCAGGCCGAGGAGCTGCCGGCGGCGGCCGAGGCGAGCGTCAGCCAGCGCCTCGAACAATCGATGTCCGGCTACGCCGAGTCCGCCATCGAACTGCTGGCGGCCAGCAAGTCGCCGCGCGAACGCTGGATCGCGGGCCTGATGCTGGTCGGATCGGCCATGAACAATGGCCAGGACGCGGATCAGTCCGAGGCCATGCTGGCGCGCGGACAGGCTCTGCTGACGCAGGCGCTGGCGGACGGCAAGGACGACGCCACATTGGTCTTCTGGGCCATTCTCGACCCGCCGACCGTCGATCGCAGCAATGCCGATGCGGTCGCGCGCGAACGTATCGCCATGACCGCGCACCTGCAGCAACTGGAGCCGGACAATGCGGTGGTCTGGCTGGGTGCCTTGCCGCCCCGTGGCGAACCTGGCGCCATCCCGGTCGCCGCCGAATTGCTGGCCAAGGCGGCCGCGGCCAAACGTTTCGACACCCATTTCGCCAGCTCGATGCAGATGCTGCTGAAGGCCTTCGGGCGTGTGCCGCTGCCGAAGGACTGGCCCGATACCAGCAGTCTGCCGGCCTATGACGGCGTTTCCCGCGAGGATCTGCCAGTGATCATGGCCGTCGGAATTGCCAGCGCCATGGCCATGCCCTATCTGGTGGCAACCCAATGGTGGTGCGGTGGCAATGCCGATGAACACCCGTGGCTGGATGATTGCCGGAAGCTGGCCACGACCATGGTCGAGCACAGTGATTCGATCGTGCCGCGCTCGCTGGGCCTGGCGCTGCAGGAACAGCTGCACAGGCCCGGAACCGAAAGCGCCGAGCGTACGCGGACGCAGCGACGTGAACTGGCCTGGCTGGTGGAGCGGGGTCTGCAGCGGGTAGGTCCTGGACAGCCGGTGAGCTTTGCACAGTGGCGCCAGTTCTGGACCCGTCCCGGCGCCAACGAGATCAGCGTCGCGCGCGCCCTGGTCAAGGCCCAGAATCTGCCCGCTACGCCTCCCGATGATTTTGTTCCGGCCTGGGATCGCGAGGGTGAAGGCAGTTCGCCCTGAGGGTCTTTGCCGTCGGTGCCCCGAGCGCGCGCGGGCGGAGCGCAAAAAAACGGGCAGGGGTCGCATACCCGTCCGCAGACAGCGATTACAGCTTCAGGCACAATTGAGCTCTGGCGGGGGCCGCATGCGCTCCAATTCGCGGAGGGTACGAGATGAGTATCGACTTCAATTCCTTCTTGAAACTGATGGTGCACAAGAAGGCGTCGGATCTGTTCATCACCGCCGGTGTGCCGCCCTCCATGAAGGTGCACGGCCGCATCGCCCCGATCACGCAGGCGGCACTGACGCCGCAGCAAAGTCGCGATCTGGTGCTGTCGGTGATGACGCCCTCGCAACGCGAGGAGTTCGAAAAGACCCACGAGTGCCAGTTCGCGATCAGCCTGCAGGGTGTGGGTCGTTTCCGCGTCAGCTGTTTTTACCAGCGCAATCAGGTTGGCATGGTGCTGCGTCGCATCGAGACCAAGATCCCTACGCTGGACGAGCTCAGCCTGCCGCCGATCCTGAAAACGCTGGCCATGACCAAGCGTGGACTGATCATCTTCGTCGGCGCCACCGGCACCGGTAAGTCGACCTCGCTGGCGGCGATGCTGGGTTATCGCAACCAGAATTCCACCGGTCATATCATCACCATCGAGGACCCGATCGAATTCGTGCACAAGCACGAGGGCTGCATCATTTCGCAGCGCGAAGTGGGCATCGATACCGACAGCTTCGAACTGGCATTGAAGAACACGCTGCGTCAGGCGCCGGACGTCATCCTGATCGGTGAGGTGCGCGCCCGCGAGACCATGGATCACGCCATCACCTTCGCCGAAACCGGCCATCTGTGTCTGTGCACACTGCACGCGAACAACGCCAACCAGGCCATTGACCGCATCCTGCATTTCTTCCCGGAAGACCGTCGCCCGCAGCTGCTGATGGATCTGTCGCTGAATCTGAAGGGCATCGTCGCCCAGCAGCTGATCCCGACGCCGGACGGCAAGGGCCGTCGCGTGGCCATGGAAGTGCTGCTGGGTACGCCGCTGGTGCAGGACTACATCCGTCAGGGCGAGGTGCACAAGCTCAAGGACGTCATGAAGGAATCCACCAACCTTGGCATGCGCACCTTCGACCAAAGCCTGTTCGAGCTTTATCAGGCCGGCGAAATCAGCTACGAAGACGCGCTGCGCCACGCCGATTCGGCCAACGAAGTGCGCCTGCGCATCAAGCTGGCTCAAGGCGGCGATGCCCATACGCTGTCGGCCGGCATGGAAGGCGTGGAGCTGATCGAGCGCTGAGCTGGGTTGGTTGCCGGTTGTTGGTTGTCGGTTGTCGGTTGTCGGTTGTCGGTTGTCGGTTGTGGGAGCGGACTTTGTCCGCGACCGCCCTACGACAAGACTTCCTTCAGCAGCGGCACGGTGATGCGGCGGCTGCGGGCCAGGGCTTCGCGGTCCAGATTGGCGAGGGTCTGCAGCAGGGTGCGCAGATCGCGGCTGTGGTGTCGCAGCAGATAATCGGCGGCGGCCTCGTCCAGCGGCATGCCGGCGTGCCCGGCGCGGTGCATCAGGATGTCCTTGCGGGCTTCATCGTCGTGGCGCTCGATGCGCAGCATTTCCGATCGGGCCAGGCGCGAAGCCAGATCCGGCAACACAGAAGCTGTCACATCCGATTCGCTTCCCAGAGCCAGCAGCAGGGCCCGCTGGCGATCGTGCTGGCGATTGATTTCGGCGAACAGCCATTCCGCAAGAGTGCGCTCGCCCAGTGCCAGTCCAACATCATCAATGGCCACCAGTTCGGCATCCAGCGGCTCTCCCGGTGAGCTCAACTGCAATCGCGCCAGCGGCAGATAGACGGCGCTGTGACCCGCCGCTCGCGCGGCATCGCAGCAGGCCATCAGCAGATGGGTCTTGCCGGACGACCGGGCGCCGCCCAGCAGCACCTGGGAAGAACCCGGGCTGTCGGCAAGGGCTCGCAGGCGGGCCAGCAGCAGCCCGTCGTTGCCGGCCCAGAAACTGTCGAAATCCGGCGTGCCCAGCCCGCCGAGCGCCAATGGCATCTGACTCATCTGGATTTGGGTTTCGACGGTTTGCGCCGTGCGGCCTTGGGTTTGGCTGCGGCGGTTGGAGCTGGTGTCGCAGTTGGAGCGGGTGTCGGTGTCGGTTCAGAGGCTGAAGCCGAAGCCGAAGCCGAAGCTGAAGCCGAATCTGAAGCCGAATCTGAAGCCGAATCTGAAGCCGAATCTGAAGCCAGCGCAGGTGCCGGGCCTGCGCCTTCGCGATAGAGGCCGCTGGCCACGTACTGCTCGTGGACGTGGCGCAGTACCACCATCAGCACCGCCGTGACCGGCAGCGCCAGCAGGATGCCAATGAAACCGAACAGTTGCCCGCCGGCGAGGATGGCGAAGATCACCGCGACCGGATGCAGGCCGATGCGGTCACCGACCAGCCAGGGCGTGAGCACGAAGCCTTCCAGCGTCTGGCCGACACCGAAGACGGCCAGCACGTAGACCACGTGGATGAGGTCGCGATGCTCGACCAGCGCCGCGATGACGGCGCCGCCGACGCCGAGGATGCTGCCCAGATAAGGCACGAAGCTCAGCAGCCCGGCACTCATGCCGATCAGGAAGGCCAGTTTCAGCCCCGCCAGCCACAAGCCGAAGGAGTAGATCAGCCCCAGCGCCAGCATCACCGCGATCTGTCCGCGCAGGAAGGCGCTCAGCACCTCGTCCGATTGCCGGGCGATGTTGACCACGCGCGCTTCGACCGTACGCGGCAGCAGTTCGCGCACGCGCTCGATCATCAGATCCCAGTCGCGCAGGAAATAGAAACTCACCACCGGAATCAACAGCAGGTTCATGATCCAGCCGATGATGGCCAGACCGGATTTGGACACCGAGGCAATGACCGTGGCGGCGATGCCGCCAGCCTGCTGCCAGTGTGATTTCAGCATGGCCACGATCTGGTCGGTGCTGAACAGCTCCGGATCGACGCCCAGATGCTCCACCAGGAAGGGCATCAGGCGTTCGCGTACCCAGCCGATGTACAGCGGCAGTTTCTCCACCAGCGTGCTGATCTGGGCTTCCAGAAGCGGGATCAGGATCAGCGGCAACAGCAGTAATAGCAGGGTCATGACCGCGAACACGATCGACACCGCCGCACTGCGCCCGAGTCCCCGTGCCTGCAGTCGGTCGACCAGCGGATCACCCAGATAGGCCAGCAGGGCGGCCATCGCGAAGGGCGTGAGGACGGGCCCGAGCAGATACAGCAGCAGGCCGATGCCGAACAGGATGGCCAGCAGTTGCCAGCGGTGGGTCATGGTCATGGGTGCCTATCCCCGATTCGTCGCGCCTTGATACTCCAGCGCCGCACATAGTCGACGCCACTGACCAGCAGCAGTCCGGCGCAGGCCAGGATCAGCGTCTCGATCAGCCAGGTCGGTATCTGCGCCTGGACGTTCTGCCACAGCAGCAGTACCACCAGCAGGAGCAACGCTGCGGTGGTGATCTTGCCGACGATGGTCGGCGCCGCATGCAGCGGCGCGTAGTTGAAATGGAAAGCCACGGCGCCGCTGACGATCACCAGATCGCGGATGGCAATCAGCCCCAGCAGCCAGTAGGGCAGGTCGCCGTGCGCGGTCAGCGCAATGCACACCGACAGCACCAGCGCCTTGTCGGCCAGCGGGTCGAGCCAGCCGCCCAGTTGCGATTGCCAGTGATAGCGCTTGGCCAGCCAGCCATCGATGCCATCGGTGGCGCCGGCGGTGATGAACAAGGCCATCGCCAGCACGCTCTCGTCGTACACCACCAGCAAAGCGATCGGCACCGCCATCAACAGGCGCAGCACCGACAGCGCGTTCGGCAGATGGCGCAATCTGGAGCGGCTGAGATCAGGCATCCGCCGGGTCCGTTCAGCGCAGATCGAGCACGACGGCGCCGTCGCTGCTGTCTCCGGCCACGTTCAGCAGATCGCTCATCGGCAGGATCTGCCGCAGTCGCTCCTGGCCACCGGCAACCGTCAGATCCAGATTCATGGAGTCGGCCGCGGCGCTGCTGAGGTGTATCTCCCGCACGACCGACAGTGACTCCAGATAGGCGTAGACGCGGGCAAAGTCACTGGCCGAGCGCAGACCACGAACCACCGCCGACACCTGGGCGGGGGTGCTGTCAGCAGCGGCGAAGGCGTAGCGCGCGGCCAATCGGTTGGCGGTTTCGTCAGCCACCGCGCGCAGGGCCGAGGCCTGATCTGGACCACGGACCTCGAAACTCTCCTCGCGTTCGCCATCGCCGTAGGCAAAGCGCGCGACCACGCCATCGGCGGTCGCGTACAGACGCCCGGCGAGCACGCCGGGAGCGCCAAAGCGGCTGGCGACACTGCGCAGCGAGCCCACCTTGCCGCGTTCCACATCGATCACCGAGGGCGCGTCTTCCCCACCGATCAGCGCCGCCTTGAGTTCGATGCCGCGCTCGCTGCCCCGGCGCAGCAATGGCGCCAGCTGGGTGCTGCCGAGAAAGTCGGTCCCGGAATCGCCCACCACCCAGACCATCAGCGTCGGGCGTTCGCGCGCCCAGCGCGCCAAACCGCTGGAGCTGACCAGCTTGTTGATCGCGCGTGGCTCGAAATTCGCGGCGTAATAGAGCTTCAGCGCCGGTACCGGGCCCGAACGGTCGACGTCCTGCCGGTAGTAGAAAGCCTGGATCAGCGGCTCGGGGTTGGCCAGGGCGGCCTGCACCTCAGCCCGCTGCGCAGCCGAAGGATCACCCGAGACCTTGATCAGCACCTGTTTCAGGGCTTCGGTCATGGCGACCTTGCGGGCGGCTTCGTCCTGCCCGGAAACCGGCACTTCTCCGGTGTAGACATCGGACGCAGCCAATGGCGCGATGAGGGTCAGCAACAATCCAATCAACCAAATCCGGCGCATGCACAGCTCAACCGCAAAGTTCTGATACGCCAAGTATGGCAGGCACAGGTGTCTCCAGACGAGGTTTGCCCCGGCCACGACCTGCTTCGGTTTCTGCAGCCATGCCCGTATGCTTCGCGGCTTCACGCAGATGGTACAAGTCGATGAGCGAGAGCAAGCCCCTGACCTACCGCGATGCCGGGGTCGATATCGATGCCGGCAACACGCTGGTGGAGCGCATCAAGCCGGCCGTGCGCCGCACCATGCGCCCGGAAGTGCTGGCCGGCGTCGGCGGTTTCGGGGCCTCGGTGCGGGTGCCGCTGGAGCGCTACCAGGAACCGGTGATGGTCTCGGGCACCGATGGTGTAGGCACCAAGCTGCGTCTGGCCCATCAACTCGGCCGGCATGACACCATCGGCATCGATCTGGTGGCGATGTGCGTCAATGATGTGCTGGTGCAGGGCGCCGAGCCGATCTTCTTCCTTGACTACTTTGCCACCGGCAAGCTGGAAGTCGAGGTGGCGGCATCCGTGGTGGCCGGCATCGCCCGAGGTTGCGAGGAATCCGGCTGCGCCCTGGTCGGCGGTGAAACCGCCGAGATGCCCGATATGTACCCGCCGGGCGAATATGATCTGGCCGGCTTCTGCGTGGGCCTGGTCGAACGCTCGAAGATGCTCGATGGCAGCGCCGTGCGCGCCGGTCAGCGGCTGGTCGGTATTGCCAGTTCCGGACCGCACTCGAATGGCTATTCGCTGATCCGGCGCATCCTGGCCCGCGCCGGCGCCGATCTGAACGCCGATCTGGAGGGCCGTCCGCTGGCTGACCACCTGATGGCGCCGACCCAGCTCTATGTCAAACCGGTGCTGTCACTGCTGGCCGACCTGCCGATCGCTGCCATGTCGCATATCACCGGCGGTGGTTTGACCGAGAACATCATCCGCGTGATCCCCGAGGGCCTGGGCATCCAGGTCGACAGCTCGCGCTGGCCGGAACCAGCGATCTTTCAGTGGCTGATGCAGGCCGGGCAGGTGGCGCGCAGCGAGATGTGGCGCACCTTCAACTGCGGCATCGGCTTCGTGCTGGTCCTGCCCGCAGAATCCGTGTCTGCGGCGATCGAACGCCTGCAAGCCCTGGGTCTGTCGGCTTACGATATCGGTGAAGTCAGCGAGCACGCCGGCGAGGCCGCCCGTGTCCGTATCGACTGAGCATCTGCGCGTTGCGGTGCTGCTGTCGGGGAGGGGCAGCAATCTCGCGGCATTGATCGAGGCCGCAGGGCAGGGGTTGCCGATCGCACTGGTCGGCGCCTTTGGCGACCGTGCCGATGCGCCGGGTCTGGCCAGGGCCGCCGCGGCAGCCATTCCCACGGCGAGCTTCAGCCCGAAGAGCTATCCGGACAAGGCGAGCTTCGAGGCAGCCCTGTTCGATGCGGTCGCAGCCAGTGGCGCCGAACTGGTTGTTCTGGCCGGATTCATGCGCGTGCTCACGGCGCATACCGTGGAGCGCTGGCGCGGTCGGCTGATCAATATCCATCCGTCCCTGTTGCCCAAGTTCCAGGGCCTGCACACCCACGCCCGAGCCATCGAGGCCGGCGAGCGTGAACACGGCGCCAGCGTCCATTTCGTGACCCCGGTGCTGGATGGCGGGCCGGTATTGATGCAGACGCGCTTGCCGATCCTGCCCGGCGACACCCCGGAATCGCTGGCGACACGGCTGTTGCCGCTGGAACATCGGCTGCTGGTCGCCGCTGTGCGGCTGTTTGCCGAGCGCCGCGTGCGCCTCGATGGCGATCAGATCGCGGTGGATGGGCGAATGATTGGCGAGCCTCTGCAGTTGTAGTTGCACCGCTGTGGAGGGCGCCGCGCTGCGGCCGTGCTTCTGGATTTCTGCGCCACGCTGTCCGTGAACCCATTTCGTGAGTAGTCGATGCGTCATTGCGAGGAACGCAGTGACGAAGCAATCCAGTGCTTCTGAGACCGTGCTTTCTGGATTGCTTCGCTACGCTCGCAATGACGCATCAACCACTCGCGATCTCGGTTCTGAAGTACGCCGCTTCCTCTGGCACCCCCAACCCACAACCAACAACCAACAACCAACAACCAACAACCAACAACCAACAACCCACAACCCACAACCCACAACCCACAACCCACAACCGACAACCGACAACCGACAACCGACAACCGACAACCGCTCCAAACCCCCGATAAGCGCGCATTCATGCGTCAGGGGCTGGAATGCACGTCCAAGTCCAAACGCACATGATTGCTGATGAAGTCCGCAAGATTTTTGGGAATGACCTTGTTGCTGGCCTCGGCCTGCAACAGCGCCAGCGCACTCGAGGCCTTCGAGGCGCGCTTCGCCGTGAGTCGCAATGACAAGGCGCTGGGAACCATGGACATGCGGTTGTCGGCGCCGGCACCGGGCCAGTGGCTGTTCGTCAGTCGCACCGAAGGCCAGAAAGGTCTGGCCGGATTCCTCGGTGTCAGCATCGAGGAGCGTTCGCAGCTGGTCGAGTCCGAGCGCGGACTGACCACGCAGAGCTATTCCTACCAGCAGGATATGGTCGGTCGTCACCGCAAGCGTCAGCTCAAGGTCGGCGCTGATGGCGCCGTCGCCGAGAGTGAAGGCGACAAGACCTGGAACTACTCACTGGTGCGACCGGTATTCGACAAGCATGCCGTGGTGCTGGGCATCGCCGAGCGCCTGGCCACCCAGACCGATGCCGGTTCGGTCTTCGATCTGCCGGTGGCCAGCAAGGGCAAGGTCGAAAGCTGGCGCTTCCTGGTCGTCGGCGAGGAAGAAGTGGAAACCGCCAAAGGCACCATCAAGGCCGTTCGCGTCGAGCGTATGCGTGAAAATGCCGACCGCAAGACCACCAGCTGGCACGCCGCCAGCATGGGCTATCTGCCGGTCAAGGTGGAACAGACCGAACCCGATGGCGAGCGCATTTCCAGCGTGCTGCAGAGCTACAAATAGGGCGGAACCCGCCCACGCCCTTGCCTGGTAGGAGCGCCCTTGCGGCGCGACCGCCGGTCCCCGTCCGCGGCGAAAACCATGCACTCGGATCGATCCACGCAAGAAACGGGACGCGAAGGACGCGAAGGAAAAGCAGAAAGGACGCGAAGAACGGCCAAAGCGGTTGTGAATCAGTTTCTCTCTGCGTTCTCTGCGACCCTCGGCGTTCTCTGCGTTCAAGATTCTGCAGGCACGCTGCGGCATGATCCCGGCGACCTGTGACCCCCGCGGTCGCGACGCGAGGTCGCTCCTACAGTGGGTGAGGTCCGCGGTGCGCCTGAAGATCGCGGACAGAGTCCGCTATCGCGAAACATATCGCAAGTCTCTGATTC
>JBFWOF010000002.1:0-153084 GCA_050250665.1 Lysobacterales bacterium | reverse complement strand
CTGGAGCGCCTGCCGACGACGCTCAATCGCGACATTGAGAGCCTGCTGCCGATGAACTGGCGGGCGACAAGCGCCTAGCAAATCGGCAACCGCGGCGCATCAATGGGGGTGATCGGACGGTTACGCTGGAACCCGATTTTGAGGGCTACTCCCCCATCGCCTTGCGCATGCGGGTCGGCTCAGCAAGCTCTGCCCACAAGCGCTCGGCCTCCTTGAGCAGATCCGGAAGGTCCTCGGCAAGCAGGTAGCGTTGTTCGATCAGCGTCATCGCTGCCTTTGCGTAGCGGCCCAGATACTCATCCTGGTTGGCGTAGCGCTCTTCCACCGAGAGCCGGGTGTCACCGTTTGACTCACGCTCGTCGCGGGTCTTGGCAAAGGGCAGGAAGGCGCCGCGGAAGTTGGCCAGTTCCTCCGGCGCGCCGATCGCCTCGGCGCGGTAGTTCCAGGGGGTGTAGGAGGCCAAGGGTACGGCCAACTGGGGCAGCCGGATTCCGCCGACCTCGTTTCCGTCGGCGTCGGCCTGGGGCACGCGTATCGGGAAGGGCTGACCCACCTTGGGCGGCTGGTTATCGACGATGCCTTCGGTCAGGAATCGGGGCCCGAAATCGAGTCGATAGGTGCTGTGGGCGATGCTGGGTGCCTGTACGCCTGAGACTTGCGGGAAGCGGTACTGCTCAAGCGGCACCAGGGTCTGGTCTGCCAGCCGGGGAATCATGCTGGCGGGTGGCTCGACGTCATGGGCGACCCAATCGTCCATCGCCAGCAGCAGCGCGCGCAGGCTCCACAGGAAATCCAGCGGATTTTCGGGGTAGCGGGTGCCGGCTGCCTTAGGCGGAAAGCCGCCAACAAAATGCTGTCCCGAGGCGAAGTGATAGCTACGTACCTCCGGAGCCAGCGCGATGTCTTTGGTGCCGTCCAGAGAAGTATGAATCAACGCCGCATTTCGACCCCAGTACTCATAACCGGTGTTGGTGTAGAAGATTCGCGGAACCGCATTGGCCTCTCGCAAACGATCGAGCAGGCCCTCATTGCGACCGGTGACGGGATCAAGCTGCGCCTGACCGGTGAACGGATAAATGTCGGTGGGATAAAGGAAGGCGCGAAAGCGATGGGCGTCGCGAGAGGGCTGGCCGAAGCGGTGGTTGAAGCTGCCGCGACCGGCGCCCGCGGTATGGGCAATCACGCCATCGAAGGCCTTGCCCCCGGACTCCAGCTGATTGAACCCCTGGTACAGGAAATGACGCAGCAAACGGCCGGTCTGAGAAATCCCGATGGCGATGGTTCGGTCGACCTGGACCGGGCTTTGCTCGGAGTCACGAAGCCATCCAGCCGCGTCGCGCAGCGCGGCCAGACCGACGCCAACCACGACTGGGTCTGCGGAGGCGTAGACGATTTCATAGATCCGTCCTTTCTTGAATCCGCCCTCGAGGCGCACTGCCAGGCCGCTGCCCGACTCCGAATCGGGCAACTCGAAGCGCCATTGGCTGCGCGGCAGGATCTGACGCGGACCCAGGCGCTGGTCGCGGACGGTCAACTGGTGCCGGGGATCGTCCTGCGATGTGGGCGCATAGGCCCGGTGGCCGATGTGGCCGAGCTCAAAGCGGTCGCTGTCCTGCTCGAAAACCTCATCTGCGCGAACCAGACCGGTCACCGGCGGATCGCCGGTCAACGGCACCGCATCCACGCGCAGCATCAGCCCATCGTCAGGCACATCGAACTGCCAACCCACCCAGGCCAAGGTGAATCCATGCTCGAACAGGAAGCCATCCCCTACCGCCTCCTTGCTGACCGGATCGAAGCTTGGCGAGGCGCCGCGGTTGAAGTAGCGAACAACGGCCTTGCCGCCGCGGTTCGGCACTTCCAGCAGCAGACTGCCGTTGCCGCGGTCGCCGCGCTTGGGGCGCAACAGGTAAAGGTCTGCGGCGAAACGCACCTTGCCATCCTTGTCGATGGGCGCACGGTTCAGATCGACCACGGCGGTGGCGGTGGGATCAAGCGCAAAATGGAGTCGGCCGACCACCTTCTCGTAGGGACCCACCAGGCCGAAAGAACGGCCATCGGCGATGACCTCCGTGGACCGCACTTCAAGTCGCTCGACGACGCCGAACGCTGGCGTACCCCAAAAGAGCGAAAGGACAAGAGCTCGCTGGAAGAGTTTCATCGCCTGCTGGAACTCCCTGACCGCTGCTGCTGACTTCGAGCGAGCAACCTGGCCATCGCGCCTTTCGAGGGCGTGAGGTCAAACACCTGGCGTCCGCAGGCTTGAGCCTACTACGTCAGCGACCAGAGAACGACGGGAATCGCCATTGAACCAAGCCTCGTGTGCAAGGAGCCGAAACCGCGGCCTCGCGGCTGCGTGTCGAGCGCTGATCCGGCATGACCGCCATGATCGTCGGCTGAGGGAGCTGGAATCCGCCCGCGATGCACGGAGCAGATTCCAGCACACCTGATCAGGCCGACTGGCGTCGCACCAGGGCCAGCCCGGTCAGCATCAGCGCCGAGCCCAGCAGTAGCAGCCCGAAGCCGTCGATGGCGGGAACGGGAATGAACGGCACTGGCGGCGGCAGTGACCCGATGACGGTCAGCGTGGCGATGGCCGCTGCCGCATTGACGCCGGCGCTGGTGACCAGGCTGCCGGCCAGCAGGGTGTTGAAGTAGGTGCCAGTGACTGCGGACGTGACCGTGACAGTCAGCGTGCAGCTGCCATTGGCCGGGATCGTTCGACCGGCCGGCAGGGTGACGGTCGTCGCACCTGCCAGCGCTATCGGCGCACCGCTGCCGCCACAACTGGTGCTGACGCCGGGATTCGCGGCCACCGTGACGCCCATCGGCCTGCCCCGATGGAAGTGCGGGTCGATCAGTCTCCGGCGCACTCCTCACTTGCGCTCGCCTCGGCTCCGTCGGCGAGTCGATACACCAGACTGTCGATGGCCAGCAGCGGCGCCGAGGTGGTCTGCAGGGTGGAATACACCGTCAGGCTGAAGCTCAGGAAGCCCTTGCTGTGCGCAGGCTGGTTGATTTTCAGCCATGTCGCGATGGCTTCATCGAGCGTCTTGCCCAGTGCCGCAGTCCATTCGCGGCGTGGCATCAGATGCACCGGGAGAACGGTGATCAGTCCGGTAGTTGGTGAGTTGCCGGCGGCCAGTTCATAGCCATAGCCGATGCCGATCGACAGCGGCAGTCCATCGGGCGATTGATTGCCGAATACCGAGGCCATGGCGGTCACCAATGCCTCGACAGGTGTCCCTGGTGCGCTGATGTCCATGTTGGCGCCGAAATGCAGCAGTGGGGTTATCGCTGCCGGAGCCTGTACTCGGGCGCTGGCGTAGATGAAGTCCTGTTCGGTGGCCTCGCCGGTGATCAGGGAGCGATTGCGCACGACCGCCACACTGCCGATGGCGTTCTGCCATTGCGCCACATTCAGATCGGCGTAGCCGAGTGCAATCTGCGCCCACTGGGCGCTGGGCGGCTGACCGCCCTGGAAGCCGTAGCGACGGCTGAGATTCTCGGGCCGGATATCCTCACCCACCAGCACCTGACTGTCGCCGTCCGGGCTCTGGTAGATCAGATCCGGCCAGCGACCGTCCGGGCCCGCAGGCGTGGCTGGCGAGCCAGACGGCTGCTCGGGGTCAGGTAGCCGTGTGAGCAGGATAGACGTGATGCTCTTGCCATCCGGGCTGTATTCGAGCTGCACGTCAAGCCAGTAGACCGACTCGGATTCCACACCCAGCGCTGCCTTGAGCGGACGTTGCTGGAAATGCGTGCTCCAGGCAGACGCGACGTCCGCGATCAGTTGCGACAGGCTCCATGCCGCTTCGGCAGCCACGGCATTGCGGCCACCGCCGAGTCCGCCAATCAGCGCGAACAGGGAGTCGGCGACGCTGACGTAACGCGCCAGTGCGGTGGCGACATCGGGCGCCTGCGCCGCCAGGCGCTGTGCGCTGCCGAGCGACTGATTGAAGCGCAGCGCCACGATCAGTTCGTCCTGGGCGGCGTGTTCGTGACGGTAGCTGAAACTGTAGGTCCACAGGCCAATCTGCTGCTGGGTCGGCTGCCGATAGCTGGGGCCGGCACTTTGGCCCTGCACCGAGGGCAGCGCCGGGAAAGCGCGCAGTGGAATCGGGGCTTCGCTGCAGCCGAGGTCAATGTGTATCGAGTCCGGCAGGATTCTGGGCGAGACGGTGAAGGCGGGAATCAGCGTCAGCCAGTTTGACGACTCATAGCCGGCGCCACCTGGCAGCGACAGAGGCCGGATATTCCACTCCAGATGCGTGGGCACGAAGCTCGGCTTGAAAGCGATGGCACGGTGTTCGGATATCCGATCCACGCCCAGCACGAATTGGGCATGGCCGGAACGGCTGGCCAGATCAATACGGGCGTTGCTCAGTGTGTAGGCCACTGGGCTGGCCTTGTCGGCCAGGCCGTCGCCGTACAGCCGTGCACCCGGCAACTGCGGATTGCGAGTCCATGCGCTGTCTGCGGTGGTAGCGTATTGCACCAGTCCGGCACTGGCGTAGGCGCCGGACAAGCTGATGCCCAGGGATTGTCCCAGAGCCGTGGCAGCGGCTTGACGGGCTTCGCTGGTCGCGCCGGTTTGCAGCACTAACACCGGCGCCAGGCCGGCGGCGATGCCTAGACCCGGTCGTACCTGGCCGTTTTCGTCGGTGCCCTCGGCAAGCCGCCTTTTGGCAGTGAGGATTCGGCCCAGCGCGATGCGGGCTTTCGAGTCGCGGTAGAGCGCCACTGACTGCTCAGCACTGAGCACGCGATCGACGTCCGACAGGTATCGGCGCGCCCAAGTCTCGACGTCGATGCCGACGAAATCGCTGACATCACTGCTGTCCTTCAATGAGCCGTCGGACTGCACCTCGGGTAGGGCCACGCTGCGCGAGATTAGCGTCGGATAAAGCGGGCGCAAGGCATAGAAGCATGGCCACTGGGCCCCGTCGGGCCCGGGAGTGGCCGGTCGCAGGCTGGCACTGGTGATACCGCCGGCGCCGAAATCGATCAGCCACAGATCGGAACCTTGATCAGGTACGCGGCCACTGGCCAGGCGCAAATCGGGCAAGGCGGCGCGCAGAGCGCCCGCCAGAGCTTCGCGGGCATCGACCTCGGTCTCGCCACCCAACGGCTGGAACTCGGCGCTCGCCGTTGCGACAGAACTGCCGGCGAAATCAGGATGAATAAGCGCGACCGGACGCGCGCCGCGCAGCGTCACATCCAGAGCAAACACTGGCTCGGCGTAGCTGGCCGGAGCCAACGCTTGGGCAAGCACCACCGCGGCCGTCGGCAGCAGCAGTCGCGCATCGGCGCGATAGGCCGGGGCGTTGGGGTTTGCAGCGATCAACGCAGCCAGGTCGAGGACTACATTACGATCGGCAAAACGACTCAGCACGGCATTCCAGGAGTCGTCGACCACGGTGTCTACGGTGATCGGATCTGGGCCCGGCGAGTGCAACGGAACCTTGGCCTGCAGGGCGCCGCGCAGGCCGATATTGGCTGCGGCGATGGCCTCGGCGGGCAGCGCGTAGCGGCGGCTCAGCTCGGCGTTGCTGGTAATGGCGGAGAGGCGCGCCGGTGGGACCGACAGCAAGGCGCCTTCGCGCAGCAAGGTGTTGTCGGCGCCGATGGCTTCGGCCAGTTGTGCCAGCGTGATGCCGGTTTGCTGTTGCTGCAGACGCTGCAGCACCCGCGCCAGAGTATCGTCAGCCAGAGTTTGCGTCGATGCGCCTCCGACGCTGATGCCGACGCCGATATTGAGTAACTGCGGCATCTGGGCCTGATCGGTCACGAACTGGCGCAACGCCAGTGCCGGATCTGCGGCGTAGTCGAAGCGGCTGGCCAGTTCGACCGGCCTGGTCGCGGCTGGAACGACCGCGGCGATCTGCGGCAGCGGACCCCAGTCGAGCAAGCCGGGCACGCTCAATCCGGAACCGGCGGGGAGATCGGTCCCGATTTCTGCCATGCGTTGGAACAGCTGGGTCGGGCTGGTGCCAAATCTGGCGGTCCATTCGGCCAGCGTGGCCTCGTCGTCTTCGGCAACAGCCTGTCTGTCGATGTAGTCGCGGACATAGACCATGGCGCCGGCATCGAAAAGATTGACGGTCTCGCCATTCAGTGCGGCCAGCTGATCGATGCTGGCATTGCTGTGGTTCTGGGCCAGGGTCTCGAAAGGCCGCTCCTGGCTGGGCGGCGGCACCTGGTAGTGGAGCGAGATCACGTCAGCGCCGGGCTTCAGCAAATCGATGTAATCGCGCGCGGCGTCGGCGAGCTGGCCTTCGTCAATCTGCACGCCGAGCATCTGGTAGGCGAGGCGGACCTTGCTCAATGTCGGGGTCTCCGGGCCCACGGCGAGCTCGACGCCGTCGATGACGAAGCTGAAGCCGTCGCGGAGGATCTCCCGATCCGAATTGTCGATGCCGAGCTGGCGTGCGCTGGTGTTGAGAGTGGCAGCGAGTTCGTCGAGCTTCGGTACCGGATCAAGGACCGGCAATGAGCGCTGCGGTATGGCCAGCACCGTGCCCGCCCGCAAGGGCAGGCGGCTGGCATTGGCGGGCAACTTCAGCAGGGTTTCGGCATCAATGGCGGGCACGCCATTGGGAGCCTGGGCGGCGAGTTGCTTTGCCGTCATTCCCTCCTGCATCTGCACATAGGCGGGCATCAGCAGCGGCTGAGACATCAGCACGCCATGCGCCGTAGTGCTCTCGTTGGCGGTAGCCAGCTGCGCCAGCGAAAAACCGAACTGCTGGCTCAGCGCCGTCAGCGACTGCGCTGTGCTCAGTGCTGGCAGTACTGGCTGCAGACTGGCCAGGGCGCTGGCATTCAGATATTGCGCGCTTACAAAAGACCAGAGGGTGGCTGGTCCAGTGCTCCACGCCCGCTCACCGGCGGTACCGAACAGACTGCTGCCGCACCAGACCTTGAGTTCGGGCTGGCTCCACTGGAACCACGCAGTGGCGTAGCGCTGGGCCCGATCGGCCGCGCGCTTCCGCGCGTTGGTCGGAGCTTCACCCAGCGCCGGCCAGGCGTTGGCCGGCAGTGGCTCGATGCGCAGCGTCAGCAGGCCCTGTGGCGAGGTGCCGGTGACGGTATAGCTGAGCCGGGTCGCCGGCCAGCTCTCCGGGCCCAGCAGCGGATCGGTGTAGCCGGTTTCCACCGGCACGATGCTGGCATCGGCGGCGGCCGCGACATTGCCGACGATATCGCGCACGCCGATCGCAAACTCGGCGCTCGGTCGGGTTCCGCTGTCATTGAGACCGCGATAGGGATCCAGGTCAGTGTCGGGCAGCCCCGGCAGGGTGGGCGCCAATGAGGGTGGCCCGAAGCGGTACAGCGGCAATACGATCGAATAGCTCCAGTCCGGCGCCGTGAGTTCGGCCGGCTCTTCCTGTAACCGGGCACGACGGCGCATCGAGGCGCGCTGCGTTTGCCATTCACTGGCTTCCGGATTACGCGGATAGACCGCCAGTCCAGGGAGATCGGCATGGTAGGTCTGGCTGGGTTTGCCAAGCTGGTAGTCAACCAGACCAAACAGCTGGTGGATGTCGCTGGGCGCGGCGGGATCCTGACTCGCTTGCTCACGCGGATTGGGCAATTGCAGGCGGAAACCGGCAAGGCCTGGAGCCACCGTGGCGACATGGTTGCCGAGCGCATCGTCGCAGGAGATCACGCTGAGGGTATGCGCAGAAGGATCCGTGCCCGGCGGCAGCAGGGCAGCATTGACGAAGCTTTCAAGCACACGACCAGCAGGCGCCGATCGCTGGGCGGCAGCGGACAGGACCACGAACCACAGTTCGCCGCGGCCCTCGCTGTCGAAGGCGCCGGGGGCGATACCACCGCCGTCGCGCTGGGTCAGCGACAGGAAATAGCCAGTGCCGCCGACCACGCTGCCCTCGAACAAGAGCTGCGCGAAATCCGCCACTTTGGACAGATCCGCCATATCCAGCGCCGTCGTAGATGTGTCCATGCGGGCCAGCTGGCGCGCCGTGCGCTCGACATTGTCGGGCACGCTGGCGGTCGATTGATTGGTCTTGATCAGGAAGGCATCACTGCGCGATTTCAGATCGAGCACGCTCAGACCGCTTGGGTCGGCCGCCGCCGGATCCGGTGCAATCGCCAGGTAGGCGGCGGCACCGCTGCCCAGACTAGCGATCAGATCCAGCAACACCTGGCGACCGTCGGCATCGCTGCCGACCAAGGTGTAGATCTGCTCCCCAGCGCGCTGTATGCGGACTCGAACGGCCGCCACAAAGGTGGCGTCCGCGAGCACGCTGGGCTTGCCGTTGGCGGAGTCACCCGGCGCGCTGAGCACGATTTCGTAAAGCCCCTCGCCACCAGCATGCGCCAAGGTGCGCAGGGACTCGGGGAAGGGATAAAGCTGAGGCTGTCCAGTCAGTGCGCTTTGCGAACCGGGAAGCGCCAGCGGGGTCGCTGTCTGCAGCAGCACTTCGTGTTCCAGGTCGAATCGCTGTGGTGCCAGGGTCGACAAGGGTAGCGCCTGCGGCGCCAGCGTCGGTGACAGCAGCATGCTGTGGGCCGGATAGCGCTTCTTCAAGTCGGCTGCGGTGTAGCTGAAGCTGAGTGCATCGATCAGCGCAGTGCGCAGGATCGCACCGGACGACGGCGGTGCATCGGTAGCGGCGCGTAGCGACCACGCCCGGTTCAGCGCTGGTGCCTGCGGGTAGCGCTGTTGCAGCTCGCTGATGCTGTCGCCGCCAGCGATAGTCGCGGCGCTGGCGAACTCGATCCACGGCACCTGGCCGGTGCGTTCCACCGTGATCGAAATGCCCGAGGTCGGCTCGGTACTGTCGCCCGGCGGCGGGCCGGGGATCTGCATCCCGCAAAGATCGCCGAAGGCAGTCATCGCCCCGGCAGCGCGAATGATCTGGTCCTTTTCGACGGGCGCCGGCAGGCGCAGGCCCGACAGCGTTTGTCGCGACAGTTGACCGGCGATATCGGCCACACCGGAGCCCGCCAGGGTGTCGGTGACCACGGTTTCGATGGTCTGCACCGGTACCGCAGCGATGGTCAGCACCAGCGGTGACTGGTCGCTGGCGGGCAGCAGTGCCGGCACGTCGGCGAGTGCTGCGCCGATCGCACTCAGGCTCGGGCCCAGCGCCGAACTGATGGAGGCAAAGCTGGTGTAGACGCTGGTGTCGACTTCAGCATGCAGGATCTTGATGCTTCCCAGTGGCGCCAATACCGGCGAATCGCCCAGCCAGTTGAGCAGCGCGGCGGCGTTGATCCCGGTGCCCTCGGTGTGCAGCAGCGTGCGCAGGCCCAGAGTGTTGACGGTTTCCCCTGCGGCCACGGAGATGGCGCTGCCGGGCAGCTGGATCACGCGACCGCTTTGTGTCACCGAATCGCGGAAGCTGTTCCAGCCGGCCGGCGCGTCGATAGCATTTCCGCTGGGGAAGAGCTGGGCCAGTGCCAGCATGCGGCCGATGCGCAAGGGCGTATCACCGGCCAGGCTGGTGTAGTTGGGCCCCGCCGGTGCGGTGGTGTCCGTCAGATAGGCGCTCGGTACCTTGAGCGGCGTGCCGGGCGCGATGGTGCCCGCGGGCGACAATCCCGTCAGCGTGCTCGCATTCCACAAGGCCAGTGTCTGCGCGTACCAATCGGCCTGCGGCAGAGGCTCATCATCACCATTGAGCAGGGTTTCATACCAGCGCGCGTAGAACACGGCGGCGCCGAGTCCGGGCGCCAGATCCACGGCAAAAGTGTAGGGCGTCGGCGCTGCAGTCACTCGGCTGCCGCCTCGTAGCAGCTTCACGTCTGCCAGGACGTCGTCCGTCGCCAGCGCTGCCGCATCGGTCAGTCCGAAGAGCTTGGCGAGGCTCGCAAAACCCTGGTTTTGGCGCACATTGGCGCGAACCGTACCCAGTGCGAATTTGCCCGCACTCAGCTTGACGTCCGGATTGTCGTGCGCGATCAGCGCCGCTGCCACGCCCAGGGACACTTGCAGATCAGATCCCGGCGCGGCGTCGGCCAGTTGCTCGGCCAGCTTCGGATTGAATACCAGCAACTCGTCCACCGTCGCCCCCAGTGCCAGCGCGACCATCGGCAAGGAGTCATTGCCTTGCACCCGGTAATGTACCTGGGTGGTCGGGAAGCGGGCCGCGACCTCGTTCAGCGAAGCCGGCGCGCTCAGCGTGACCGTGGCGCGATCGAGTGAATCGCGGGCGGCTTTGACCGCGGTCTTGGTCAACATCAGACACCAATCCCGGAATACGTACGCCGGGAAAGCTTCGCGCTGCTCATCGACCTCAGCCAGCAAAGCGTCGCCCGTGGTGGATGACACCGGTTGGAAGCGTTGCTGGTAGGCGGCGATGTCGGCGATGTATTGGGCGCCGACCGGGTTCCATTTCGACAGCACGCGCGGCTCGACCTGCTGCGTCCACGACAGGGTCAGTTGCGGTGGTAGCGGCAGCAGCAGGGCATCGAGCAGAGCTGGCGATCCCTCCGGTTCGCCGGCCAATTGCCAGATCAGGCTGTTGCCAAAGAACTGACCGAGATTGTCGAGCGCGAAAGATCGATCGGCGGCTTCAGACAAATCCAGTTGATCCGCCAATTGCTGCAGCTGCAGCGCGGTGACCAGCCCCGGCGTGGAGGTGGGATCGGCTTTGGTCACGGCATACAGTGCCCACCGCAGGAAGGCCTCGATGACCAGATGCGCCGGTTGCTCGCTGGCATCGGCGGCCGCCAGGCTGCCGCTGCGCAGCGCCCGTTCGGCCGGCGTGACTGCCGCCGGAGCAATGCCCGTTTCGGCGCTGAGCAGCAGTGCGATACGCCATTGCGGCGATGCATTGGTGGGTGCCGTGCCACTCCAGGCGATCGGCAGGTCGGTGATCGAAAAGGCCGGCAGCAAATGCAGGGCCAGAGTCTTCTTGCTGGCGAAGATCGGCGCCTTGGGATCGAAGTTCAGCCAGTACTCGCCGGCCGCCCGCTTGAGGTTGCGCAGGCGTAGCTGCTGGAGCTGGAAGGCCTGCTGCGAATGCAGTCGGCGTTCCAGTGAGCGACGCATGGCCGGCAGTCGCGTGCGGGTGCCGCCGCTGGGCGCTGCCAATGTCCACGGCGGTGTCGAATCGCTGCCGGCAGTGAACTCGAGTGACACACCAACCGAGAAGCTGAAGGAGATCTTGATGAACAGGATCTTGATTTCGGCTTCGGCAGTGACGCGCGCGGCAATGCGGAACTGGGTGGCCTTGTAGACCTCGAAGGCAACGCTGGCCTCTGCCTCCAACAGAATCGACACCGAAACCTTGATGATCTTGAAATCGACCGTGCCATAGATCTTGCCGACGATTGCCGCAGTCGCATTGCAGGAGAAGAAGGCCGTCGCTTTGCGGGCATGGTCGCTGGGATTGAACCAGCCGAACACGCCCAGGAACACCACTTCGATCTGCACGTAGGCGCCGCCAGACAGCGGCCCCATGATGATTTCCTTGCCGATGCCGACTGCGAGGCCTACGCCCAACTCGATCACCGGATTGAAGGTGCCGTCGGTGACTTTCGGAACACGGGAGGAGGTGGCCCCGTTGAGATAGCCAAAATAGACGCCGCCGCGGCCAATGAAAGGGAAATACTGCACGGTGAAGGAGCGGCTGAAATCGCGCTTCCAGGGATAGCCGAAATCGACGGTGAAATTGCCGTTGGTGAAGATCTCCAGCGCGATTACGCCGAGCGTGATGCCAACCGGGCCGATGGTGAAACTGCGCATCGCGACCGGCAGCGCCAGATCGATGCGGAACATGCCGACGTTGTCGGAGATCTTCTTGTACAGCAGCTGGAAATCGAGTCCGTCGAAACTGCCGGCCTTGCCACCGCGCAGGGCGATCGACAAGCCATAAAGGCGTGGATCATTGAACAGCAGACCCAGTCGGAAGGTCTGCGCCAAGTCGATATCGAGTCCGATCAACCACTCGCTGTCGGCGGCAAACTCGACGCCATTGCCAATCGGAGGCGGCGAGTTGCCGCCCGGCGGCAGTGGCTGCATGGCTTTTTCCAAAGCTTCCAGATAGGCCCGCACCGTGACCGGCGAGTCGTCGCTCGGGCGCACCCGTTGTCCCAGCGCCAGATAGTAGAGATCGATGGCCGCTCCGCCCTTGCCGGGAATGGCCGGCGGCGGGTCCTTGATCACATCCCAGCCCAGCTGCTTCGGTTCGCCGAAGATCTGGGCGTCGAGGGTGAGCTCCACGCCGGACAGTCCGGCGCCACGGGTGTACTTGATCCCGAGCGCCTTGATCTGCACCACGCCGAGGTCTATCGGCAGCGTGATCTTCAGCTCGACCGTGCTGGCTTCCAGATCCAGCAACAACAGGAAACGCGACAGATCTATGCGATTGAGCGCATCCCATGGGGAGTCGAGTCTGTAGCCCAGCGTCGGCGCCGCCAGATTGACCAGATATTCAAGAATGCTGCCCAGCGTCACACCGCCCAGCTGCGCCGTCAGGATCCGATGCGGCGGCTGATCGGTGGTGGTGTAGGTGGTGAGCTCCACCCACGGCTGGCCGAACTGGATGCGAAAACGCCAGGTTGGATTGGGTACACCGAAATCGAAGGCCAGCGACATGGCCAGCTGGTTCAGAGCAAAGCTGCCGGTGACGGTGCCGGAGGCCTTCGGGTCCGGTAGTTCCAGCGTCTTGCCCGGCTTGGTGACTTTGGCGCCCACGCTGACGCTGATTCGCACCGTAGTGCCCAGGATCTGCGGAGCCCAGCGCACCGAGGCTGAAGCATCGCCGGAGTATTCGCCACCCAACCATTTTCCGCTTTCCGGGTCGCGGGTGCCGCTCTTGATGAGGAAATTCAGTGTATCAATCGAGAAATCCGGAAAGTCGCTCCAGCTCCTCGGATCCACGTCGAGCAGTTTCAGCGCCATCTTGGTGAGCGACAGCGGCGCACCCGGCAACAGGCCGCCCTCAAAGGTCCATTGCGTTGAGCCTTCCGAGCGCGTGATCTGGGCGCCAACGGTCAACGTCGGGAAATAGCCATTCGGCGCCGGCTCGTTGTCCAGCTGCACTGATGCCGCGATGCCGCCCGAAACGCTCGACTGCGACACGTCGACGAAGAAGCTCATGCCGACCAGCCTGAAAGTCAGGCTCTGGAAGGGCGACAGCTCCCAGTCCATGCTCAAGGCAGCCTGGGCGCGGAAGGTACGGGTGTTGGGATCCGCCAGGAAGGAAAATGCGGTCAAGCTCAAGCCGTCCGGCGTGTCCGGGAATGACGTCGGCACTCTCCCCTGCTCGCCGCCGAAGAAATGCGTCAGGGCGCTGCCGATGGGCAGGGTCACCGCCTTGCGCAAACGACCGGCGACGACGAACTGCGGCAAACTGGCGGTGACGTCCACCGTGAATTTCGTCTTGTCGCCGGTCGCGGGGTTCACTTCGTTGGCGTCGCCGAGGGATATGCCACCGAAAACGCTGCCGCTCCATACGCTTTCGGCGGAGGGATCAGGCCAGCTCACCTGCCAGGTAGCGCCCACATCGTTGACCGTGACGAAGGGAATGGGCGGATTCCAGCAGTGGTCGGAGCGAATCTTGATGCCCAGCCAGCGCATGCCCAGAGGCGCACTCGCATCGTCGTTCTCGAATCCAGCACTGGGCAGCAAACCCTCGGGTGGCTGGATCGCGACTTCGACCTGCGCCAGGTAGAAGCGGTCCAGTGCCAGGAATTCGATGGGCTGCGCCAGCTGGTCGGGTTTCAGGCCAATCAGGCCGGACAGGGCGGTCAAGCCACTGCCGATATTGCCCTGGGTTGAGTTTAGGTCAGCGATCAGGCGCCAGGTGTCATCCGACGATGCCAACGGCACGCGCAGTTGGACCGGGTCATCCTTCGAGAACGCCAGGCTGCCTACCAGTTCCAGCACCGAAAGCGCGGCTACCCCGTTGGTGGCCAGATCGAGATCACGCACGGAGCGTAGCGAAAACCCGACTTTGTCCAGCTGCTGATTCGAGCCAAACGGGATACGGATTCTCGGATCGATCGCGGTCCAGTCCAGGGCCACTACATCTTCAGTGCTGCGCGCCAGCGCCAGCTTGCCCGACAGATTCAAGGGCCAGGTGCTGAGGTATTTCTGATAATTGGCGAGGATGCCTTCGGCATCCAGAAGTCCGGTGGTATGGAGCTCGGGCGCGAGATCGCTGTCGCCATCCAGTTCCAGCATGCGCACGCCCAGTGCCAGCAAGAACGATGGGGCGTCGACGACCTTGATGCCGTCTTCCAGCGTCTGATAGTCCGGAAACTGCTGCCCGAACAGATCGGTTAGTGGCGTACGTTGACCGCCGAAGGCCAACTTCAGCAGAAAGTGGTCACTCTCATCGACTTTCAGGGTCGCGGTGACACCCATGGCCCGGTTGGCCGGGCTCAGATAGCTGCCGACCCCGAGAACCTGAATCGGCGCGCCCGGCGCGCTAATGGCGGCAGGGCTCAGCAGGAAAGTGGCGCGAATGCCGAATTTTTCCAGAGCGATCTTGAGCCCGGCCAACACCGGGTCTTGCGCGGCCAGCCAGAGATCGATCTTGCCGTCGGTCAAATGGGACTTCAGAGCATCATAGATGGGCGACGACGGCATTTTGGGGTGCTCCGGATCGGGTCAGGCTCGCTGGGTGCTCGCTGCGCGCTCAGTTTCGTTTGGGGCGTGGGCCCGGGCCTGGTGGTGGGGGCCTCGGTGTCGGGCGCGGCGGCCGCAGCTGCGACAGCCGGACGGGCGGGGCCGACGGTGGCGACGTGCTTGCTGCCGAGGCGGCGTCGGCCTGGAACTCGCGTTCGGCATGGCTGACGATTGCCATCAAGCGCGCCCTCGACGCGAGGTCTGAATCGATGCGCGAGACCGTGAATTCGTCGCTGGTGACCGCAAAGGTCCAGCCCACTTCTTCGGCCGGAAAATCCTTCGTGGCCGGCGGATCGGTGAGAAATCCCGGACTCGGCGCAGCGACCGACGCGGGGAGCACGACCATCATAGGTAGGGTCTTCTTCTTCTTCTTTGGGGGCTTTCCCCCCGACAGCGGCGGAATGCCGTTGTATTCACTGCGGTCGAAATAGACGGTGGAGTAGATCTGCACCGGCGACTGCATCGTGTAGAAACCATCGCCGCCAGTCGGCCATTTCTCGTTGTCGCCATCGATGGTCACGTCGAAGGAATACGATTTCTTGAAATAAGCCGTGTAGAAATGACCATTGCTGGCAGCCGGGTCCGTGTAGGGATCGATGGTGGCGTCCGTGAACTTCCAGAAGATGTCGAGGACGTAGGCGGAGGGATGGTCGAACTGACTGTTGTGACCGGCACTGGCGGTGAGCATGCGCGCACCGCAACGCCGTGCGAATTGCGTGAGCTGGGCCAGCTGCTTCTTGAATCCTCGGAAGCCCTGACCGGTGAAGGAAAAGGCTGTGCGGAATGAGCCGTGATGGGGAATGGTCAGCATCAGCGGATCTTTGAAGAACGAACCAACGCCATCCTTCATGATGCTGTTGGCCCGGACCATGGTGATGCCGGTGGCGTCGCCGGTGGTGATGAACTGGGAGCCGCTCCAGTCGAACACCACAATCAGCGAGACCGTATTCACCATCACGGCATCTTTCAGCGGCAGGAGCGTGGTGTCGTTGCCTGACGCAACCGCCGATCTGACGGTGTTGCCGATCAGCAAGCGAAGCGCGAAACCCAGCGTCTTGTCTTCGTATATCGGGTTCTTGGATTTTACGTAGCTCGAACAGTTGATGGTGACGCCCGTCGGCTTGCTGCCTTTGGGCATATAGGCCTTGACCTGGTCGATGACATTGGCGCGACTGCCCTTCTGGTAGAGCTCGTATGCCCCGCCGTAGCGAACATGACGGATCGTGAGTATCTGGTTGTCGGGTTTACCACTTCCGGGCTTATAGAACTGCTTCAGCAACTGCTCGATCATGCTGATGTGATCGGTGTCGCTGTGCGACAGACACAGACAGGCGATCTCCGGATTGTCCATGTCTTCAAGGATTTCAACGATCTTGTCGACACTCGGCCCGTGATGGGCGCTGCTCGCACCCTCGGAACCAAGGTCGATCAGCACGGTGGTCTTGAGGTCGCCGTCTTCGAGAATCTCGACGAAATTGCCGCTACCCTGGCCGACATTGAGCACGTGAAACCTGATGCTGATAGCCATTTGCGTCTCCCCATCTCAAGGCGTATGGCTGCCGCCGCGCTCGCGGCGCAGGCGGGCGACGTCGGCGCGGGGGCCGCTGCGAAGGGCGCGCAGGGTGGATTCGCCGGATTTCTTCTGTTCGGGCAGATCCTTGGCGTAGGCCGCATACCAACCCAACGGTCCTTTGGCGCCTTCCTTGGGGTTGCCGAACAGCACCACATCCGTGTTTCCCGGTGGCACGCTGAAGCCGAGGAAGGACAGCGCCAGGCGATGCAATCGCATCAGATAGCCATATTCCGGCGGGCTGGTGTCGGGCAGGGTGTAGCGCTGCATCTCGAAACTGCGGAAACCGAAGGACAGCACGCCCTGCAACGGCCACTGGATACCGAGATCGTTGAGTCCGGGCACCTTGATGCCGAGGTAAATGCCAGCTTCCTGACCGTCGCTGGCTGGCGCCCAGGCGATCAGCATTTCGATGCTGAGACCCACGCTGCCGGCAAGATTGCCCAAGGTGCCGAGCTGCAGCGTATAGGCAAGACCGTACCAGGGTCCGGTCAGCACGCTCTGATCGAGCGGCATCGCAATCGAGACATAGCCGAGCTTGTCCGGTCCCGGGGCGTCCTCGGCCGCGGGCACGGCCACGAATCCGCTGAGCGTGACCGGAAACTTCGCGATCAGCGATTGTGGCCTGGGCACGCTGTTGGCCAGATCAAAGGAGAGCGCGCTTTCCAGATTGTCGAAGCTCACTTCGCCGCTGCCATCGCGCCGCGAGTGCATGCGCACCACCAGATTGGCGTAGCGCAGGTGGCCAACGGCGCTGCCATCCAGCGCCGGGCCCCAGGCAAACATGTCGTAGTCAAGGTTGTCGTTGAAACGCAGGTTGCCGGTCAAAGAGAAGCGCGTGGTCAAGGCGCCACCACCTGCAGTCTCAGTCTGCAGACTGACGGTTTGCACTTCGACGTCGTTGAGAGCGCCGCTGGCAGTGGCATAGACATTGCGCCCGATCAGGTCGAAGGCATAGGCTGGCGTGCCGTCAACGGTGTGGTAGCTGCCGGCGAGCACCAGATTGTTGCCTCGATCGGGATCAAGCTTGCTCAGTTCGGTGCCGAACAGGCGGTTGGTCAACAGTTCGACTTCGGCCGAGAAACTGCTCAAGGCGGCGTTGCTGAAGACGGCGGTGAGTGCCAGCGTCTTGTAGGCGAAAGGCACAGTCTTGGTGATGTTCAGATCGCGCCGGTCCTGGTAGTCGACCAGCCCGAAAGCCGCGGTTTGCTGGAGCGTGATCTTCTTGCTGTCCGGATCCAGCGTGTAGGGCGTCAGCGAGAAACCGATGTGATGGGCATAGAAGCGCTGCAGATCGACACCGGCGGTGATGAAGCCCAGCTGCGGATCAAGCTCGCCGGCGTCGATGGCCGCATTCATGAATAGCACGCCCGACCAGTTGGGGTTGTTGACGACCTGGTCATAAAAAGCGCGGTACGGGCTTCCTGCAGGTGCAGCGGCGGCGTTCTGGAACAGCTTTGTCAAGGTGGTGCTGGTGTCGGAAATGCTGCCGCCAGGTCTGATGGCAGCTGCCTTCCAGCCCCAACTGGCGGGATCGGCCACCAGATCCACGAGCGCGCGTGCGGCAAACTTGAACAACAGAAGCGTCGGGCTCTCCGGGGCACTGCGCCAGGATGCAGGGTTGAGCTGGAACACCCAGCGCGAGAGCTCGACCTTCAGTCCGGTCTGGCCGCTGAGTACGGCAGGATCGGCGACCACGAAGAACAGCTGATTGCTCTGCAGCGCCAGCTGGAAATCCGGGTTGATCGGCTCGAAAGCCACTTCTGGGGTGCTGCTCAGCGGCAGATTTCCGATGATCAGGCGCTCGAAACGGGTGTCGTCAACATCGGCCACCAGTCCTGGCGGCGTCACTGCGCGAGTGCTCGCGTTGCCGCTGGCACGCAGTGCGGCAGCGCTGGGGATGGCCTGCCGGCGCACGGGCGCCAGACCGGCCAGTTCGATCTCGCGGGCACGTGCCACCAGGGCGCGATTGACACCGCGATAGGCGCCGACCGGCATCGTGGTCAGCGTTGCGGCGGCCTGCTCGCCGGCCCCGGGCGCCAGTCTTCCGGACAGCACCGGTTTGAAATCGAGCACGGCGCTCGAGTCGGCCGCTGCGTACAGCGGTGAGCGTTCCGGTTGGGCGTAATAGGGCATGCCTTGAGCTTGGCCGACGCGGTCGACGAAGCTGGCCCATGAGGTCTGGGCTGCCGGGCTGAGCGGGCCATGGGCGGCATCGGCATCGGCTTTGAGCAATGCTGGCTGGGCGCCAACAAATACCGCGACAGTGGTGCCGCCCGGCGTCAGACCCAGATATTCGGTGCCGGCCAGTCCCAGCATCAGCTGTTCCTGAGTGCCGTCTACGCCGATTGGCAGGCTGGCGCGCAGCCCCGTCGGCGCTACGGTGTCGAGCGCAAAGGCGCCGACCGGCGCCAGATGGTATTTGCTTCCAGCAGTAGCGTCTGACAATCGTCGCGGTGTTGCTGCGAACACCAGCCCCGCGGGCGGCAATCCACCGGCAGGTGCAGTTTGTGGGGTCAGACGAACTTCATGGCCGAGCGTGGTGGCCCAGCCGCTCTGCAGTTCGGACTCGTTGGCAAAGCGCATTGCCGTGCGAGCCGGATCCAGCGGCGATAGTGGGTCCATCCCCAGAGTCAGCGCGCAGGTAGCCTGCAGCTGGCTCAGGATCGGCATGTCGACGCTCTCCACCCGATCGCTGCTTCCGGGCTGCAGACGTGCGTAACGCAGCAGCACGCCCAGGGTTTCCAGGTTTGATGTGCTGGCGGGGTCCAGATTCAAGGCGCCCTGCCACGCGCCGAGTTGGGCGCCGGCCATCGGCAGGGTGGTGCTGCCGAGGGCAAAACGGGCGCGTGGCGCCTGTAGCTGGATGCCGATGCCCTCGCAGCTGAAGTGCGCCGAGCCATTGCCGCCGGGGTGCAGCTCGAAACTGGCTCCTGCGGCAATCCGGAACTGGTAGTCGGCAAACTTGAATTCGAGCGCGACGGACAGCTTGTCGTCGTTGCCGAGCATCAGCTCAGCGGTCTGCCAGAGCGCCGGCGACGCCAGCGGATTGCTGAGCCACAGCGCCCGCGGGCGAAAGCCCGACGGAGAACGATCCAGATAGGCGATCAGGTTGGCCTCGAATGCAGCAGCATCGGAGGGCGCCGTCGGCAGGAAAAGCAGAGTGCTCTCGGTATCGGCCCAAGCCTGATCGAGTCCGATCGGATCGGTGGTGTTTGCAGAACCGGCCAGCCAGCCAGCCCAATAGCCGGCGCTTGCCGCTTGCCCGCTGGCATCGGATCGGTACAGCCGCGTGCAGTTGGTGCAGCGGCGGTAGAGGGGATTGTTGTCGGTCATTGTTTGGTCCTTGGCGCGCGCCTGTTGTCGCAATGCCTCAGGAAAACCAGAGCTGATCGCCTGCCAGCAGCGGCAGTTCGAGCACATTGGCGGCCTGGCCCCAGTCACCGAGGCCGTCCCAGCTCAGCACCACCGGCAGGGCGGCGCTGGGGTCTGCGGGTATTTCGGGACTGCTCTGACAGGCGCCCAGACGGCGGATCAGCGACAAGCCCTCCAATGCCGCGGGAGCAAACGCCGGCAGCGCGCCCCAGGCCCGCAGCAGATCTGCGACGCGGGTGCCTATGGCCACGGTTTCCGGGTTGCCGTTGACCTCGATCCGGATCCGGGCCTGCAGGACCGCGCGGCCACGGAAATAGGCATAGGCTGTATTGCTACCCGGTGGGCTGGTGATGCTCAGCAGATCGCGATAGCTGTCCGCCGCGACAATCAGGAACTGCTCGGACGCCGTGGTCGATCCGCCACTGGTGGCGCTGAGTAGTTGCGCTGGAACCAGGACTCGCAGGAAAGATTTCATCAATTGTTGGTAGGCCAGATCGGCGGCGTCGGCACCGCCACCTTCGGCGCTGCCATCGTCATTGGTCGGTGGCGGAAGCACCCGGATGGCACGCTGGGCGACCAGTCGCGCAAAGAAGGCATCCAGTGTCGGGCGCCAGCCGCTGGAGCTGTCCACGCCGATGTCGAAATCGATGCTGGCGCCGGGCGCAAATCCGTTCAGCAACGCGCCGCTCAGGTCAGGGTCCAGATTCAGATAGCCGGGGGCCTGCACGCGCAGCTGCATGCCGGGACGCAGATCGAAACTACCGTAGCGCTGTTTGCTGTTGGGCCCGGTCAGCCCGTACTCGACGTACAGCGTTTCCTCGAAAGTCAGCGGCGCGCCGCGGGCGATGACGCGTTGCACCAGATCCAGGCCCCAGGGCTCGGCATTGGCCTTTTCCAGCGCCAGCAGGAATGCCGGCAGATCTTCCAGCAAACGGTTGCGCAGCGCTGTGCCGTCGAACTGCCACAAGGCACTGCTGGCTGGAATCTGCAGCTCATAGGGCCAGGCTCCGGAGCCCGCCGCCAGCGTGAAAGAGCCGTTTGATGGCAAGGGTGTCTGCAAGGCTGAGGTGCCGAGTGCCGGTAGGGCCCAACTGAGCGCATTGCCCTGCCCGGATTGGAAAGCATTCAGAGACGCTGCACCATCGACCGGCGCAAGTGCCGCGGAGCCGACCGGCCTGCCGCTCTCCGGTGCCTGGATGTACCAGCCGGCGGCGACCAGATCCAGCGCACCCGATGCCGGGCCGATCATGCGGCCACGCACACTCTGGATCACCAGCTGCCAGTCGCGAATGGTGCTGCCGGCTGGCAACGGGAATTCGCAATGGCTCTGGCTGGCCGCGGCATTGAACTTGGTCGTGGTTTGCGATTCGCCTCTGGCGTAGACGCTCAGCTCGTACCCGTCGACCCCGGTCAGCGGCGACCAGCGCGCGCGCACGATGCTGCCATCGTAGTCGGCTTCCAGATCGACGGGCGCGGCTGGCAGTGGACCGAGCGCTGTCGAAGCGAGACCCAGGATCTGGACATTGCCGGCCAGGAATGTGGCCCAAACCCGCGCTGACAGTTGGCTGACGCCCATCAGGCCGGAAGGCAAGAGGTACTCGGTGACCGCGCCGAGCGCTATGGCTGCGGCGCCCGGATAGAGCTCGATCTCGTAACCCGTGGCTCCAGCAATGGCCGACCATTGCAGCAGGCTCTGGCCTGTGATCGGGTTGCTGCTGATCGAGGGCGTGGCCGGGGCTTTGAGATTCAGCGTCAGTGTCTGCTCCGGCCCAAGCTGGCCGTCATTGGCCTGACGCCAGGTCAAGCTGTCGACCTTGGCCGGGTCGACGCTCAGCGCCAGCGGTGCTTCACTGGCGGTGCCGCGAGCAATTTCGCCGCCGGCGGACAGCGCCCGAACCAGCGCGCAGGCACCCATCGGGCCGCTGTCGGTGTCACTGGAGATGCTGACCGCGAGTAGCCCCGCCTCGGCTCGCACCTGGCGCAGCGCCGGTTTCTGCAGCGGTACCGCGACGGCCTCGCTCACGGCGGCAACTGCAGCCCCCGCTGCCGTACCGGCAATCACCGCAATCCGCCACTGCTTGTTCGGATCCAGCGCCGCGATCGGAATACTGCCGTAACCGTCGCGCTCGGCTTGGCCAGCGCTACCATTCGACCAGCCGTCTTCGATGGCATATAGCCAGGGTGTGTGCTGGCTGGCCGCGGGATCTGCCGAGGGTTGCCACCAAACTTCGATAGCGCTGGTGCCGATTGCCACACGCACAGCGGATGCAGCGGCGCCGATCACGGGCAGCGGTGTGGTCGCCGCGCCGGCCGCGGTTTTTTCGTTCAACGCCAGCAATCGGAACTCGAGAGCGTTGCCGATGCCGGCGGGCAGGCCGCTGACCAACTCCCCGGTAGTGCTCGACAAGCCAATGATGGCCCGACTGTCGGTGGCGCCACTGTCGGCATCGCGCAACAGCAACAGGTAGCCATCGATGGGGTAATCGCTTCCTGGGGGCGGCGGTGCCCAACGGGCCCACAGACGCCCGTCCCGGAAACGCGCGACGGCGTCCACAGTCAAGACTGGCGTGTCCCTCGGGAAGTTGATGGTCGTGGCAGGAACCTGCCCAAATGGGTAGTTGCCCTGATTGGGTGCCAAGCCAAACGTCAGCGCCATCTGGGCGCCGCTGAAAAACTGCACGTTCTTCAACGTTGCCCATCCTTTCGACGGGTCCGGATTGATCGCTTCGGGAATCGGACTTCCGCGGTTCAGCTTGAGCTGATAGCCGGTGACGGCGTTCAACGAGGGCACGTACATGACGTGGACATCGGTGCCGTCGAAGAAGGCTGCGCGCACCACCGGTTGTGTCAACACCTGGCTCGCATTGCTCATTGCAGCTCTCCCGAAAATGCCGAGTTCTTGCCCTGACTTCGCGCAACACTTTGTCACCGATGCTAGTCGTAGGATAATCTCCGTGTAAAGTTTAAAATTCATCAATCGGCGGGTCTGATTGATTTAAATGAAGCGTAAAATAGTGCAACGAATTGATTTTTCGGTGAGACAATTCGTTCATTGGGTACAGCGGAAAGACTGTGTCAATGGCGTTTTTTGGCGTCTTCCCAAGTTGGCGAGATGGTCATGCTTGGAGGGATTAAAAATGCTCTCACGTATTTTTCGGTATCCCGTCATGAGGTAATGGCGGACTCTGGATCGGAGTGGGTGAAGCCGAACATGCAAATAATCATGATTAAATGATCGGGGGCTTTTTGATAATTTTGTGGCGATTGGGTAGTGCTGCGGAAAAAATTTTCAGTGCCCGGAGCTGGACAGCGCCGACCCGAGTCTGCGAATCGCGTTCACGAATGATCCGGAGGCCGAATGATTCCCACAGCGATCGAGTTCGCGATCAACCGGCTGCTCGCGACGCAGCTGCAGGGCGTCATGGCCACGCAGCAGGACGCACAGCCGTACACCAGCCTGATGGCCTTCGCCCACACCGAGGATCTGCGCCATCTGGTGTTTGCGACCTTGCGGGAAACCCGCAAGCACGCCAACCTCATGAGCAATGCGCTGGTGTCCTTCCTGATCGACGATCGCAGCAATGATCCCGTCGACTATCAGCGGGCAACGGCGCTGTCGGTGTTCGGCCGCGCGGTGGCCATCGTCGCCGGCGAGCGCGAGGCCTATCTCTCAGTGTTTCTGGGTAAGCATCCAGGCCTGCGCGACTTTGTTGCCGCACCCGATTGCGTGCTGATGCGGGTCGAGGTCAGTGGCTATCGGCTGGTCAGCGAATTTCAGTCGGTGCGTGTGCTGCAGATGGAGTCGCCAGCCGTCATCTGAGGCAGCCTCAATGCAGCATCCCCAGGCTCAGGTATTGCGATCCTGGTCTTGCCGGCCGGCTGTTGGGGTCGAAGAAATTTACCTTTCGCTGTATTGGCCTTACCATGACGGCGTTCTCTCTCGAGGAGCCGGCCATGATCAGATGTGCCAGCACCGCTGCTTTGTTGCTGCTCGCGTTCACGGCGGTCGGATCGGCGTTGGCCAATGACGACCCGGATCTCCCCGGCTTCGCGCGATCCAACGACCTCGACAAGGCTGAATACCTGCGTCTGCGGGCCGAGGAAATTGCGTTGCGGCGAGGCGTCGAGAACGACGTACCCTTTGATGTCTCCAGGCGCATCAACGCCTTGCAGCTGCTGGAGGCCGATCAGGCCCGGCGCGCGCCAGAGTTGAGCGTGTATCAATGGACCTCGGTTGGGCCGGAGCCCATTCCCAATGGTCAGACCAGTCCCTCCCTGGCCGTGAGCGGGCGCACCATCGCCATCGCCGTGCATCCGACTGACGAGAACAAGCTCTATGTCGGCACCGCCAATGGCGGCTTGTATCGCAGCCTGGATGGTGGCGCCAGTTGGCGCGCGCTGATGGATTCGGCGCAATCGATGGCCATCGGCGCAGTCACCATCGACCCGGTGGACCCGACCACGGTGTGGGTGGGTACCGGCGAGGGCAATGGTTCGGCTGACAGTTTTGCCGGCGTCGGCATCTATCGCATTCTCAATGCCGAATCGGCGTCGCCGGTGCTGGAGGGGCCCTTCGGCGGGGCCGGGAGTCGGGTGGCGGGATGTGGCAGCGCCGCCAGCAACGGCGTCGCTTTTCTGGGGACTGCCATTACCCGGATTGCTTTTGATCCCAACAACGCCAATCGCATGTTCGTGGGTAACTACACCGGTGTCGCCGGCATTGGCGTCGGTGTGGGTCTGGGCGGCAGCAATGGCGTGATCGGACTGTGGCTCAGCGAAAACCCGAATGCCGCCTCGCCGACCTTTGCGCTCTGCAGTGCCACCGGCGGCGGTACCAACGGCATCAAGGACATCGTCTTCGAGCCGGGCAGTTCCAGCAACTTGATCTACCATCAGCTGGATCGCGGTGGCACCGGCACGACTGGCGTCTACCGGAGCACGAACGCGGCAACTGCGAGCAACGGCCCAAGCGCCAGCTTTTCGGCGACGCGTGTCATCAACCTGGGCGGCACCCTGAATGGCGAACTGGCCATCAACAAGGTCGGTGCGACAGTCACCGTACTGAGTGCCAATGCCGGTGGTACCCAGGGTCAGGTGTTGAAGTCCACTGACGGCGGCGCGACCTGGGGTACTGCCTTGACCGGTACGTCGGGCTTCTGTGGCGGCCAGTGTTTTTACGATATTGGCATCGCCATAGACCCGGGCAATGCCAACCGGATCTATGCCGCCGGTTCTGCCACCGGTACCAACTCGAGGATTTTTGCGCGCTCCACAAACGGAACCAGCTTTGCCGCCAGCGAGGCAGGTTTGCATGCCGACAGTCACGCCATCGCGATTGCGCCATCCAACACCGCCGTGATCTACACCGGCAACGATGGCGGCATTTTCAAGTCCACGGATTTCGGTGTCTCCTGGTCCAGTCTCAATGTGAGCGGCTTCAATGCCACCCAGTTCATGAGTCTGGCCACCCACGCGTCTGATCCGGAATTCATGATCGGCGGCACTCAGGACAACGGCACCGAGCTCAGGCGCGCCGATGGCAGCTGGACCCGGACGGACTATGGTGACGGCGGTTTCTCGTTGATCGACCAGAGTTCAACCAGCACTGCGTCAATCCGCATGTATCACACCTACTTCAATGCGGTCGGCAGTCTGATGGGTTACTCGACCACGACGTCGCCAACCGCATTCGAGAACTGGACATTTCGTGGTTGCAGCCCCGCCACGGGTAACAACATCAATTGCAGCAATACCGCGGTGCGCTTCTATGCGCCGATGGCGCTCGGGCCGGGTACGCCAAATCCAGTCTATTTCGGTTCAGATCGGCTCTATCGCTCCACCAATTTTGGTGCTAACCACACGGTCGTCAGCCAGGGGCCGATCACCTCAGGGGTCGCCATCGCCTCCATCGGCATCGCGCCCAACGACGACAATGTGCGTGCCGTGGGGTTGAACAACGGCGGGATCTTCCGCACGATGACCGGTGCTGGCACGCTTTCATCAGTCGATGCAGTCGGCGCAGGCGGCACGATTCCCGACTTCATCGTCTCGCGCATCGCCATCGATCGAAACAACAACAATATCGCCTACGTGACCCTTTCAGGCTACGCGCCGGCTGGACAGGGCGTTTGGAAGACGACGAACTTCGCCAGCGCCACCCCCACCTGGACGGCTGCTGCCAGCGGCATTCCGAGCATTCCGATCAATGCCTTCGTCATTGATCCGCGCAACTCTTCGAATCTGTATGCCGGCACCGACATCGGGGTCTATCGCTCCACCGACGCCGGCGCCACTTGGTCCTCCTTCAGCGTCGGCCTGCCGCGGGTGCCGGTATTCGACATGGCGTTTCAGGCGGCAACGCTGGTCAGCGGCGCGCAGACTCTGCGCATCGCCACCCATGGCCGCGGCATCTGGGAGATCGGGATTCTGGCACCGCCGACGGCGATCACCGAGGTGGCCACCAATGTCTCGCGCACCGGCGCCACGCTGCAGGGCACGGTCAACGACAATCTGCTCAGCACCACGGTCAGTTTCGACTATGGCCTGACCACCGGCTATGGCTCGTCCATTGCGGCCACGCCGGGAACCGTGAACAGTGGCACCGACACCGCCGTGTCGGCATTGCTGACCGGATTGACGCCCGAAACGCTTTACCACTACCGGGTCGTGGCCACCAACGCGGTCGGTACCACGCTGGGCGCTGATCGTACCTTCTTCACCAACAGCCTGGGTCTGCAGGTGGGCAGCATCGTCATCGGCGCGACCAAACAGGCCGATTTCAACCGCGTGAGCCACGTGCGCTTTGCCCAGCAGTTCGGGTCCACGCCGGTGGTGGTGGCGCAGCCCTCCAACGAGGATGCTGATCCGACCGCATTGCGCATTATCAACATCTCCGCGCTGGGCTTTGACCTTTTGCAGGTCGAGGCGCCGGGCTGCAACGGTTGCACCGGCGCCAATGGCACCATGACCGTGCACTGGATCGCAGTCATGCCGGGCTCCTATCAGCTGCCCAATCTGGCCGGCGCTGGGGGCACCGTGGAGATCAAGGCCGGCACCCTGAGCACTACTGCCAATCAACGTAATACGGCATCGGGTTTTGCCGGATGGCCGGCGACGGCGTGGACAACGGTCAATTTCCCGGCACTCAGGCAACCGGCTTTCGGCGCACCGCCGATCGTGCTGAGTGCCCTGCAGAGCTGGAATGTGGCCAACGAGGGCGCCAATCTGACGCCTGCGGGCGATCAATCCACCCTGACCGGCACCTCACAGCCCTGGGCCACGGCCGTGGTCCGCAATGTCACCGCCAGCGGTTTCGATATCGCCATCGACAGCTCACAGGTCGATGATGACGACACCCCTCCACCCGGATTCAACGCCAACGAGACGCTCGGCTACATTGCCATTCAGGCCGGTGCATCGGCGCAGATCGGCGCCTTTGGCGGCGGCAGCAACATCGGTCTGGCGACCGGCAGCGGCAGCGCCACCGACGCCTGCACCAATGTCGATCTGAGCTTTCCGGTTGGAACCTCGATCACGGTGGCATCGCTGCGCGGATTCAGCGGCAAGCAGACCCGCGCCGATGCCGATGGTGGCTGGCTGCGTCGCTGCAATCTCAGCAATCCCTCGGGCACGGTGGTGCGCATGGGCGTGCGCGTGGATGAGGATGCCGACATTGACGCCGAGCGCAGTCACGCGACGGCCGAGACCACTGGTAACGCCATTTTCGGCGGTGATTTCTCGACCACGCCGGTCACCCTGGCGAAGTTCTCGTCCAGTCGTTCCGGGGATCGGATCCATGTGCTCTTCAGCACCGCCAGCGAGATCTCGCACCTGGGCTATCGCCTCTGGGGGCGCGAGCACGACCGTGCCGACTGGCGCCCACTGCATGCGGATCTGATTGTGGGCGCCAGTGACGGCTTCAGCGGCCGCAGCTACCAGCGCATCGTCGATGCACCCGGTGTCAGCCAGCTGCGGCTGGAGGATGTCGATATCGCCGGCCGCTCGCGTTTTCATGCCAGCGTGGCGGTGGGCGCCAGCGTCGGTGCCGATGTGGTTGACCAGCCGCTGGACTGGGCTGCCATCCGTGCGCGCAACGCGGCAACACCGGTGACGCCCAGGGGCGCGGGGGCGCCGGTGGCGTTGGCGGAGGTCACCGAGACGGGTATCCAGCGCGTGCAACTCAGTGATCTGCAGACAGCCGGTCTGGCCATCGACAACAGTAACCTGCGACAGCTGGCGGTGCTCGATCGCGGCGTGCCGGTGGTCCGGCATCTGAGCTGTGAGACTCTCAGCTCTGGCTGCGAGGTGGAGTGGTTTGGTCAACGTCGCGAGTCGCTTTACGGCTCGGGTAATGTCTATACCCTCATGATTGATGCCGCCAGCGCGCGGCCTGCAGGCAAGGGCGCGGTAGTGGAATCGGCCGGTCCGTCGCGGGTGGTGTCGGCACAGCTGGAAATGGCACCCAACCGCGCCTATTCCTTCTCTGCGCCGGGAGCGGATCCCTGGTATGACCAGCGCCTGCAGGCGACCACAGCGCCGGTCTCGCTGGAGCGGGTGTTTGCCTTGCCGGATCGCGCCGAAGGTCCGGTCAATCTGCTGCTGACTCTGTGGGGTGGGCTCGATTTCGCGGGCGCAGCGCCAGATCACAGTGTCGAGGTGCTGCTCAATGGCGTCAGTCTGGACAGCCGCCGTTTCGATGGGCTGGTGTCGGAGATGATCGCGCTGACGTTACCGGACAGCCTGTTGCAGGCCAGCAATACCCTGACCGTTCGCTTGCCGGCCGACACCGGATATGCGGCCGACGTCGTGAACCTGGATGGCTTTGTCGTCAACTATCCGCGCCATACCCACGCCAGCACCGGCGAGTTGCGTTTCGGCCAGTTGAGCAGTGCCGGTGGCCAGGCGCCGGATCAGTTCTTTGCCGGCGGCTTCGAGCTGCGTCAGGGTTTTGCGGTCAACAACGTGCAATCGCCGGTGGTGATCTGGAGCGAGTCGCCGCTCGGCCAGCGTCGTGATCAGATCAGTGCCAACGCGGCACTGGACGGATCGGTGACCGCGCTCTGGCTGGCCGACGATCCTCATGTGCAGCGCCCGTTAGTGCGCGGCGGCAGCACCGCGCTGGCCAACAGCGGGCAGGTGGATTATCTGATCGTCAGCCATCCGCTGTTCGCCTCCGAGCTGGGTTCGCTGGTGGCTCTGCAGCAGGGTCGGGGTTACAGCGTGCGAGTAGTGCGCACTGACGAGATCTACGCCGGCAATGATCATGAAGCCGATCCGCAGGTGATCCGCGATTTCATCGCCGCGGTCAATCCGCGTTTTGTGCTGTTGGTAGGCGGCGACAGCTACGACTATCACGACTATCTGGGGCTGGGCTCGCAGAGCTTCGTGCCCACCTTCTATCGCGTGGCTGATCCGATTGTGCGCTTTGCGCCCAGTGACCACGCTTTCGTCGACGCCGATGGCGATGGTTCGCCGGAACGGGCGCTGGGCCGGATTCCGGCGCGCACCGTCGGTGAGTTGCAGCTGGCATTGACCTCGATTCTGGCGCGTGCTGCCGCTCTGCCGACCAGTTATCTGGCCAGCGCCGGTGCCTCCGGTCCCGGCGAGCATTTCGATGTGCACAGTCGCAGCCTGCTGAGCTATCTGCGCCAGGGTCAGCCAACCGGCTACGCGCTGGTGGACGAACTGGGATTGAGTGACGCGCGAGTAGCCCTGACCGCGGCTCTCTCCGGTGGCAGCGACTGGATCAACTACCTCGGACACTCGGCGCCCAATCGCTGGGCCTTCGACAATCTGATGGACACCAGTCAGCTGGCGGCGATCAGCCGCAGCAGCCCTCCCGCGCTGATCAGCCAATGGGGCTGCTGGAACAACTACTTCGTATTGCCCAATCAGGACACCATGGCACACGCCCTGCTGCTCCGAAGCAATCGCCTCGGCGCTGCGGTGATCGGTTCCACCAGTCTGGCTGAGGACGCCAGTCATCTGGCACTGGGCACGCGCTTCTTCGATCTCGTCGAAGATGGGCGCTTCAGCGATGAACCGGGGATTCCGGTCAACACGCTGGGCGAGGCCCTCAGCGTGGCCAAGCAGCGACTGATGCAAAGCTCGCCGGAGTTTGCCGAGTCGGTGTACTCGATCACCCTTTTCGGGGATCCGGCGATGCCTTTGCGCTAGCCGGTCGCGATGGCGCCCGCGCGTGATCTCGGCTAAGGCCGCTCTCGCCAAACATTCCACAAGTCTTTGAATTTAAAGTAGGTCACGTTGGCCGCGAAGCGGCCTACGTGACTGACGTAGCTGTCACGTAGACCCTTCGGGTCAACGTGACCTACCTCCGCGGTTTGTCGGGCGAACACACGCACCGCCAAGTGCGACCGGGACTCCCCGGAGCGAGGCCATCGCCGAAGCATCGGCAGACCCCTATGCTCAAGCACTGCCCAAGATTGGCCGACCCATGGTTTCTAGCCCACTGACGGCTTCCGAACGCGCCGACGTGCATGCGCAGCTGGCGGCGCTGGAACGTGCGGGTGTGCCGGTGGCGCAGGCGGTGGGCATGCTCCGCGGCCCGCCGGCGCAGCAGGCTCGGTGGGCGCCGGTGCTGATGGCGCTGGGCAAGGGCCGGAATCTGGCGCAGGCCACCGTGGGGTTGTTCACGCCGCTGGAAACGGCGGTGTTGCGCGCCGCCATCGAGGCCGGCAGTCCGGCGCTGGCGCATGAGCGCCTCGGTGCCGCGGCCGCGGCGCAGGCCCGTCGCAGCAAGCAGTTGCGGGCGCGTCTGCTGTTTCCGCTGGCGGTGTTTGCGATCGCTCTGTTCCTGCTGCCCTTGCCGGCCCTGATTGCCGGGAATATCGGCGGCGGAGCCTACCTGATGCAGTCGCTGGGCCGGTTGCTGGCGCTGGCGGGGATCATCGCCGTGCTGCAGTACGCGGCCCGACGCTATGCCCTCGGCAGCGGTGGCTCGGCGCGGGCTCCGCTGGAGATGTTGATGCTGAAGCTGCCGATACTGGGTGAGTTGCTGGTGCGGCTGCAGGCGCAGGTCTTCTTCGAGAATCTCGCACTATTGCTGGGCAGCGGCGTGGCCATGTTCGCTGCGCTGCCGGTCGCGGTCGACACGCTGACCGTGGAGATCATTCGCGATGACTATTCCCAGCTGCTGCCGCGCGTGCAGTCCGGACAGACGCTGGCGCAGGCGGTCAGTGCGCTGGCGCATCCGGGCAATGCGGCGGTGGTGGGCATGATCGCCACCGGCGAGGGCAGTGGCGAGCTGCCGCAGCTGCTCGCGCGCTACGCCGAGGCCGAAGGCAAGCTGGTGGCCGAGCGCACCGATACGCTGGCGACCTGGATTCCGCGCCTAGTGTACCTGATGCTGGCGGTATGGATGGCGCAGGGCATTTTCGGAGGTTTTGCAGCCGTGGTGCGACCCGGCTACGACTGATTCGGCAAGTGCCGCCGAGGCGGGCCTCGGCGTGTCGCGGGAACCGGGTCAGCGTCAACGGTCGGCTTTTGCAGGTCCAGACTTGTAGTCAGCGTCAATAGTCGGCTCTGGCTCTTGTAGGTCCAGACTTGTCTGGACGCTCTCGCACGGTGGCGTAGAAGCGTCCAGACAAGTCTGGACCTATCAAGAGCCGACTTCCGTTCGGGACGCCGCGCTAGAGTCCGGCGGTCATTTCGACTATTCTGGAAACATGAATTCAAAACAGGCAGTCACCGCCCTGGCGGCATTGGCCCAGACCTCGCGTCTGGCGCTCTTCCGTTGGCTGGTTCAGGTCGGGCCGGAGGGCGATTGCCCCGGCACGATGAGCGAGCGCCTGGCGATCCCGGCGGCGACCTTGTCCTTCCATCTGAAGGCGCTGCAGCACGCAGGGCTGATCGAGGCCACGCAAAGCGGGCGCTTCATCCGCTACAGCGCCAATTTCACGGCGATGCAGGCGCTGATCGATTACCTCGGTGAGAACTGTTGCGGGGGCCAGTTGGACCGCTGCCCGCCGACCTCAGGACCGATCTGTGGCAAAACCGGAGGCGAGCGGTGAAGCGACTGTTGTTCGTGTGTGTGGAAAACTCCAACCGCAGTCAAATGGCCGAGGCCTTTGCCCACATGCACGGGGCAGTGAGAGTTTCATGAATCCGGATACCGGAACAGCACCCGCCATGTCGGGCTTCGAGCGCTACCTCACGCTCTGGGTGGGCTTGTGCATCATCCTCGGCATAGGCTTGGGTCAGTGGTTGCCCGGAACGACTCAGGCGCTGGGGCGCTGGCAGGTGGCCGAGGTCAATCTGCCGGTGGGTGTGCTGATCTGGGTGATGATCATCCCGATGCTGCTGAAGGTCGATTTCTCGGCGCTGGCCCAGGTTCGGCAGCATTGGCGTGGCATCGGCGTCACCTTGCTGATCAACTGGGCAGTCAAGCCCTTTTCGATGGCCTTGCTGGCCTGGATCTTCATCCGCGTGCTGTTCGCACCGTGGCTGCCAGCGGAGCAGATCGACAGTTACATCGCCGGTCTGATTCTGCTCGCGGCAGCGCCCTGCACCGCAATGGTCTTCGTCTGGAGTCGACTGACCGGCGGCAACGCGCTGTTCACGCTGACACAGGTGGCATTGAACGACACCATCATGGTGTTCGCATTCGCCCCGATAGTCGCCTTGCTGCTGGGCCTGTCATCGATCAGCGTGCCCTGGGACACCCTGCTGCTGTCGGTGCTGCTGTACATCGTGATCCCGGTCATTCTGGCGCAACTGGCGCGGCGGACACTGCTGGCTCGCGGGCCAGCGGCACTGGAACAGGCGCTGGCGCGCATCGGACCCTGGTCCACCGCGGCGCTGCTGCTGACACTGGTCCTGCTGTTCGCCTTTCAGGGCGAGGCCATCCTGCGGCAACCGCTGGTGATTGCCCTGCTGGCCGTGCCCATCTTCATCCAGGTGCTGCTCAACGCCGGTCTGGCCTACGGACTGAACCGTGTGCTCGGCGAACGCCACGATGTGGCTTGTCCGTCGGCATTGATCGGGGCCTCCAATTTCTTCGAACTGGCGGTTGCCGCCGCGATCAGTCTTTTCGGATTCGAATCGGGCGCAGCCCTGGCTACTGTCGTCGGCGTGCTGATCGAGGTGCCGCTGATGTTGTGGGTGGTGCGCATGGTCAATCGCAGCAAAGGCTGGTATGAGTCAGGATCCATCCGCCCCGGCACCCGCTGAACCCGATCCGATGTCCGCGCACGAGCACGATCACCCGCATGCCCACGAGCATGCCCCGAAGGATTTCAATCGGGCCTTTGCCATCGGCATCGGCCTCAATCTGGGCTATGTGGCAATCGAGGCCTGGTACGGCTGGACCGTCGATTCCCTGGCACTGCTGGCCGACGCCGGCCATAACTTCAGCGACGTCATCGGACTGGTACTGGCCTGGGCCGGCGCTGCGGCCGCGCGCCTGCGTCCGGACGAGCGCCATACCTATGGCTGGAAGCGCGCCAGCATCCTGGCGGCCTTCATCAATGCGCTGCTGTTGCTGATGGCCATGGGTGCGCTCACCTGGGAGGCCGTGCAGCGACTGAGCGTGCCGGCGCCGGTGCCAGGCATGACCCTGATCTGGGTGGCGGGAGTCGGCATCGTGATCAACACCGCCACCGCCTTGCTGTTCCTGCGCGGGCGCGAGCACGATCTGAACATCCGCGGCGCCTTCCTGCACATGGCGGCCGATGCGCTGGTGTCGTTGGGCGTGGTCATTGCCGGTGTGCTGGTGCTGGCCTTCGGCTGGCAATGGCTGGATCCGCTGCTGAGTCTGGCCATCGCCGTGGTCATCGTGGTCGGCACCTGGGGACTGTTCCGCCAATCCCTGCATCTGCTCTTCGACGGGGTGCCCGAGCAGATCAATCTGGCCGAAGTGCGCAGCGCGCTTGAAGCCCTGCCAGGGGTCGAGCGCGTGCACGATCTGCACGTCTGGGCCATGGGCAGCACCGAGATCGCGCTGACGGCGCACCTGATCCGGCCCGCAGGTCCGCCCGAGGACGATTTCTACCAGCAGGCATCAGTCCTGCTGAATGCCCGTTTCCATATCGATCACGTCACCTTGCAGGTCATCCGCACACCCTTTGAGCGGGCCTGCGGTCAGTGATCGGTTGGAGTCCTTTCGCAGTCCTTGCGAAGTGAGCGCCGGCTGAGGTCATGGCCGGTCGGAAGCCAGGCTGGCGCTGCTTGCAAGTGGCTGTTTCCCTTGGGGACGATGACGCTGCCGTCACACACTCGATGGCGACAATCGGCCGCGGATCGCTTAAGGTCCCAGGCAATACACGCTCTTGTACTCGCTGACCGGGTATCCGGTAGCACTTCTGGAAGCCGATGCGCAGAGCGTGGAATTGTCATCGCTTTCGATGTCGTCAGAAGCATGGCGACTAGGTCACAACCATCGCTTCAGGAGGTCATGTGCAGCAAGCACCCGACGCAAAGGCAGCATCACCCCGCGCTTCGCTACCTGCCCAGTTGCTTGCCGGAGCGGCCCTGTGCCTGCTGCTGGTCAGCCCGCTCATGGCGCAGACCTTCAACGGTACGGGCACTGGCGCCATCCCGGATACCACCACCACCGGGACCTTCGGCCCGCCGCGGGATGTCAGCTTCAATGTCAGCGGCATCGCCGGGAGCATCACCAATGTTTCCCTGTCGATGACCATTACTCACACCTGGATCGGTGATCTGGATGTGGTGCTGGCGCCGCCGGGTGTAAGCCCGGGCAATGCCGGCAGCTTCATCATCTACAACCGGGTTGGCGCGACTATGGCCGGTTCGGGTGGCGACAGCTCCGATCTGGGCGGCACCTATGTTTTCGCCAATTCGGCATCGACCAATATCTGGCTGACGGCCGACGGTCTCCCCGACGCCGGTGTCATTCCTTCCGGCAGCTACCGTACCGTTGCCGCTGCGCCCTCGACGATTCCTGCGGCAGTGACCGATTTCACCGCAGCCTTCAGTGCGCTGTCGGCGGGCCAGATCAATGGCACCTGGACCCTGCGTTTTCAGGACCGTGGCGCGGGTGATGTCGGCACGGTCAGTGCCGCTGCGCTCACCCTCACTGCCAGTGGCGGCGGCGGTGGTGGCGGTGGCCTCAATGGCAGCTGGAGCAATCTGGGCGCCGCGCCGGCATTCAATGGTCAGGTCGAGGGCATCCCGAACCGGCCGGTGGTCGGTGCCGTCAGTGCCGTCGCGCCTCATCCCACCGATCCCGCCATCCTCTACGTGGCTGCAGTGAACGGCGGAATCTGGCGCAGCAACAACGCCAATGCCGCCAATCCGAGTTGGACCCGGTTGTTCGACACCGGTCCCTCCCTGTCGATGAGTTCGCTGCGCTTTGATCCCACCGATGCCAGCGGTCAGACCCTGCTGGCCGGTACCGGGCTGATCTCCAGTCTGGGCAGCACCGGCGGTGCGCGCACGGGCGTGTTCCGTACGGTGGACGGCGGCAGCAGCTGGACCGTCCTCAATGGCGGCGGCACGCTCAACAATCTCAGCATTCGCGCTGTCGCCCCGCGCGGCAATGTGTTGATGGCAGCCACCAGTCAGGGCCTGTATCGATCGACCGACACCGGCGCCAGCTTCTCCCTGGTGTCAGGCGCAGGCGGTAGCGGATTGCCGTCAGGCAACACCACCGACGTGGTCGGCGATCCCGGCAACAACAGCCTGCTGTACACGGTGGTCTTCGGCAGTGCTTCGCCTGGCATCTACCGATCCACCGATACCGGTGCCAGCTGGGCCCGAGTGTCGGATGCGGCAACCGACGCCCTGATCAATGCTGGTAGCCGGGGATTGATGGCCGTGGGCCAGAGCAGCAACGTTTTTCTGGCGGTGGTGGGCACCAACGGTCGGCTGTCAGCGGTGGTCCGCTCCGCCAACGGTACCAGCGGCTGGACGGACCTCGGTGTACCGACCACGGCTGAAGAAGCCGGTGCGCTGATCGGTGTGCATCCCGGTGGGCAGGGCGGAATCCATCTGTCGATTGCGGCCGATCCCACCAACAGCAACATTGTCTACATCGGCGGCGACCGCCAGCCCTACTTCAGCGAAGCGGCGCCCGGATCCGGCGTGTTCTTCCCCAACTCCCTTGGTGCCCAGGACTATTCCGGACGACTGTTCCGCGGCGATGCGGCGCAGGCTCCGGCTTCACGCTGGGTGGCGCTGACCCATTCGGGTACCAGCAACAACTCCTCACCACATGCCGATTCGCGCTCCATGGCCTTCGACGCGGCCGGGGATCTGATCGAAAGCGATGACGGCGGCGTCTACAAGCGCCTCTCGCCGCGCTCGACCACCGGCACCTGGGTATCTTTGAACGGCGACCTGGAAGTCACCGAGTACCACGGCATTGCCTATGACGGTCTGGCCGATCGCGTCATCGGCGGCGCCCAGGACACCGGCACTTCCGAGCAGCAGCAGGTCGGCTCGCGGGTCTTCAACAGCATCCACACCGGCGATGGCGGCGACACGGCCGTGGACGACATCTCGTCGGTCACAGTGTCCTCGCGCTACTCCAGTTTCCAGAATCTGAGCAGCTTCCGGCGGCGAACCTACGACACCGCCAATGTGTTCCAGGGACAGACCTTCCCGTCGCGCACGCCGATCAATGGCAGTCCGGCCCTCAGTCCGCAGTTCTACACACCGATCACGGTCAACCGGGTCAACGGGCTGCGTCTGCTGTTCGGAGCCAACAACGGTGTTTACGAGTCGCTGGATCAGGGTTCGACCGTCAACCGGATATCCACGGTCAGGGTCAACGCCTTCGCCGGCGATCCGCTGGAATACGGTGTCAACGGAAATGCCGAACTGGTCTATCTGGCTTCAGGCGCGGGGGTCTATCTGCGGACCAGCGCCGGTGGCCCGCTGAATCTGGTCAATACCATCGGCTCGGCGACCATCGTCGATGTCGCCATCGATCCGGCTCAGCCCGCCAAGATGTTTGCGCTGCAGGCCTCCACGGTGTCTTTCTCGGACAACAGCGGTGCCAGCTACAGCAACATCACCGGCAACCTCGGCACCTTTGCGCCAGGGGCATTGCGCAGCATGGTCTACGTGCCGCGTCCGAGCGGCGACGTGCTGGTGGTCGGAGCCGATCGCGGTGCCTACTACGCCAGCGCCAGCAGTGGCTTCTCCAACTGGCAGATGCTGGGTACCGGTCTGCCCTATGCACCCGTGTTCGAACTGACCTATCACGCTCAGCGGGACGCCCTGATCGCCGGCATGCTGGGTCGCGGTGCCTGGCGACTCGACGGTGTAGCCAATGGCGGTGGTGGTGGCGGCGATGCCATTTTTGCGAACGGCTTTGAGTAGTTTCGATGTTCCCTTTGGCCGAATGAGTCAGTTATCCACACAGGAGAATTTCGAAATGCATGCTCACAGCAAGACTTCATCGATTGCGACCGCTGTCCTCTGTCTGGCCCTGCTGGTGCAGATGCCGCTTAGCGCCGCAGAACCGGCAGGTCCGCCAGCGACTCTGGCACCGGGCGTATTGCTGGGCGGTGAGGACCATCCCTCGACCGCCTGGGTGGCCGATACCGAGGGTTACGTCGCGGCTGTCGATCTGGGCAGCGGTGCCCTGACCTGGCGTGGGCCAGCCCAGGGTCTGCCGCTGGCGCTGGTTGACCGGCAGTTGGTGGTTCTGGGTCGGCCGCAGAGCGCCGGGCAGATCAGCCTGCTGCTCCTCAATCCGGGCACCGGCGAGCCCTTGGGCGGCCTGACCGGGGCACTGCCCGAAGGCGTGCTCGCGTCCCCTGATGCTCAGCCCAATCGCCGCTTCACGGTGATCGCTGACCTGAGCACGGGTGCGCTGCGAGTGCTGTGGACGTACAGCGAATGGCCCTTGCGAGGTGCTCTGCTGCCGGACAGCAATCCGGACACAGAACGGGTCGAACTCAGTGGCGTGGTCGTCGCCGACTTTGGCGCCAACCGGCTGCATGCTGGCAGTCCCGCAGGCTTTCCGGCGCAAGCCAGTCCCGACCTGATCGGCAGCGAGCGCGTCTCGGGCCTGGACGGTACCCAGTTCCGCTCTGCCGATGGCGGCTACGCCCAGGTTGCAACTGCGGTTGCCGACAGCCGTCTTGGTGCACAGTGGCGCTGGACGCTGCATGAGCGCAGCAGCGGGCGCGCGCTGAGTCAGGTGGTGCTGCCTTATGCGCACGCGCCGTTCATGGTCAACGGCAACCGTCTGATCTGGCAGTCGCCGCCGATCACCCAGCGCCAGGCCTCCGGCGACTATCTGGAGCAGCCCCTGCGTCTGGTTGCCACGGAGCTGGGTGGTGGTCGCGAGTTGTGGTCGGTCGGGCTGCTGGCCCAGGAATATCGGGGTGTGCTGCCGCCCTGAACCGGATCTAGTATCCCTGCTGGCCGGGCACCGGTTACCGAGCCAAAGTTGCCACCAATCGTCGCCGCAGTCTTGATCAACCCGACACTGCGCGCGAGCCCTGAGCCAGAGTGTGAGGTAGCGCGGCTCCGGCGCGCGGCGAATCGGGATGTGCGCCAGGGCTGTTCCCGCCGGCGGCCGCGGCATGGCCTGCCGGGCGCCGCGCGCTTTTCATCGCTGCGCACAGCCCAAGCCGCCGGGCGCGCGGACCCGGCCTAGGTCATCGCTCCGACGTCGCCGTCGGTCAGACTCTGAGACTAGAGGACCTACGATATGGGTTCATCGAGAGCCACCTGTGGTGGCCCGAAATCGCCCACGGGCCATGAACTTGCCTGCTGCGCGTAGCCCGGTGTGCCGCGCAGCGGCTCACCGGGGCTCTTTCGCATCACCGCCCGGAGAGCGCTGCGCGCACTTCGGGCTACGACGGGCCGGCTATAGCCGAAATTCATGAATCCAAATCGCGTCGTCCGCGAAGCGGACCCGGTGCCAAGCACCCGCGAGCCTTGCCCTACTTCACCGTGCTGATGACGATGTCGACCTGACCGGCGGCGCGCCAGTCCAGCGCTGCACTCAGTCCTTCGAGATCGCCCGGCGACGCTTGCGCGTTACCTGACCTGGACACGCGGGCGCCGATGATCACCCGTGGGAACTGCGCCAGCGACATGCCGGCAATCATGCCCATGCTCTCGTCCAGACGGATCGTGCGCGGCAGTTCGCTGGCGGCCAGGCGCTGGATCGCCAGCGGCGCCGGGGGACCAGCTTCGGCGCGGGCGAACACGAACAGCACATCGCTGGGCTGGATCAGGTCGGCGAGTTCCGGTGCGACGCTGACCTTGACGTCGATGCCGGCCGCCGTCGCGCTGCCAGCGGGCGCTGCAGATGCGGCCGGTGCGGTGGCCTCGGCCGGCGTTCCGGTCGGCATCGCCGGCAGCGCTTGCGGCTCCTTGCCCAGTTGTCGGCGCACCACGTTGAGCTGCTCGACGACGGCCGATTGCGCCGGCGTGCCCGGTTCCATCAGCGCCAGCAGCTTTTCCCAGGTCGCTTCTGCGGTCTCGGGATCATTGGCCTGGGCCCGCGCGAGGCCTTTGAGGAAGAGCGCGTTCTGGTTGTCCGGTTGAACCTTCAGCGCGCGGTCGACCAGTGCTTCGGGTTCGCCGGACAGCGATCGTGGCGACGATGACAGCCCCAGCGCCTCGGCCGCCTCGGCCAGCACATCGGCATCGTCATCGATCAGCGGCAGGGCCTTGGCGTAGGCGGCGCTGGCTTCCGGAAAGCGCTCGATGGCCCGGTAGGTGCGGCCGAGCAGCACCCAGCCCTGACCATCCTCGGGGTTGTCCTTCATCTTGGCCGCCAGCGAATCAGCGGCCTTGGCCAGATCCGGGGCATTGCTGGTCGAGGCGCCGCCGGCTGCATCCGGCGCGGCGCTGGTGCTGATGCCGGCAAAGGCCAGCGCGTGCGGGGTACCGATCTTCTGGTACAGCCACAGCGTGGTCAGCGGTATCAGCAACACCAGGATAAGCGCGGTGGCGCGCGCCGCCAGTGTGCTCCGCGCCGGAGCGCTGGAGGGGCTGTCGATCAGCGCCAGTGCGGCAGCACTCAGCGCCTGCTGTCGCGTCTGGAAGCTGGCGTCATCGATCAGGCCGGAGGCATGAGCCGACTTCAGCGCGTCCAGCTGCTCGCGCAGCAGGGTGGTCTGGGTGGCGATGGCCCCCGAACGTGGCTGCCGCAACAGCGGCCACAGCAATACCGCCAGCGTGGCCAGGATCAGCAGCGCTGCTAGAAACCAGAAACTGAAACTCACCAATCCTCCTCATCCCGTGCCTGACCGGCAGCCGGGGCCGCGGTGACACCGCGGCGTTTGCGCAAATGGATCACCAGCGCCAAGGCGGCGCCGGCGAGTATCAGAAAAGGGCCAAACCAAAGCAGCCAGGTGCCGCTCTTGACCGGTGGCTTGTAGAGCACGAAGTCGCCGTAGCGCGCCGTCAGGAATTCCTTGATCTGCTCGTCCGACTGGCCCTCGTTCATCATCCGGAATATCTCTTCCCGCAACTGCCGGGCAATGTCGGCATCGGAATCGGCCAGAGTCTGATTCTGACACTGCAGACAGCGCAACTCGCGCAGCAGATTCTGGAAGCGCACCTCTTCGGAGCGATCCTCGAAGGGCATCGGGTCGATGGCGAAGGCGCCCATCGAAGACACCAGCAACATCGCGATCAGAAAATATCCGAGCAATGTCGGAATACCGGCTGCGCCGGAGTTCCGCCCTACGCCTGTCCCGTGCCCCGTCATCATCGCTTCCCCGCCAGCATCGGCTTGATGGTCTTTTCGATGTCGTCAACGCTGAGCGGGCCGACCTGTTTGTAGAGCACGGTGCCATCGGCGCCGATGACGAAGGTCTCCGGCGCGCCGTAGACGCCAAAATCAATGCCCAGGCGGCCGTCGAAATCGGTCAGGATGTCGGCATAGGGATCGCCGAACTGCGCCAGCCAGCGATTGGCATCCTCAGGGGCGTCCTTCCAGTTGAATCCGATCAGCTTCAGCTCGCCGCGTTTGGCGTATTCCATCAGTACCGGATGCTCGACCCGGCAGCTGACGCACCAGCTGGCGAACACATTCAGCAGATAGGGCTCGCCCAGCAGCGAAGCACGGGTGATCTGGCGTTGCGGATCGACCAGGGCCGGCGCCGAAAACTCGGGCACCGGCTTGTCCAGCAGCGGTGAGGGCACCAGGTGCGGGTCCTTGCCGATACCGCTCCAGAGGATGCCGCCGATGCCAATGAACACGGCCAGGGGAATCAGCGCGCGTGCGTTCATGCGCGCTCCGCAGCCTGCACGGCCCCGACCGGCACCACATCGTGGGCGTTGGCCTGCTCCGACTCCCGGGTCACCACGGTTTGCCGCAAGCGCCGTTCGGTGGCCGCAATCAGACCACCCAGCATCATCAGCAGCGCACCCAGCCAGACCCAGCGGATCATCGGCTTGTAGTACAGACGCACGGCCCAGGCCTGGCCGTTCTCGAGTGGTTCGCCCATGGCGATGTAGAAGTCGGCGAAGAAGCCGGCATCGATGGCGGCTTCGGTCATGACCTGACCGCGCAGGTACTGGCGCTTCTGGGGCCGCTGCTCGCTCAGGGTCTTGCCATTGCGGCGGATCTCGAAGACGCCTTCATCGGCGATGTAGTTGGCGCCCTCTTCATGGCGCAGGCTGATGAAGGCAATCTCGTAGCCAGCCACTTCGGTGGTGTCGCCCGGGCTCAAACGCACATCGCGTTCGACGTTCAGCGAGTCGGTGACCATGACGCCGATGACGAATACACCGAGGCCGGCATGGGCCAGGCTCATGCCGATCATCTCGGCGGTGAAGCGCTTGCCGGGGCCGGCAGTACGCAGGCGGCGCACGATGAAAACCACAGTGCCGAGCATGACCCAGACGCCGAGCGTGATGCCGAGCACCGCGCGGATCGGCAGCTCGCGCTGGAAGATCCAGGCCAGCGCGCCGATCACCGCCGCCAGTGCCAAGGCACTGCGCAGGGCCAGAGCCACGGTGGCGATCGAATCACCTTTCCAGCGGGTCAAGGGACCGAAGGGCACCAGGGCCACCAAGGGCGCCATCAACACCGTGAACATCAGACCGAAGTAGGGCGGACCCACCGAGATCTTGCCCCAGCCAAAGGCTTCGGCCACCAGCGGATACAAGGTGCCGATCAGGACCATGGCGCAGGCCGTGGCCAGCAGTATGTTGTTGGCCAGCAGCAGGCCTTCGCGTGAATACAGGCCCACCGAGGGCGCCGCCTGCAGCCGCGGTGCGCGGATCGCGTACAGCGTGAGTGCGCCGCCGGCCACGATCGCCAGGAAGATCAGGATGAAGGTGCCACGGGCCGGATCACTGGCAAAGGCATGCACGCTGGTGAGCACGCCGGAACGCACCAGGAAGGTGCCGAGCAGACTCAGCGAGAAGGCGGCAATAGCCAGCAGCAGTGTCCAGGCGGCAAAGGTGCCGCGTTTTTCGGTGACTGCCTGCGAATGAATCAGTGCTGTGCCCACCAGCCAGGGCATGAAGGAGGCGTTCTCGACCGGATCCCAGAACCACCAGCCGCCCCAGCCCAGTTCGTAATAGGCCCACCAGCTGCCGAGCGCGATGCCGAGGGTGAGAAATCCCCAGGCGACATTGGTCCAGGGCCGCGACCAGCGCACCCACTGGCGATCGACCCGGCCGTCCAGCAGCGCGGCGACGGCGAAGGCAAAGGCCACCGCGAAGCCGACATAGCCCATGTACAGCATCGGCGGATGCACGATCAGCCCGAAATCCTGCAGCAGCGGATTCAGGTCGTTGCCGTCCGGCAGGGCCGGCACATGGCGTTCAAAGGGGTTGCTGGTGAAGGCCAGAAAACTCAGGAAGCCGATCGAGATCACGCCCAGCGTGGCCAGCGCTCTGGCGATGAAGCGTTGTGGCAGCTTGCCGCTGAACACTGCCAGGGCCACCGTCCACAGACTCAGGATCAGCACCCACAGCAGCAGCGAGCCCTCGTGGGCGCCCCAGACCGCGCTGAAGCGGTAATGCACCGGCAACTGCAGATTGGAGTTCTGGGCCACGTAGGCAATCGAGAAATCCTGATTGATGAAGCCGAAGGTCAGGATCAGATAGGCACCGACCAGAAACACGAACTGACCGTAGGCGGCCGGTCGCGCCACGCGCATCAGCGCGGCATCACCGAGTTGGGCGCCGATCATCGGCACCACCGCCTGCACCACCGCCAGCAGCAGCGCCAGTATCAGAAAGACCTGTCCCAGTTCCGGCATCATGGCGTTTGCGCCTCGTGGCTGGCTTTCTCGGCCTTGCCCTTGGCGATGGCTTCAGCCACTTCCTTGGGCATGTAGTTCTCATCGTGCTTGGCCAGCACCTCCTTGGCGTGGAACACGCCGCCGGCCTGCAGCACCCCGGTGGCGATCACGCTCTGACCTTCCTTGAACAGGTCCGGCAGGATTCCCTCGAATTCCACCGGCAGATCCTTGAAGCGATCGGTCACCACAAAATGCGCCTTCAGCGATCCGCCGTCGCGGCGGGTGCTGCCTTCCAGCACGACCCCGCCGAGGCGGAAGGTGCGGCCTTCCGGCGCGCCGCCGGCGAGCACTTCGCTGGGGCTGTAGAAATGGTTGACGTTTTCCTTCAGTGCGGTCAGTGCCAGCCCGGTCGCGGCACCAATGCCGAGAACCAGGCCGACGATCAACAGCAGGCGACGGCGGCGGATAGGGTTCATGGTGTTCCTGCCAGAGAAGTTTGATGGGGAAGAGGGCACAAGGGCACGAGGGCGCGAGCGCAGGCAAGAGCTGGAGTCGCCGGGGCTCGCTGTCGCGTGCCCTCATGCCCTCTCGCTCTCGTGCTCTCAAGCCTCACGGTGCCTCCGATTCCCGAAGTTGTTGTTCGCGTCGCACCCGCGCCCGCAGTTCCGACTGCAATTTGCGCTGGCGCAGCAGGGGCGGCAGCAGATCGGCAAGGACCAGCAGCACGGTCACGGCCAGAGACACCTGGATGTAGCCCCAGTGACCGTAGGATTCCAGCCAGGCGAGCATCAGTTCTTGACTCCCAGCAAGGCTTCACGCACCCAGGACTTGTTGCGCTCCTGTTCCAGCAACACGCCACGGGCGCGCAGCAGCAGCGCAAACACGAAATACAGCTTGGTAGCCAGAGCCATGATCAGCAGCGGCCAGATCATTGAGGAGTCCATGCTGCTCTTGCCGAAAATTCGGATGGTCTCGCCCTGATGGAGCGTGTTCCACCATTTGACCGAAAAATGGATGATCGGAACGTTAACTACACCCACAATGGCCAACACGGCGGCGGCGCGAGCGCCCTGGCGCAGGTCGTCATAGGCCGAGGCCAGACCAATCACCCCGAAATACAGGAACAGCAGCACCAGTTCGCTGGTCAGCCGTGCATCCCACACCCAGTAAGCGCCCCAGGTCGGCTTGCCCCAGAGCATGCCCGTGATCAGCGTGATCGCCGTGAACATCGCCCCGATCGGTGCACAGGCCAGAAACAGGATCTCCGACAGCTTGATGCGCCAGATCAGGGCGATGGCTCCGTTCAGCGCCATGACCCCGTAGATGAACATGCTCATCCAGGCGCTGGGCACATGGATGTAGATGATCCGGAAGCTGTCGCCCTGCAGATAATCGGCCGGCGCCCGCGCCAGGCCGAGGTACATGCCGATGATCGTCAGGATCAGAGCCGCGCCGCCGGCCCATGGCATCCAGCGGGTCGCAAAGCGATAGAAATACGGCGGTGATCCGAGTTGGTGAAACCAGCGCAGCACGGGGTTCATGGTGGATTGTCCGATCCTATCCGCAAGCCGGCAGCCGCAGCAGGCGGCGCCAGGGTCAACAGCAACATCGTCTGTGCGGCCAGCAACAGCAGCGCGCCCTTGGGTGATTCTCCAAGACGCACCGCATCGACCGCGCCACTGCCGAAGATCAGCAGCGGCAGGTACAGCGGCATGACGATCACCGCCAGCAAAATACCACTGCGGCGCAGGCGAGCTGTCAAGGCCGCCGCAACCAGACCGATCTGGGTGGCGCCCAGCGTACCTATGGCCAGCGCCGCCAGCATCACCGGCAAAAGTTTGACAGGCAGATTGAGCAGCATGGCCAGTAGCGGAGTCGACAGGGTCAGACCGACACCGTACAGCAGCCAGTGCGCCAGTGCCTTGGCGTACATCAAGCCGACGATGGAGCTGGGTCCCGCCAGCCACTGATCGAGTGTGCCGTCCTCGACATCAGGGCGGAACAGCCCGTCCAGACTGAGGAAGCCGGCCAGCAGCACCGTGACCCAGATCACCGGCGCCGATATCGGGGCCAGCCGTTCCGGCGTGCCGCCCAGGGCAATGCCGAACAGCAGCACCACCAGCACCGCAAATCCCAGCGGCAGCAACAAATCGGCGCGGCGCCTGAAGGCCAGATGCAGATCCCGCAGCAGCAGCGCGCGATAGGGTCGCATGGTGCTCATCGGGGGTGCTCCAGGCGCACCGTGGTGGCCGGCAAGGTGATCGGAAGCACGCCATGGCTGGTCAGCAGGGCGCCACCGCCGCGCGCCAGATGCGCTTCCAGCAGACGCTCGACCACCGCCATGCCGGGGCCGTCGAGATTGGCGAAGGGCTCATCCAGCAGCCACAGCGATCGCTGACTGGCGGCCAGCCGTGCCAGCGCCGCGCGCTTGCGCTGCCCAGCCGACAGTGCCCGTGTCGGCGTGTCCTCGTAGCCGGCCAGCCCCAGATCGGTGCATAGCGCCTCGACCTCGGCCGCATCGCCCTCGTCGCCTATGGCCAGGTTGTAATGCAGATTCTCGCGCACCGTGAGATCGCCCTTGAGCGCCAGCAGATGGCCCAGCCACAGCGTTCCTGCACATAGTGCATGACGTTCGCGCAGCACGTCTGCGCCGCGGAATTGCAGGGTCTGGGCCTTGATCGCGTGCAGACCCAGCAGCGCGCGCAGCAGTGTGGTCTTGCCGGCGCCATTGCGGCCCTCGAGCACCAGCAACTGTCCCGGGGCCAGAGCGATGTCGATGGGCACGAACAGCGCTTCGTCCTCGCGCAGACAGGTCAGTGCCGTGGCGGCGAGCAGCGGGGGTGCGCTGGAAACTGGGCTGGCGTCAGGCAAGCGGGCGGTCATTCTGGAGACGTGGGCCCGAATCCTACCCATTCGAGGCGCACATGGGGCAATTGCAAGCGATGTTCAGGGCCGGGATCGGCCGCATAGATGCGCATGATCGCCGGTGTAGTGGCGGTTGCCGGGAGCCAGATCGCATGCTGCTCGAAGGCGCGGGCCCAGTTGTCGACCCGGTGCAACTCGGCAGCGACCAGAAAACCGGGCTCCAGCCAGCTGAAATCGGCGGCGCGGCCGCGAGCCGGCTGCCATGGAGCGCCAGCCGCGTCGATCCAATCGCGCAGCTGCTGCTGCCGGGCCTCGTTGAGCGCATCCGGCAACTGTTGCGAGCGCGGGTTGCAGGCGCTGATCAGACTCCACGGCAGGCCGCGGGTCTGCTTCCGGGTGAGTTGCTCGGCGCTGATCCAGCGACCCTCGTGCTCGATCTCGTAGCAGGCGTTCGCGTAGGCGAGGATCAGTTCCGCGGTCACGACCGGCGCAGTCGAAATCGGATTCATGACGGTGCGTTCCCGAAAGTCCGGACTGAGCCAGCAGCCAGCATAGCGTGTAGCTTTGCCAGCGATACCACGACTCAGCAGGTGCTTAGCAATGTCCCCCAGCCTGGCAGCCATCGTCATCTATCCAGTGAAATCCTGCGCCGGCCTGGCGCTGCAGAGCGCCGTCGTCGAGCCCCGCGGACTACGCCATGATCGCCGCTGGATGTTGGTCGACGACAGTGGCCGTTTCATCACCGGCCGGCAATCACCGGCGCTGGTGCGGGTGAGGGCCGAAGTCGGCGCTGAGGGCGGCCTGAGACTGTCCGCGCCGGGCATGCCGCCGCTGCAGGTGGCAGAGCCGGATGGAAGTCAGCGTGTGGATTCCGAGGTCTGGGGCAGCCAAGTGAACGCTGCCGATGCCGGGGTCGAAGCTGCCGAGTGGTTCAGCCGCTACCTGGATCGGCCGGCGCGCCTGTTGTACGCCGATGAACGGATGCAGCGCGCGCCTGAAGCTGAGTACTCACTCCCCGGCGATCAGGTAGCGTTCGCGGATGGCTATCCGCTGCTGTTGTTGTCGCATGCCGCCGCCGACGAACTGTCGAGTCGGGCGGGACGGGAACTGGGCTGGCGGCGCTTCCGGCCCAATCTGGTGGTCGAGGGTGTGCCTGCACACGCCGAGGATCGCTGGAAGCAGATACGCATCGGCAGCGTGCTTTTTGATGTGGTCAAGCCCTGCACTCGCTGCGTTTTCACCACCATTGATCCGGACTCGGGCGCTGCCGAAAGCGACGGTGAGCCCTTGCGTACGCTGAAGGATTATCGCCGCGGCGCCGGCGGCATCAGTTTCGGTCAGAACCTGATCGCACGTTCCGCAGGCGAGGTGCAATGTGGCGATCGGGTCGAGGTGATCGAGCAATTGCTCTAGCGCAGGTCCAAACAATGCCCGCCGCGGGCCTTCCGGATAGAACCCGGATGTTGCAGTGCAGCATGTAAATCATTGATTCGCAAGCTGGCATCGCGATCGGCGCGCCCCCTGAAGCAACGCCCTGTGGGCGGGAGTTTGCGTGTACGACTACATCATCGTCGGGGCCGGTTCTGCCGGTTGTGTGTTGGCAAACCGCTTGAGCGCCGATGGCCGGCATCGGGTGTTGTTGCTGGAGGCCGGTGGTCGCGACTGGCACCCCTTCATCCACATGCCGGCGGGTCTGGCCAAACTGGTGGGCTATAAATTCCTGAACTGGAATTACGAGACCGAGCCGGAGCCGCATCTGGACAACCGCCGCATGTACTGGCCGCGTGGTCGCGTGCTCGGCGGCTCCAGTTCGATCAATGCCATGTGCTACATCCGCGGCCAGCGTGCCGACTACGATGCCTGGGCGGCGGCCGGAAACCGCGGCTGGAGCTGGGCCGAAGTGCTGCCCTACTTCCGTCGTTCCGAGGACAATCAGCGCGGTGCCGATGCCCTGCATGGTGTCGGTGGCCATCTGTCGGTGGAGAACCTGCGCCATGTGAATCCGCTCAGCATGGCCTTTCTGGAGGCCGCCGCTGCCGCCGGATATCCGCGCAACTCGGATTTCAATGGTCCTGAACAACTTGGCTTTGGCCAATATCAGGTGACCCAGCGCAATGGTGCCCGTTGCAGCACCGCCACCGGTTATCTCGGCGAGGCGCGGCGCCGACCCAATCTCACCGTAGTCACGCACGCACAGGTGACCCGGATCCTGTTCGACCGCGAGCGTGCCGTTGGCGTGGAAGCCAAGGTGGCTGGCCGTATGGAGAAATTCGAAGCCGGGCGCGAAGTACTGCTCAGCGGCGGCGCGGTCAACTCACCTCAGCTGCTGCTGTTGTCAGGCATAGGCCCGGCCGATCAACTGCGCCAGCACGGCATTGGTGTGCGTCTGGATGCGCCGGAGGTGGGTCGCAACCTGACCGACCATCTCGACATCTGCGTGTTGCGCAAGTGCACTCAGCGGATCACCTACGATCGCGCCAGTGATCTGCTGGTCGGGTTGCAGTATTTCTTCACACGCACCGGCATCGGTACCTCGAACGTGGCCGAGACCGGTGGCTTCGCGGCAACCAGATTCGCTGTCGACGGTCGCCCCGACGTGCAGTTCCATTTCGTGCCGGCCATGCTCGACGATCATGGCCGCAATCGCCTGCCGGGCGATGGCTTCACCATGCACGCCTGTCAGTTGCGCCCTGAGAGTCGTGGGCATCTGGAACTGGCCAGCGCCGATCCTTTCGCGCCCGTACGCATTCATGCCAACTATCTGAGCGATCCGGCCGATCTGCCGGTGCTGCTGGAAGGCCTGCGCATGACCCGAGAGATCTTCGCCCAATCGCCGCTGGCGCCCTACGCCGGGGACGAGATCCTGCCCGGTGCCAGCGCCACCAGCGAGGCCGACCTGATGGCCTATATCCGCCGCAAGGCCGAGACCATCTACCATCCGGTCAGTACCTGCCGCATGGGAGCCGACCAGCGCTCGGTGGTGGACCCGGAACTGAAGGTCCGCGGTTGCAGCGGTCTGCGCGTGGTGGATGCCTCGATCATGCCGCGGCTGATCAGTGGCAACACCAATGCCCCCACGGTGATGATTGCCGAGAAGGCCAGCGATCTGATCCTCGCCGGCTGAGCGGCCAGACCGTCGCCTTTTCTTGTCATGTCGGCGGATACAATATCCGCCGGCGCTGATGAGCAGCGCGATTGAAGGTCAATGCCATGGAGGAAGACGCGCGCAACCCGCTGCCGCGCCTGAAACTGGCCGCAGGGCAACGAGGTTTCTCCACCCTGATCGGGCCTTTCTACGAGATTGCGCTTGAGCACGGCATGCGCCGGGCGCTGCTGCTGGAGCCGCGACACCTGAGCCCCGCCGGCGTGGTCCAGGGCGGGGTGATCAGCAGTTTCGGCGAATTCGTGCTCCATCGCGGCATCGTTGACGAAGTCGGCGAGGAACCGCCGATGGCCACGGTGGAACTCCATTGCCAGTTTCTGGCAGCCAGCTTTGCCCAGCGCTGGATCTACGGCGAGGCCCAGGTACTCCGTCGCACCCGATCGCTGGTGTTTGCCGCCGGCGAAATCTTCGATCAGCGCCGCCGCATCGCCCTGGTCAGCGGCATCTGGAAGCAGATCGAGAGCGGCGGGGAATAGCGGGGCACGGGGCGCGGGGCAGGGGGCACGGGGCTGGGAAAGGCTCGCGTGATTGGGCCTTGAGGAGGGCCGCGCGCCCGCGCGGCCGCGGTTGTCTTCGGCGGGTTGTGGCCAAGAGCGGCGCCGCAGGCGCGGCGCCCTCCGCCATGCCACACACCGGCGTCATTGCGAGGAGCGCAGCGACGAAGCAATCCAGTGATCCTGCGACCGTGCTTCTGGATTGCTTCGCTGCGCTCTCCAGGAACCCGCGTCGCAGCTTGTTGGTTTGCGGATGCTGCGAAAGTGCCGTGGCCGTAGCGCGGCTCCGGCGCGCGTGGGCTTGGCCAAGGTGCCTTGCGGGTCTTCGCGCCGGCGGCCGCGGCTTCGAGGATCCGAAGGTGCCGGGCGCCTCGCGTGTGCGGATCGGGGCTCGATCAAAGCCTATGGACGCGAAGGACCCGGCCTACGCCGGCGCGACGCGGTTCATGGCAGGTAAGCAGTGTCCGGCCGACAGACGCGGCTCGCAATGACGCGGGCTGTTGTGGGTCCAGCCCAGGCCTGTAGCCTCTTCCCGTGCCCCGTGCCCCGTGCCCCGTGCCCCGTGCCCCGTGCAGTGTGCCCGTCACTCCCCCAACAGCGGCGGCAGCGGGCAATGCAGCAGCGTGCAGACCAGGCGCAGCAACTCAGCTTCGGTGGTCGCGATCTGGCCGTCGTGACCGACAGTGGTGGCCAGCGCCAGCACCAGGGTTTCCTTGCCGGCCGGGACCAGTTCGTCCAGTGCCGGCAGCGCCTGATCCAGCAGTTCGATCCAGTTGCCGGGTGCGCCGTAGCTCTCGGCCACACCCGGAAACAGAATCTCGGCACCGGCCAGATAGGCCCGGCGCGCGTTGTCGACTTGCTCATGACCGTGCAGCGCCAGTACCGCCAGCAGCGACAGCGCCTGCGAGCGCAGTTCCGGCAGCTTGCGTCTGCCGCCGCGACCCTGATTGGGCTCCAGCGATTCGTTCATCTGCTGGCGCAGCAGCTTGGCCAGCACGTATTCGAAGACATCGACCTGGCCATCGCTGTGGATCAGCGTGTCGATGGTGTCCATCAGCAGTCGCAGTTCGGAGCCGGGGCGGCGTTTCAGTGCCGGCATCGCCAGTTGTGCCAACGGGATTCGTTGCGCCGCATGCAGAGCGCGAGCCGCTTCCAGCAGTTCCTCGGTGCCCTTGGCCCGCACCGGACCCAGGCGTTTGGAGATTTCGGCCAGACTGCCTTCGGGGTGGATTTCGCGGGCCAGCAGCAGCGACAGAACCACGTCGATGGCGCGCTCGCGCATGTGCGCCGCGGTGGTCAGCAGCGGCGGCAGGGATTGCCGCATGGCCACGGCGTAGTCGACGTGATCGACGCCGGGGTTGGCGATATCGTTCAGCACCTTGGCGGGTTGCGGTGCCTGCATGCGCTCGCGCAGAACCGGTACGGCGGGTGCGGGCTGCAGCGGGGCGGCGCTGAATCCCGCCAGCAGCGCGCTGGCGGCGGGCGGATCAGTGTCCTCGTCGATGCCCTCGAAGGCGCGCTCGCCGGCCTCCAGTCGGGCCAGCAGCATCGGGTCAAAGCGCGGGTCGATCCGCTTGATGCGGTCGATCAATGGCGGGTGCGTCGCGGTCAGGCGGCTGTAGCCGACGCCATCGCCGAAGAGCATGTGTGCCACCTCTTCGCCGTTGTGTTCGGTCAGCTTGGAACCGGCCTGGAAGGCCGCGATCTTCATCAGCGCACCCGACAGACCGTGCGACAGCCGGGTGAACTGCACCGCCGAAGCGTCCGCCAGGTACTCGCGTTGGCGTGAGATGTAGGCCTTGATCAGGCGCCCGAGGAAAACCCCCAGATAGCCGAACACCATGACCGCCAGCGCGATCAGCAGGATGGCGTTGCCATCGCGCTTGGAGCTGCCCACGCGCATGTGCTGCAGCACCTTCTGGCCGGTCAGGCTGAGCACCAGCAGCCCGAAGATCAGGCCCATCAGCCGGATGTTGAGGCGCATGTCGCCGTTGAGGATGTGGCTGAACTCGTGGGCAATCACGCCCTGCAGTTCGTCGCGACTGAGCCGGTCGAGCGCGCCGCGGGTGACGGCTACCGCGGCATCGGTGGGCGAGAATCCCGCCGCAAAGGCGTTGATACCCGATTCGCGGTCCAGCACATAGATTTCCGGCACCGGCAGGCCGGAAGCGATGGACATCTCTTCGACCACATTGCGCAGGCGCTTGAGGTGAAAATCGTGCGGATCTTCCGGTACCAGCGTTCCACCCATGGCCCGCGCCACGCCGCCGCCGCCCGAGCGCAGGCTGAGGGTCTTGAACAGGCTGCCGAGGCCAATGACACCGAGGGTGATCACGGTGCTGGCCACCAGCGCCGGTATCAGTGCGTCCTGCTGCGCCGGCTTGTTCGGATCCAGTGTGAAACCAAACACCAGCAGCACCACGACATTGATGGCCGCCACGACGCCCAGCACGGCCAGCGCGAACAACCAGAGCATGCGCCGGCTCTTCGCGCGGGCGGCCGCCTGGTGCGCGAAAAAATTCATCGCTGAATCAGGTGAAGCTCACCTTGGGCACTTCGCGCTTGGCCGGATCATCCAGTTCCAGGAAGCTGGCCGGCCCGAAACCGAACATTCCGGCGACCAGATTGTTGGGAAACACTTCGCGCTTGTTGTTGTAGCCAAGGACACCGTCGTTGTAGGCCTGGCGAGCAAAGGCGACCTTGTTCTCGGTGCTGGTCAACTCCTCGGAGAGCTGCATCATGGTGGTGTTGGCCTTGAGGTCCGGATAGGCCTCGGACAGGGCGAACAATCGTCCCAGAGCGCCGGTCAGCTGGTTTTCCGAGCTTGCCAGCTGTTGCACGGCGGCGGCGTCGCCGGGATTGGCGCTGGCAGCCCGCAGGCCGCTGACGGCGGAATTGCGCGCCTGGATGACCGCCTCCAGCGTCTCGCGCTCGTGCTTGATGTAGCCCTTGGCGATTTCCACCAGATTGGGAATCAGATCATGGCGACGGGTCAGTTGCACATCGATCTGACTGAAAGCGTTCTTGTAGCCGTTTCGGGCGGTGACCAGACCGTTGTAGATCCCGACCAGAAACAATGCGACGCCGACCAGCAAAACCAGGACGATCACGGTCGAAAGCATGGAAACCTCCACTCAGACGGGGGGAAACGCGCTACGATTCAAGGTGTTGTTTTGAGAATAACACGGGGGTCGCGATGCTTCGGGTGGCGTTTGTTGCACTGGGTCTGGCAGCCGGCTTGCTGGCGGCCGATCGCGTCACCGCCGCCAGTGCGGACGCGGCCCTGCGACCGGCGCCTGCCGACAGCATGCAGGCGGAAGTGCGGGCCTGGGTGGACGTGGTCAGTGCCAGTGGTGCCACACCGGCGCTGGCGGTGGCGATCGTGCGTCCGCGTCAGCCCGATTTGCTGTTCACCGCAGGTGAGACCTATACCGGTTCCGGTCAGGCGGTCGACAAACACACCGTGTTCAGGCTGGCTTCGGTGTCCAAGGGCTTTGCGGCCACCCTCTGCGGCCTGCTCGATGACGCCGGATTTCTGCAGATTGGCCAGAGCGTGGTTGATCTGGTGCCGGGCCTCCAACTGGCGGATCCGAATGCGCCCAGCGCCTTGACGCTGGAGCGCCTGCTCAGTCACCAGACCGGCCTGCCGCATCACACCTTCGACATGAAGCTGGAGGCCAATGCGCCTCTGATCGATCTCATCCAGTCACTGCCGAGCGTGCGTCCGGCCTGTGCCGTGGGCGGCTGCTATGCCTATCAGAATGTGCTCTTCAACGTGGCTGCGGATGCCGCTTTCGGCGCGGTCGGCAGCTTCTTCCCGGTGGAGTTGAGTCGGCGTCTGCTGGTGCCGCTGGACATGCGCGACACCTCGGTTGGCCGCGATGCGCTGATGGCCCAGTCGAACTGGGCCCGGCCACATGTTTACGCCCGCGGCGGCTGGACCTCGGTGACACCCAAGCCCACCTACTACCAGCTGCCGGCGGCCGCCGGCGTCAACGCCAGCATCAGCGATCTGGCCATCTGGCTGCATGCCCAACTGGGCGAGCGCCCCGAGGTGCTGCCACCGGGCGTGCTCAAGCTGGTGCAGAGTCCGCGGGTGGATACGCCAGGCGAGATGCTCGGTCCGCGCTGGCGACGTGAGCGCGTGCGCGCCGCGAGTTATGCGCTGGGATGGCGGGTATTCGACTACTCGGGACACCAGCTGGTGTTTCACGCGGGCGCCGTTCAGGGCTATCGCGCACTGGTCGGCGTGATCCCGGAGGAGGGCTTTGGTGTGGCCATCCTGTGGAATTCCAACAGCGGTGTTCCGGCCGGTCTGTTCCCGCGCATTCTCGATCGCCAACTGCAGCTGGACGGCCCCGATTGGCTGGACACCGACAAGTTGCAGATGGCCGCCGATCGCAAGGCTCGCAAGCCGCGCGCCTGAGGGTGCGGCGGTGGTATTGCCAGGCCGCGGGCGCAACGGGGGGGCGCGCTGCAAGACCGTTCCCAGGTGCGCTGCGCTTACCTGGGCTACGGGAACTGGGCTTGGCTAGGCAAAGGGAACAGCAGACTGCGAGCTTGGTAGCCCGGGTAAGCCGAAGGCCCGGGGGGCGCCGCCATGACCACTCCCAGGTGCGCTGCGCTTACCTGGGTTACGGGAACTGGGCTTGGCTTGGCAACGAGAACAGCAGACTGCGAGCTTGGTAGCCCGGGTAAGCCGAAGGCGCACCCGGGACCGAATGCCCTGGCGCTCAGTTCAGCGTGAATTCCAGCCGCTGCCTGGCCTTCGCTTCAACTGCCTTGCCGCCTTCGATGCGCGGCGTGAACTTCCATTGGCTCAGGGCCCGGGCAGCATCGCGGTCGAACACCCGGCGCGGATTCGAATTGACGACTTCGACATCCTCGACATCGCCGGTGGTGGTGATCGTGAACGAGAGCTCCACCCAACCTTCGGTACGACTGCGCAGTGCCTGCGCCGGATAGCTGGGATTGACCCGCTTGACCAGCTGGAAATCCTTGTTCTGTGGCGCCGTCGATGCCGCAACCGGTTTGGGCGGCTCCGCCGAAGCCACCTGCGTGGGGGGCGTCTGTGCCGGTGCCGGTGCGCTGCTTGCCGGTGTGCTGGGCGGTGTCTGTGCCGGTCGGCTCGGGGCCGGCGGGGGCGGCGGTTCTGCTGCTGCCCGGGCTTGGGCGGCGGCTTGCTCGCGCGCCTGTCGTTCGGCCAGTCGCGCCGCTTCTTCCTCGGCCGTGCGCCGTTGCTCCTCGGCTCGACGCTGAGTCACGATTCGCTGCTCGAGGTTGGTGACCACAACGGACGTAGGCTGGGCTCGCTTGAGCAGTCCGACCGCTTGCTGCGCCTCGTCGAGGCGATTGGTATCGATCATCTGCTCGGCGACGCCCTGGGCCAGCGGCATCAATTCCAGAATGGCCAGCTGCGCCTGACGGTTGTCCGGCTCCGCGTCCAGCACCTTGAGGTAGTACTCGATGGCGTTGTCGTTCGTCGGCTGGATCAGGCGCTGCTCGCGCATCGCGGTACGGGCTGCATCGAGCAGTTCGGGCACCGTTTGCGGCGTGGTCGCGGCGGCAGCAGCTGGTTCAGGCTCGCTACTGGTTGGGGCCGGTTGTGGCGCAACACCTGCCGGGGAGGTCGTGCTCGCCGTCGGTGCGGGTTCATCCCCGCCGCAGGCAGCAAGTCCAAGAACCATCAACAGGGCCAATGCCAGCGGCATGACCCTGAGCGATTGCGCGTGCGTGTCATTCATCAGCATTACTTAAATCCCCCAGCTCGATCGATCGACGCAAAAGCAGCAGCCCCTTACCTTCCACTGCGAATCTGATCACAGATTCCACGCGTCCACATCAAGGTTACACCAATAAATCGGACGGATGAAAAGAGTGACTAGAGCTGAACCTCTTGTTCACCGGAGTTTGCATCCGCCGCCTCTGCAGTTGCTATCCGTTTCAATTTTTCGCGAGCAGTGCATCCAGGGCCATGGCCCGATCTTCCTGCTGCAGCGGGGCGATGACCGGCGCCAGATTGCCGGCGATGATATCGCCGAGTTGGTAAAGGGTCAGGTTGATCCGATGATCGGTCAGTCGGCCCTGGGGAAAATTGTAGGTACGTATCCGTTGCGAGCGATCACCGCTTCCGACTTGAAGCTTGCGGTCCTCGGACTGCTGTTGCGCCTGCTTGCTGCGTTCGATATCGATCAATCTCGCTTGCAGCAGACTCATGGCCCGCGCCCGGTTCTTGTGCTGAGAACGCTCATCCTGGCACTCGACCACGATGCCGCTGGGCAGATGGGTGATGCGGATGGCCGAATCGGTCTTGTTGACATGCTGGCCGCCAGCGCCCGAGGCGCGGAAGGTGTCGACCTTGAGATCGGCCGGATTGAGCGGCGTGGTGTCCACCTCATCCAGTTCGGGCAGGATGGCCACGGTGCAGGCGGAGGTGTGGATGCGACCCTGGGCTTCGGTCTCTGGCACCCGCTGCACCCGATGGGTGCCGGACTCGAACTTGAGTTCGGTCCAGGCGCCAGCGCCCTCGACCCGGGCAATGATCTCCTTGTAGCCGCCGTGCTCGCCGGCACTCTGGCTCAGCACTTCAACCCGCCAGCCCCGGGTTTCGGCGTAGCGGCTGTACATGCGGAACAGATCGCCAGCGAAGATCGCGGCTTCGTCGCCGCCGGTGCCGGCGCGGATTTCCAGAAAAAGGCTGCGCTCGTCGCGCGGATCGGCCGGAACCAGACTGAGGGCCAGGGTGTCGCCCAGAGCGCTGAGATGCTGTTCCAGTTCGGCCGCTTCGGCCTGGGCCATTTCACGCATCTCGCCGCGTTCGGCTTCGGCCATGGCCTGGGTGGCGGCGAGGTCGCTCTCCAGCCGTTGATACTCGGCGTAATCCCGGGCCAGCTCTTCGAGTTGCGAGTTCTCGCGCGCGAGTTCTCGAAAGCGATTGCCGTCGGACAGTGTTTCCGGCTGCGCCAGCAGCAACTGCACTTCCTGCAGTCGCTCGCTCATTTCGTCCAGCTTCTGGCGAATTCGTGGGTTCATCGTGTTGGGGATTTCCAGCTTGATTCAGGAAGGAGGCGGGGCTGCAGGGAAGCGCCTAATTGCCGTCCAGTGGTTCCAGTGCCAGCAGCCGGGAGGCGAACTCCAGCGATTCCTCATCGCCCAGCGCCGCCGCGCTGCGCAGGCCCACGGTAGGCCGGTGCAGCAAGCGATTGGTCAGTGCCTGCGACAGATATTCAAGCGCCTGCTCCGGCGTCGCACCCTGGCGCAGATAGCGGCGCGCCCGCTCGAGCACATCGGCGCGCGCCTGATCGGCCCGTTTGCGCATGCTGACGATGGTGGAAGCGGCCGCCCGTTCACGCCACCAGGCCATGAACTCCTCGACGTGCAGCGTGACCATCGATTCGGCCTGGGCTGCAGCCTCGCGGCGCCCACGCATGCCTTCTTCGACGACCTGGCGCAGGTCATCGACCGTATACAGATAAACGTCCGGCAGCTCGGCCACCGCAGCCTCGATATTGCGCGGCACACCCAGATCCACCGCAAACAGCGGGCGGCGGCGGCGGCCGACAAAGGCCTGGCGCAGTGCCTCGGCACGGATCACCGGTTCGCTGCCGTGGGTGGCCGTGACCAGAATGTCGCAATCCAGCAGATGCGCATCCAGCTCACTCAGGCGTGCCGCCTGACCGCCGATACGATCGGCCAGCGCGCGGGCGCGCTCGATGGTGCGATTGACCACGGTGGTACGGCGCACGCCAGCGCCGAGCAGGTGCCGGGCCACCAGTTCGATGGTCTCGCCGGCACCCACCAACACCACCTGGCGCTTGGGCATCTCATCGAAGACCTGGGTGGCCAGTCTGACCGCCGCAAAGGCCACCGACACCGCATTGGCACCCAATCGGGTCTCGGTGCGCACGGTCTTGGCGACCGAGAAGCTGCGTTGCAGCAGCTGCTCCAGCGGACCCGACAGCGTGCGAGCGTCCTGGGCGATGCGATAGGCCTGCTTCAACTGGCCGAGAATCTGCGGTTCGCCAATGACCAGCGAATCGAGGCCGGTGGCCACGCGGAACACATGCCGCACCGCCTGGACATCCTGGTAGCGGTACGATGCCGCATGCAGTTCGCTGGGGCGAAAGCCGTGAAAGCGCTCCAGCCATTGCAGGGCCTGCAACTCTGTCCCGGGTTCGTGGTCCACATAGAGTTCGGTTCGATTGCAGGTACTCAGGATGGCAGCAGCACCGACACCGGGCAGCATGCGCAAATCATGCAGCGCCTCGGGCGTGCGTTCCGGCGCAAAGGCCACCCGTTCCCGCAGCGACACCGGTGCGGTAGCGTGGTTGATGCCTAGTGCCAGAATGGCCATAGAATGTCGGATGCCTGATCAAACCAAGAAATTGTCGTTGCCCACCCGCGATCGGATCAAGAGCGGCCAACCCCTCAATGCTAGCGCTTCGCGCGTCGCGAGGTTGCGACTGGGCGCAAGTCTGCTGCTGTATTTTGCTGCAGCAACCCTGACTGCCGCTGAAAGCCATACGGCAGACGTGCTCGGCAATGCGCTGGAGGGCGAATTTGCCCTGCAAGGCGGCCAACTCGACCAGGCCGCTGCCGCCTATGCGCAGGCTGCGGTGCAGAGCGGTCAGCTGGACCTGATCGAGCGCGCCTCCACGGTCACGCTCTATGCCCGGGATTATGCCGCTGCCGAGCGCGTGGGCCAGCGCTGGGTGGAGCTGGCGCCGGACAGTGTGGGCGGCCGGCGCACGCTGGCCTGGGCAGCGCTGGCCAGTGCCGACCTCGAGGCCGGTGAGCGCTGGCTGGCGGAGCTGGCGGCGATCGATTCGATCGATGCACAGCGCGCCATCGCCCAGGTGCTGGTGGCGGCCGAGAACCGCGAGTTGGCTCCCGCCGCCTTGCGGCGTCTGGCTGCAGCCGGGGCGCTGCGGCCATTGGAAGAAGGTCCGAGCTGGTCCGCGGTGGCCGCCAATCTCGGCGACTACGGCACCGCCAAGCAACTCGCGGCTGCCGAGACCGAGGCCCATCCCAAGAGCGCCGAAGCCTGGCGCCGCAGTGCCCAGGTGATGCTGGCTGCGGGTGACAGCAAGGGTGCCCAGAAATCACTGGAACGAGCGGTCGGTCTGGCGCCGGAGGATTTTGATCTGCGGCTGGCGCTCGCCAGTGTGTATTCCGAGGCCGATCGCCAGGAACAGGCCGACCGGGTGCTCAGTCAGGCCAAACCCCAGGACGAGCGCGTATTCGCCGCGCGGCTGGCGAATGTCGCCAGCAAGCCCGATCGCAAGTTGTTGAAGCGCATCGAGCGTGCACTGAAGAAGAGCAAGGCCGAGCAGCTGGAATCGCGCGCCTTCCTGCTGGGCCAGCTGTACGAGCTGAAGGAAGATCCGGATCAGGCCCTGCAGTGGTACGCGCAGGAGCCCGTCGGCAGCGATGCCTGGCACGAGGCCCAATTGCGCCGCGGAGTACTGCTGGCGCGCGACAAGCAGGATCTGCCCGGCGCCCGAAAGTTGCTGGCGCAGCTGCGTGCGCAGACCGAGGACAGCGATCAGCGCACCGATGCCTACCTGCTGGAAGCCGAATTGCTGGCCGAAAATGATCGGGTGGCCGCCGGTGCTGTCTACGACGAGGCCATCCACCAGAACGGCCGTGACGTGCGCCTGCTCTATGCGCGCGCGATCTTCCGCATCGGCGATGATGATGTGGCCGGGCTGGAGGCCGATCTGCGCCAGATTCTGGCGCTGGATCCGGAAAATCCGCAGGCACTGAACGCTCTGGGCTACACCCTGGCCGACCGTACCGACCGCCATCAGGAAGCGCTGGGATACATCCAGCGGGCGATCGCGGCGCAGCCCAACGACGGTGCTTTCGTCGACAGCATGGGCTGGGTGCAGTACCGCCTCGGCAATCTGGACGATGCCCTTATGTATCTGAAGCGCGCCTACGAGCTGGTCCAGGATGGCGATGTGGCTGCGCATCTGGCCGAGGTGCTGTGGATGGCCGATCAGCACGAGGAAGCGCGTGCCCTGTGGCGGGAGGCATTGAAGCGCTGGCCGGAGAGTGCGGTACTGATCGAGAGCGTGCGCCGGTTGCAGCCGGAACTGCTGCCTTGAGCCGCTACGCGTGGGTGCTGGCGCTGATCTGCCTGCTGCCGGCGTGCACGCCCAAGGCGCTCAAGCCCGACCGCGACGCCGACGTGGTACTCGGCGAAAGGCTGCTGACGGAGCGCGAAGCCGAGCTGCGTGCGCGCACCGACTTTGAAATCTCCGGTCGTATCGCGATCAGCGACGGCAAGGACGGCGGCAGTGGCCGTTTCGAATGGAAGCAGCGCGGCCCCGCCTACAGCCTGCGTTTCATTGCGCCGGTTTCCGGTCAGAGCTGGCGTCTGGAAGTGCAGCCGGGTCAGGCACTGCTGATCGAATCCAATGGCGCGGTCAGGGTGGCCGGCACGGCCGAATCGCTGCTGGCGCGCGAACTCAACTGGCATCTGCCGGCCGATGCGCTGCGTTACTGGGTGCTGGGCATGCGCGCGCCCAGAGCCCGCAGCGCCGTGGAATTCACTGCCGATGGCGTGCTGGCCCGGCTCCGACAGAGCGATTGGGACATCAGCTATGTCGAATTCGACCAGGGCCAGAACCCGCCGCTGCCGCGCAAACTCTTTGCGCGCTCGGGCGAACATCAGGTGCGGGTCTCGGTGCGCAGCTGGACCTTCGAATGAGCCCGAGCCCGGTGCTGTCGCTGCGACCGCCAGCCAAGCTCAACCGTTTTCTGCACATCATCGGCCGCCGCGCCGATGGCTATCACCTGTTGCAGACGGCCTTCGAGCTGATCGACTGGTGCGATGAGCTGGAGATCGCCGACCGTGATGACGGCATCATCGCCCGTCGCGGCGGGCTGGTCGAGGTGCCGCCCGAATCCGATCTGGTGGTCCGCGCTGCGCGCCGCTTGCAGCGCCTGGCCGGGCCTGATCGGGGCTGTACGCTGAGCTTGCGCAAACAGGTGCCCAGCGGCGCAGGCCTCGGTGGCGGCAGTGCCGACGCGGCAGCGGTGCTGCTGGGACTGAACCAGTTGTGGGACTTGCATCTGGCCGTGCCCGAGCTGATCCGTATCGGCGCCGAACTGGGTGCGGACGTGCCGGTGTTCATCGGCCAGCAACCCGCCTTTGCCGCCGGTGTCGGCGAGATACTGACGCCCTTGCCCTACGTGCCGCGCAGTTATGCCGTGATCTTTCCCGGCGTGGCTCTGGCCACCGGGCCGATGTTCGCCGATCCGGCACTCAAACGCGATTGCGCGCCGATGGATCCCCACGACTATCGCGATGACCCGCCCGGCGACAATGTATTCACGGCGCTGGCCGTGCGCGAGCCCGCTGTCCGGGCGGCGATGGACTGGCTGCGCAGGCGTACAGGCAGCGCCCACCTCAGTGGCAGCGGCAGTGCGGTGTACGCGCAGACGTCGGATCTGGACTCGGCACAGCGCGCCGTGGAAGGCCTGCCGCCGGGCTGGATTGGCCGCGCCGCGAGCTCAATCACGAATTGGTTTGACAAGATCAGCCCCGGCGCTTGAAAATAGCGGGCTCCACAGTCGGTCTCTGGTGTCGTTGAAGGACGGCCTCCGAGCGACTGCGGACAGCTTGGGGCGTCGCCAAGCTGGTAAGGCACGGGATTTTGATTCCCGCATTCCTAGGTTCGAGTCCTAGCGCCCCAGCCAATAATCCTATGAGCTCTAAACGCACCGACCTCAATAATCCCGGGCTGATGATTTTCACCGGGAACGCGCATCCGCGCCTCGCGAGTTCGATCGCTTTCGAGCTTGGCGTGCCTTTGGGCAAAGCCAATGTTGGCCACTTCAGCGACGGCGAAGTGGCGGTCGAGATCATGGAAAATGTGCGCAGCCAGCACATTTACCTGATCCAGCCCACCTCGCCGCCGACCGCCGATCACCTGATGGAACTGCTGGTGATGGTCGATGCCTTCAAGCGTGCCTCGGCCGCCTCAGTCACGGCGGTCATGCCCTATTTCGGCTACGCCCGCCAGGATCGCCGCGCGCGCAACGCACGGGTGCCGATCACTGCCAAGGTGGCGGCCGACATCATCGGCACCGTCGGCACCGACCGGGTGTTGACCGTCGACCTGCACGCCGACCAGATCCAGGGCTTTTTCGATGTGCCGCTGGACAATGTCTATGCTTCGCCGGTGCTGCTGGCCGACATGTGGCGCAACTATGCCGGCGATGAGCTGATCGTCGTGGCTCCCGATGTCGGCGGCGTGGTTCGCGCCCGGGCCATGGCCAAGCGCCTCGATGATGCCGATCTCGCCATCATCGACAAGCGTCGTCCCAAGGCCAACGAATCGGTGGTGATGAACCTGATCGGTGACGTCACCAACAAGACCTGCATCCTGGTCGATGACATCGTCGACACCGCCGGCACCCTGTGTGCCGCGGCCGCAGCACTGAAAGAGCGCGGCGCCAACAAGGTGGTGGCCTACTGCGTGCATCCGGTCCTCTCCGGCGCTGCCGTCGACAACATCAGCAAATCGGTGCTCGACGAGCTGGTCGTCACCGACACCATTCCGCTGCGACCCGAAGCCCGCGCCTGCAAGCAGATCCGCCAGCTCTCGGTCGCCGAACTGCTCGCGGAAACCATCCGCCGCATCGCCGGGGGAGAGAGCGTCAGTTCCTTGTATGTGGACTAGAAGCGGTCAAACGTAAAACGTGAAACGTCAATCAGGGCCGGCTTCCAATTGACGTTTTACGTTTCACGTTTTACAGCTCCTGGAGAGGTTTGAGCCTTGCGATCTGCCGCACACCGCAGTCCGCAATGCTCACCCCTCGAACCGTCTGGTCGCGGACGGTTGCGTTGAGGTGAGGCGTGGCGTGGAACGCCGCGACCTTTCTCCCAAGGGTGTACCCGGATGGAACACCCACCAATGAAGGAATCAGAACATGGCTAAGATCAGAAACGTGCCGGTGGAGTTCCGCACCGACGAAGGTAAGGGTGCGAGCCGCCGCCTTCGCCGCGCGGGCAAGGTGCCGGCAATTCTTTACGGTGGCGGTGAAGCGCCGCGCCTGCTGCAGTTGGACCAGTTGCTGGCTTATCGCTACGCCAAGAACGAGTGGTTCTATACCTCGATCCTGGAACTGGATGTGGGCAACGACAAGCAGAAGGCGCTGTTGCGCGATCTGCAGCGTCATCCGTACAAGCCCTACCTGATGCACATCGATTTCCAGCGCGTGTCGGAAACCGAGCCGGTGCGTCTGCGCGTGCCGCTGCACTTCCTGAATCAGGAAATCTCGCCGGCCGGCAAGACCGGTGGCGCGCTGGTGCTGCACGAGCTCAACGATCTGGAAATCAGCTGCCTGCCCAAGGATCTGCCGGAATACCTGGAGATCGATCTGGCCAATCTGAATGTGGGCGACACCATCCACATCTCCGACATCAAGCTGCCGGAAGGCGTGGAAGTGCCTTCGCTGAAGCTGGGTCGCGAGCATGATCTGGCGGTGGTCGTGGCCCGCATGACGGTCGAGGAAGTAGCCGAAGAGGCCGCCGAAGGCGCCGAAGCGGCTCCGGCAGCGGCTGGCAAGAAGCCGGCTGCGGGTGGCAAGCCTGCGGCTGCGCCGGCCAAGCCTGCTGCGAAGAAGTAATCGTTACTGGTGTGCAGACATCGGCCGGCCGGAAACGGTCGGCCGATGTCGTTTTGAGCAGAGCGTCCCCGGAGGTTTTCAGCGTCGATGGCGATACGCGCGGTTTTTGGCCTGGGCAACCCGGGCGCAGAGCATGCCCGGCAACGGCACAATGCTGGCTTCTGGTTTCTGGATGCGTTGGCCGGGCAACTGGGTGTGCGCCTGCTGATGGAATCCAGGCTCAACGCTGAAGTGGGCAAGTCGGCCGGTGGCCGCGACACCCTGTTGCTGGTCAAGCCCACCACCTACATGAACCGCAGTGGCATCGCGATATCTGCGGTGCTGAACTACTACAAGATCGATCCAGCCGAAGCACTGGTGGTGCATGACGAGCTGGACCTGCCGCCCGGCGTGGCCCGGCTCAAGTTCGACGGTGGCCATGGTGGCCAGAACGGATTGCGCGACACCATGGCCCAGTTGGGGCATGGCAAGTTTCACCGACTGCGCATCGGTATCGGTCATCCCGGGCGCAAGGACATGGTCACTCCCTGGGTGCTGGGTCGGCCCAGCGTCGCCGATGATCAGGCCATCCACGAGGCCATCGACGCCGCACTGGCGGTGATGCCGCTGTGCCGGGATGGGGAAATGGAACGGGCGATGACGCTGTTGCATACGGCAAAGGTTTCGGCAAGGTCCTGATGCCGACGCAAGCAAGGTGAAACGTAAAACGTAAAACGTCAATCAGAGCGTCAAACCACTGCTTTTATTGACGTTTTACGTTTCACTTTTTACTTTTCTCAAAGGCGGATCTCGTTTCCGCGGAGTACCTGCACCATGGGCATCAAATGCGGCATCGTCGGTCTGCCGAACGTCGGCAAGTCCACGCTTTTCAACGCTTTGACCAAGGCGGGTATCGCTGCGGCCAACTATCCCTTCTGCACCATCGATCCCAATGTCGGCGTGGTTCCGGTGCCGGATCCGCGGCTCGACGCCCTGTCGAAGATTGCCAAGCCGCTGAAGATCATTCCGACCACGATCGAGTTCGTCGATATCGCCGGTCTGGTCAAGGGCGCGGCGCAGGGCGAGGGCCTGGGCAACCAGTTTCTGGCGCATATCCGTGAGGTGGATGCGATCTCACACGTCGTGCGCTGTTTCGAGAACGAGGACATCGTCCACGTCAACGGCAAGATCGATCCGATCTCCGATATCGACACCATCGACACCGAACTGGCGCTGGCCGATCTCGACAGTGTCGAGAAGGCGCTGAATCGGGTCGAGCGCGCTGCCAAGGCCAACGACAAGGAAGCGATCGCACGCAAGCCGGGTCTGACCAAGGTTCGCGACGCGCTCAATGCCGGCCGGCCTGCACGTTCGGTCGATCTCAGCCCCGAAGAGCGTGCGTTGCTGCGGGAACTGTTCCTGTTGACGATGAAGCCGGTGATGTACGTGGCCAACGTCAAGGAAGATGGCTTTGAGAACAACCCCTATCTGGACGCCGTGCGCGCGCGCGCGGCCACCGAGGGCGCCGAAGTGGTGCCGGTGTGCGCTTCCATCGAAGAGGAGCTGGGGCAGCTGGACGACGAGGATCGCGGCGCCTTCCTGGCCGACATGGGCCTGGAAGAGCCCGGTTTGAACCGGGTGATCCGCGCCGGCTACAAGCTGCTGGGCCTGCGGACCTATTTCACCGCTGGCGAAAAGGAAGTGCGCGCCTGGACCATCAAGGCCGGATTCACCGCACCGCAGGCCGCAGGCGTGATCCACACCGATTTCGAGAAGGGCTTCATCCGCGCCGAAACCATTGCCTACGAGGACTACATCCGTCTCAAGGGCGAGGCCGGCGCCAAGGCCGAGGGCAAGCTGCGGCTGGAAGGCAAGGACTACATCGTGCAGGAAGGCGATGTGCTGCACTTCCGCTTCAACGTGTAGGCGCTGATGGCAGAACCTGCGGCGCGGGTTCCGCCGAGTCGCGCCTGTGGGAGCGGGCTCTGCCCGCGACGCTTCGGTAATCGGCAAGTCACTGTCGCCGTTGGAGTTTCTTCCGGGTAAGACGGGGCAGGCCATGGATCCCGAAGTCGGCAATGATGGCCGTGAAGCGGCCGGCGTGATTTGCAGAGTTGTCACGTAGACCCTTCGGGTCAACGTGACCTACCTCCAGAGCTTGATGCTCGACGAGACGCACTCCGGCAGCGCCCGGAACGCCCGCTTATCGCGGCTGAAGCCGCTCCCACAGGGGGCGGCTCAGCCAGCCAGCTGCCATCGAGTTCAGGCCCGACCCTTGCGCCACTCGTATCCGGCGGCCAGTGCGGCGATGACCAGGAAGCTCAGGCCGATGGTCGGGATCAGCATCAGGAAGGGGAAGCCGAGTACGGCCAATCCCAGACCCACGGCATAGCCATCCATCGTCGGACCGGGTTCGGGACGGCCCATCCAGACGCGGATCAGGTGATCCAGGCTGAGCTTGCCGGCACCGTTGAACACCAGCGGAATCAGCATGACCACGAACAGCAGCGGCAGCTTGAAGTTGCCGTGACCCATGTCGGAAATCGCGTAGCCCTTCAACAGGTCGCTCCACATGCCGATCATGCTCGGCCAGTGGACAGCGGCGGTTGCGACGAAGGTCAGGAACAGCAGCGAGAAGGCGAAGAAGCGGGTACCCAGACCCAGCCACAGGGCAATCGCCCCGCCGATCTCGAAGACGATGGACAGATTCCAGCTGAAATCGGCCGGGACCATGTTGAAGGGGAAGGGAAAACTGTCCTGGATACTGGTGAACCAGTTGTCGCCGCGGAATTTCTCCAGACCAGCCTCAAAGAACTCCCAGCCCATGATCAGGCGCATCACCAGGCGGGGGACGTATTCGCCCATGCCGCGCAGGCGTTCAATGATGGCGTCGTAGGTAGAGAAGAGCAGGGAAGTCATCGGTCCGGTCCTGTGCAGGTGTCGAAACAATGACCGGCTCGGCTGAAGTCCGCTTTCACGCCTTGCATGCAAAGTGGGAACAGGGGCTGCCCGCTGCTTGCCCGCCTTCGCCATCAGCCCGACGCTGACTGCCCGACGGCGCGCCCGGCTCTGGGTTCAGCTATGACTGACCCAACCCGGTGTGCCGATCATGACCCGATCCCTGTTCGCCAGCTCCACCACCTTCAAACTGTTTGTGCTGGGCGCGCTGTCATTGCTGTTGCTGATACCGCTGAGTCTGATCTATGGACTGGTGCGCGAGCGCGCCGGCCTCGCCAGTGAGGCCGAAGAGCGCATTGCCGCCGGCTGGGGCCGGGAGCAGAACGTGCTGCTGCCGCTGCTGCGCTTCGAATACAGTCGTGAGCGCAGCAATGCCGACCATGAACTGATCAAGGAACGCCGCTGGCTGCTGTTGTCGGCAGCCGAGGCCCGGGTGCGTGCCAGCCTCAGCGCCGAATCGCGACAGCTCGGCATTTACGCTCTGCCGATCTATACCGCGCAGCTGGCTGTGGATGCCGAGTTCGACCGCTCGCAGATGGATGCGGCGGCCGAGGTCGAAGACGGCTGGAATCTGCAGCAGGTCTCGTTGCTGCTGGCGCCGGGCGATCTCACCGGGCTGCGCGAAATTCGCACGCTCAGCGTGGCTGGATCGCCGGTACAGCTCAAGCCCAGTGCCGAGCGCTGGAATCTGGGAGCGGTACCGGCGGGCAACAGCAGTTTCGATCGACCGGTGCTCAGCGCTCCGATTCCCTGGCCAGAGGACGGCCCCGAGCGCGTGCCGGTGTCGCTGGAACTGGAACTGGCCGGCGCCCGGGCGCTGAATGTGGTGCCCAACGCCGCCGAATTCGAGTTCGCGCTGAGCGGCGACTGGCCACATCCGGGATTTGCCGGTGGCGCCCTGCCGCGCCAGCGCGAGATCAGCGCTCAGGGCTTCAGCGCCGACTGGCGACTGCTGGATCTCTCCACCGGCATTCCCACGCTGATCCGTAGTGCCGATGCCATGTCGGTCTGGGGACAGCAGGCCGTGGGTGTGGCCCTGGTGGAGCCCGGCGGCGTGTACCAGCAGAACGAGCGCAGCGCCAAGTACGGCATTCTGGTGCTCGCCTTGACCATGGCGGCGCTGTTCCTCACCGAAGTATTGGTCGGTGTGCGCCTGCATCCCTTCCACTACGCACTGGTGGGCCTCGCACTGGCGGTGTTCTACCTGCTGCTGCTGGCGCTGTCCGAACATGTTGGATTTGTCAGTGCCTATCTGCTCGCGGCCGGTGCCGTCGTTGCCATGGTCGGCGGTTACAGTGCCGCGGTATTGCAGGGCTGGCTGCGCGGCCTGCTCGGCGGCGGCGTGCTGGCTGGGCTCTATGGTTTCCTGCTGGTGCTGATCCAGGCGGAAGAGCTGTCCTTGCTGCTGGGTGCCATCGGCCTCGCGCTGCTGCTGGCCACGGCCATGTACCTGACCCGCCGGCTCGACTGGTACAGTGCCGCACCCGAATCATCCGCCGTTGCCAGCGACCCGACGCCATGAACCTGCTCGCGATTGAATGTTCCACCGAGGTGTTGTCAGTCGCCGTCTTTGCCGGAGGCGAGATCCGCGAGCGCCTGGAAGATGGCGGTCGCCGACATGGTGATCGCTTGCTGGTCATGATCGACGCGGTCATGGCCGATGCCCGGCTGAGCAAGCTCGATCTGCATGCGGTGGCCTTTGGCTGCGGCCCCGGCGCCTTTACCGGCGTGCGCATGGCGGTGGCCGCGGCCCAGGGCATCGCCTACGGCCTGGACATCCCGGCGTTGCCGGTGTCCTCGCTAGCCGCACTGGCCCAGGAAGGCTTCGATCGCGGCGCGGCGACGCCGATACTGGCGCTGGCCGACGCCCGCATGGGCGAGGTCTATGCGGGCTATTTCGAGGTTGACGAATCCGGACTGGTTGTCCCCGTTGCCGAGGAGCGCCTGTGCAAGCCGGAACAGCTGAAACTGCCCGGCGACGATGTCTGGTGCGCGGTGGGCCCCGGGCTACGCGCCTACCGCAAGCTGCTCGACGAGCAACTGGGCTATCGCATGGACGCCATCGAGCGCAGCATCTATCCCCAGGCCAGCGCCGTGGCCCGTCTGGGCGCGCGCGCACTGCGCGCCGGACTTGGCCTCGAAGCCCGCCAGGCCATGCCGGTGTACCTGCGCAACAAGGTGGCGCTGACGGAATCCGAACGGGCCGCCGCGCGGTAGCTGGCGTAGGCCGGGTCCTTCGCGTCGGCAGACGTCAATAGAGCCACAAGCCACACACGCGAGGCGCCCGGCGCTTCCCGGATTACAGAGCCGCGGCCGCCGGCGCGAAGACCCGCAGGCGCGGCCCCAAACCCACGCGCGCCGGAGCCGCGCTACGGCCGCAGCACCACTGCGAAGGTCGGAAAATCAACTGCGCACGAGAGGGGTCCCGGTATTCACTCGCTCGCCTGCTTCGCTCCCAGCCGCCTGGCCCCCGGGCCCTGTGCGGCCAGCTGATCGTTCGCGTTGTACAAACGGCAGGCTTTCAACGACAGACAGCCGCAGCCGATGCAGCTCTGCAACTGATCGCGCAGGGCCTGCAGATCGGCGATGCGCTGGTCGAGCGAGGCGCGCCAGTGGCTGGACAGGCGCGTCCAGTCGGCCTTGGTCGGGGTGCGTTGTTGCGGCAGTTGCTGCAGCGCCTGGGCGATCTCGGCGAGGCTGATACCCAGGGCCTGGGCAGCGCGGATGAAGGCGATGCGCCGCAACACCTGGCGCCGATAGCGGCGCTGATTGCCGAGACTGCGTTCGCTGGACAGCAGGCCCTGAGCCTCGTAGTAATGCAGCGCCGAGACCGCGACGCCACTGCGCCTGGCCACTTCGCCTACACTGAGCAGCACCTCGGCCCTCATCGCTTGACCTCAAGTTGACTTGAGCTTGCATGCTATTGCGGACGCTCTGAAGAGACCAGACATGGAAGCCGTGGCAGAGATCAAGATGCAGACCTCCTTGTTCGCACCGCAATGGCGCAGCCTCAGCATCGGCGCGGTGGCGCTGTGTTCGATGATTGCCTTCGAGGCCATCGGAGTTGCCGCTGGCATGCCGGCCGTGGCCACGGCGCTGGACGGACTGCCGCTGTACGCGCTGGCTTTCGGCGGGACCCTGGCCGGCTCGGTGGTGTCGATGGTCTGGTCCGGACAGGATTGCGATCGGCATGGTCCGTTCCGGTCCATGGCCGCTGGCATGGCCCTGTTTGCGCTGGGTCTGCTGGTGGCGGGACTGGCCTCATCGATGGCAGCACTGATTGCCGGTCGTATTGTCCAGGGTCTGGGCGTGGGCGCGCTGGGCGTGGCCCTGTACGTATCCACCGCACGCGCCTTGCCATCAGCGCTGCATCCGCGACTGTTCGCGCTGTTTTCCACCGCCTGGGTGGTGCCGGCAATCGTCGGGCCGGCGATTTCCGGCTGGATCGTCGAGTATTGGGGCTGGCGCTGGCTGTTTCTCGGTGTGGCCCTGCTGTTGCTGCCGGTGGCGCTGCTGATCCTGCCGGCCCTACGCGAGACCGGAGAGTCGGCGCCGGGCCCGCAACGCGCCTGGCGCACCTTGCCGTGGGCCTTGCTGGCCTCGATCAGCAGCGTCGGATTGGCGACCGCTGGCTATGCCGGCGTGTGGACGGTGCCGGTCGTTCTTCTTGCCCTCGCGGCGGCCGTGATCTCGGCCGCGCGACTGTTGCCCGACGGCACCTTGATCCTGGCCCGAGGCTTGCCGACGGTCATTGCCATGCGTGGACTCAATTCCGCGGCCTTTTTCCTGTGCGAGGGCTTCGTGCCGCTGTGGCTGCATCAGCAGGCCGGCTGGAGCATCACGGCTGCCGGCCTGGCACTGACTGGCGGTGCCTTGTGCTGGAGCCTGGGCAGCCAGCTGCAGTCGCGCATCGACGACCAGAGCCGGCGGCTTGGGTGGCTGTCGCGCGGCAGCCTGCTGATTGGCGTCGGGATCTTGCTGTGCATGCTCAGCGTCCTGGGCTGGATGCCGGCCATCATCGTGCTGGTCGGCTGGTCGCTGGCCGGGCTAGGCATGGGCATGTCCTTTCCGATACTCGGCGTACTGACGCTGAAACTGGCGCCCAGGGAACAGCAGGGCAAGTATTCCTCGGCGATGCAGCTGTGCTCGGCGCTCGCCACCAGCGGGGCCCTGGCCCTGGGCGGCTTGGTGTTCTCCTTGTTGCAGGCCCAGCGCCCGGTCCTGGCCTACAGCAGCGTCTATGCACTGGCGGCGCTGTTCGCGCTGCTGTCCTGGCGCAGCGCGGCCCGGGTAGGCACGGGGAAGCCTCCAGGGCCTTCTCCATGAGCCGCGGGCCAGCGGTTGGCACCTGAGAGTGCTTGCGGCCGCTGTGGAGGGCGCCGCGCTGCGGCGCCGCTTTGCCTGGCCGGAAATTCAAGAGCGGCCGCGCAGGCGCGCGTCCCTCCTCAAGGCCGTGCCCCGTGCCCCCCAACCGGCAGCCAAGCACCTATACTCCACGCCCCGTTTTCACAAAGCCCGCCCATGTCCGCTGCCGCGCCCAAGATCGGTTTCGTCAGCCTCGGCTGCCCCAAGGCTCTGGTCGATTCCGAGCGCATCCTGACGCAGTTGCGGGCCGAGGGTTATGCCATCGTGCCCAGCTACGATTCGGCGGATGTGGTGGTGGTCAACACCTGTGGCTTCATCGACGCCGCCGTGGAAGAGTCGCTGGACGCCATCGGCGAGGCCATGGCCGAGAACGGCAAGGTGGTGGTGACCGGTTGCCTGGGCGCGCGTGCCGAGATGATCCGCGAGAAGTTTCCCGGGGTGCTGTCGATCTCGGGCCCGCAGGACTACACCTCGGTACTCAATGCGGTACACGCACAGATGCCGCCGCAGCACGATCCCTTCATGGATCTGGTGCCGCCGGCGGGCCTCAAGCTGACGCCGCGGCACTACGCCTACCTGAAGATTTCCGAGGGCTGCAATCATCGCTGCAGCTTCTGCATCATCCCGTCGATGCGCGGCGATCTGGTCAGCCGGTCGATCGACGAAGTGCTGATCGAGGCCGAAAAGCTGGCCCGTGCCGGCGTCAAGGAGCTGCTGGTGATCTCGCAGGACACCAGCGCCTACGGCGTCGACCTCAAATACGCCGCGCGCGACTGGCGCGGACAGTCCCGGCAGACGCGCTTTCTGGATCTGGCCGATGCGCTGGGCGAGCTCGGCATCTGGGTGCGGATGCACTACGTCTATCCCTATCCGCACGTCGACAAGGTGGTGCCGTTGATGGCCGAGGGCAAGGTGCTGCCCTATCTGGACATTCCCTTCCAGCACAGCAATCCGCGCATCCTCAAGCTGATGAAGCGCCCGGCCAGCGGCGAGAAGAACATCGAACGGATTCGCGCCTGGCGTGACATCTGTCCCGACATCACCCTGCGCAGCACCTTCATTGTCGGCTTTCCGGGCGAGACCGAGGCCGAGTTCGAGGAACTGCTGGATTTTCTCGATGAAGCCCAGCTTGACCGCGTGGGCGCCTTTGCCTATTCGCCGGTGACCGGCGCCAGGGCCAACGAGCTGCCCGATCCGGTGCCGGAAGAGATCAAGCAGGAACGCCTGCAGCGCTTCATGGAAAAGCAGGCCGAGATCAGCGCCCAGCGCCTGCAGGCCAAGGTCGGCAGCGTGCAGCGGGTGTTGATCGATCAGGTCGGACCCACGGTCGCCATCGGTCGCAGCAGCGCCGACGCCCCTGACATCGATGGTCAGGTGCATATCGCCACCGGCACCCGCGGCGGCAAGCGCAAGGCTGCCTTGGCCAAAGCCGATGCCCCGCAGCTGCAACCGGGCCAGTTCGTCGACGTGCGCATCGTCGAGGCCGACGAGCATGATCTCCACGGTGTGCTGGCCTGAGGCGGGACCCGGTGCGAATCCGATTCGCAGCGTAGGTCACGTTGGCCGCGTCGCGGGCTACGTGACATTGTCGATGCGAACGGGCTGGAAGACTGAACATGCACGAGCGCTGGCAATCGCCGCCCTTTGACCAGTTGGCCGAGTACGCGGCGCTGTTCGAATTGCCCTGGGACGACGCTCTGGCCGAGCTCAACCGGCTGGCCGCGTCGCGGCTGCCGGGCGGGCTGAGTTTCGCCGAGCAGGACGTTTCCCTCGCCAGTGACGGCATGAGCTACGAGCAACGCATCGGCGCGCGCGGATTGATCGCGATGCGTCGCGACTCGCTGCACGATCTCTACGGCGCGCTGATGTGGCTGCAGTGGCCGCTGAGCAAATGGGCCATTCATCAGGGTCAGTGGGCGGGCATTCTGGCGGTGGGGCCGAAACAGCGCACTCGCCACCAGCAGGCCCTCACCCATATCGACGAGGCCGGCACCGTGGTGCTGACCGAGGACCGCACGCTGATCAAGGCGCTGCAGAACCACGACTGGGCTGGCTTGCTGATCGAGCGCCGCGACGATTGGGCCCGGGCCGCGGTCTGGGTGATCGGCCATGCTCTGTTCGAGCTGCGCCAGACCCGGCCCTACGATCTGCAGGCGGGCAAGGTGATCGCCGTCCTGGCGGATGATTCCAGCTGGCGTGATCTGGACCCGTCGCAGCGGCTGGCCCTGCTCGACCGCTGTGTGGCCGCCGGCATCGGCAGCGGCCGGGCAGCGGCCGATCCCAAGGATCAATCCACGCTGCCGCTGGCCGCGGTGCCGGCCTGGGAGCCGCGCAGTGCCGATCCCGAGTTCATCGCCAGCGCACCCTGTTTCCGGCCCAAACCGGCAGGACGGGTCTATGCCGGGCCGCTGCGCCTGTAGGAGCGACCTCGCGTCGCGACTGTCAGATCCAGGTTGCCGTGAAAGTCGTTCAGGCTAGTGATGTCGCTCCCTCCCCGATGTTCGGGGAGGGCTGGGGAGGGGTTAGGCAAGAAACCCTATGCAACGGTCATGGCACCAGCGACTTTCATAATTGCCGGTGGCTCGCAGCCATGACCGTTGGCCGTGAACATCCAGGCCAGAGGCCAGGGTCTGAACAAGAGCCGGACGCAGAGTACGCAAAGGAAAAGCAGAGAGAACGCGGAGGAAGCAGCAGATAGCATTCTTGCGGCCGCCCCTGTGGGAGCGGCTTCAGCCGCGACCGGGCCAGCGGCACCGGCAGGCATCGCGGACAAAGTCCGCTCCCACCAAATATTCCGCAAGTATTTGATTTTAATGTAGGTTACGTTGGCCGCGTAGCGGCCTACGTGACTGACGCAGCTGTCACGTAGACCCTTCGGGTCAACGTGACCTACTTCCACGGTTTGATGCGCGAATAAGTGCACCGCCAGGGGCGACCGGGACTCCCACAGAAAGCCTTGCGGACCGCTACCGCAGAACTGTGGGAGCGGATTCATCCGCGACTGGCCCCGCGCGACAGCCTACATTCGCGACCAACAACCAACAACCAACAACCAACAACCAACAACCAACAACCAACAACCAACAACCAACAACCAACAACCAACAACCAACAACCAACAACCAACAACCAACAACCGACAACCGACAACCGACAACCGACAACCATCGCCTAGGGCGGCGGCAATGGTGTGGTCGTGTGCCGAAGGGCGCGGCGCAGCCAGCGTGAGCGCTGGGCGCGACCGGTGACGGCGGCGACCAGATGTTTGGGGCGCAAGGGCTTGATCAGATAGTCATCGCCGCCAGCGGTAAGCGTTTCGAAGCGTCGCTCCTGGTCTTCGTCACCCGAGATCAGCACCACCGGCGTGAACGCCGTTTTCGGATGCGCCCGGAACAGGCTCAGCAGTTCCAGACCATTCAGACCCGGCATGTGCAGATCCAGCAGGATCACGTCCGGCACGAAATTCTCCAGCGTCGACAGCGCCAGCGTCGGATCATTGATGGCGCGTGACTCCATGCCCGAGCGCTTCAGCACCGATTCGACCACCATGGTCATCGAGCTGTCGTCGTCGATGATCAGCGCCCGGTAGGGGTCCAGGCGATCACGCAGCACTTCGACAATCTCCACCGCGAGCGCATCGACATCGCCCGGCAGGACGAAGAAGCCGTCGGCGCCGGCCTGACCGGCCTTCAGTCGCAGGCGCGGCTCATCGCTGCGGGAGACCACGAACAGGCCGATACGGCGACGTGCCTGGTCCAGCGAAGGATCCAGCTGTAGCAGCTTGTCCCAGACGTCCAGACCTGCCGCCGGCAGGATCAAGCCCTTGACCTCGGTCTTGGCCAGCCATTGAGCGGTCTGCCGGTCCAGCCGCAACAAGGGTTGCACCACGTAACCAACGTCTTCCAGCGCCAGTCCCAGCGTGCCAGCATCGCGACCGGTCGGGTCGATGAAGATGATGGTGTTGGGCGGCGAACTGGAGGAGTCGGTGCTCGGCTGCGGCTCCGGCTCCGGCCTGTCAGCCGGGGTCAACACGGGGGACTGGGCTTCGACCGGTGCCGGCGTCGGCTCGGCGCTCTGCGGTGCCGGCAGGATGATGTCCAGTGCCGACGAGGTTTCCAGGCGTTGCAGCTGTTCGGTCACGGCGTCGAGCAGCGCCACCAGCTGCAGGCGATTGGCGTCCACCGGTCCTACTCGAGAGTCGGCAAAGGCGCTGAGATAGGCGGCAAAGCCGAGCACGGCTTCGGCCAGCGAGCTGTGGCGGGCATCGTTCAGCGGCTCAGCCAGTTCCTCGGCCGTGACGCAGACCCGCTCGGCGAGATCCATCTCCCACGGCGCCGCCAACAGTTGCCGGGCATCGGCTTCGAGCTGCTTGAGGGGTTCCAGATCAGTCATGCACTTGGGCCGGTAGTTTCATAGGGATTGGCAAATCCAAGGCGCTGCATCGCCTGGATCTCGATCGCCTCCATGACCTCGGCAGCCGCCGAATCCTCGTGATCGTAGCCGAGCAGGTGCAAAACGCCGTGTACGCAAAGATGCGCATGGTGACTCTGCAGCGTCTTGCCCTGCTCGGCGGCCTCGCGCGCCACCACCGGCGCGCACAGGGCGATATCACCGAGCAGCCGGGTCTGCCCATCATCGATCAGTGCATCGGCCGGAAAGGACAGTACATTGGTCGCGTAGGCCTTGCCGCGGTAGTCGCGATTCAGCGCCAGGCCCTCGTCGGCGTCGACCACGCGCAAGGACAGTTGATGGTGACCGCGGCAGCCGGCCGCGCTCAGCGCCGACTGCGCCCAGCGTGCATAGGAGCGGGGTGCCGGTATGCCGCGTCTGCCGCAGCCATAGCCCAGCAACAGCTCCAGCGTGGCCTCGACGGCCGTGGAATCCGGTGGCATCACTCCCGCTGCTCGAAGCGCTCGTAGGCCTGAACAATACGCGCCACCAGGGGGTGCCGGACCACATCGCCGCTCTGGAAGAACGTGAAACTTATGCCATCCACGCCCTTCAGCACCTCGATGGCGTGACGCAGACCCGATTGATCCTTGCGCGGCAGATCGATCTGGGTGACATCGCCGGTGATCACCGCGGTGGAGCCAAAGCCGATACGGGTCAGAAACATCTTCATCTGTTCGATGGTGGTGTTCTGGGCCTCGTCAAGGATCACGAAGGAATCGTTCAGGGTGCGGCCGCGCATGAAGGCCAGCGGCGCAATCTCGATGACATTGCGTTCGAGCAGGCGCGTGACCTTCTCCACGCCCATCATCTCGTACAGCGCGTCATACAGCGGGCGCAGATAGGGATCGACCTTCTGGGTCAGATCGCCCGGCAGAAAGCCGAGTTTTTCGCCGGCCTCCACGGCCGGTCGCACCAGCAGCAGGCGCTGCACGCGATTGCGATCCAGAGCTTCCACCGCGCTGGCGACCGCCAGATAAGTCTTGCCGGTACCCGCCGGGCCGATGCCGAAATTGATGTCGTGGCTGGCTACTGCGTGCAGATAGCGCACCTGATTGGCGCCGCGACCGCGGACCACGCCGCGCTTGGTGCGGATGACGACTTCCTGACTGCCCGCGGCGGCCCGCTCGGCGTACTCGTCGGCCCCGAGTTCCTTGATCGCCAGATGCACATTGGCGGCGGTCAGGACCTCGCGGTCGGCAGCCTCGTACAGCAGCCGCAACAGTCGCGCCGCCGACTTGACCGCTTCCGGCGCGCCACTCAGCCGGAACAGATTGCCGCGATTGGCGATTTCCACGCCCACCCGCAGTTCCACCTCACGCAGATGCTCGTCGAAAGGGCCGCAAAGATTGGCCAGGCGCTCGTTGTCCTCCGGTTCCAGGATCAGCGTTTCCGAGTCGAGCGTGGAGGGGGTGGGGATGCGGGGCATGGTGGGTTTCCTGGGGATTACGAGGCGCTTGTTCTGGCTGCGGGACCCGGGACCAGGGGACCCGGGACCCGGGAAAGGCAAGGGCGCAAGTACGCGGGGTGGTATAGACCGATACTGGGCGAACTGCGGAACCGGACTCTTGAACAGTTGCGCGAAGCCTGTCCGGCAAGTGGATGGAGAGCCGCTGCTTCGAAGAACTATTCGGTGATGCCGTACGCCTGCTCAGCCGGGTCCCGGGTCCCGGGTCCCGGGTCCCGATCGACTGCCACCCGCCCGCGCAAACTGTTCGCCATTGCCTCGGTGATGACCACATCGACGAACTGTCCGATCAGGCGCTCGGGGCCGGCGAAGTTGACGTAGCGCATGTTCTCGGTGCGGCCGGTCAGTTCGTTCGTATCCTTGCGACTGAGGCCTTCGACCAGCACGCGCTGGGTGCTGCCGATCATGGCCTGACTGATATCGCGGGCGAACTCGTTGATCCGCGCCTGCAGGCGGTAAAGGCGTTCCTTCTTGACCTGATCGGGCGTGTCATCGGCCAGATTCGAGGCCGGCGTGCCGGGTCGGCGGCTGTAGATGAAGGTGAAGCTCTGATCGAAGCGGATGTCCTCGACCAGCTTCATGGTGGCTTCGAAATCGGCGTCGGTTTCGCCGGGGAAGCCGACGATGATGTCGGTGGAGATGCTGATATCCGGGCGCACGGCGCGCAGCTTGCGGATCTTTTGCTTGTACTCGAGCACGGTATGACCGCGCTTCATGGCGCTCAGGATGCGGTCGGAACCGGCCTGTACCGGCAGATGCAGATAGTTGGCGAGCTTGTCGCACTGGGCATAAGCGGCGACCAGGCTGTCGTTGAATTCGACCGGGTGCGAGGTGGTGAAGCGGATACGGCCGATGCCGTCGATCTGGGCGATGTACTGGATCAGCAGGCCGAGGTCGCAGATCTCGCCATCGTGCATGGGGCCGCGATAGGCATTGACGTTCTGCCCGAGCAGATTGACCTCGCGCACGCCCTGTTCAGCCAGTTCAGCGACCTCGGCGATGACATCGTCGAAGGGCCGGCTGACTTCCTCGCCGCGGGTGTAGGGCACCACGCAGAAGGAGCAGTACTTGCTGCAGCCTTCCATGATCGAGACAAAGGCCGTCGGGCCCTCGGCGCGAGGCTCGGGCAGCGCATCGAACTTCTCGATCTCCGGGAAGGAGATGTCCACCTGCGGACGCTTTTCGGCGCGCAGGCGTCCGACCATTTCCGGCAGCCGGTGCAGCGTCTGCGGGCCGAAGACCAGATCGACATAGGGCGCGCGCTTGACGATGGCCTCGCCTTCCTGGCTGGCCACGCAACCGCCGACGCCGATGATCAGCTCCGGTTTGGCCTTCTTCAGCAGGTTCCAGCGACCAAGCTGGCTGAAGACCTTGTCCTGGGCCTTCTCGCGGATGGCGCAGGTGTTGACCAGAATGACATCGGCCTCGGCTTCGTCCTCGGTCAGGGTCATGCCGTCGGCAGCGCGGAGCACGTCGGCCATCTTCGACGAGTCGTACTCGTTCATCTGGCAGCCGTGGGTCTTGATGAACAACTTGCCGGGCATGACGCGCACTCGCGGACTTCAGGGGGCGGAGATTCTACCCCGCATTGGCTGTACCACTCATGTCGGCGTGACGAGGTGCTGCGGGCAGGGATGCGCCAGGGCCATCGGGATCGTCAATTCCATCGGTAATTTCCGCGCTCCCGCCACGCGATCATGCCCATATCTGCTAATTTGTAACGTACCTGCACCACTTGCCCACGGAATGCCGCCGCCCGCTCAGAAATCCGTTCGTCGCCGCGCGCCTGCATCCCCGTGCCGCAGCCGGTTATCAGCCAGCAGGCTGCTGCTTGGCTTGCTACTGACGTTGGCAGTGGTTACCCCGTCGGCCTGGGCGTTGACGCAGGCTGACCATGAGTATCTGACCACCGCCGCGGAAGAGCTGGCCGAGGCCCAGCAAGGGCATGACCACGCCGCAGCCAGTGCTGCCCTGTTGCGTATGGCAGCGCATTACCGTGCCCGCGGCTTGTGGGCCCAGGTGCTGGATCTGGCCGATCGGGCGCGGGCGGAACTGGGGGATAGCACCGAGCAGCCGGAACTGCTGGCGGAAATCGATCTGAACTTCGCGGCAGCGGTCCAGCAGGTCAATCGCGTCGACGAAGCGCTGCAACCGCTGATTCGCGCGCTGGCCACGGCGCGGCGGCTGGGCAATCCCGATCTGGAAGCCCGGGCACTGGTCGGGCTGTCCTCCCTGCAGGGACGCGGCGGCAATCTGGCGGCGGCGCAGCGCCTGGCCGAACAGGCACTGATCGCCGCGCAGCAGGCTGGCAACCGTGAGTGGCAGGCGCGGGCGCTGCTCAATCAGGGCAATGTGGCCTATCAGAACGGCGAGCATGAGCGCGCCCTGCAACGGGTGCAGGAGGCCATGCGCGTGGCCCCGGTCGAAGACAGCTCGGAACTGCCGCAACAGCTGCTGGTGGCTGCGGCAGTCGCGGCCGAGGCCGTGTCGGCCTCGCCGGAAGTGCTGGAATCCGCAGGCATCGCTGTCGAGCAGGCGCGGGTCGCGGGCAATGGCTATCTGCTGGCCTTCGCCCTCGAAGTGCAGGGCAAGTTGCAATGCGAACTGGGTGCTGCAACCGCTGCCATGAGCAGTTTTGCCGAAGCCGCACTGCTGTTCGACCCCACCCAGCACCCTGCCGACGCCGGTCGTATGCAATACGCCTGGAGTGATTGTCTGGCCCGCAGCGGCGACTACCAGGCTGCCTTCGAGCACGCGCTGAAGGGCCGCGAACTGAGCCGGCTAGGCATGGACCAGCGTCGGGTGGAATCCTTGGAAGCGCTGGACTTCGCCTACCGGGATCAACTGCGGGCTCGTGAGATCGCCGATGCCGCGGCCGAACAGCGCAGCCTGACCGCGGAGCTGCATCTGCAGCGGGCGCTGGCGATCATTGCCGGACTGGCCTTGCTGGTCGCCCTGATCGCCGTGCTCTGGCTGCTGTCGCGGGCGCGCGCAGCACGCGCGCAGACAGCGGTTGCCGAGGCGGCGCAGCAAGCTCGCGCTGATCTGCTGGCCATGGCTGGCCATGAAATCCGCAATCCCTCGCAAGGACTGGTTTCGGCGCTGGCGGCGCTAAAGGATCTGCCACTGGATCCCCAGCATCGGCAGGCCATGAATACCGCCACGCATGCCGCCGACATGATTGCGCGGCTGTCCCGGGATGTCTTCAACCTGGCCCTGTCGGAGCAGGACCGGCTGGTGGTGCACCGCCGTTTCGTGCATCCGGATGCGCTGGTCCGCGATGCCATCGCCCTGGTGTCAGCCGCTGCCGAAGCCAAGGGCATAACGATCGAGCATCATGATGACAGCGCCGGAAGGCGCATCGATATCGATGCCGAACGGATCATGCAGGCGCTGGTGAATCTGCTGACCAACGCGGTGCGCTATACCGAGGCCGGGCGGGTGAGCGTAGACAGTCAGCTGATCGAAGGTGCCAACCCGATCTGGCGCTGCGATGTCAGCGATACCGGCCCGGGCATCCCTGTGGCCGAGCTGGAGCACGTCTTTGATCCCTATTTCCGTGGCGAGCATGGCGCCCGGGTACATGGTGGCGGCCTGGGCCTGGCGGTGGTCCAGCGCGTGATTGCGGTCCACGGCGGACAGATCCAGGTCAGCAATCTGGCCGCCGGCGGCGCCCGCTTCCGGATCGAACTGCCGGTACGGGTCATCGAGCCCGAGGCCGACGCCGCGGCGGCAGCGAAACCCGAGCTGGCCCTGGCACGCACCCGCATTCTGCTGGTGGATGACGACGAGGACGTGCGCCTGGGGGTGGCCGCGATGGCCGAGCACGCCGGCGCGACCCTGTCAGTGGCCGCAAACGGCGCCGAAGCCGAGGTCGAGTTCCGCAGGATGCTGCCCGATGCGGTATTGGTGGATCTGCATCTGGGCAATGAGCGTGGCGACGAAGTCGCGCGCCTGCTCAAGTCCATTGCGCCGACACTGGTCTGTCGCTGGATTCTGGCGACCGGGTCCATGAGCCGCGAGGACGATATCGCCGGTTTCGATGCGGTGCTGATCAAGCCCTACACGATGGCCGAACTGCAGGCTGCGGTGCGCGGCGACATCACTGATCGAGTCAGAGCATGAGCGCAGCGCGGGATTCGGCACCGCTGGCCGAGCGCATGCGTCCGCGCTGCCTGGACGAAATCGTCGGCCAGGCGCATCTGCTGGCGCCGGGAAAGCCACTGCGTCGGGCACTGGAAGGCGGCAAACCCTATTCGATGATCCTCTGGGGCCCGCCGGGTTGCGGCAAGACCACGCTGGCGCGGCTGTGCGCGCATCTGGGCGAGGCCGAATTCCTGTCGATGTCGGCGGTACTCGGCGGTGTCGCCGAAGTCCGCGCTGCCGTGGCCACGGCCAGGGCCCATCGCGAGCAGGGCAAGCGCACCTTGCTGTTCGTCGATGAGGTGCACCGCTTCAACAAGGCCCAGCAGGATGCTTTTCTGCCGCATGTGGAAGACGGCACCATCACCCTGATCGGCGCCACCACCGAAAATCCCTCCTTCGAGGTGAATTCGGCGCTGCTGTCGCGCTGTCGCGTGCATGTGCTCAAGGCGGTGGCTGACGGGCAGCTGATCGCGGCCTTGCAGCGGGCGCTGGATGATGTCGAGCGCGGACTTGGTGCTCGCGGGCTCAAGGCCGAGGCTGCGGCGCTGGAGCGTCTGGCCGAGGTGGCCGACGGCGATGTCCGGCGGGCGTTGACTTTGCTGGAGATCGCCGCCGACCAGATCGAGGATGGTGGCACGCTGACGCTGGAACTGCTGCGCAGCGTGGTCACCGAGAGCTTTCGGCGTTTCGACAAGGGTGGCGAGGCCTTCTACGATCAGATCTCGGCGCTGCACAAGACCCTGCGCAGCTCCAATCCCGATGCTGCGCTGTACTGGTTTTGCCGCATGCTCGACGGCGGCTGTGATCCCAAGTACCTGGCGCGGCGTCTGACCCGATTCGCCAGCGAGGACATCGGCAACGCCGATCCGCGCGCACTGGCGATGTCGCTCGATGCCTGGCAGAGCTACGAGCGCCTGGGCTCACCCGAAGGCGAGGTGGCGTTGGCGCAACTGGTGCTCTATCTGGCGGTAGCCCCCAAGAGCAATGCCGCCTACGCCGCCTACCAGTCGGCGCGGACGCTGGTCGAATCCGGCGGCAGCCTCGGCGTGCCGCTGGAACTGCGCAACGCCCCCACCAAGCTGATGAAAGGCCTGGGTTACGGCAAGGGCTATCAGTACGATCACGATTCCGATCAGGGCATCGCTTTCGATCAGCGCGGATTTCCCGAAGAGCTGGGCGAGCAGACCCTGTACCAGCCGGTAGCCCGTGGCCTCGAGATCAAGATCAAGGAGAGGCTGGACTGGATACGGGAGCGGCGGGCAGAGGCTTTGGGGAGGAAGGGGTGAGGTGGCCAGTATGACCAGGGGCAGCGGGACGTGTGGAACGGGCAGCGCGACCTGCAGCGGACTTGCCATGCTGTGGTGGGTTCGGACTTGTCCGAACGCTTTCCCGCCCCATGCCAGAAGCGTCCGGACAAGTCCGGACCCACAGCAGCCGCTCGATCCGGGGGGCTACTCGATGTGCGCCGTGTCCCAGACCCCGGCCCCATGAACCCCATCTTGCTCAGCCTGCTGGTGGCTCTGGGTGGTGCCGGTGGCGCCCTCAGTCGCTACTGGATCGGTCAGGGCGTGGTCCGGGCGCTTGGCGCGCCAGCGCCATGGGCGACGCTGACCGTCAATGTGCTCGGCTGCGGCCTCGCCGGTGCCTTCTTCGCCTGGGCCAGCGTGCGCCACGACACCACCAGCGTGCATGCGCTGGCCATGGTCGGATTCCTCGGCGGTCTGACCACCTTTTCCGCCTTCAGTCTGGATGCACTGGCGCTGTGGCTGCGCGGCCAGGAGCGCGTCGCCGTGATCTACGTGCTGGCCAATGTGCTGCTGTCGCTGGCTTCGGCAGTGCTCGCCTTCGTGGTGACGCGCAAGCTCTGGTAAGTGGGGCGGGGATTCAGGAGCGGGGCACGGGCACGGCAAGAGCTGGCCCCGGGACGATCTTTCCATGTCGGACCGGTTCGAACGCGCTCGCCCCTCTGTGGGAGCGGCTTCAGCCGCGAAGCTCTTCAGCGCCAGCGCCGCTCCGGTGGGCGTAGGCTGAAAGAGATGGCTCTCCATAGAACCATATCGTAAGTTGTTGATTTGCCGATGTGGATCACGTTGCTCGCGTAGCGAGCTACGTGACGCACCTCAATGTCACGTAGTCCGCTGACGCGGACAACATGACCTACGACGGCGAGTTCATGGTCTGTGGGCAGTTTCGGACCGAAACAGGTGGCTCTCCATCAACCCATCTCGCAAGTTGTTGATGCGTCATTGCGAGGAGCGCAGCGACGAAGCAATCCAGGGTAGCGCCGTATGCCCCTGGATTGCTTCCCCCGGATCAAGTCCGGGCTCGCAATGACGCCGGCTCTTGTGGGTCCAGACAAGTCTGGATCTGCCAAGGCACGAAGCTCGTAGCTTTTCCCCGTGCCCCGTGCCCCGTGCCCCGTGCCGTGCTATTCCCGCACCTGCGTCAGATCGACGCCCCGCGTGCGCTGCTCCAGCCATTCGCCGAAGGCCGCGAGTTCGCCGTAGCGCGCGCAGACTTCCAGGGTGTAATGGAGCACCAGCGGCAGGTCCTTGAGGTAGCCTGGCTTGCCGTCGCGGTAGTTCAGGCGGGCAAAGATGCCAAGGACCTTGAGGTGGCGTTGCAGGCCCATCCAGTCGAACCAGCGGCGCCAGCGGGTGCTGCCCACCTCCACGACACCGGCGGCGACCAGACGCTGCCGGTAGTCCTCGGCCCAGTCGTGCACCCGAGTCCGCGGCCACTGGATGTAGCAGTCCCTCAGCAGGGACACCAGGTCATAGGTGACCGGCCCGATCACCGCGTCCTGAAAGTCGATGATGCCGGGATTGGCGCCGGGCACGATCATCAGGTTGCGCGAGTGGTAATCGCGATGCACGAAGCGGGTCGGTTGCTCCAGCGCACTGCGCAGCAGGCTGCCCATGCAGGCTTCAATCAGCTCGGCGTCGCTTCCGGAGACCTCATGGTCCAGATGCCGCCGCAGAAACCAGATCTCGAACAGCTCCATCTCCGTGCGCAGTCGCGCGCTGTCGTAGGCCGGCAGCCCGCTGCTGTCGACGCGGGTCTGCATGGCCAGCAGAGCGTCCAGCGCGTCGCCATACAGCGATCCCGCCCGCGTTTCGTCGAGTTCCGGCAGATAGGTCCGTGTGCCCAGATCACTGAGCAGCAGAAAGCCCTGATCCAGATCCTGGGCCAGCACTTCGGGCGCATTCAGCCCGGCGCGGCGCAGGCGTGCGGCGATATCGAGGAAGGGCGCGACATCTTCCTTGTCCGGCGGCGCATTCATCACGACCCAGCTGCGCTGGCCCTGATGCACCCGCCAGTAGCTGCGGAAGCTGGCATCGGCCGAGGCGGCCACGGGCGAGTCGTCGAGCGAGCCGAGATGGGTCTGGGCGAATTGGGCGAGGGCGGTGAGGCGGGCGGGAGTCAGGGACATGGGCTGCCGGTATTCGGTGTCTGTGTTGGAAGAGGCGCATTCACGCGGAGGGCGCGGAGGGCGCGGGGATAAGCAGGGTCGCAGGCGTCGGCTGTCGGTCGGGGCCTGTGGGAGCGGACTCTGTCCGCGATTGCTGCTCGGGTGCGCATTCCTGACCTGATGACGAAGTGTTTGCTTTTCTGCTTCATGGTCGTAACAGCGTTCAGACAAATCTGGACCTGCCAAGGTTCGGGCTCTTGTGGGTCCAGACTTGTCTGGACGCCTTTTCGTACATGGTCGCGCAAGAGCATCGCGGACAGAGTCCGCTCCCACAGGTCATGTTGCTCCTCTCCGCGCCCTCCGCGTCTCCGCGTGATCCCGCTGTTCCCGTCACCGACACCATCAACCGCCACCAGGCCGTCGTCGTCAGGCCGTTAGCAGCCGCAAGGCCTCTTCATACTTGGCTCGCGTACCTTCGATGATCTCGGCTGGCAGCGAGGGGCCGGGAGCGGTCTTGTTCCAGTCCAGGGTTTCCAGATAGTCGCGCACATACTGCTTGTCGAAGGAGGGCGGATTGCGTCCGGGTGACCATTCCGCGGCTGGCCAGAAGCGCGAGGAATCGGGTGTCAGGATCTCGTCCATCACGCGCAGGGTGCCGTCCTCGTCGAGGCCGAATTCGAACTTGGTATCGGCGATGAGGATGCCGCGGGCGGCCGCATAGCGGCGGGCGTGCGCGTACAGCGTCAGCGTGGCCGCGCGCACCCGCTCGGCCAGATCGGCACCGATCAGCTCGACGACACGGTCGAAACCGATGTTCTCGTCATGGTCGCCCACGGCGGCCTTGGTCGAGGGCGTGAACAGCGCTTCGGGCAATTCGCCGGCCATGGGAATGCCGGCCGGCAGGGCGATGCCACAGACGCTGCCCAGCGCCTGGTATTCCTTCCAGCCTGAGCCGATCAGATAGCCACGGGCGATGGCTTCCACCGGCACCGGCTTCAGCCGTCGGGCGACCACGCTGCGACGCGCATACAGCGCCGGATCGACGCCATCGGGCAGCACGCTGACCGGATCGATGCCGGTCAGATGGTTGGCGCACACCGATGCGGTCCGGGCGAACCAGAAGTTCGACATCTGCGTCAGGATCTCGCCCTTGCCGGGAATGGGATCGGGCAGGATCACGTCGAAGGCCGACAGCCGATCGGTGGCCACCATCAGCAATCGCTCATCCGGCAGCGCATAGACATCCCGCACCTTGCCGCGGTGGATCCGGTTCAGGCCGGGCAGATTCGATTCAGAAAGAGTCGTGGTCATCAGTTTGGCTCAGCCATGCCGGGTGCGTCAGGGCTTCCGTGTCGTGATTCAGACCGAAAGAGCGTAGGACGCGAAGGACGCGAAGGAAAAGCAGAAAGGACGCGAAGGGAGATCATAGAGGTTCTGGGGCGGCAATCCTGTGCGGGGACAGGGTACTTGCCCCGGATCTGCCGCAACTGAGGTGGCGATTCGCGTCTTCTTCAGTGGTCTGCGCTCTTCATGAATCCTTGTCGTAAGTGGTTGATGCGTCATTGCGAGGAGCGCGTCTTCAGCCGCGAGCGCAGCGTGGCGGGACGAAGCAATCCAGTGCTGCTGCGGCTGTGTGTCTGGATTGCTTCCCCCGGATCAAGTCCGGGGTCGCAATGACGCCGGGGGTTCCTTGCCGCTGGGCAGTGTCATGCCGACACAGGTGGCGCGCCATGGCGCATGCACCATCGGCCGGATGCGTTCACGACCCGCACAAAGCGGCGATCCACTACCTTCCTTCGTGTCCTTTCTGCTTCTCCTTTGCGTCCTTCGCGTCCAGGATTCTGGTTGGGAAATGCCGCTCAGCCAATCTCCGCAAAGGCCTCGGCCGCAATGCGCACGGTTTCGGCAATGATGGCTTCGTCGTGGGCGCTGGAGGTGAAGCCGCATTCGTAGGCGCTCGGGGCCCAGTAGAGGCCGCGCTTCAGGCAGGCATGGAAGAAGCGCTTGAAGCGTTCGATGTCGCAGGCCTGCGCCTGGGCAAAGGTGCTCACCGGGGTTTCGCTGAAGAAGAAGCCGAACATGCCGCCGATGGACAGGGTCTGCAGCGGAATGCCGGCGGCGCGCGCGCCGTCCTCGAGCCCCTTGCACAGTTGCCGGGTTCTGGCCTCCAGCGTCTCGAAGAAGCCCGGCTCCTGGATCAGCTGCAGATTGGCCAGGCCTGCGGCCATCGCGACCGGATTACCGGACAGCGTGCCGGCCTGATAGACCGGCCCCAGCGGCGCGATCCTCTCCATGATTTCGCGTTTGCCGCCGTAGGCCCCCACCGGCATGCCGGCGCCGATGACCTTGCCGAAGGTGCTGAGATCGGGGGTGACGCCATAATGCTGCTGCGCACCGCCCGGGGCTACGCGGAAGCCGGTCATGACTTCGTCGATGATGAATACCGATCCATAGTCGTCGCAGAGCGAGCGCAGGCCTTCGAGGAAGCCCGGCAGCGGCGTGATCATGTTCATGTTGCCGGCGATGGGCTCGACAATCACCGCTGCGATCTCGTGGCCCACTTCCTTGAAGATGGCCCGAACCTGATCGAGGTTGTTGAAGTCGGCGGTCATGGTCAGATCGGCCAGCGCCTTGGGCACGCCCGGCGAGTTAGGCAGGCCCAGCGTCAACACGCCACTGCCGGCCTTGACCAGGAAGGAATCGCCGTGACCGTGGTAGCAGCCGGCAAACTTGAGGATGCGCTCACGCCCGGTGTAGCCGCGCGCCAGCCGCACTGCCGACAGACAGGCCTCGGTGCCCGAGGACACGAAACGCACCAGCTCCAGACCCGGCACCAGCTTGATGATCTCCCGCGCCAGATCGGTCTCCAGCGTATTCGGGCAGCCGTAACTCATGCCCAGCGCGGCGGTGTCCTGCACCGCCTTGACCACTTTTGGATGGGCATGGCCAGCGATCATCGGCCCCCACGAACCGATGTAATCGATATAGCGCTTGCCTTCGATATCCCACAGGTAAGCGCCTTCGGCGCGGGCAACGAAGAAGGGATCGCCACCGACCTGGGTAAAGGCCCGAACGGGAGAATTGACACCGCCAGGAATGACGGTCTGGGCGGCGAGGAAGGCTTCCTTGTTGGAAGCCGGGACCGGGGATCCCAGACCTGAAGCCGGGACCGGGGACCCGGGACCCGGGACCCGGGAAGAAGCGTCGCCAGCGTGCGAGGTTGAGTTCATGTGCAGGGTTTCCAGAAGTCTGAGGTCTTGATTCTGGCAAAAAAGCGCCCGCCGTGTTTTGGTCCCGGGTCAGTGCCCCCCGGTTCCCGGCTTCCATGCTCTTCGGCTCTCGACCTTCCCGGGTCCCCGGTCCCGAGTCCCGAGTCCCGAGTCCCGAGTCCCGAGTCCCGAGTCCCGAGTCCCGGCTACAGGAACAAATCCGGCAGCAACTCCATCCCCGGCTTCACCGCGTAGCGATCGAAGTCGCTGACGCCGGCGGCGCGGAGCACGTCTTCGTCGATCAGGAACTGGCCGCTGCGTTCACGGCTGGGGGTGGTGAGGATGGCGTGGGCGGCGTCGGCCATGATCTCGGGAGTGCGGCAGCGTTCCGGGTCCACGCCGGGAATCATGGCCAGCGCGGCGGTGTGGATCACGGTGCGCGGCCACAGCGCGTTGATGGCAATGCCATCGGCGGCGAATTCGGGCGCCATGCCGAGCACGCACTGGCTCATGCCGTACTTGGCCATGGTGTAGGCGGTATGCGGCGCGAACCAGCGCGGATCCATGTTCAGCGGCGGCGCCAGCGTCAGGATGTGCGGATTGGCGGATTTCTTCAGATGCGGGATGCAGGTCTGGCTGACCAGAAAGGTGCCGCGGACATTGACCCCGAACATCAGATCGAAGCGCTTCATCGGCGTTTCCAGCGTGCCGGTCAGGCTGATCGCGCTGGCGTTGTTGACCAGGATGTCGATGCCGCCAAAGTGGGCAACGGCCTGCGCCACCGCCGCCTGCACCTGCTCGTCTTCGCGGATGTCACAGCGGATGGCCAGCGCCTTGCCGCCGGCAGCCTCGATGGCGGCGGCGACCGAGTGAATGGTGCCGGGCAACTTCGGATGTGCGCGCTCGGTCTTGGCCGCGAGCACGATATTGGCACCATCCCGCGCCGCACGCAGGGCAATGGCTTCGCCAATGCCGCGCGAGCCGCCGGTGATGAACAGGGTCTGGTTGCGCAATGTGGCCATGGTCGGGTCATCCCGGTGCTTGCTTGAATGCGGTCATGCTAGCCGATCGCCCGCCATCGTGATGTGCGCGTGCTCGATTGACCGTTCGCCGATGGAGTCGGCGACGATCTGGCGGAGAGCTTTTTGTCCGCAAAGGATGCGAAGAGGGCAGGCTGGAGAAAGTGCTTTGCAGGGCCCACGCCCTGTGGGAGCGGACTCTGTCCGCGATCGGCATTGCGGTACTTTGGGGCCTACCGTCGCGGACAGAGTCCGCTCCCACAGGAAGCGCTTGCCGCGCGAAATTCAATCACTCTTCTTCGCAATCTTTCCGCTTTTCCTTCGCGTCCTTTGCGTCCAGCTTCTGGCCGCAGCCGGCCTCGGGGCTGCCTCCTGGCCTTGACGGTCGCGACGCGAGGTCGCTCCTACAACGGGTCGCGCAATTTGCAGGAGCGCCCTTGCGGCGCGACCGATGAGTCAGATGGCGACGGGGTGGTCGCAACGTCAGCTCGCGGTTACTCAGGATCAGCGTCGCTGCGGAAGCGGGGCAGGGCGTCGACGACGCGTTGCAGGCGTTCGTTGGCGTCGGTGAGTTCCAGCAGTTGTTGTTTCTCGCCCAGGCTGAAGGGCAGCAGTTCGGCCAGTCGGAAACTGATCCAGGTGGCGTCGTCGAGTTCGGCCTTGGTTGGTGCCGGGGCGCCTTCGATCAGGTTTTCGACCAGTCCCTGCGCCAGCCTGGCCAGCAGTGAGTATTCCGGCGGCAGCTCCTGGCTGGGCTCGTCTTCCCACAGCGTCAGTTTGCCGATCAGCAGGCCGTCGTCGCGGGCCCGGGCCTGATCGACGTGGAAGCGCCGCCCGCCCTGCGCGCGGATGCCGAGCAGGCCGTCCGGCAGGGTGTAGAAATCGACGATCTGCGCCAGGGTGCCGATGGCCAGCGCCGATGAGGTTTGGTCGTCGTCAGTGCCGCGCAGCAGCAGGGTCACGCCGAAGGGCCTGGAATCGCGGGCGCAGTCACGGATCATGGCCAGATAGCGCGGTTCGAAGATGCGCAGGGCCAGCGTGCCGCCGGGATAGAGAACCGTGGACAGCGGGAACAGCGGATATTCGTCGGCCGACAGGCTCATGACAGAGGCACCCCGTTCAGGCCGGCGAGCCGGACGGAAGATCGCCCAGCTGCGCCAGCAATCGCCGCGACGCGCCTTCGAATCCGCCATTGCTCATGAAGATGATGTGGTCGCCGCGGCGCGCTTCGCTGGCGACCGCGTCCAGCAGTTCGGGCACCGATGCGGCAATCGACAGACGGGCGCCGACCGGCGCCAGCGTGCGTTTCGCATCCCACCCGAGTTCCGGTCGCGCCAGCACGTGAACGCGATCGGCCGGGATGAAGGCCTTGGGCAGCGCCAGCGCGTGCGCACCCTGGCGCATCGAGTTGCTGCGTGGTTCCATGACGGCGATCAGCCGGGCACTGCCGATGGCGGCTCGCAAGCCCTCCAGGGTGGTGGCGATGGCGGTCGGATGGTGGGCAAAATCGTCGTAGATGCGGATGCCGCGAACCTCGCCCACGCTTTCCATGCGTCTGCGCACGCTGCCGAAACCGCCCAGCAGTTCCAGACTGTGGGCCGGATTGAGGCCGATCGCAGCGGCCGCGGCAATCGCGGCGACGGCATTGGCGACATTGTGCCGTCCCAGCAGTTTCCAGCGGCTCTCACCGATCAGGCTGCCGTGATTCCACAGCCGGAAGTGGGAGCCATCGTCATTCAGCAGTTCACCGCGCCAGTCGAATTCGGCGCTGTCCAGGCCGAAGCGCTCCACCGGTGTCCAGCAGCCCATCTCCAGCACCTGCGCCAGCGCGGCGTCCTCGCCATTGACGATCAGACGGCCGCTGCCGGGGACGGTACGCACCAGATGGTGGAACTGGCGCTGGATGGCGGCCAGATCAGGAAAGATGTCGGCGTGGTCGTATTCCAGATTGTTGAGGATCGCGACCGTCGGCCGGTAGTGGACGAACTTGGAGCGCTTGTCGAAGAAGGCGGTGTCGTATTCGTCGGCCTCGATGACGAAGTCCTCGCCGGCACCGAGGCGCGCCGACACCGGGAAATCGTGCGGCACGCCGCCGATCAGAAAGCCCGGATCGCGGCCCTGGCGATCTAGCAGATAGGCCAGCAGTGCCGAGGTGGTGGTCTTGCCATGAGTGCCGGCCACGGCCAGCACGCGGCGCCGGTGCAGTACCCGGCGCGCCAGCCATTCCGGTCCGCTGGTGTATTCCAGGCGCCGATCCAGTACCGATTCCACCGCCGCGTTGCCGCGCGAGAGCGCATTGCCAACGACGATCTCTGCCGGAGGCGGCGGCAGCTGCTCGGCGCTGTAGCCCTCATGCAACTGGATGCCGAGGGCCTCCAGCTGGGTGCTCATCGGTGGATAGACATCGCGATCGCTGCCAGATACCTTCATTCCGGACTCGCGGGCAATGGCGGCAATGCCACCCATGAAGGTGCCGCAGATGCCGAGGATGTGCAGATCGGTGTTCATCCTGGAAACCTCAGTTGACCGCTCTTCGAAATTCGTAGGGCGATGATTCTTTTGAATTTTCGGGTGCTGGATAAACTCACCCATTGGGTGGGTCCGCTACGAGGCAGATTGCACGGTTACGGCGATGCAGGGCTGCGTTGCAACTCGTCGGAATAGCTGGCTATTCCTCCTCGGTGCGCCTTGCCCTGCACCACCATAACCGCACACTCTACCCCGTCCAACTGAGGTTTCTAGGATCATTCGAATGGGAACATCAGGGCGGCGATCTCGTTGAACAGCATGAACAGACCCAGGGACAGCGGCAACGCCAGCCAGAATTTCAGCGACAGCGCGTGACGCAGGATGTGGGCATTGACGACGATGCTCCAGAGCAGCAGCGACAGAAAACCCAGTTGCAGGAACTGCAGCCCCAGATCAGGACTGTCACCCTGGGAGCGCACCAGTGCCGAGGCGATCGGCAGCAGGATGAAGGTGAGCAGGGCGCTGACGGCATACATGGCAATCAGCGTCTGCAGGAATCTCGGGGTGCGGTTGAAGACCCGCATCACCGCGTAGACCATCACCACATTGAGCAGCATCCGGCCGAGCAGCACGTCGAAGACCAGGTCGGTACCGAGGGCCTGCAGGTAGAACACGCTGGAGATCAGATCGAGGATCAGCAGCTGTGCCAGCAGCAGCGGCGATGGCGGTGCGTCAGCCGGCGTGCCGCGCAGCTGCAGCAGGTCCAGTGTCCATCGCAGCAATGTCATCAGGCCCATGATGTGGCCCCGCCGAAAGAAAGCCGCTGCGCTACGCTGTGTCCATGGCCAGCGTGACCGGCAGCAGGCTGACGCCACCGGTGCTTCATGGGCATTATCCGAATGATGGAGACAAGCAAACCACACACCTCGATCGTCGACGCCCGCGGTCTGATGTGTCCGGAGCCTCTGGTGTACTTGCGCCGGGCGATGCGCAACTCACCGGCTGGCGCAGAATTTGAGGTCTGGGCCACCGACCCGCTGGCCGGGCTCGACATCGAAGCCCTGTGCGCCCGCGGAGCATGCCAGTACCTGGGATGCACAAGCGGTGACGATGGCGTGCTGAGAATCCGGGTGCGCGGCGCCTGAGCTCTCAATCCAGCGCGGCGATGATGCGCTCCAGAATCTCTTCCGTGCTGCCTTCGCCCGGCACTCGCACCAGCGCACCGTGTTTCTCGTAGAAATCGATCACCGGCGCCGTCTGTTCGGTGTACACGTGCAGGCGGTGGGCTACCGAATCCGGATTGTCGTCGGCCCGGCCTTCGGCCTTGGCGCGTCCGGCCAGTCGCTGCAGCAGCGTGCTTTCGGCCACATCCAGTTGTACGGCGCGGTCGATGGGCTGCCCCAGGCGGCCGAGCAGCGCTTCCAGCGCATTGGCCTGGGCCAGATTGCGCGGATAGCCGTCGAGAATGAAGCCGCCAAGGACGTCGGGCTGGCTGAAGCGCTCTTCGAGCATGCCGAGCACGATCTCATCGGACACCAGAGCCCCCGCGGCCATCACCGCCTTGGCCTGACGGCCCAGTGGCGTGCCCGCGGCCACGGCGGCGCGCAGAATCTCGCCGGTGGAGATGTGGGGAACGTTCAATCGCGTTTTCAGCAGGGCCGCTTGCGTCCCCTTGCCGGAACCGGGAGCACCCAGAAGTACGATGCGCATGCTAGTAGTCTCAGAGGGCGGCCGCCGTAGACAACAGCGTGCCAGCGCTTGAAGAGGAAATAAAGACAAACAATGGTCGAACCTAGCGTGCGCCACCCGCACAAGTCAAACTGCGCTGCAGCGATAGTTGCCCTACCGGCGTTTTGCCCCGGAAACCGGAGCTGATGCGCCCGAAATCTGCCCAGGAGCCGCCCATGCCTCTCGCCAATCTGCTGTATGCCCAATCCGGTGGCGTGACTGCCACCATCAATGCCAGCGCTTCGGCCGTCATTGAAACGGCGCGCAAGTATCCGTCCCGGATCGGCCGCGTCTATGCGGCCCGCAACGGCATCATCGGCGTGCTGCGCGAGGATCTGATCGACACCCGGCTGGAAAAGCCTGAGGCCATCCGCGCGCTCAGGCACACGCCCGGCGGCGCTTTCGGCTCCTGCCGATTCAAGCTCAAGTCGCTGGAGCAGGATCGGGCCCACTACGAGCGCGTGGTGGAAGTCTGCAAGGCGCACGACATCGGCTACTTCCTCTACAACGGCGGCAATGACTCGGCCGACACCACCCACAAGCTGTCGCAGGTGGCCGAGGCCCTGGGGCACCCGATGATCTGCGTCGGCGTGCCCAAGACCATCGACAACGACCTGGCGCTGACCGATGTCTGCCCGGGTTTTGGCTCGGTGGCCAAGTACGTGGCGGTGTCCACCCGCGAAGCCAGTCTGGACGTGCTGAGCATGGCCGAGTCCTCGACCAAGGTCTTCGTGCTGGAGGTGATGGGGCGCCACGCTGGCTGGATCGCGGCGGCGGCGGGTCTGGCCGGTTCGAAGGAGGGCGAGCCGCCGCACCTGATCCTGTTCCCCGAGGTCGCTTTTGACGAGCCTCGCTTCCTGGCAGCAGTCAAGTCGGCGGTGGAGAAGCATGGCTACTGCACGGTGGTGGTGTCCGAGGGCGTGCGTGATGCCCAGGGGCGTTTCCTGGCCGAGGCCGGCAGCAAGGATGCCTTCGGCCATGTGCAGCTCGGTGGCGCTGGTCCGGTCGTCGCCGAGAAGGTGCGGGCGGCGCTCGGCTACAAGTACCACTGGGCGGTGTCCGACTATCTGCAGCGCTCGGCGCGCCATATCGCCAGCAAGACCGATCTGGACATCAGCCTCAAGGTAGGCGCGGCCGCGGTCAAACTGGCGCTGGCCGGCAAGAACGCAGTGATGCCGATCGTCAGGCGCCTGTCGAACCGACCTTACCGATACGAGATAGTCACGGCCCATCTGGCAGAAATCGCCAATCACGAGCGCAAGCTGCCGCCGGCCTATATCCGTGAAGACGGCTTCGGCATCACCCGGGCCGCGCGCAGCTATCTGGAAGGCCTGATCCAGGGCGAAGCTTATCCGACCTACGTCAATGGCCTGCCCGATTATGTGCAGTTGAAGAACCGCGCCGTGAAGCGCCGTTTGCCTGATTACCCGCTCTGAGGACCGTATGGCCCATTGGATTTTTGCCGCAGTCGCGCTGCAGTTCCTGTTGCTGGCCGTGCTCGGACGCACGTCCATGTGGCGTGCCACCGGCGTCAGCGTGCTGATTGCCCTGGCGGCGATCTACGTCCTGTGGCGCATGACCGACGGTGGCCAGAGTGGCACCGAAGCCTGGCTGGTGCTGACTTCGCTGCCACTGGCGGCTCTGGGCGCCTTCAACTGGCGCAAGCCGCTGGGCAAACTGGCGCTGGTGCTGGGTGTAGTGCTGACCGCGGCCCTGTTGCTGACCTGGTACTGGGCCAGCAGTGCCGGTGCCGATGACATCGCCGCCATCATCATCTACGCCACGCTGGTGCTGGTGGCGATGGTGGCGCTGTTCATGATCGGCGGCGTGCTCGGCATGCGCCTGCTGGTCGAGCGTACGCGCAATGACTAGTCGGTGAGGCGCAGCGGCGCGGGTGCAACGCCCGCTCAGCTCGCCTGCAGCAGCAGCGGTGCGAATTCATGGCCTTGCGGATGTCGGCTGGCCGATGGTCGGCCCGCATTCAGACCCGGAAGCAACATGGCGCGGCCACGCTGGCCGGAGCTGAAAGCCACCAGTTGCCGGCGCGCATCACGCTCCGAATCCCAGCCGTAGATGGCGACATCGCCGTGGCTCCAGTGTCCCTGCAGCGCGGTGACGTGGCGCTCGCGCACCAGGGCCAGTGCCCGTGCGCCTGCCGCCTCCAGCAGGGCAGGCGTCGGTCCGGGTCCCAGAAACACGGCCAGTGCCTCGGTCTCGGAGCTGCGCTGCAATCCGGGCTCCGCCTCGACGGCGATGGCCACCATCGCATCCGCGCTGAAACGGCGCAGCAGCGCGCCGTGCGCCGCCGACTGCCAGAAGGCCAACGACTGCTGTAGCGAAGGCCAGCCTGAGAGCATGACTGCGTGCGCCGAGCCATTGTGCCCGTACTGCTCCACCATGGGCGCCGGCGCGACGGCGGCAAAATGACCGCCATGCCGCTGGTGCAGCGCAGGCAGCGCGGCGACATAGTCGGAAAAACTGCGATCGCTGGCGCGCGCCAGTAGCAGCAGATAGGCTGTAGGGTCAGTCATCGAGGGCACTCCAGGTCTTAGCGCTGAGCCGCTCTCGGTGGCGGCCTTGATCAAACCGTGGTCGATGATCAAGCAGCTCGCTCCGGCAATGTGACTGACAGGTCACAGTGCGTGACAAGAGTATCAGGAATTTGCCGTGTGGCGTCACATTGTGACCTGATCCAGGGAATGGTCGCCCGGGAATCTGTCGGCCGCGGCCCGGCTTTGCCTCGGCAGTGGCCAAAGGAGCTGCCGAAGCCACGCCTGGCCAGCCTCGGAAGCACACCGTGCTCTACAAGCGGGCAGGCCGCCCGTATACTCCGCCCGCCTTTTTCCCGGCCGATCCGGACCGGGGCAGATGTACCAATACTCACAACTGGGGAAGATCCATGCTTGAGCAGTACGGAATCATGATTGCGCTGGGATGCGCAGTCGTCGCGGTGCTTTACGGCATCGTGTCGACGCAATGGATCCTGAAGCAGCCCACCGGCAACGCACGTATGCAGGAGATTGCCGCGGCCATTCAGGAAGGCGCCAATGCCTACCTCAACCGCCAGTACACCACCATCGCCATGGTCGGCGTGGTGCTGTTGCTGGTCATCGGTTTCGCCCTGAGCTGGCTGACCGCCGCCGGTTTTGCCATCGGCGCCGTGCTCTCGGGCCTGACCGGTTACATCGGCATGTTCGTCTCGGTGCGCGCCAATGTGCGCACCACTGAAGCGGCCCGCAAGGGCATCAACGCGGCGCTGGCGGTGGCATTCCGCGGCGGCGCCATCACCGGCATGCTGGTGGTTGGCCTCGGCCTGATCGGTGTCGCCGGCTTCTACGGCATTCTCAAGAGCCAGGGCATGCAGACCCAGATCATTCTCGACGCGCTGGTCGGTCTGGCCTTCGGTTCGTCGCTGATCTCGATCTTTGCCCGTCTGGGCGGTGGCATCTTCACCAAGGGCGCCGACGTCGGCGCCGATCTGGTCGGCAAGGTCGAAGCCGGCATTCCGGAAGATGACCCGCGCAACCCGGCCGTGATTGCCGACAACGTCGGTGACAACGTCGGCGATTGCGCCGGCATGGCCGCCGATCTGTTCGAAACCTATGCGGTCACCATCATCGCCACCATGCTGGTGGGCTTCATCTTCGCCGAAACTGCAGGCGCCAACGCCCTGCTGTACCCGCTGGTGCTGGGCGGCGCCTCGATCATTGCCTCGATCATCGGCACCTTCTTCGTCAAGGCCAGCAACGGCAAGATCATGGCCGCACTGTACAAGGGCACGGCCGTGTCCGGCGTGCTGGCGGCAGTGGCCTTCTATCCGATCACCACGGCACTGTTCCCGGCGGCGGCCACCGCCGTCGGCGACAGCGGTGCGATGACTCTCACGGCCATGCAGGTCTACGGTTCGGCGCTGGTCGGTCTGATCCTGACCGGTGTCATGATGATGATCACCGAGTACTACACCGGCACCGAATATGCGCCGGTCAAGGGCATCGCCCAGGCCTCGACCACCGGTCACGGCACCAACATCATTGCCGGTCTGGCGGTGTCGATGCGCTCCTGCTGGATGCCCATCGTTGCGGTGTGCGTCTCGATCTTCGTGGCCCATCACCTGGCGGGCCTGTACGGCGTGGCGATTGCCGCCACGGCGATGTTGTCGATGTCCGGCATGATCGTCGCCCTCGACGCCTATGGCCCGATCACCGACAACGGTGGTGGCATTGCCGAAATGGCCGAACTGGGTCCGGACGTGCGCAATGTGACCGATCCGCTGGACGCGGTCGGCAACACCACCAAGGCCGTCACCAAGGGCTATGCCATCGGTTCGGCCGCGCTGGCCGCTCTGGTGCTGTTCGCCGATTACACCCACAAGCTTGAGCTGTACGGCATGCCCGACATCAAGTTCGATCTGGCCGACCCGATGGTGTTGATCGGTCTGCTGGTCGGCGGCCTGATCCCGTATCTGTTTGGCGCGATGGCGATGGAAGCCGTCGGTCGTGCAGCAGGCTCGGTGGTGGTCGAAGTGCGCCGCCAGTTCAGGGAAATCAAGGGCATCATGGAAGGCACCGGCAAGCCGCAGTACGACAAGGCGGTGGACATGCTGACCAAGGCGGCGATCAAGGAAATGATCGTGCCGTCCTTGCTGCCGGTGGCCGCACCGATCGTGGTCGGTCTGCTGCTGGGCCCGGCGGCGCTGGGCGGCATGCTGGTCGGCACCATCATCACCGGTATCTTCGTGGCCATCTCGATGACCACCGGTGGCGGCGCCTGGGACAACGCCAAGAAGTACATCGAAGACGGCCACCACGGCGGCAAGGGCTCGGAAGCCCACAAGGCAGCCGTGACCGGTGACACCGTCGGTGATCCGTACAAGGACACGGCTGGCCCGGCGATCAACCCGCTGATCAAGATCATCAACATCGTGGCACTGCTGATCGTGCCGCTGATCGCCAAGTTCCACGGCTGATCAGGCGGGCGCGCGCCCGTCAGGTGATGACCCGAAGCCCCGTGAGCGATCACGGGGCTTTTTTGTTCCAGGTCCCGAGCCTTGAATCAGGATTTTCGGTTACATTTCGCACAACTTGGTCAAGGATGCTCCCATGCCCGAAGCCGAAGCACTGACGGCACAAATGCTGGCCGCTGGTGCCGATGCGGATGCGCGCAACCTGCTGCTGTCGCGGGTCTATGATGATCTGCTGAAGATCGCCCGCGCAGAATTGGCCAGGCACGCGCGCGGCGCCACCCTGAACACGCGGGCCCTGGTCCACGAGGCCTACCTCAAACTCTTTGCCGGGGCGGCGAGCCCCTACCTCAGCCGCAAGCACTTCTTCGCGACGGCCGCCCAGGCCATGCGCCAGGTCAGCATCGATTATGCGCGCATGCGCGTTGCCCAGCGTCGCGGGGGTGGCGCTGCTCACCTCGCGCTGGACGACTTGGAATCAGCCAACCTCTCGGTCGACCATCAGGCCGAAGGCCTGCTGGCGCTGGATGAGGCCCTGCGAAAGCTGGCAGCACTGGATCCGCGGCTGGCCGAAGTCATCGAATTGCGCTTTTTCGCCGGCATGGAAGTCGAGGCGCTGGCTGAACTGCTCGAGGTCTCGGTGCCGACGGTCGTGCGCGACACGCGCACGGCGCGTGCCTGGTTGCACAAGGAACTGACCAGCGGCTGATCTCGATGATCTCCGGCGTCGCGCTCTTGCGTATGTGCGAGCGAGACCACTCAACCGGAGCCCTCAATGTCTTCGAAATCTCCCTGGTCAGCCTTGTCGCTGATCCTGCTGGCCAGCCAGGCGTTCGCCGGCCTGCCCGCCAACCAGCCCACGCTGGAGCTGATCGCCGTGACCCCGAATCAGAGCTATCAGCTCCGTCGCGGTCTCTCGGGCACCTCCCATTTCATGCCCACTGTGCGCATGTTCGATGCCGCCAACGCGCTGGACCGTAATGGCAATGTCGCCCCTGGTCTGCCGCGCGGTTACCACGAGGGCTATGTGAACCTTGGCTTTCGCGAGCCCTTCTTCAATCCAGCGACCAAGGATGTGGTGTTCTGGGATTGCGCCAATGGCACGCCCTTCGACTGTGACAATGGCTTTGCGCCGATCGAACAGATCGTGATGCCGACCAGCGTCTACGCCACTCGTGGCGAATCCTGCATTCGCGGCATTCTCGGACACGAACTGTTCCACCACATCGAGTTCGGTTATGTGAACGATGGCGGTGGCACAGGCTGTTCCGGCGGCTACGGCTCCACCGCCTGCGAGGGTCATGCCCGCGCGATGCAGGACAAGATCTACTCGGATCTGGACCTTGATCCGGCGGCGAGCTGTGTCGCCACCTTCCGGGGCGAGGCCAACGGCTACTTGGGTGCCCCGAACATCACCATCTGGAAATCGAGCTACCGCTCGGCATTGTTCTGGACCTACCTCATGGAACAGTACGGGCATGACCGCAGCGAACCCGCCCTGGGTGCCGATTTCCTGGTCGACTGGTGGGCGCGCGCTCGCGACGAGATGTCCGACCCTTCGATCAGCGGCGTCACCGACTACCTGATCAAGCAGGCCAGCCCGAACGACAACGTCACCAATGCCTTCCACGACTTCACCATCGCCAACACCCTGAAGGCCCGCGATCTCAGCGAACTGCCGGAGTCGATACAGTTGCGCTACAGCTACCGCGATGAAGATCCGGTGGCGGTGGGCGTCAACAAGATGGCCTTCAAGGAGGCGGCGATCAGTGCCAGCTTGGCGGTTGATGCCAATGGCACGCCGGCAACGGTCAGCACCAACGTCAAGCGTTTCGGCGCCCGCTACTACAATTTCGTCACCGAGACCTGCCCAACCGGCAGCACCCTGAAGTTCACGGTGACGCCGTCCGCCTTGCTGCAGGCGCAGGGCAATGCCCAGTTCATTGTCCCGGACGGGCTGTTCTCGCTGATTGCCATCGAAGGCAATACCGGCCCAGGCAAGCCGCGTCGCTTGTACAAGCACCGGTCCAAGAGCTGGACGCAGACCTTGATTCAGCCGGCTGCGCATTACAACCGGCTGACCGCCATCGTTTCCGGTTGGCACACCGATTTCGCCGGTAGCCTGTCGGTAAGCTGCCTGCCGGCGCCGATGCCGCCGGTAGTCAGCGGCTTCAGCAGTGCAGCGCCGCTGGTCAGCGGCAGCCCGGGCTCTGCTTCGCTGGCGAGCTTCAATCTCGATGTGCAGCAGGCCGATGGCAAGCCGCTGGATACCATGGACCTGCCGGATTTCGGCCTGACCATCGATCCCAATGGCGGTGCCGTCCTGCTGCCCGCAGTGCAGAAAGTGCGCGAGGCCGCCGCCCGCATCCGTTGCAGTGTGCAAGTGCCTAGTCTGCCTGCGGGCCTTTATCCCATCCGCATCACCGCGGCAGGGCGCAGCATCGATATTCCAGGCGGGTTGCGCGTCGGTCCGCATGAGCCCGAATTGCTGGTCGCCATCGATACCAGCTCCAGCATGGGGCTGCCGGCCGGCGGCACGCGTATGGATGCGGTCCGCTACGCGGCGATGCGCGTGGGCCAGGGATTGCCCAGCACCAGTCGACTGGGATTGATGCGGTTCGCCGGGCGCAACAGTTCTCCGTCCACCAATGTCGCGGTGGTGACCCCATTGGCGCCGCTGAGCACGACACAACGTGGCGAATGGCTGGCCAATCTGGCGGCCACCACCCCAGGTGGCAGCACCGGCATCAAGCTCCAGGACGTATTGGTCAGCAGCATCGCCAGTTTCGGTTCGCAGGGGGCCGGTGGCGAACGCCATCTGCTGGTGCTCACCGATGGCGGTGATGTGCCGGGCTTCGACGCCGCCGATTTCATCGCCCAGGCGCGCGCCGCAGGTTTGCGCGTGCATATCGTCGCCCTGGGTGGTCTGGCCGACCAGCCGCTGCTGGCGCGCCTCGCCAGCGCTACGGGCGGCAGTTACCACTATCTGCCGGTGGATGCGGGCGGGGCCGACCGGGTAGCGCTGGGCTCGGTGCTGGACGAACTGGTGCAGCAGATCGGTCGTCGCCAGCGCGTGGTTTTCGGGAGCACCAGCACCGGTGCCGCGACGCCGGAGATAGTCCCGATCAATTTCGATTCCTCTCTGGAACCCGCAGCCGGGCCGCACGTCAAGGTCTTCAGCGGCGCTACCGGCAGTCTGTTCTCGGCGGTGCGCCTTTATCGCCCGGACAACACGCTGGTGACGGCCGCTACGGGCGTCGAGATCTCGCAAAGCAGCGGCGCCTTCTTCTACCAGATCGCCAACGCTCCCAGCGGCCAATGGCGCCTGGAAGTCGATCCTTCCTCCGCCGGTGGTGCCATCGCCTTCGATTATTCAGCAGCGGTGGTGGATCCGGCGCGGGGGCTGCGTCTGGGCTTTGCCCGCGTCGGAGGCGATAACGAGGCGGCGGACGATTTCCGCGTCGGCGAGCCTGTGTTGGTGCAGGCCGCGCTCAGCGATCTGGTCGCCACGGCGGCTCCGCCGACGGCGATGGCTACCGTGACTCGAGCTGGCGCCGCGCCGCTCACGTTACTGCTGCGCGACGACGGCACCGGCGGCGACCAGTTTGCCGGCGACCGCGTCTACAGTGCCGTGTATCGGGCCACGATCGACGGCAGCTTTTCGGGCTTCGTCGATGACCAGAATCAGGCAGCGGTCGACGGCAGCGTGAGGGTGGACGTCGAACTGAATCTCGGCAGCGCGGCTGCCCCGCTGATACTGAAAGCCGGCGGCAGTTTTGCCATCCTGCGCGAGTCCGTGATCGCCGATGCCGATGCAGACGGTCTGCCCGACCGTTATGAGTTGCGTCAGGCCTGTCTGGATTCGGCCGTCAACGATGCGACACTGGACCGGGATGGCGACGGCGCCAGCAATGCCGCGGAGTTCGCCGCTGGCAGTGATCCCTGCGACGTGGACACTGACGATGGTGGCGAAACCGACGGCTCGGAATTGGCCGGCGGTCGCAATCCGCTGGATGGTGGCGATGACGCACTCAGGCGCATCGGCGAGGTCGAGATTCTGACTCAGCTCAACGATCACGAGGAAGCCGCGCCGCTGCCAGCCTTCAGCCACACTCTGCGCTTCGACAGCGATGCCGGCTACGCCAGCATCCTGATCAAGCGCGGCAGCTCAACCGATGGTCCCTTCGTCGATCACGCCGTCATTGATGCGCCGACCGCGAATGGACGCTTCGTCGATCCGGGGCTGACGCCGGGGCAGAACTACTGCTACCAGCTGATCGCGCGCACCGCCAGCCTGGCCGTGGCTGCCGCCAGCGATTTCGTCTGCGCCGTCGCCCGTGCCGATAACACCGCGCCGCGCGGCAGCGTGGTGCTGAACGGCGGCGATCCACGCAGCAGCGCGACACTGCTCAGCGCCGCTGTTGCCGTGGATCACGAGTCCGCGGCCGGGATGGAGATGCACCTCACCCTGCCGGATGGCAGCGACACCGGTTGGATTCCCTATCTGCCCAGTTATCCTGTGGACGTCAGCACGCTGACGCCACCGGCCGTGGCCACAATCGCGATGAGCCTGAGGGACGCAGCCGGCAATGAATCTGTGGCTTACACCGATGACATCGACCTCGTCCCGGCGGGCAGCTCCGGCACGATCAGCGGGGAAGTGCGCGTGGACACTCGCTACGGCGACGCCGACATGCCGCTGTCCGGTGTTTTCGTGATGCCGGATGCCGGCGCCGAGGCCGCCCGGCAGAGCGCCGCCGACGGCCAGTTCTCGCTGTCGAACCTGCCGCCCGGCAACTACCGGCTGGCCTTCGAATTGCCGGGATACCAGACCCGCTTCGTTGCTGACATCCTGGTCGGCGCCGGCGCGAATCAGTCGCTGGGTGTCGTGCGCCTGATTCCCCAGCCCCTGTTCCGCGACGGCTTCGAGAATTGAGACCGGGTGGGAAACCGGCGGACCCCTTCACCCCGCTCGCGTTCCTTTGAACGCCGGACGGCGGGCCGACTGGCTGGGTAAGTGGGTCCGCAGGACCCGGATGAGGGGCTCGCCTGACGGAGCGCGGGCTATGCTGGGCGATCACCTGAGGACATCCCGATCATGAACGCAGAGCGCTGGCGCCAGATTCGATCGCTGTTCGAACAGGCACTGGCGCTACCTGTCGTTGAGCGGCCTGCATTTCTCGATCACTGCTGCGGTTCCGACGGGGAACTGCGGCAGGACGTTGAGGCGCTGCTCCGGGCCGATGCCGAGGCTCTGGACAACCCGACCCGGCTCGACGCGGCGGCGCCGGATCTGGTCCAGGCCTTTGCTGATCACAGCCAACAGGCGGAAGCCGACTCGCGCATCGGCATGCGCCTTGGCCCGTGGCGACTGGAGCGGCATCTAGGGGCCGGCGGCATGGGCTCGGTGTACCTGGCCCAGCGTGACGATGGCGCCTACCGGCAGCTCGCAGCAGTCAAGCTGGTGCGTGCCGATTGGGATCGGGAAATACTGCAGCAGCGATTCCGCGTCGAACGGCAGATTCTGGCCGGCCTCAATCACCCGAACATCGCCCGCCTGCTGGATGGTGGGCTGAGCGAGGACTGCAAGCCCTATCTGGTGCTGGAATACGTCGATGGCAAGGACATCGTCGAATACTGCAACCAGCGCCGCCTGGACCTGGGGGAGCGGCTGCAGTTGTTTCTGATCGTAGGCGCAGCGGTGGCGCATGCCCACCACCGATTGGTCGTTCATCGCGATCTGAAACCCTCGAACATCCTGGTGGACGCCGGCGGGCGGGTGAAGCTGCTGGATTTTGGCATTGCCAAGCTGCTCACGGCCGATGCCGAAGCCACGGCCCGCGAACAGCGATTGTTCACCCCGGAATACGCCGCGCCCGAACAGCTGCGCGGTGAAGCCATCACCACGGGCGTTGACATCTACGCACTGGGATTGCTGCTGTTTCAGCTGCTCACCGGTCGCCGGCCCTACGGCGCGACCGGCTCGACGCCGGCAGCGTACGAACAGGCCATCCTGACCCAGGAGCCCCAAAGGCCCAGCAGTGCCGCGCTGGTCGCGAGCGACGATGCTGGAGAGCTGGCCGGGGAGCGTGGCCTGGATCCGCAACGGCTGAGCCGGATGCTGCGCGGCGATCTGGATGCCATTGTGCTCAAGGCGCTGCGCAAGGACCCGGAAGCGCGTTTCTCGTCGGTGGAAGCGATGCTGGAGGATGTGCGCCGTTACCTGGAGCATCGACCGGTGCATGCCCGGCGCGGCGATCTGCGCTATCGGATGGGGTGTTTCCTGCGGCGGCATGCGCTGGCAGCAAGCCTCAGTTCCGTCGCGCTCTGTTCGCTGCTCGGCGGTTTCGGCACCGCGCTCTGGCAGGCCAGTATCGCCCGCCACGAACGTGACCAGGCGCGCCTCGCGGCACTCAAGTCCGAATCGGCCTTCGCCTTCCTGAAAAGAGTGTTCGAACTGGCCGATCCCAACGAAACCATGGGTCGCCAGGTCACGGCCGTGGATCTCTTGCGCAAGGGTGCTGCCGACATCCAGCAGCAACTCCAGGACCAGCCCGGTGCGCGAATCGAATTGCTGAACGCACTCGGTGGCGCCTATGTCGGCCTGGGGCTGGCGAAGGATGGCCAGCCGCTGGTGGAACAGGCGCTCACGCAGGCGCGCACCCTGGGTGATCCGCTGCTCATTGGCCGCACGCTGTCGCTGCTGTCGGTGCTCTATACCCGGATCGGACAGTCGAACGACAGCATTCCGCTGCTCAAGGAGGCCTTGGCCTTGCCCTTGCCGGTGGATGCCGCCGGAAACCGCCTGCGCGGCGAACTCGAAGTTCAGCTAGGCACCAGGCTGGCGGCGCGTTCGGAGTACGCAGAGGCCGAACCCTGGTTCATCGCCGGCTTCCAGCGCCTGCACGAAGGTGGTGGGATGGCGGACCTGGAGGCGGCGATTCCCTATTCCTCGCTGCTCAACAGCGTGGGCAGGCTGGATGAATCCAATGGCATCCTGCGGCAGGCCATCGCCCAGGCCGAGCGCGAATTGCCGAGCGGTCATCCGCTGCGTGCCTCGCTCAGTGCGCAGCTCGCCACCAATTATTCCCGTGCCGGTCATCACGCCGAGGCGATTCCGCTGATGCGCGCCGCCCTGCGCGACAAGCTGGTGGTATTTGGCGACAACCACCCGTCGGTGGACACCACCCGGGCCAATCTGGCGCGAACGCTGGTCGAGCTAGGTCGCTGGGCCGAAGCTGAACAGGCCTACGCCGAAGTGCTGCCCAGCCTGATCCGGCGCAACGGCGAAAATCACCCCACTGTCGCCGCGGCTCAGGCCGGTCTGGCACGCGCCCTGCTGGATTCGGGGCGGGCGGCGGAATCGCTGCCGCTATGGCAAGCGGCGCAGCGCACGGCGGCAGCCCAGTTCGGCGAGCTGGATTCAGCCGTGGGCATCACCGCCGTTGGCATGGGCAGGGCTCTGCGTGAGCTGGGCGAGCCGCAGCAGGCGCTGGTCCAGTTCGACCTGGCCGTGCGCGTGCAGCAGCACATCGGGCCTCGCGATAACAAAGGAATGGATCTGATCGGCACTGAGCGAACTCGCGCCCTGCTGGCGCTCGGCACCCCGGAGCCGGATTGCGCCAGCGCGCGGATCGCACTGGATCATCTTCAGAAGACCGGTGTTCGCCAGGCTTATGCGCGGGTGGTGCTGGGCGAGTGCCTGCGCGCCATCGGCCAGTCGCAGGGAGCTGCTGAGGCGATTCGTGTCGGCACGCAGCAGCTTCGCGAGCTGCAGGACGAGAGCTGGCCCGAACGGCGCTACGCGGAAGAACTGGCCGCGAGCCCCGGCTGATGCGCTACGATCAGCGCACAAGACCCCGACGGGAGCGTTTGAATGCGCAGCGTCTACCAGGCCGAGACCATCATCGACGCCCAGCTGGTGAAGGATGCACTCGAGGCAGTCGGCATCCCGGCGTTTGTCACTGGCGCAGCACTGATTGGAGCCGTTGGCGAGCTGCCGGTCATGGGCCTGGTGGGAGTGCAGGTGCCGGATTCGGCGCACGCTGCGGCGCTGCCGATCGTTGCCGAGGTGGACCAATGGCTGGCTCAGCAACCCGCCGCGGACGAGGCCTTTGACGACGGCGAATGGGCGCCTGAGCCGGCCTGAGACAGCCCCGTAGGAGCGACCTTGCGTCGGGAAAACTCGGCGCGACCCTAGGTTGAGACCTGAGACCTGAGACCTGAGACCTGAGACCTGAGACCTGAGACCGGTTGGTCGCGCCGCCGGGGCGCTCCCTCACGGCAAATCAGGCCACAAGGGTGCTCTTGCACTGCGAATAGTGCCGCCAGGGCGCTCCTACTCAGCCAGCCACTGCGCCGCCTGTGGCGCGAAATAGGTCAGGATGGCGTCGGCGCCGGCGCGCTTGAAGGCCAGCAGGGCTTCCATGACCACGGCGCGCTCGTCCAGCCAGCCGTTCTGCGCCGCAGCTTTCAGCATCGCGTACTCGCCGCTGACCTGATAGACCGCGGTCGGCATGCCGAAGCGATCCTTGACCCGGCGGACCACGTCCAGATAGGGCATGCCCGGCTTGACCATGACCATGTCGGCGCCCTCGGCGATGTCCAGTTCGACCTCGCGCAGGGCCTCGTCACTGTTGGCCGGGTCCATCTGATAGGTGTACTTGTTGCCCTTGCCGAGGTTGCCGGCAGAGCCGACGGCGTCGCGGAAGGGGCCGTAGAAGCTGGATGCGTACTTGGCCGAGTAGGCCAGGATGCGGGTATTGACGTGTCCGGTCTCTTCCAGCGCGGCGCGGATGGCGCCGATGCGACCATCCATCATGTCCGAGGGCGCGACCATGTCGGCGCCGGCCTGCGCGTGCGACAGCGCCTGGCGCACCAGAGCGTCGACGGTGATGTCGTTGAGCACATAGCCGTCGGCGTTGATGATGCCGTCCTGGCCATGGGTGGTGAAGGGGTCGAGGGCGACATCGGTGATCACGCCCAGGCTCGGCAGCGCCGCCTTCAGCGCCCGCACCGCGCGCTGCGCCAGACCTTCCGGATTCCAGGCTTCGGCGCCATCCAGCGACTTTGCGGAGGGCGGCGTCACCGGGAACAGGGCCACCGCCGGCACGCCCAGCGCATGCACCAAAGTGGCCTCGCGCACCAGTTCGTCGATGGACATCCGCTCCACGCCGGGCATCGATGACACCGGCTCGCGTTGCTCCCGACCCTCGGTCACGAATACCGGCCAGATCAGATCGGCTGCAGTCAAGGCGTTCTCGCGCATCAGTCGCCGCGAAAAATCATCAAAGCGCATGCGTCGAGGGCGGACATGGGGAAAACCGGATTGGATCTTGGCAGTCAAGGTCAGCGTCCAGAGTTGGAACAGGATGCGCAACATTATCCACGCAAGCAGACCATCGCATGTTGAGCCAGGGTAAAGGGCGGCGGTCGTGTACGACCGTATCATTGCCGCCAGCGGCTTTGCCCGCTAATGTCCGCGCCCTGATCCTTGGAGCTCTGCCGGCATGCGTCTCATCACCGGGGGAATCGGCGCCGCGCTGCTGTGGGCTCTGGCCGGATGTGCCAGTACCGCGCCGCGCGCTGCACCCGACGTTGCCATCGCCCCGCCGGCCGACGAGCAGGCGGTGTCAGCGCTATACGATCGCATCGGGCTGGCGACCTCGCGCTACCAGGGTGGACTGGAACTGATCCGCTCCGGACGCCCGCGCGATGGGCGCACTGACATGCGCGAGGCGCTGGCCGATATCGAAGACGCAGCCTTGCAGTGCGCCGATACGCCCGGCTGCGACGGCGACCGTTTCGTCGGCGCGCTGGTGGTGCTGGTGCGCCTGCAGAGCGTGGCTGCCGGTTGGGACGACTACACCGACGAGTCCGAGGACATCCCCGAGTCGCGGCCCAATGATCTGGATGCGCCGATGCCGCTGCCGCAGATCGAGCGCTCGGTGCGCCTGTTGCGCGGCAAGGACCTGCGGGAACTGATCACGCTGAATGAACCGGTGCGAGCTGCGCTGGAGGACTGGCTGACCTGGATGCGCCCGCAGCTGATCGAGGCCTGGCTCAACTACCAGTATCTGCGGGCCGAGATGTATCCGGCCTATCAGCAGGCGGATCTGCCGGAGGCTCTGCTGTTTGCCATTCTGGCCAAGGAATCGGCTGGGCGGGTGCATGCCTATTCACCCGCCGGCGCCGCAGGCCCGCTGCAATTCATGCCGGCGACCGCGCAGCGCTTTGGCCTGACCCGCAATGGCTTCGACGAGCGTCTCGATCCGGCGGCAGTGGCGCGCGCCAATGCAGCCTATGTCGAGGAGCAGCTGGCGGCCTTCAACAATGACCTGGAACTGACGCTCGCGGCCTACAACGGCGGCGAGGGCCGGATGCGGCGCCTGGCGGCGAAGAATCCGGGTAAGGGTTTCTGGTCGCAGCGCATCTTCTTTGCGCTGCCGACGGAAACCCGCGACTACGTGCCCAAGGTGCTGGCCGCCGCTTATCTGTTCCTGCACCCCGACGAATACGGCTTGCGCTTTCCCGTGGTCGACTCGCAGCTGGGGCTGCTGACGCTGGATCGACCCTTGTCGCTGGGGGAAGTCGCCATCTGTCTGGGTCAGGACGAGCGCCCGGAAGGCTGGTTCCGCACGCTGCGCAATCTCAATCCGCGACTGAAGCCGGAGGAGCGTCTGGCGGTCGGCGCCACGCTGCGAGTGCCGGCCAGGCTGGTGGCCGCCTACGGCGAACGCTGCAGCGATGATCAATTCCTGGCCCGGATCGCGGCGCTGCAGGATGCCCGTCATCCCGCCGGCCCCACGCAGGTGGGCTACACTGTGCGTCGCGGCGACACGCTGATGGCGATCGCCCGCCGCACCCGCTGCAGCAGCGTCGAGGAAGTCGCCAGGCTCAACAATATCCGCGGCCCCAAGTACGCCCTCAGGGTGGGGCAGCAGCTGCGCTTGCCGACCTGCAGTTGATGGGCGGTGAAGGGTTGGGCGTCAAACGTGAAACGTGAAACGTCAAACGTCAAACTTCAAACGTCAAACTTCAAACGTCAAACTTCAAACTTCAAACGTCAAACGTCAAACGTGAAACGTCAATTTGAAGCCTCGGCAACGGAATGGGCGTAGCCCGGTGTGCCGCGCAGCCGCTTACCGGGGCTGTTTGGCATCACCGCCCGGAGAGCGCTGCGCACATTTCGGGCTACGCCAAGCTGGCCAGGGTAAGGGACCAGGACCCTCTCGCCGGATCGGAGCGACTTTGTGGAGCGACGCGCGCCTGCGCGGCCGCTCTCGAACTCTTGCCGCAGCAAAGCGGCGCCGCGGCGCAGCGCCCTCCAGGGGCGGCGTGCAGCTATCGCCACAATCTGGTTCATGCGCCGGAGCGCAGGGCCCAGATCATTCAGGATTGCCGCCGCCGGGGCGCACCATTGCCATTCGGTGGTCCCGGATTCGGCGCAGCGATACCGCAGTCTCCCTCTGAGCCGCTAACATCGCCCCCATGAACGAACACAATGATCTGGCTGCGCTGATCCGGGCTGATACGCCGTTGCTGGCGATCGATACCCATGAAGAACTGGAGGCCATCGCGTCCTTCCAGCGGGCACTGGCGTCGAGCTTGCGGCCGCTGTACGCGTGGAGCATCACCACCGGATTGCGGCGATTGGACATGGAGGCCGACGCCAAGCCCATGAGCTCGGGCGAAGTGCTGGATGCAATCCGCGATACCCGGCAGAAGAGCGTGTTTCTGCTGCTCGACTACTCGCCCTTCCTGCGCTACGTCGTGACCTTGCGGCAGCTCCGTGAAATCGCGATTCGTCAGGGCGTGGCGGCGCACACCGTCGCGCTGATCGGTGCCAATCTGGATTTGCCCAAGGAGCTGGATGCGCTGGCGGTGCGTTTCGCGCTGTCGCTGCCCAACGAGGCCGAGATCGACAAGATCGTGCGCGAGGAGGCGCTGGCCTATTCGCGTGAGCACGCCGGCAAGCGAGTCCAGGTGCACGCCAGCGCCTTGAAGGCGGTGGTGCGCAATCTCAAGGGCCTGGCGGGCTCTGATGCCCGGCGCATCGCGAGGCGGATCATCGCCACCGACGGCATGATCACCGACTCGGACCTGCCTACCGTTGCCAAGGCCAAGTTCGAGCTGCTGAACAAGGCCGGGGTACTGTCCTTCGAGTACGAGCCGATCGCCTTCCAGGATGTTGCTGGCCTGCGCCGGTTGAAGCGCTGGATCGAGCAGCGCCGCGCGGTGTTCATGGGCGAGCCGACCAAGGTGCCGCTGGATCCGCCCAAGGGCCTGCTGCTGCTCGGCGTGCAGGGCACCGGCAAGAGTCTGGCAGCCAAGGCCGTCGCCGGAGGATTCCAGGTGCCGCTGCTGCGTCTGGATATGGCCAGCATCTACAACAAATACCACGGTGAGACCGAGCGCAATCTGCGGGAATCGCTGAGCAATGCCGAGGTCATGGCGCCGTGCGTGCTGTGGATCGACGAGATCGAGAAGGCCTTTTCGACCTCCGACAGCGATCAGGGCACCTCGCAGCGCATCCTCGGCTACTTCCTGACCTGGATGGCCGAACGCAAGTCGAAGATCTTCCTCGTGGCGACCGCCAATGCCATCGACCACCTGCCGCCCGAACTGCTGCGCAAGGGCCGTTTTGACGAGATCTTCTTTGTCGATCTGCCGGCTGACGACATTCGTGTCGAACTGTTCCGGCTGCACCTGAGCAAGCGTGGCCTGGAGCCCGAGGGTTTTGATCTGGACGAACTGGCCGAGGTCAGCCGCGGCTTTTCCGGCGCGGAGATCGAGCAGGGCGTGGTTTCGGCCCTGTACGCCGCCCACGGCGAAGGCGGCGCGCTGGACCAGCGACATCTGGTCGAGGAACTGCGCCTGACGCGGCCGCTGTCGGTGGTCATGGCCGAAAAGGTCAACCGCCTGCGGGCCTGGGCCGCCGAGCGCACCGTGCCGGCGGACTAGATTTCTGGTTGTCGGTTGTCGGTTGTCGGTTGTCGGTTGTCGGTTGTACCACGAGTCGGCCGCAGGCCAGGCCCTGTGGGAGCGGACTCTGTCCGCGACAGGCAATACGGCAAAGCAGGGCTTCTGGTCGCGACGCAAGGTCGCTCCTACCGTGAATGCGACCTTCGGTGTAGGAGCGACCTTGCGTCGCGATCGGTGATGCGGCAAGCCGCGGGCCCGGCGCCGGCCCGACCCGGGAGCGCCGGGGAGCCGCTACGCGGCACCCTCGGCCCGCGACCTCAGTTTTCCCTGGATTGCTTCGTCGCTGCGCTCCTCGCAATGACGCTATCGTGAGAGTCTTTGCCGAGCCCCGAGCCCCGAGCCCCGAGTCCCGAGTCCCGAGTCCCGAGTCCCGAGTCCCGAGTCCCGAGCCCCGAGCCCCGAGCCCCGAGTCCCGCCAACCCACGACGCCAGCCTCATGCTCTCCCGCACCCACAAACTCTTCGTCGTCCTCACGGGCATCTTCATCACCAACGCGCTGATCGCCGAGTTTGTCGGCATCAAGATATTTGCGCTCGAGGACACCTTGGGAATCAATCCCTTCAATTGGCATCTGTTCGGCCAGGAAGGGTCACTGAACTTCACCGCCGGGGTCATGTTGTGGCCGGTGGTCTTCGTGCTGACCGATGTCATCAACGAATACTTCGGTCAGCGCGGGGTGCGCTTCATTTCCTGGCTGGCGGTGGGGCTGATCGTCTACGGCTTTCTGTTTGCCTACCTGGCGATCTCGCTGGCACCAGCCGGTTGGTGGGTGGGCGTCTCGGCCTCACGTGGGGTGCCGGACATGCAGGCAGCCTTCGCGGCGATTTTCGGTCAGGGCATGTGGTCGATAGCGGGCTCGGTCACCGCCTTCCTGGTGGCGCAGCTGATCGATGTGCGCATCTTTCACGCGATCCGTCGGCGCACGGGCGACAGCAAGGTCTGGCTGCGGGCCACCGGCTCGACGCTGGTGCCGCAGTTTGTCGACAGTTTCGTGGTGCTCTACATCGCCTTCGTGCTCGGCCCGCAACGCTGGTCAATGGAGCTGTTTCTGGCGGTGGGGACGGTCAATTATTGCTACAAGGCGCTGATGGCTATGGCGCTGACACCTGCAATCTACGCCATGCGGCGTGGGATCGAGGCCTACCTGGGGGCGGATGAGGCGGCTCATCTGAAACAGCGCGCTCAGCTCGGATGATCCGAGCCGAGCACCAAAGCAGAGAAATCAGGCAGATCGTCAGGCGACGCGATTGGCCAGCCAGGCATCTTCAGCCGGCGCGACGTTTCCCGCAGATTCCTTGAGCAGACGCATGGTGCGCATCACGGCGCGATGCATGTCCTGCATCTCGCTGTAAGGCACATCCTTGGTCTCGTGATAGGCCACCGCCAGCCACAGCGCGATGCCGCGCAGCTTCAGCGGCAGATTGTCGGACTTGACCCGATCCAGCGCGATGGCGGTGCCATTGCCCCAGGGGCTGTAGCGCTCCGGATTCTCGCTGGAATACAGATGCGGAACCGAGGCAGCCGCAGCGTTGGCAAATTCTTTCTGGGTCAGCGCGGCCAGAGCCCGCTTCTGATCCAGCGACAGTCCGGTAATGGCCTTTTCCAGGTCCTTCAGCTGATTGCGCAGCGTGAGATAGCGCGCCAGGGCAAGGGTACGAAAAACAAATTTCATGGCAGCGGCCTCGGGCCCGGAATCTGTAGGAATGTTGACATGATCGGCGCTCGTCCTGCGGAAGGAAAATGCCAACCGGGTCACAAGTTGACGCGGAGTGTCACAAGAGAGCGTAGCGTGACTGCAGGAAAGGCTTCCGTCAAGACCCTGTGATCGGTGAACGAGGGCGCGAGGGCGAGGGCTGTTGTGGGTCCGGACTTGTCCGGACGCTTCTGGACCGGCGCTGGGAATGGCCGCATCAATCGGAGATTTTCGCTTCACCTTTTCAGGTAGCTCGCTGCGCTCCCAACCTGACCTACGTCATCGGCTTGACGAAGCCAACCGCGCGCTCATGCCATGGTTCACCGGGACTTCCGGCCGTTGAGTGCCCCCGGGTCTTGCCGTACAGTCGCGCGCCCCAGTCCTCCCGCAGACCCGATCATCTAGACCATGACCAGACTGAAGCTGACTCTTGCCCTGCTGATGGGCGTCGCCACTCATGCTTTCGCGGTCGAGGGCATGTGGCAACCGCATCAGCTGCCGGCCATCGAGGCCGATCTGCAGCGCGCCGGGATCGGGGTCGATCCCAAGGAGCTGGCTGACCTGACCCGTTATCCGATGAATGCGGTGATCAGTCTTGGCTTCTGTACGGCCTCCTTCGTTTCGCCGATGGGTCTGGTCGTGACCAACCACCACTGCGCCTACGGCAGCATCCAGTTCAATTCCAGTGCCGAACGCAATCTGTTGCGCGACGGCTTCCTGGCCCGCACCCTGGGTGAAGAACTTGCCGGTGAGCCGACCTTGCGGGTCTATGTGACCGAGTCGATCACCGAAGTCAGTGATCAGGTCATGGCAGCCCTGAACCCGGAACAGAGCGGCAACGAGCGCTACGCGGCGATCGACGCCAGGGAAAAGGCGCTGGTGGCCGACTGCGAGGCGCCCGGCGGCTATCGCTGCGACGTGTATGTCTTCCACGGCGGCGCCCAGTATTTTCTGGTCAAGCAGATGGAAATCCGTGATGTGCGCCTGGTGTACGCGCCGGCCTCGGCCATCGGTGATTTCGGTGGCGATGTTGACAACTGGATCTGGCCGCGGCACACCGGCGACTTTGCCTTTTACCGCGCCTATGTCGGGCCCGACGGCAAGCCGGCGGACTTCAGCCAGGCCAATGTGCCGTACCGGCCGAAATCGCATCTGAAGCTGCAGCCGGCCGGCCTCAAGCCGGGCGATTTCGCGATGATTGCCGGCTATCCCGGCCGTACCAACCGCTATCGATTGTCGGCCGAGGTAGCCGATGCCATCAGCTGGCAGTATCCGCAGCAGATCGAACGCTATGGCCGGCTGCTGGCGCTGATCGATGAGCACACTCAGGGGCGTGCGGACGCGGCGATCAAGTACGCCAGCTCGGTAGCCAGCCTGAACAACGGGCTGAAGAACTTCCAGGGCAATCTGGATGGGTTTGCCAAGATCGATGCCGTCGCCACCAAGACAGCAGAGGAACGGCAGATCCTGAAATGGGCGAAGGCGCACGATCAGGCTGCCGGCATCGACGGTTTCAATGGACTGAAGGAACTACTGGCCGAAACGCGCGCCACCCGCGACCGCGATCTGCTGCTGCAGCTGCTGGGCTATTCGGGCATGTACACGTCGGCGCGTGATCTCTACCGCCTGGCGATCGAACGTGAAAAGCCGGATGTCGAGCGCGAATCCGGTTACCAGTTGCGCGATGAGCCGCGTCTGCAGGGCCGTTTGCTGCAGTTGGACCGGCGTTTCGATCCGCAGGTCGACCGCGCCCTGCTGCAATATGTGCTGGGCGAGTTGATCGCCTTGCCGGCGGAGCAGCGGATCGCTGCGGTGGATAGCTGGGTGGCCGGTGATGCCGTCGAGCCCACGCCCGAGTTGCTGGCAGCCAGGCTCGATGCCTTCTATGCGCAGACCCGGCTGGCTGTCAGCGAGGAGCGCATGAAGTGGTTCAAGGCCGATCGCAAGGCCATCGAGGCCTCCGAGGATCCGGCCCTGGCGCTGATCCGGGCCTTGATGCCGTCCTTGCTGGAGATCGAGCGCCAGACCCAGGATCGGCAGGGACGGGAGACCCGTTATCGCCCGGAATGGATGGCCACCCGGATCGCCTACGCCGCGGCCCAGGGCAAGCAGATCTACGCCGATGCCAACAGCTCGCTGCGGGTGACCTTCGGCAAAGTGCAGGGCTACGGTCCCAGTGATGCCGTCAGCTACAAGGCCTTCACCGACCTCAACGGCATCCTCGAGAAGCACACCGGCACGGACCCCTTCGATGCCACGGCGAAACAGCTGGAGGCCATTCGCGCCGGAGAATTCGGTCCCTACGCCATGGACGACACGGTGCCGGTGAACTTCGTCGCCGATCTGGACATTACCGGCGGCAACTCCGGCTCGCCGATCCTCAATGCCCGCGCCGAACTGGTGGGGCTGGCCTTTGACATGAGTTACGAGTCGATTGCCTCGGGCTGGTTGTTCAACCCGGCGCTGACGCGCGCGATCGGCGTCGACGTGCGTTACCTGTTGTGGGTGATGGATGCCGTCGACGGCGCCCATCCATTGCTGGAGGAGATGGGCGTGAAGCCCGCTTTCGAATGAGCAGGCTGGCCGATTGTGCTGCTGACCGGGCCTGAGTCGTGGCCGGCGCGCAGTATCCCAAGGAGCTGGCAAACTGGGCCCTGGTGAGCGTCGGTATCGGCGCGGTCGAGGGTGCGGTAGCCGCCGCGTTGGTGCGGGCACGTTTTGCCGATGCGGCCTCGCCGCTGCTGGTCGACCTGGCAATGGCGCTGGTCGCCGGTGCGCCGGCCTATGCCAATCTTGCCAGTTTCCTGTTTGCGGCCCACCAGCTCGGTCGCGACAAGATCCAGTGGACGGTGCGCTGGCAGTCCTTGGCCCTCTGCGCCGTGCTGGGTCTGGCGCTGGTGCCGGTCGGTTGGCCCGGGTTGCTGGCAACGGTGCTGCTGGTGATCACGGCCCGCGTGGCCTGGGTCGGGGTGATCACGCTGCGTGCCGTGGTCTGGCGACGCAATTTCCCGGATGCGGCAAGGGCCCGGCTGGCTTCGCGGCTGTCGGCGCTGAATGCCATCCTGATGGCTGCCAGTGGCGCCTTGCTCGGCTGGCTGCTGGGCCATGCGCCTGGCGCCATGCCCTGGTTCTTCGTCAGTGTGGCAGGCATCGGCTTGTTCGGTGCCTGGCGCTACCGCCGCTTGCGCTTGCGCGGGCATGGCTCGCTGCGCGAACGCGAACAGCAGGCGCGACTGGATCGCGATCTGCGGCCGTCGTTGTCCACCTTCCGTCGGGTGCTGGCCGAGGACCCGGTCTATCGCCAGTACATGCAGAGCATGTTCCTGTTCGGTACCGGCAATCTGATGTTGCCGGCGCCGCTGCTGATCGTGCTCAGCGAGCGCCTGATGCTGTCGCCCTTCGAGCAGGTGCTGCTGGTCGGAACGCTGCCGCTGGTCATGTTGCCGCTGGCTATCGGCGCCTGGGCACGCTACTACGATCGGGTGCACATCATCGAGTTCCGCAGCGTTCATTCCTGGAGTTTCGTCTCGGCCAGCGCGGCCTTTGTCATCGGTTGTGCCGGCGGCGGGATTCCCTTTCTGGTGCTCGGCTCATTGTTGCTGGGGGTTGGACTGGCTGGTGGCCAGCTCGGCTGGAACCTTGGGCATAATGATTTCTCCAAACCCGAGCAGGCGGCGCTGTACATGGGCGTGCACGTGACCCTGACCGGTATGCGCGGTCTTGCCGCCCCGTTGATCGGGGTATCGCTGTACCGCGGCTGTGAATGGCTGTGGCCGGGCCACGGCCACTGGTCGCTGCTGCTGGCGGTGGCGCTGAACGTCAGCGGCGCGCTGAGTTTCCTGCGCCTGCGACGAGAGTATCGGGCGCGGCGTGCGAGCGAGCAGCCAGCGTGAGCCCCCTGATCTGCATCGTCGGCCCCACCGCGGCGGGCAAGACCGAGATTGCGCTGGATCTGGCCGAGCGCCATGGCGCCGAGATCATCAGTGTGGATTCGGCGCTGGTCTATCGGGGCATGGATATCGGCACCGCCAAGCCCGACGCCGCCCAGCTGGCCCGGGTGCGGCACTGGCTGATCGATCTGCGCGAACCAATCGACAGCTATTCGGCTGCGGATTTTGTCGCTGACGCCGAGGCTGCCATCGCCGATATCCAGAGTCGCGGGCGTATGCCACTGCTGGTGGGTGGCACCATGCTGTATCTGCGGGCGCTGCTGCAGGGTCTGTCCGACCTGCCGGCAGCGGATTCCGAACTGCGGGCACAACTGGCCGCGGAGTTGGCTGAGCGCGGTGCCGAGGCGCTGCACGAGGAGTTAGCTCGCTGCGATCCGGCAGCGGCGGCGCGCATCCACCGCAACGACCCGCAGCGGCTGCTGCGGGCGCTGGAGGTCTACCGGCAGACCGGCAAGCCGATCAGCGAGCTCCAGGGGGCATGGCAGCAGTCGGCGCGGCGTCCGGCACGGCTGATCGCGCTGGCGCCGCCTGATCGCAGCCTCTTGCACCGACGCATCGAGCAACGCTTCGACGCCATGTTGGCCGCCGGTTTCCTCGACGAGATGCGCGGACTGATGAGCCGACCTGGCATGCACCCGGATTTGCCGGCGATGCGCGCGGTGGGCTATCGCCAGGCCTGGGGACATCTGGCTGGCGACTACGATCTGGCCCGTTGCCGCGAGCTGTCGATCTACGCCACCCGCCAGCTGGCCAAGCGTCAGCTGACCTGGCTGCGCGGCATGAAGGACGTGGAGTGGTTCGATCCAGCCGCCAGCGGCAGCCTGGAGACCATCAGCGCCAGGCTGGAGTCCGCCCGGCACGAGTCGATCTGAGATGCGGGTCGCTCTCGGTGGGTTTCCTTCTGCGGCGGCGCCGTTCCAGAGGCAAGGGGCAGGGGACCCATCAGGCCGCATGATTCGCCCACGCGGCGGGTTGGATTCCCCGCCAGCCCGCCAAAAAAAGCGCCTAGCCGCGGCGTTCACGCCCTCTGACTGATAAACTGCGGCCAGCTTGCGGATTTGCGCGGGTCGTTTGTACGAAATCGGCAGACGTATTCCGTCACAGCGCGCTCGCTGGCTGGGGCGATTTGGCCTCGAAACACCCAAACCAACAACAAATAAAGAGAGGGCGGTCATGTCCCGAGGACACTCACTCCAGGATCCATTCCTGAATGCACTGCGCCGTGAACGGGTGCCGGTGTCGATTTACCTGGTGAATGGCATCAAATTGCAGGGCCAGATCGAGTCCTTCGATCAGTTCGTGGTGCTGCTGCGCAATACCGTCAGCCAGATGGTCTACAAGCACGCCATCTCCACCGTGGTGCCGGCCCGCAATGTGCGGATCACCGAAGGCACCGGATCCGAGGGCTCCGACGAGGAGCACGGGAGTTGATGCTTGTTTGAGCGTTCCAGGCGCGGCGAGCGCGCACTGCTGATCCTGCCCAAGCGCCACGGCGTCGACAATGATGCCGCGGCGGCCGAATTCCGTGAACTGGCTCGCTCCGCCGGCGCCGAGGTCGTCGCCGAATGCACGGCGCGGGTCGACAAACCCCATCCGGCGCTGTACGTGGGCACCGGCAAGGCCGAGGAAGCCCATGATCTGGTGCGCAGTCATGGCGCCGATCTGGTGCTGGTCAATCATCAGCTGACCCCCATCCAGGAACGCAATCTGGAGCGCCTGCTGGAATGCCGGGTGGTGGATCGTGCCGGTCTGATTCTGGATATCTTCGCCCAGCGGGCCCGCAGTCACGAGGGCAAGCTGCAGGTGGAACTGGCCCAGTTGCAGCACATGGCCACGCGCCTGGTGCGCGGATGGACCCATCTGGAGCGCCAGCGCGGTGGTGCCATCGGTCTGCGCGGACCGGGTGAAACCCAGCTTGAAACCGATCGCCGGCTGTTGGCCGAGCGGGTCAAGATCCTGCGTGCCCGCCTGAAGGCGGCGGTCAAGCAGCGCGAACAGGGTCGCAAGGCCCGTGAGCGCAGTTCGCTGCCCCAGATTGCGCTGGTCGGCTATACCAATGCCGGCAAGTCCACCCTGTTCAATGCCTTGACCGAATCCGATGTGTACGCGGCTGATCAGCTGTTCGCCACGCTGGATCCGACGGTGCGCCGGGTGGGTGGCTATTCCTTCGGCATGGTCACGCTGGCCGACACTGTCGGTTTCGTCAGCGATCTGCCGCATGAACTGGTGGCGGCCTTCAAGAGCACGCTGACCGAGGCCCGTGAGGCCGACCTGCTGCTGCACGTGGTCGATGGCGCCGATCCGCTGATGCCCGAGCACATTGCCGAGGTCGAAGCAGTGCTGTCGGAGATCGGCGCCGGCGATCTGCCGCAGATCCAGGTGATCAACAAGATCGATCTGTCCGGCGCCGAGCCGATGGTGGAGCCGCTGGACGGCCGCATCCGTGCGCGCGTCTATGCCTCGGCCCTGACCGGGGCGGGGCTGGAGGGTCTGCATCAGGCGATCGAGTCCGAGTTCGGCGCCGAACGCATCATTCGCCGGCTGCATCTGGCTTATGCCGACGCCGGCCTGCGCTCCCGCCTGATGGCGCTGGGCGCAGTGCGCTCGGAAAACGATGTCGAGGGCGAGGGCTGGGATCTGGACGTCGACCTGCCGCGGCGGCTGGCGCAGCAGCTGGCGAACCTGCCGGGTCATCAGGGTGAACTGGTGCGCACGCAGTTGCTGGCGCCGGTCGAACAGGAATAGAAGAAGCGCTGGCGGGCTGAGCGCTGCTGACGGCCTTGCTACAATCGTTGGTCTATCGTTGCATCCTTGTCGTAGCTTGAGCTTTGGCCTGCGGCACCCATATCAACACGAATCTTCAGAATTTTAATCAGTTGGAAGCCGCACAGAGCTTCCTCGGAGTAAGCGCGGATGGCATGGAATGAACCAGGCGGCGGACGTCGCAATCCCTGGGGCGATGGGGGCGGTGGCGGTGGTGGCGGCGGGCAGCCGCCGGATCTCGAGGAAATGCTGCGGCAGATGAAGCAGCGCGTGGCCGCGCTGTTTGGCGGCAAGGGATCGGGCACGGCGTCCAGCGGCAACGGCAACGCTGGCGCGGGCGGTCTGGGTTGGCTGATTCTGGTCGTACTGGTGGTCTGGGTGCTGGTCGACTCCTTCCACATCATCGACCAGCGCGAGCGCGGCGTGGTGCTGCGCTTCGGCAAGGCCGACCGCATTCTCGAACCGGGCCCGCGCTTCACCCTGCCGCGACCGATCGAGCAGGTCGCGCGCGTGGACGTGACCCAGGTTCGCTCGATGAGTTCGCGGGTGCCGATGCTGACCCGCGACGAGAATCTGGTGAACATCGATTTTGCCGTGCAGTACACGGTCAGCGACGCCACCGATTTCCTGTTCAAGGTGCGCGATGTCGAAGAGACCCTGGCACAGACTGCGGAGGCCGCCGTGCGTCAGGTGGTCGGCAGCCGCACACTGGATGATGTGCAAATCGGCAACCGCCTCGAATTCACCAATGAAGCGCGTGAAATCATGCAGCGCCTGCTGAACAACTACGAGGCCGGCATCAACATCAGCATCATCAACTTCCAGGATGTGACCGTGCCCGATCAGGTCAAGGATGCCTTCGATGACGCCATCAAGGCGCGCGAGGACAAGCAGCGCGCGATCAACGACGCCCTGGCCTATGCCGCGGACGTGGTGCCCAAGGCCATCGGCCGCAAGGCCCGCATCCTCGCTGAAGCCAATGCCTTCAAGGAATCGGCCATCGCCCGGGCCGAGGGTGATGCCCAACGCTTCTCGCTGCTGGCCGAGCAGTATCGGGCGGCCCCGGACGTGACGCGCAAGCGTTTGTATCTGGAGACCATGCAGGACGTGCTGTCACGCACACCCAAGATCCTGATCGACGGCGAGAAGGGCAACAACATGCTTTATCTGCCGCTGGACAAGCTATTCGTGCCGCCGCCCGAGCGCGCCGGTGCATCCGTCAGTGGCGGGGAGGGACGCTGATATGAAACATCTCATACTTGCCATTTCGGTTGCCATCGTCGTACTGATCGGTTCCAGCATCTTCACCGTGCGTGAAGACCAGTACGCAGTGCTGTTCCGACTGGGTGAAATCCAGCGCACCGATTTCGAACCGGGCCTGCATTTCAAGATGCCCTTTGTGAACAACGTCATCAAGTTTGATCGCCGCATCCTCTCGCTGGAAGGCAAGCCCGAGCGCTTCCTGACCTCGGAGAAGAAGGACGTGCTGGTCGATTCAGCGGTGAAATGGCGCATCGCCAACGTCAAGGACTACTACACGGCCACCCGCGGTGACGAGTTGCGCGCGCAGCAGTCGCTGGGTCAGATCGTCAAGGACCGCATGCGCGACGAGTTCAACAAGCGCACCTTGCAGCAGGTGGTGGCTGACCAGCGCGACGAGATGATGGCCAACCTGAAGAAGGTGTCCAATGTCTCGGCGGCGGCGCTGGGTATTGCCATTGTCGATGTGCGCATCAAGCGCATCGATCTACCGGAGCAGGTGACCGGCGCCGTGTTCGATCGCATGCGCTCGGAGCGCGCCCAGGTGGCCAATGCGCTGCGCTCCAACGGTTCGCAGGAAGGCGAGCAGTTGCGTGCCGAAGCCGATCGCAAGATCGCCGTGACCCTGGCTGAAGCCGAACGTGATGCCCAGCGCATCCGCGGTGAGGGCGATGCTCTGGCGGCAGAAATCTACGCCACGGCTTACAACAAGGATCCGGAGTTCTACGCCTTCCATCGCAGTCTGGAAGCCTATCGCCAGAGCTTCAAGGCCCAGGGCAACATGCTGGTGCTCGATCCCAAGAGCGAGTTCTTCGAGTATTTCAACAAGGACAAGCAGCCTTGATCCTTGCGCTGCGCCCATGAACGATTTCTGGGCCGCAGCGGCGCTGGTGCTGGTGCTGGAGGGCATCCTGCCCTTCCTCGCCCCGGCGCAGTGGCGCGAAGCGGTGCAGTCGCTGGCCGGCCTCAGGGACGGCCAGTTGCGCACCGTCGGCCTGGGCAGCATGCTGATCGGCCTGCTGCTGCTGGCCTGGGTGCGGGGATAGCTTGTTTTGCAGGCCCATACTTGTTTGTACGCTCCGCCCTGCCGGCTCTTGTAGGTCCAGACTTGTCTGGACGCTTCTCCCGCTCTGGTAGGTTTTCGCTGGGCGGCGTTGCCCCGCCGCGGTTGCAGATCCAGAGCGGCCGCGCAGGCGCGCGGCCCTCCTCAAGGCCGCTTCGAGCAAGACATGGCGTGCTGGCCGGGGAGCCGCTGCGCGGCACCGTCGGCCTACCTGGACTGCAATGACCGGACCGTTCTTCGCGTCCTTTCTGCTTTTCCTTCGCGACCTTCGCGTCCCGCTTTCGCTTCGGCCTTGCCCGCGTAGACCTGAAATCACGGCGTCTTGCGACTGACCCGCAGTACCTTGCCCTTGGGGGCATCGGTCAGCAGCCACAGCGCGCCGTCGGGCGCCACGGTGACGCTGCGCAGGCGTTCGCCCAGATCGGCAAACAGCACTTCCCCGTCCACCAGCTTGCCGTCCTTCAGGCGCAGTCGCTGGGCGCACCGCGCAGCCAGGGCAGTCACCATGAAATCGCCCTGCCACTCCGGGAACATCTCGCCGCGGTAGATGACCATGCCTGAGGGCGCGATCGAGGGCGTCCACTGGTGCAGCGGCGAGACCATGCCCTCCAGTTCCGTATAGGGCGAGATCACCGCACCCGAATAGTCCAGGCCAAAGGTGGCCAGCGGCCAGCCATAGTTGGCGCCGGCCGTGATCGCATTGAGCTCATCGCCACCGCGTGGGCCATGCTCATGGGCGTAGAGCGTGCCGCTGAGGGCATCGTATTGCAGACCCTGCACATTGCGATGGCCATAGCTGTAGATCTCCGGCAGTGCGTCTTTCTGATCGACAAAGGGATTGTCGGCCGGGATCGAACCGTCGCGGTTGATGCGCACGATCTTGCCCAGATGACTGTCCAGCCGCTGCGCCTTCTCGCGATAGTCGAAGCCGTCACCAAGGCCGATCACCAGCGTCCCGTCGCCCAGAAAAGCCATGCGCCCGCCGAAATGCACCGGCGTGTCCTTGCTCGGCCTGGCACTGAACAGCACTTCTCGATCACGCAGCTCCAGGCCGTCCAGCCGGGCGCGTACCACCTGGGTGCGGTTGGCCCGCGACCGACCTTGCGCCAGCGAAAGATAGATCCATTGATTGCTGGCGAAATCCGGGTCCGGCAACACCTCGAACAAACCGCCCTGGCCCTCGACAAAGGCCTTGGGCACGCCGCCGATGGCGCGGTCTTCGAGCTGACCATCGACGATCAGGCGCAGGCGGCCGGCGCGTTCGGTGAGCAGCGCCCGGCCATCGGGCAGAAAGGCCAGCGACCAGGGAAAGGCCAGCCCCTCGGCCACGGTGTCGATCTGGAACTCGACCTCGGCAGCACGCGCCTGGCCGATTCCGAAGCAGACCATCAGCAGGGCCCAGGGCCAGAAGGTGCGCATCACGAACTCCGGATCAGGGGATCCGACAAACGATAGCAGGGGTGGCTGGTGCGAGTGTGGAGCAGCGGGCATGGGGCTGTTCGGTGGTCGCCCGGGCAGGTGCGTGGCCTCGGAATCCAGCGTCAATGCGAGCCGGCTGCTTTGGCCCGATCATGCCCAGGGGACATGTGGAAGATCCTGGGGTAGCGCGGCTCCGGCGCGCGTCGGGCTTGGGTGAGCGCCGGTGGGTATTCGCGCCGGCGGCCGCGACCTCGTCTGCCGGGCGCCGCGCGCTTGTCATCGTCGCGTGCAGCCCAAGCTGCCGGGCGCGCGGACCCGGCCTACCAAAGCCACGCTCCTCGCCAGGAAGCCGGGTCATTTTGGTCCAGAAACTCTGGACAGGCATATCCCTTGGGTCCGCGATAGGAACGGTCCAGCCTTTTCCCGAGTCCCGAGTCCCGAGTCCCGAGTCCCGTGCCCCGTGCCCCGCTGCTGAGCCATACTCCGGTTCCCTCCCATGCCGAGCCCTGCCATGCGCTGGAAAAGATGGGCCCGCGCCGTCGCTTCCTGGCTGCTGGCGGTCGGGTGCGCAGCGGTGCTCGGTACGCTGGTGCAGACCCAGTTCAATCTGCAGGCCTTGATCGAGCTCGGCCTGGCCATCCCCCTGCCGGTGCGGGTGACCACCACCTGGCGGGATCTGATCGGCTTCACGCCGGCCTATGCGGCGATCGTGGCCGGTGGTTTTGTCGTGGCCATTCCCATCGCCACCTGGCTGCTGCGGCGCTGGCCGAAGCAGCGCTGGCTGCTGCCGGCTGCCGGCGCGGCGGCCATTCTGACCGCACTATGGTTGATGCAGCGCTTGTTGCAGCTGACCGCGATCGCCGCGGCTCGGGATTCCTGGGCGGTGCTGGCTCTGGCCCTGGCTGGCGCTGCGGGCGGTTGGCTGTACCTGCGACTGCGCGTGCCGCCATCGACAAGGAGCTGAACAAAGGTCTACAGTCAAGCTGGCCCCTGCGCCCGCTTTGCGTTAGCTTGCGCGTTATTCCTTTTCCAGCTCCGAGGTCCAGTCGTGGCCAAGTCTGTTGTCGTGCTCGGTGCCCAGTGGGGCGACGAGGGTAAGGGCAAGATCGTAGACCTGCTGACCGAGCGCGTGCGCGCGGTGGCGCGGTTCCAGGGTGGTCACAACGCCGGCCACACGCTGATCGTGGGTGGCAAGAAGACCGTGCTGCATCTGATTCCCTCGGGCATCCTGCGTGAAGGCATCGAGTGTCTGATCGGCAATGGCGTCGTGCTGTCACCCGAAGCGCTGCGTACCGAGGTCGCCGAACTTGAAGCCACCGGCGTGGCCGTGCGCGACCGATTGAAGATCAGTCCGGCGACGCCCTTGATCATGCCTTATCACGTGCAGCTCGATCAGGCCCGCGAAAAAGCCTCGGGCAAGGGCAAGATCGGCACCACCGGACGTGGCATCGGCCCGGCCTACGAGGACAAGGCCGCGCGCCGCGGCATCCGCCTGTCGGACCTGTTCTACGGCCAGGAATTCGCCGACAAGCTGCGCGCGGTGATGGATTATCACAACTTCGTGCTGACCGAATACTGGAAGCTGCCGGCCTGCGACTATCAGCAGGTGCTGGATCAGTCGCTGGAATTTGCCGAGTTCGTGCGGCCGATGATGGCCGACGTGGCCGGCATCCTGCACAAGGTCCGGCGCGAGGGCGGCAATATTCTGTTTGAAGGCGCCCAGGGCAGTCTGCTCGACATCGACCATGGCACCTATCCCTATGTGACCTCGTCCAACACCACGGTCGGTGGCGCCTGTTCGGGTACCGGCGTCGGTGCCCGCGATCTGGACTATGTGCTGGGCATCATCAAGGCCTATGCCACCCGCGTCGGCGGCGGCCCCTTCCCGAGCGAGCTGGACGATGCCGCCGGACAGGGTCTGCGCGATCGCGGCCAGGAATATGGTGCCACCACCGGGCGTCCGCGCCGCTGTGGCTGGCTCGATGCCGTGGCCGTGCGCCGCACCGTGATGATCAATGGCATCGACGGCCTGTGCGTCACCAAACTCGATGTGCTCGACGGCGAGCCGGTGGTGCGGGTGTGCGTGGGTTATCGCTATCGCGGTCAGGAAACCGATATGGCGCCGCTGGATGCCGCGGGTTGGCATGAATGCCAGCCGGTGTACAAGGATTTCGAGGGCTGGACCGAGAGCACCCGCGGTGCCACCCGTTTCTCGGATCTGCCGCGCAATGCCCAGCGTTATCTGGAGGGCGTGCAGGAACTGGTGCGTTGTCGCATCGTGCTGATCTCGACCGGCCCGGATCGCACCGAGAACATCGTGCTGCAGGATCCCTTCGCGGAGTTCTGATTGCGGTCAGGGTGACCGGGGGCACGAAGCGCCGGGTCCCCGGCTGGCGTGCCGTTTCCACATCCTCCGGCGTCATTGCGAGGAACGCAGTGACGAAGCAATCCAGTGCTTTTGCGGATGTGTTTCTGGGAAATTGCGAGCTTGGCGTAGCCCGAAGTGCGCGCAGCGCTCTGCGGGCAGTGATGTGGAAGAGCCCCGGTGAGCCGCTGCGCGCAGCAGGAGAGTTCATCGCCCGTGGGCAGGTGATGCGAAAAGCGCCGGGGAGCCGCTGCGCGGCACCCTCAGCCTACGCCCGTTTTGATGATTCATGGTCCGACGGCAGTGTCGGGCCGAAACAGACGGCTCGCAATGACGCCGGCTCTTGTAGGTCCAGACTTGTCTGGACGCTCCTGGTGGCGGGCCCAAACAGCGTCCAGACAAGTCTGGACCTATCCAGAGCCAGCAAGCATTAGCCTTTCCCGAGTCCCGAGTCCCGAGTCCCGAGTCCCGAGTCCCGAGTCCCGAGTCCCGAGTCCCGAGTCCCGGTGGTCCCGGGACCCGGGCTCGGCGCGCTCTCAGAACTCGAAGCGCCCACCCAGATTGAGCGAGCCGCGATCGAAGTCGTCGTTGCCGAAGGTGTGGCGGTAGGACACGTAGGCCTGCCTGCCGTTGGCCATCAGATAGACAAAGCCCAAACCGGCGCTGCCGTAGCTGGAATCGGTGCCCTGTTGATCCAGACGGAACAGCTGGCTGGGACTGCCGTTGACCAGGTTGGCCTGTGCCTGCGGGTCGTCGCTGTTCTCGTTGTTCAGACTGAAATCGAACTGCGGCATCAGCACGCCGGTGTCCAGACTGATCGCACGTCCAATCTGCACGCCCAGACTGAGTTGTGTGGTCTTGAAGCTCTGGTCGCGATAAGACACGTTGTAGGCGCCGGCACCGGTTTCGGTGAAGGCGTCCACGTCATTGCGGATGTAGCGCAAGCCGAGGTTCGGAGTCACGGTCCAGGCGCCGTAGTTCAGGTGGTAGCCCATGGAGGTCGCCAGGGTCAGCTGGGTCGAGTCGGCATCGCCACGGGCCAGTTCGTCGACCTGCAATCCGCCCACGCGGAAGCGGATCGATCGGGTCTGGTCGAGTTTGACGTTGCCATAGGTCAGCCGGGTATCGACGTAGAAGCGATCGTTGACATAGTAGGAGCCGTAACCGGTCAGCAGCAGACTCTTGGCATCCAGTTCGCTGCCGGTATTCACGTCCGAGGTAAATTTGGCGTAGCCCAGCGCCGCGCCGACCACCGAGCGGTTGCTCAGCCGGTAATCGATGCCGGCGGTGATGCCGCGCGAGCTGTAGTCGACGCCGACCCGACCTGAGGCATTGCGCAGATCCTGCTTGCCGTCGGTGATGTTGCCATTGACGAAGAAGCCCCAGGGACTGATCAGTCCGCCTTCGTCATCGCCATAGCCCAGGGCCGCCTGCAGGGCTTCGCCGGCCAGCGACAGGGGAATAGCCTGACCGCCGGAGTTGACGGTCAGGCCGGACAGGCTGAATCCGCCGCCACCACGTCGCAGCTCGTTGAGGCGGGCGTCGACATTGAAGAACTGGGTGGTGGCGATTTCGCGCAGCACCAACTGCTGCGCCAACACTTCGTCCGGCGCGATGGCCCGCAGGGCGTCGGTGACTTCGCCGATGCGTCCGTCGTCCGCGGCATCCACAATCTCTTCGCAAACCGCAGCCAGCGCGCTGGCAGGGTCGGCGCATTCGGCCGACACCACCGGCAGTGCCGCCTCGGATGCCGGATCAACCGCGGCCTCGTCCAGCAGATCGCTGATCTGCTCGACCGTGCGGTCATTGATCTGGGTGGTCTGGGTGGAGCGGTTGTTGGCCTGGTTCGGGTCGTTGGTGGACGCCGAGACCACGCCTTCATTGCTGATCGAGCTGCCGGAAGTGGGTGCACGTACGGCAATGGTCGCTGCTGCCGATGCGCCGGCTGCCAAGGGGTTCGCCAGCGTGCAGCGGACGGTGCCGGCGGTGTTGGTGCAGGCGAAACCGGCGCCGCTGGCACTGACGAAACTCAGCGCCGCAGGCAGCGTGTCGCTGACCACGACGCCACTCGCCGCCTCGGGTCCGGCATTGCTGACCGTCAGCGTGTAGCTGTACTGGGCGCCCGCCGCCACCGGATCGACGCTGTCGGTCTTGACGATGGAAACATCGGCTCCGCCGGCCTGGTAACTGACTGCGACCTGGCCCTGATTGTTGGCCGGCACCGGATCGGTGACCGAGGACACCGCCCGGAGCGCCATGTCGGCGCTACCGGTGGCGCCCGGCAGCACTCGTGCGGATATTGTCAGGTTCTCGGTGGCGTTCACGCCGATGCTGGCGCGCGTGCATACGATCTGGCGCGCAGTCACCGTGCAGGTCCAGCCGTTGCCGCTGGCGCCGAGCGCTTCGAGAGCCGCCGACAGCGTGCCGTCAAAGATCACTGCCGTGGCCGGATCCGGGCCGATATTGTTGATCGCCACTTCGAAGCTCACATTCTGGCCGGTCAACACCGAACCGGGTACGGCCGTGGCGCTGATGCCCAGATCCGCGCGTAGTGGCGGCGGCGGTGGCGGCTCGGCCGTGATCGAGGTGCTTTCGGTGTCGGCGTTGTTGGCGCTGTTCGAGTCGGGCTCGTTCGAACTCACGGTGGCCCGGTTGCTGAGATTGGTGGCCTGCGCCGGTGCCGTGACCTCGATCGACACGCTGGCACTGGCGCCTGCCGCCAGCGAACCGGCGAGCGTGCAGCTGACCGTACTGCTGCCATTGCAGGTCCAGCCGGGGCCGGTCGCGGCGACCAGCGTCAGGCCGGCGGGAAGTACATCCTCGACGCGCACGCCGGTGGCGGCGCCGGCGCCCAGATTGCTGACCGTCAGCAGGTAACTGAAGTTGCTGCCGGTGCGCACCGGGTCAGCGCTGTCTGTCTTGTCGATGGCGAGGTCGACCGGCTCGGGCGGTGGCGCCACTACATCCACCGTGGCCGAGGACACCAGCGCCGTGCTGTTCGACAGCGAGGTCATACGGGCACTGTTGGAAATGCTGCGGGGCGTCGCTGGTGCCCGCACCTGAATGTTGAAATCGGCACTACGGCCCCCGATCAGCTCGGGTAGCCGGCAGTCGACGGTGTTGCCGTCGATGCGGCAGGTCCAATCCGGGCCGGAGGCGCTGAGCACGGTCAGTGCCGAGGGCACCTGGTCGATGACGATCAGTCCGAACTCGGGGCTGGAACCGGCGTTGCTGGCCTGCACGTTGTAGCTGAATTCCTCGTTGACCTGGACCTGTTGGGCGCTGGCGGTCTTCAGCAATCGCAGATTGGCAACCGGCTGCGTGCCGGCGTTCACCTGCAACGGCCAGCTGCGCGGAATCACAAAAGGGCTTCCGCGCAAGGGTGAGCCTGGCACGACCTGATCACAGTTCAGCGTCGCCGTGACGGCCGTGGCGCGCAGGGTGGCCGTCAGGTTCAGTGTCTGGACTGCGGTGGTGGCGCCGACAAAGGTAAACGACGCGCCCTGGAAGCCGGCAAAGGTGCCGGGCACGGATTCACCGGTCACCGTGCAGTTGTTGAACTGTGTGGTGGCGCCAAAGCCGGTACCGAAACCACCGCTGGGTGTGATGCGGATGGACCCGTTGGCCGTGGCGCCCACCAGATTCGAGCTCGAGCTGAAGGTCACCGGCGAACCGGGTGCGGGATTGAAACTCAGGCTGGGCGCGGTGGTTGGTGGCAACGGAGGGCATTGCAGCGGCCAGCTCCGCGATTGGCCGGTGCTGCCGCCCGGGGCTTCATTGCAGAACAGCGTGGCTGTGCGCGGGCTGATGCCGGCCGCGCAGCTCAAGCCGATACTGGCCGCAGGTGACCCGGGCAAGAAATTGAAGCTGCTGGGAGCGACGGAAAAACTGCCCTGGTCAGGCCCGGTCAGGCTGCAGCTCAGACCCATGGTCGCAAAGCTGCCGGTTCCCATGCCACCGACCGGAGTCACCAGGATCGATGCGCTGCCGGTAACGCCTGACAGGTTGAGGTTGATACTGGTGCCTGCCGCCGGTGCGTAGTTGAGTGACGGCGGAAACACATTGCCACGCGTTTGCGCCTGTGCGGTCGATACGACCGCCAGCAACAGCGCGCATCCCAGCGTCAGCAAGGCGTTGGTGCGGGCGCCGGGCGGCCTGATTTCTCGTATGTTGGCCATGGTTCAGGCTCCTGAAAATGTATCAGTGGACTTGTTTGGGTCGGATTGTAACGTTGAAACCCGACGCGCGTGCGTCGAGCCGGGTTGGCACGACCGATACCACAGCAAACCCCCTTGCTCCAAGGCATCCGGGGCCGACCCATTTTCGAGATCAGCCCTGCTGCTGTCCCTGGATCACGTGAGCGGCCGCCGTCAGGGGCCGTCAGGCTGTGCGGGCGCTGCTGCGCTCAGTCGCTGCCCCATCCGCACCGGCGTGTCCGCACTCAAGGCGGCGTCCCAGTCGGGAAAGGCGGCAGCGCTGAGCACGATCACGGTCGAACCCATGTTGAAGCGGCCGATTTCGGCGCCGACCGCAAATGCCGGGGCCTGATCTCCGGGGTAGTCCTGGACCCGCACCTGATCGGCATAGGGCGGTGTGACCTCTCCGTCGAAAGTGGTTTCGATGCTGGAAACGAAGATGGCTCCGACCAGGATCACCGCCATCGGGCCCTGGTCGGTATCCAGCAGCAGCGCCAGGCGCTCATTGCGCGCAAACAACCGGGGGATCGATTCGGTGGTCCACGGGGCCACGCTGAACAGCCGTCCGGGGACGTGGATGGCCCGGCGCAAGCGACCGCCGTAGGGCACGTGCACGCGGTGGTAATCGCGAGGCGACAGATAGATCGTGGCAAAACCACCGCCTTCGAAGCGCGCGGCCTCATCCTCGCGCCCGCCGAGCAGTTCGCTGAGGGTGTAGTCCATGCCTTTGGCCTGGACGATGCGGCCGTCGCGGATGCGGCCGATCTGCGAGATGCGGCCGTCGGACGGTGACACCAGCGCGCCGCTGTCCGACGCGATCGGTCGGGCTTCTGGCCGCAGTGCCCGGGTGAAGAAGTCATTGAAGCTGGCGTAGGCCTCCGGATCGGGTTCCAGCGCGTCCGCCAGATCGATCTTGTAGGCGCGACTCAGGGTCTTGATCAGCAGCCGCTTCCACGGACCCCAGGTCCAGCGCATCAGGTAATAGACAATCCTGGACAGGAATTGATGCGGCAGCATCAGCTGCAGGGCGACGCCCAGATCCCTCTGCAATCCCATTTCAATTCTCCTGACGATCAATCAGCGTGGCGAGGTCAGCGGCCATCACTTCGGCCTGGTGCGGTGGGCGCATCAGCCCGACCAGCCGGGCTTGCGGGTCGACAATCAGCAGCGAGGCGCTGTGATCCATGGTGTAGTCCTGCGGACCACTGCCGGTAGCGACCTTGGCGTAGATCACGCCCATCGCCCGGGTCAGCGCCAGCAGTTGTTCCTGGCTGCCGGTGGCGGCCTCGAAAGCGGGGTCGAAGAAGGCGACATAGGCAGCCAGTTGCTGCGGCAGGTCGCGCTCGGGATCGATGGACACGAAGCTGACAGCGATATCGGCGTCAGGGCGTTCGCTCTTGAGCTTCGCCAGCGCCGCCTTGGTGGTGGCCAGCGTGGTCGGGCAGACGTCGGGGCAATGGGTGAAGCCGAAGAACACCAGTCGCCAGCGACCCTGCCAGTCCTTTTTCGAGAGGCTGCGGCCATCGGCGCTCTCCAGCATGAACTCCGGCAGTGGCTTGGGTTGCGGATACAGCAATGAGCCCTGCAGCTGCAGCACCGCCTCCGGCGTCGGCCCGCGGCCGTCAAACATCTGCTTGCTGGCGACAAAACCGGCAATGCCGGCGATCGCGGCCAGCGCCACTATGATCCAGGGCAGCTTGCGTTCCAGATGCTGCATGACGCTCATCGGCGGAGTTCTCCAGATTGGCCTTGTCACCGCTGGCGCCCGACGCAGCGGGCTGCGCTGCCGTGGCTGCCCGCGGGCGGGTGTGGGAATGGCATGGCCGCAGTATAGGCAGGGCATGCTGAGGGCATGTGCAACCCGGGTTCAGCCAGGAGTGCCTTCTCGGGTCAATCGGTGCGAACATCGCGGGGTTTGCACCAGATGTGGGGATCAGACTTGACCGAGGTACTCAGCAGCGTCTGCGACTTCATTCGCTACGCGACCAGTCGATTCAACGAAGCCGGGCTCAGTTTCAGCCAGGGCTTCGACAATGCCCTGGATGAGGCCAGCTATCTGGTGTTGACCAGCCTGCATCTGCCGCACGATCTGCCGCCGGCCTATGCCGCGGCGACATTGCTGCCGGAAGAGCGGACCACTCTGCTGGGTCTGATTGCGCGCCGGGTCGATGAGCGCGTGCCGGTGGCCTATCTGACCGGCGAAGCCTGGTTTGCCGGGATGTCCTTCAGGGTCAGTCCCGAGGTGCTCATTCCGCGCTCGCCCATCGCCGAGCTGATCGAACGCGGTTTTGAGCCGTGGATGGGCGGCGCCGCGATCGAGCGGGCGCTGGATCTGTGCTGCGGCAGCGGCTGCATCGGCATTGCCATGGCGGTGCATCTGCCCGATGCGCACGTGGATCTGGTGGATATCTCGGCCCCGGCGCTGGCTTTGGCTGCCGAAAATGCGGCCGATCATGGCGTCAGTGAGCGCGTTGAGGTGATCGAATCCGATGCTTTTGCGGCGCTGGTCGGGCGTCGCTACGATCTGATCGTCAGCAACCCGCCCTATGTCGGTGTTGATGAATACGAGGCCTTGCCTGGCGAGTTCAGTCATGAACCGCGTCTGGCGCTGGTGTCGGGTCGCGATGGCCTGGACCTGCCGCTGCAGATCCTGGCCGCAGCGGCTGAGCACCTTGAGCCGCACGGAGTGCTGGTACTGGAGGTCGGCGCTAGCGAGTCGGCCTTGATCGAGGCGCTGCCGGATGTTCCATTCACCTGGGTGGACTTCGAGCGCGGCGGTTCCGGGGTGGCGGTACTGGATCGGGCCACGCTGGTGCAGTGTGCCGATCAGTTCGCGCAGGCACTGGCGCAGCGTTCGTCGGAAAGCTCCGAATGAGTGCGGCGAACACCTTCGGGCGCTCCTTCTGCGTCACCACCTTCGGCGAGAGTCACGGACCGGCCATCGGTTGCGTGATCGACGGCTGCCCGCCGGGCATCGCCATCGAGGCCGAGGACTTCAGGCACGATCTGGATCGGCGCGCCACCGGGCGCTCGCGTTTCACCAGTCAGCGCCGGGAAAGCGACGAAGTGGAGATCCTGTCCGGGGTCTATCAGGGCCGCAGCACCGGCACTCCGATCGCACTGCTGATCCGCAACACCGACGCCCGCTCCAAGGACTACGGCGACATCGCGCTGAGTTTCCGACCCGGCCACGCCGACTACACCTACTGGCACAAGTACGGCATCCGCGATCCGCGCGGTGGCGGCCGTTCCTCGGCCCGGGAGACCACCATGCGGGTGGCAGCGGCAGTGATCGCCAAGCGCTATCTGGCCGAGCAGCACGGTATCGCCATCCAGGCCTGGATGAGCGGCATCGGTCCCTATGTGCCGCAGCGCATCGAGCGCAGCAGCGTCGAGGACAATCCGCTGTTCTGGCCGGATCCTGCGCAACTGCCTGAAATCGAGGCCTATCTCGATGGCTTGCGCAAATCCGGTGATTCGGTCGGGGCACGCCTGAGCGTGATCGCCGAGAACGTGCCGGTGGGCCTGGGCGAACCGATCTACGGCAAGCTCGATTCCGACATCGCCATGGCGCTGATGAGCATCAACGCGGTCAAGGCCGTCGAGATTGGTGACGGCGTCGCCGTGTGCGGCCAGCGCGGCAGCGAGCATCGCGATGAACTGAGCGCCGAAGGCTTCCGGTCCAATCGGGCTGGCGGCATCCTCGGCGGCATCTCCAGCGGCCAGAACATCCTGGCGCATGCCGCCATCAAGCCGACCTCCAGCATTCTGGTGCCCGGCCAGACCCTGAACACCGCCGGCGAGGCCAGCGAACTGGTCACGCGTGGCCGCCACGATCCCTGCGTGGGCATACGCGCGGTGCCGATCATGGAGGCCATGCTGGCGCTGGTGCTGATGGACCACGTCTTGCGCCATCGCGCCCAGTGCGGCGGGGTGCCGCCGCAGAATCCCCGAATCGCAGCCGATCCATTCAATCCGGAAACCCACTGAGCCCTACATGAGCAACAACACCGCAGAGCGATACAAGATTGCCGTCGTCGGCGCTACCGGCGCGGTAGGCACGACCATGCTGGAGATCCTCGCAGAACGCGACTTCCCCGCTTCCGAGGTGGTGGCTCTGGCCAGCGCCCATTCGGCCGGTTCGCGCGTGAAGTTCGGCGAGCAGTCGCTGAAGGTCCAGGATCTGGACAGCTACGACTTCAAGGATGTGGCTATTGCCCTGTTCTCGGCCGGTGGCAGCGTGTCCAGGGTGCATGCGCCGCGCGCGGTGGCCGCGGGCGCGATCGTGGTCGACAACACCAGCGAGTTTCGATACGACGCCGACATTCCGCTGGTGGTCAGCGAAGTCAATCCGCACGCCATTGCCGGCTATCGCAAGCGCGGCATCATCGCCAATCCGAACTGTTCGACGATGCAGATGCTGGTCGCCCTGGCGCCGCTGCACCGTGCCGCCGATATCGTCCGCATCAACGTCGCCACCTATCAATCGGTCAGCGGCGCCGGCCAGACCGGCATGGAGGAACTGGGCCGGCAGACTGCCAGCCTGCTCAACTTCCAGCCCATCGAAGCGAAGAAATTCCCGGTCCAGATTGCTTTCAACCTGATCCCCCAGATCGACGTGTTCACCGACAACGGTTACACCAAGGAAGAAATGAAAATGGTATGGGAGACCCAGAAAATTCTGGAGGACCCCGCCATCATGGTGAATCCGACGGCCGTTCGCGTGCCGGTGTTCTACGGTCATAGTGAGGCGGTGCACCTGGAGACACGGGAAAAAATCACAGTTCAGCGAGCTCGTGAGTTGCTCGAAGCTGCCCCGGGCGTGGTAGTAGTGGACGAAGCCCGGGCCGGCGGTTATCCGACCCCGGTGACCCATGCTGCAGGCCAGGATCCGGTGTTTGTGGGGCGAATTCGCGAGGACATCAGTCACCCCAGAGGTCTGAACCTGTGGATCGTCTCCGACAACATTCGTAAAGGTGCGGCCCTGAACGCAGTTCAGATCGCAGAACTATTGGTAAAATCCTACATGTGATCTATAGTTACGTTCGCCTCATAAGGTCGTTTCGAGTTTAATGACCTAATACGCGGCCACCAATAGAAGCCGCACTGCCCTCGGGGGAGCTCCATGAAAGGACCGCGCAAGACACTTCTGGCCAGCAGCATTCTCGCCATCCCATCGCTAGCACACGCGCTGGGCCTCGGCGGGATTGAAGTGAAATCCGGGCTCAATGAGCCTCTCAATGCCGAGATCCAGGTGATCCAGGCTGCCCCCGGGGAAGCCGATGGGCTCGCGGTGGCACTGGCCAGCGCCGAAGATTTCGCCCGGGTGGGCATCGATCGCGCGCGCATGGACATGCCGCTCAGCTTCGCCGTAGGCAAGGCCAGCAACGGCCAGGCCGTCATCAAGGTCACCTCGGCGGTGCCGGTGCGCGAGCCCTTTCTGAATTTCCTGCTCGAGGTCAACTGGTCCAAGGGCCGCTTGCTGCGCGAGTACACGGTGCTGCTGGATCCGCCCGTCAGCGCGCCATCCCGCGGCAACCCGCAAGTGGCGACCGCCCCCGTACGCGACACCAAGCCGGTGACCCCGGTGCAGCAGGCGCCGGCAACTCCGGCCGCCCCTGTCAAACCGGCGGCCCCGGTTGCCGCTCCGAAGCCAGCCCCGGCTGCGGCTCCAGCCCCAGCGACTGCGCCTGCGGCGGCTCAACCCGCTGCTCCGGCGCCGGGCGAATACGGGCCAGTCAACAAGGGCGAGACGCTGTGGGAAATCGCCCAGGCGACGCGCCCGGATGGTGTCAGCGACATGAATCGTTTCATGATCGCGTTGTTGCGGATGAATCCGGACGCCTTCTACGAAGAAAACATCAACGCGCTCAAGCGCGGCGCGATTCTGCGCATTCCCAGCGGCAACGAAGTCAATTCGATCGCCGCCAGCGAGGCATCGGCCGCTGTCCGCAACCAGAACGAACTGTGGCGCGGATACCAGAGCGCCCAGGCGGCGACCCCGACCCGTCTTGCCGATGCCGGCGCCAGCGAAAGCCTGCGTACGCCGCCAGCCAGCACCGGCAACGGCGGTTCCCGGCTGTCGCTGTTGCCGCCGCGCGAAGGGGACGCACAAGGCGCCGCCGATCGTCCCGGATCAGGCGGTCTGGATCGCAGCGATGAAGTGGTCAAGAATCTGCGTGGTGATCTGGCACGCTCCCAGGAAGATCTGGTCAGTTCGCGCCAGGAAGTGAGTGAATTGCGCTCGCGGGTGACCGATCTGGAAAAGATCAAGTCCGATCAGGACAAGGTTCTGTCGCTGCGCAACGACGAGTTGAAGTCGCTGCAGACCCGCGCTGCCGAGCTTGAGCAGCGCATCCGCGAACTCGAAGCACAGGCTGCTGCGGCCCCGGTCGCGGCGGTCGACAGCGCGAGCACGGAAGAGCCCAAGCCAACGCCGGACATCTGGAAGCCCGAAGACGCTGCTCCGCCGGCAGACACCTCGGCCGCGCCGGCAGAGCCGGTCGAGCCGGCTGAGCCGCCGACGGACGTGACCGAGCCGACAGACATCGTCGCCGAGCCGCCTGTCGATACCACGCCGGCCGAGCCGGCACCGTCGGAGCCGGTAGACAGCACGGCAGTCACTCAGCCTGTTGCGGAACCCGAGCCGGTCAAGCCCGAGCCGGTGCCCGAGCCTGCACCCGCCGAAGGTGGCTTGTTCAGCAATCCCTGGGTGCTTGGTGGCGTAGGTGCGGCCCTGCTGGCCTTGCTCGGCCTGCTGTTTGCCCGCTTCCGTCGCAAGCCCGAGGCTGAGAGTGGCGATTTCACCGCTGCCGATGAAGATCATGGTGGCTTCTTCCCGGCCGAACACGCACCGCAGGCCGCGGCTGACGATGGTGATGCCGAAGAAGAGGCGCTGCTCGATCAGATCGCCATGAATCCTGGCGATCTGCGCGCTCGTCTGGCGCTGCTGGAGCTCTACCACGGGCGCCAGAACGCAGCAGAGTTCGAAACTGCGGCGCGCGCCATGCGCGCCCAGATCGCGAGCGAAGATCAGCCCGAATGGCGTCAGGCCGTTGCGCTGGGTGCGAGCATTCTGCCTGGTCACGCCATGTTTGCCGCGCAGGATGACTTCCCTGACGAGGTCAATTTCGACGAGCCGGAGCATTCACCGTCCGAGCCGATGGACGGCGGACTGGATATTTCTGCCTTCGAGGATCGTGAGCCGGCTGCAGAAATCAGCCAGCCGCCTGCTCCCCTGCAGGCCGCCGAATCGAATTTCGATTTCGACTTTGACCTCGATTCGCCGACAGAGGCCATTGCACCGGTCGCCGCGCCGGTGGCGAAAGCCGAGCCCGAGCCGCAGCCTGAGCCGGAACCGGTCGCCGCGCACGAATCGGCGGCTGGAGACGAACTGAGCTTCGATTTCGATCTGGACGTGCCGGCGACCCGGATGCCGGAGCCAGAGCCGCAGCCAGAGCCGGCGCCGGTCGAGCCGGTGGCAGCGAGCAGGGAGGAGCTGTCTCTGGACCTGCCGGAAATCGATTTCGCCAACATGGCCGAACCGGAACTGGATCGCAGCTCGCTGGAGAGCGGCAGTTCGGCGCCCAATGTGGACGACGAACTGGGCGATCTGGGCGTGTTTGGCGACGATGCGGTCGCCACCAAGCTTGATCTGGCGCGGGCCTACATGGATATGGGCGACCCGGATGGCGCCCGCAGCATGCTCGAAGAAGTGATAGGCGAGGGCAATGCCGAGCAGAAGGACGAAGCTCGCAAGTTGCTGGACGGCCTGCGCTGAGCATTGCGCTAGACTAGTGGTCGTACACTTCGAGGGGCCGGGAAACCGGCCCTTCGGTTTTCTGGCTCCAGGGACCCGCACTCGGCAATGCCCCGCTACGCACTCGGTGTCGAATACGATGGCAGTGATTTCCTCGGTTGGCAGGTGCAGCCGCAGGAGCCCACGGTGCAATCGACCCTGGAGCGGGCGCTGGCCTTCGTCGCTGCCGAGCAGGTGACCGTGTTTTGTGCCGGTCGTACCGACACCGGCGTGCATGCGATGGGACAGGTGGTCCATTTCGACTGCAGCGCCGAGCGGGCGGCGCGCGCCTGGATACTGGGCTGCAACTCGCGCCTGCCCGACAGCGTCGCCGTGCGCTGGGCCCAACCGGTGTCCGAGTCCTTTCATGCCCGCTATTCAGCGCGCCGGCGCAGCTACCGCTATCGAATCCTGCGTAGTCCCACGCGTCCGGCGCTGGAGGCCCGCTATGTGCTGTGGGCGCGCGAGGAACTGAACATCGAAGCCATGCGCCTGGCAGCGCAGGCTCTGGTGGGAAAGCACGATTTCACCAGCTTCCGCACGCTCGCCTGCCAGTCGAAATCACCCGTGCGCGAGGTTTACCAGATCAGCCTGGTCGAAGCGGGCGAGCATCTGGACCTGTATTTCGAAGCCAATGCCTTCCTGCATCACATGATTCGCAATTTCGTCGGCAGCCTGCTCAAGGTGGCCCGCGGCGAACGTCCGGTGCAGTGGATTTCCGAGGTGCTGGCTGCGCGCGATCGCAGCAAGGCCGGCCCCACCGCAGCGGCGCATGCGCTGACCTTCATGGCGGCACGTTATCCGGCCGAATTTGCCTTGCCGGCGGAGCACACGCTTTGAGCTACCGGGCACGCGTCAAATTCTGCGGCATTACCCGCGCTGAAGACGCCCGCTTCGCCGCCGATCTGGGTGTGGATGCGATCGGTCTGGTGTTCGTGCCCAGGAGTCCCCGTTTCCTCAGCGTGCAGGCCGCGGCCGAGATCTGCAGCGTCATCCCGCCGCTGATCCAGATCGTCGGTTTGTTCATGGATGCCGACGCGGACACGGTCAAGGCGACCTTGGCCGCTGTGCCGATCGACCTGCTGCAGTTCCACGGCGCCGAAACGCCGGAATTTTGCGACAGTTTCCGGCGTTCCCATGTCAAAGCGCTGGCGATGGGGGACGGTCTTGACGTCGAGTACGCGGCCGAACGCTATGCTCGGGCTCGTGGTGTGCTGCTGGACGCGCATCGCAGTGGTGAGCAGGGCGGCACCGGAATGCGCTTTGACTGGTCAGAAATTCCGGCGCGTCTGGCGCCGAGGATCATTCTGGCCGGTGGCCTGGGACCGGACAATGTGGCGCAAGCCATCCGCCAGGTTCGCCCATACGCGGTCGATGTATCCAGTGGAATCGAATCGGCGCCGGGCATCAAATGCCCCCGTCGCATGCAGCAATTCATGAATGAGGTGGATCGTGCAAGCCGAGATCAAGGGCGCGACTGAACGCGTCGACTACGCCAGCTTTCCCGATGCCCGCGGGCATTTCGGGCCTTATGGCGGGAGTTTTGTCGCCGAGACCCTGATGGAACCGCTGGCTGAACTGGCGGCTGCCTACGAGCGCTATCGGGTCGATCCCGAATTCATCGCCGAACTCGAACGCGATCGCAAGTATTACGTCGGTCGGCCCACGCCGATCTATCACGCCGAGCGCCTCAGCCGCGAAGTCGGCGGTGCCCAGATCCTGCTGAAACGCGAAGATCTGAATCACACCGGCGCTCACAAGATCAACAACACCGTGGGTCAGGGTCTGTTGGCCAAACGCATGGGCAAGCGCCGCATCATTGCCGAGACCGGCGCCGGTCAGCATGGCGTGGCCAGCGCCACCATTGCCGCACGGCTGGGTCTGGAATGCGTGGTCTACATGGGCGCGGTCGATATCGAGCGCCAGGCCATCAACGTGTTCCGCATGAAACTGCTGGGCGCTACCGTGGTGCCGGTGGAATCGGGTTCGCGCACCCTCAAGGACGCGCTCAACGAAGCCCTGCGCGACTGGGTGACCCATGTCGATCACACCTTCTACATGATCGGAACCGTGGCCGGGCCGCATCCCTATCCGAAGATGGTGCGCGATTTCAACGCCATCGTCGGCCAGGAAGCGCGTCGCCAGATGCTCGAGGAATACGGCAAGCTGCCCGAAGCGCTGGTGGCCTGTGTAGGTGGTGGTTCCAATGCCATCGGCCTGTTCCATCCCTTCCTCGGCGACGATGCCGTTGCCATCTACGGCGTCGAAGCGGCGGGCGAGGGCATCGCCACCGGCAAGCACGCGGCCTCGCTGTCGGCCGGCGTGCCCGGCGTGCTGCACGGCAACCGCACCTATCTGATTGCCGATGGCGACGGCCAGATCATCGAAACGCACTCGGTATCGGCCGGTCTCGACTACCCAGGCGTGGGCCCGGAACATGCTTGGTTGAAGGACAGCGGTCGCGCCAACTATGTCGGCATCACCGACGATGAAGCTCTGGCCGCTTTCCACCAGTTGGCCAAAACCGAGGGTATTCTTGCCGCCCTCGAAAGCGCCCATGCGGTGGCCTACGGCGTCAAGCTGGCCGCCACCCTGCCGCGCGATCAGCACGTGCTGGTCAACCTCTCCGGTCGCGGTGACAAGGACGTCAACACCATCGCCCGTCTCGAAGGCATCAGTCTTTGAAACGGCGACGGCATCTGAATCAGTTCAAGGAAGTACAGGCATGATCCTAGAAACCTCAGTTGACCGCTTTCGCGAAACTCGTATGGCGATGATTGTTTTGAATTTTCCGGTGCTGGATCAGATCACCCATTGGGTGAGTCCGCTACGGGGGAGATTGCACGGTTACGGCGGCGCAGGGCGGCGTTGCAAGTCGTCGGAATAGCTGGCTATTCCGCCCGGTCTGTCGGCGCAGCCGCCAGCCGTTCGAGCCGGCGCGCGGCATGCCGCGCAAGCCGCCGACTTTCACCCTTCCTGCGCCTTGCCCTGCACCACCATAACCGCACACTCTCCCCCGTCCAACTGAGGTTTCTAGGATGAATCGCATCGACGCGCGTTTTGCCGAGCTCAAGAGCGCGGCGCGACCAGGACTCATCACCTTCGTGACCGCTGGCGATCCGGATCCAGCCCTGACCGTGCCGGTGATGCATGCACTGGTGCGCCATGGCGCCGATCTGATCGAGCTGGGCATGCCCTTTTCCGATCCGATGGCCGACGGTCCGGTGATCCAGCAGGCCAATGAGCGGGCGCTGGCCAAGCATGTGGGTCTGAGCCATGTGCTCGACAGCGTGCGCGCCTTCCGCGCCGACGATGCCAGCACGCCGGTCGTGCTGATGGGCTATCTGAACCCGATCGAACGTTATGGTTTTCCGCGCTTTGCCGAGGCCGCGGCCGGTGCCGGTGCCGATGGCATGCTGCTGGTCGATTGCCCGATCGAGGAATCCGGGGATTACGAAAGTACCCTGCAGTCGCTGGGGTTGCGCCAGATCTACCTGCTGGCCCCGACCACGCCGCCGGCGCGACGCGCGCGCATCGCCGCCAAGGCCAGTGGTTTTCTCTACTACGTGTCCTTCAAGGGCATCACCGGCGCCGGCCATCTGGAGCAGGGCAGTGCGGTGGCGGCCCTGGAAGAGCTGCGCGGTTTGAGTCAGGTTCCCATCGCCGTGGGATTCGGCATCAAGGACGCACAGAGCGCAGCGGCACTGGGTGCGCACGCCGAGGCGGTGGTCATCGGCAGCGCCCTGGTCGAAGGATTGAACGGCGCAGTCGATGCCGCAGACGTCGATCGCCGCCTGGCCGGATTCCTGCCGCCGATACGCGACGCCCTGCACGCTCTGGCGCCAGACTGAGCCCGTTGCGGACGTCGTTGGCGTCCGGCGTTAGACTGCGCCATCGGAGTAGCCCGGCGAATCCATCCGCCCGTCGTGCATTTGCTCCTGTTCCCTTGCCCATTCTTGACGAAAACTGACTATGAGTTGGCTCAGCAAACTGATGCCCGCACGCATCCGCACCGAGGGCACTGCCAAGCGCAACGTGCCGGAAGGATTGTGGGAGAAATGTCCCTCCTGCGCCGCCGTGCTCTACGGGCCGGAACTGGAGCGCAATCTGCGGGTGTGCCCCAAGTGCAATCACCACATGAGCATCTCTGGCCGCAAACGGCTGGAGAACCTCTTCGATCCCGGCAGCATGATGGAGATCGACACCCACCTGACGCCATTTGACGCGCTCAAGTTCCGCGACTCCAAGCGCTACCGCGATCGCCTGATCGCGGCCCAGCGCCAGACCGGCGAGAAGGATGCGCTGGTGTCGGCGCGCGGTCTGCTCAAGGGTCGAGCGCTGATCGCCAGTGCCTTCGAATTCGGGTTCATGGGCGGCTCGATGGGCTCGGTGGTCGGTGAGCGCTTCACCTGCGCGGCCGAGCGCGCCCTCGAGGAGCGCGCCCCCTTCGTCAATTTTTCGGCCACTGGCGGCGCGCGCATGCAGGAAGGCCTGTATTCGCTGATGCAGATGGCCAAGACTTCAGCCGCGCTGGCGCGTCTGCGCCGGGCTGGGGTGCCCTTCATCTCGGTACTGACCCATCCAACCACCGGCGGCGTCTCGGCCAGCCTCGGCATGCTCGGGGACATGAATCTGGCGGAGCCGCAGGCCCTGATCGGCTTTGCCGGGCCGCGCGTGATCGAGCAGACCGTGCGCGAGACCCTGCCCGAGGGCTTCCAGCGCAGTGAATTCCTGGTCGACAAGGGCGCCATCGACGCCATCATCGACCGCCGCGAACTGCGCGATCGTCTGGCCGCGATGCTGGCCATCCTGATGCGCCAGCCGGTGCCGGCCAACGTCAGCAGCAGCGTCAGCGCCTGAAGCTCGTGCCTGAGCCCGGTTGCGCGGCGGCGAACACGTGCGCGGCGAGGGCGTGGGCATGAGTGCCGTGCCCACCCGCGGCGACTCTCTGGCGCTGTGGCTGAAGTACCTGGAAGGGCTGCATCCGCGCGGCATAGACCTGGGACTGGATCGCGTCGGAGCCGTGTATGCGGCATTGGGCTCGCCGCGACCGGCGCCGGTCTGCATCACCGTCGGCGGCACCAACGGCAAGGGTTCCACCGTGGCCCTGCTGTCGGGCATGTTGCAGCAAGCCGGATACCGGGTCGGTCGCTATACCTCGCCGCACCTACTGCGCTACAACGAGCGCCTGCAGATCGGCGACGAGGAATCCGCCGATGCGGCCTGGGTTGAGGCCTTTGCCCGGATCGATCAGGCCCGCGGCGAGATTTCGCTGAGCTATTTCGAATTCGGCACGCTCGCCGCCTTCCTGTTGCTGGCAGAAGCGGGGCTGGATGCAGCCATTCTCGAGGTCGGCCTTGGCGGGCGTCTGGATGCGGTCAATCTGATCGATGCCGATGTCGCCATCCTGACCAGCGTCGGCCTCGATCATCAGGAATACCTCGGCAATACCCGCGAGCAGATCGGCTGGGACAAGGCCCATATCTTCCGCGCCGGGCGGCCGGCCGTGATCGCGGCGCTGGATCTGCCGGCGAGCGTGATCGAGGTGGCCAAGCAGATCGGCGCTGCCATTCATGTGTTGCCCGAGATCGAGCCTGTACAGGGCCAGCACTGGCGCTGCCCGCTGCCGGATGGCGGCAGTATCGAACTGCCGGCGCCGATGTTGCAGGCGCCGCACCAGACCCGCAATGCCTGCGCCGCGGTCTGGGCCTGGATCTTGCTCGGCCAGCGTCTGCCGTTCTCGGCGCAGGCGGCGGCGCGCGGGATTGCCCAGACCCAGCTGACCGGGCGCCTGCAGCGTCTATCCGCAGCGGTCGAGACCTGGGTCGATGTGGCCCACAACGGCGAGGCGGCCGCCAGTCTGGCTGCCTGGCTGCGGGGCCAGCCGCAGAAACCCACGGTCGCCATCTTCGCGGCACTGGCTGACAAGGATCTGGCTGCAATCGTAGATCCGCTGGCGCAAGCTTTTGCTGCCTGGATCGTGCTCGACCTGCGCCCGCGCTCACCCAGAGCCGCAGATCCGCTGGCCCAGAGCCGCGCGCTGCGCAGCCTGTTGCCGGCGACAGTCGCGGTCGAGAGCGCCGATACCCTGGCCAAGGCGCGGGCCAGGGCTGAAACCATGGCTTCGGAACGCGGCCGCATCCTGATCTTCGGCTCTTTCATCACCGTCGCCGCGGCTCTGGCCTGAACGTTGCCCCGAGTGGAGGCCGCGCTCCGTGCCGGCCGGCCTATACTCGGGGTCTACACGCTAGCCGACCGCTCATATCTATGGACGATGCTCTTCGCCAACGCCTGGTAGGCGCCGCTGTGATCATTGCGCTGGCGGTGATCTTCGTGCCCATGCTGCTGGACTCTCCGGAAGATCCGGCACGCACGCAGCAGGTGGACCTCAGCATTCCGCCGCGGACCGAACCGGGCATCGAAACCCGCCGCCTGCCGCTGGATCCGGCGATGACCGCGCCCGTGCCCAGCACTGAAGCGCCGGCTGCGGACACCCCGGAAACCGTTGCCGAGCCTGTGCCTGCACCCGACGCCGGTGGCGTCGGGCCTATCGTTGACTCCGCTCCCGCCGTGCCTGCCCCGCCGAAGCCGGCGCCAACGGCCGCTGCGGCTCCAGCGAAACCGCCTGCTACAGAACCACCGGCAACTGAGCCGCCGCCGACGAAACCGTCAGCCACCATGCCGACCCCGGCAAGAGGTGGGCGCTTTCTGGCCCAGTTCGGCAGTTATGCCGAGCGCAGCAATGCCGAATCGCTGGTGCGCGATCTGGCCAAGGCCGGCGTACCTGCAGATATCGAGGTCCTGAAGAGCGGTTCCGGTCGATCGCTGCACCGGGTGCGTTCGAGGCCTTATGCCACGCGCACCGAAGCCGACGCCGCGCGCTTGGGTGCGCAACGGCAGATTGCCGGCCTGGCCAGCACGGTCATCGAATTGCCGGCGGCCGATGCCAGCCAATCGACGCCGGCTGCGGCCAATCTCTCCGGTTGGGCGGTTCAGGTCGGCGTGTTCACGCGCAAGGACGGCGCTGACGAACTGGTCGCGCGTTTGCGCGGCGCCGGTTATGCCGCCTTTGTCGAACCGATCAAGCTGGCCGGCGGGCAGACTAGCCATCGAGTGCGGGTGGGGCCGGAGGTCAAACGCGAGAATGCCCAGCGTATCCAGACCGAGATCAAGGCCAAATTCAAGATTGATGCGCTGGTGGTTTCCCATCCCTGAGGCCCGGCTGCGCGGTCGAATGAGGCTCCAGGCATGATCTGGGTGGATTGGCTGATCGTCGGCATCATCGCGCTGTCGGCCGCCATCAGCCTGATTCGCGGCTTCGTGGTCGAAGCGCTGTCGATCATCATCTGGGTGGTGGCGCTTTGGGCGGCCTTCCAGTTCACCGGGCCCTTCGCTCACACCTTTCTGGGAGGCATCGAGCTGCCATCGGTGCGCCTGGCGGTGTCCGCACTCATCCTGATCATTGCCATCCTGATGCTGGGTTCGATGCTGAGCTGGGTGCTCGGGCGTCTGGTGCGCTCCACCGGTCTCAGCGGCACCGATCGCCTGCTCGGCGGCGTGTTCGGCATCATCCGCGGCGCCCTGACCGTGGTGTCGCTGGTCGCGGTCGCCAGCTGGACCCCGGTCTGCCAGGATCCCTGGTGGCAGCAGTCGCAACTGATACCCACGGTAGAGGCGCTGGCAATGCAGGCCCGCGATTTCCTGCCAGAGCGCCTGCGTGAGATCATAGGTAGCTGCCGCCAGCACACTGCGCCAGTCCCGGTGACGCTGCCGGATACTGAAATCTGACACCCCGTTCCAGTCCAGGATCAAACCCATGTGCGGAATCATCGGCATTGTTGGCCGAAGCGAAGTCGCCACTGCGCTCTACGACGGTCTGACCGTCCTTCAGCATCGCGGTCAGGATGCCGCCGGCATCGCCACCTATGACGGCAAGCGCCTGCACCTGTCCAAGGGCAAGGGTCTGGCGCGGGATGTCTTCGACAGCGCCTCCATGTCCGGCCTGCACGGCTACATGGGTATCGGCCACTGCCGCTACCCGACCGCCGGTTCCGAGGGTGCCACCGAAGCCCAGCCCTTCTACGTCAATTCCCCCTTCGGCATTGCCCTGGCTCACAACGGCAACCTGACCAACACCCGTGCCCTGATGCGTGAGGTCTTTGCCGAGGACCGCCGCCACATCAATTCCGAATCCGATTCGGAAGTGCTGCTCAACGTCTTCGCCCATGAACTTCAGGCGCAGGAGCGGTTGCGGCTTGAGCCCGAGCATCTGTTCAAGGCGGTTGCCGGCGTTCACAACCGCTGCGTGGGCGGCTACGCCATCGTCGCTCTGGTGCTGGGCTACGGCATGGTCGGTTTTCGTGATCCCAACGGCATCCGTCCGTTGGTCATCGGCCGGCGCGAGACCGCCGAGGGCACCGAGTGGGCGCTGGCCTCGGAAAGCGTGGCGCTGGACATCCTCGGTTTCCAGCGCGTGCGCGATGTTGCGCCGGGTGAGGCCGTGCTGATCACCACCGAGGGTGAATTCCTGGCGCGCCAGTGCGCGGCCAGCAAGGTGCACGCGCCGTGCATCTTCGAATACGTCTACCTGGCGCGGCCGGATTCGATGATCGAGGACGTCTCGGTCTACAAGGCGCGATTGCGCATGGGCGAACGTCTGGCCCACAAGATCCGCCGGCTGCGGCCCGAGCACGACATCGATGTGATCATTCCGGTGCCCGACACCTCGCGCAGCGCCGCCATCGCCATGGGCAAGGTGCTCGGCGTCGAATACCGCGAGGGCTTCGTCAAGAACCGCTACATTGGTCGCACCTTCATCATGCCGGGTCAGAAGGAACGGGTGAAATCGGTGCGCCGCAAGCTCAATCCGATGGAACTCGAATTCCGCAACAAGGTAGTCATGCTGGTCGACGATTCCATCGTTCGGGGCACCACCAGCAAGCAGATCGTGCAGATGGCGCGGGAAGCCGGTGCCCGTAAGGTGTACCTGGCCTCGGCGGCGCCGCCGGTGCGCTATCCCAATGTCTACGGCATCGACATGCCCTCGGTCAGCGAGCTGGTGGCGCATGGTCGCAACGAGGCGGAGATCGAAGCCTTCATCGGCTGCGACTGGTTGATCTACCAGGACCTGGAAGACTTGATCGCCGCAGTCCAGGAGGGCAACCCGGAACTGACCCAGTTCGACACCTCCTGTTTCAGCGGCGAATACGTTACTGGCCTCAGCGACAACTATTTGCAGCAGCTGGAGCTGCTGCGCTCCGACGAAGCCAAGGAACGTCAGCGCAGGCCGGTGACCAGCGCCTGAGGGCGGTGCTGCGCCCGTAGGAGCGACCTCGCGTCACGACCGCGAAAACCGGGACTTGCCGCAAGCGCTTGCCAGAAGCAGGACGCAAAGAACGCGAAGGAAAAGCAGAAAGGACGCGAAGAAATGACAGGGCAATCCTTGAATTGCTCTACTCTGCGTACTCCGCGACTCTCTGCGTACTCCGCGTTGATGATTCTGCCATCCGGTGGCCTGGCGCGTGTTCCGGCGCCCGGTTCCGACGTCGGCGGTCGCGCCGCAGGGGCGCTCCTACAACAGGTCCGTCGCCTGTAGAGCGACCTTGCGTCGCGACCAAGACACCCACTGGCTGCAACAGGCGCCAATCAGCACCCAACCCAAAGCCAATGACCGCACTACAGCAATGACCGCCGTCCACGCCACAGACCCGCGCGCCCTCGCTTTAGCCTGCCTCACCGAGGCCAGCGTCGGTGCCAAACTCGAATTGACCGCACAAGCCAGCCAGGCCATCGCCGCCGAAGGCCCGTGGCGAGACTCGATTGGATCTGGTCGCTGCCCGTCGATGCCCGAGCCCGGCCGACCGGAGCGCCCCTTGCTGGTTGCGCCCCGGGAGCTCTCGCAGCGCAAGCTCAACAGCGTCGAGGGTCGCGCCGCTCTGATCCATGCTGTGGCCCATATCGAGTTCAACGCCATCAATCTGGCCTGGGACGCGGTCTATCGCTTCCCTGGCATGCCCGACGACTACTATCGGGACTGGGCCAGTGTGGCCGCCGATGAAGTCCGCCATTTTTCCTTGTTGCAGACCCGCCTCGAGCAGTTGGGCTATCAATACGGTGATCTCCCGGCCCACAACGGTCTGTGGCAGGCCGCCGTGGCGACCGAGCATGACGTGATGGTGCGCATGGCCCTGGTGCCGCGGGTGCTGGAGGCCCGCGGTCTCGACGTCACGCCGGGTATGATCGAGCGTCTGAGCCGAGTTGGCGACCCTGACACTGTTGCCGCGCTGGAACTGATCCTCCGCGAAGAAGTGCGCCACGTGGCCATCGGCTCCCACTGGTTCGCTTATCTGTGCGGACAACGTAGAATCGAACCACGCTCGACCTTTCTGGACCTGCTCCAGCACAGCGCTGGCGCCCTTCCCCGAGGCCCTTTCAACGTCAGCGCCCGGCTCGCGGCCGGCTTCAGCCCCGAAGAACTCGAGGCGCTCAAGAATATTTCTTGATTCTGAGAGGATTTCGATAGTTCCCGCGTCTTTATCTCCCGTACAGGGCTGTGTTAGCCTTGTGCGGTGGGGTGCTGCGGCCGAAGGCGGCCAGCATCGCTATCGGGCGCGCAATCCAATCATCTCGAAGGGACACCTCCATGAATCACAAAGCACTTCTGGGTACGGCCGTAGCTGCCGCCCTCATGTTCGGCGCACAGGCTGCTTCGGCTTGCGCCATCTCGGCGTGGTCGTCGGCCACCGGTCTGACCGTTGCCGATACGGGAACCTATGCCGACGGCTTCAGCCCTATTGACGGCGATTGCGGCCTGCGGGTCGGGAACTCCAACGGCACCAGCGGTCGATTCGTCACCGATCTCACTCCGAACGCGGAGACCTCATTGAAGGCCCGTTTCTATTACTTCACTGGTGACATCTCGGGGACCGCGCCGATCTTTCAGGCGCGCAATGCTGGCGGCACCAACATGATCGAGATCACCCACAGTGCGGCCGGCGTGTTGAGTTTCACCGCCAACACCGGCGGTGCAGCGCAGACCGTCAATGTGGTTGACAATCGCTACTACGCCATCGAGCTGTCGTGGACGTCGGGTACACCCGGAACGTTGACCGCCACTGTCTCGGGCAATGCGAGCGCCGGTGTGACCATTCCGGTCGCAGGCACGGTCAATTTTGCGAATCTGAGCAACTCGGCCGATCGAATCGACGATGTCCGCCTCGGTCTCATCGGTGGCTCGGTCACCAGCACCACGCCGGTGTATTTCGATGAATACGACTCTCGCCGTACGACGGCTCCGGGTCTGCTGTGTCGCGGCGACGCTGGTGGCGGCGCCGGTGGCACGAAGGATGGCCTCATTGGCGCAGCCGACCGCGTCTTGATCACCAATCAGATTCTCGGCACCAATCAGCAGCCGCACGGCTATCGCGACAACAATGGCGACGGCATCGTTGGCTCGGCTGACCGCGTGGCCGTAACCAATCTGATCCTCGCCGGCGCTACCTGCAACTGATCGAATTAGGAGATTAGAGAAATGCGCAAGTTCATCACAGTTGTAGCGCTGAGCATTGCCTCGGTGTCAGTTGCCCATGCCGACCAGCTGGTGTTTTCCGCTGAGAAGAGCGGCGGTGCACGCGTTGCCGCAATCGACTATGTCAGCAATGGCGACGCCGTCGCCTTCGATTTCAAGATCGATGTTCCTGGTGGCACGGATGCGGTGGTCAACCTGAAGTCCTGTGTCGCTGCATTGCCGAAGTCGCACGCCGGACAATGCTCCTTCGCCAAGGGCCAGATCATCGGAATCGTCTATAGTGATAGCAATGAGCGCCTTCCCAAGGGCATCATCAGCATTGGATCTGTATCGGTTCAGTCGAAAGCGGCCGGCGATCTTTCTGTTGCAAGCTTCACTGCAGTCAACAAGGACGGTATCTCGGTAGAATCCACCGTGACCGGTTCCGCCACAAAGTAAGAAATCGCGTCCCTGAGTCGGAGTGTCTAAAATGAAAATAATGTCTAAAGCCCTGCTGTCACTGGGTGCTGGCCTTTGCCTCAGCGCATCGGTCAGCGCTCAAACCATCAGTGCCGGAACTGCATCCGGTCCGGCTGGTGGTGGTACCACCCCGGCGACCATTCCGGTCGACTTCACCCGCAATCCGGGTACGCCAGTTGCAGATTTCATCGTTCGGGTGAATTTCAACCTGGCCAATCTGTCGGTGACGAGCGCTACCGCCGCCAACGGCGGTGGCTGTTCCTACCTCGCGGGTAATTCCTTCGTCACGGTGCTCCCGCCTGCTGGTCTGAGCGATATTCAGACGAACACTTACTGCAACATCACGTTCACGATCAACCCGGCTGCTCCGGCACCCAGCGCGCAGGCACTGACGCTGTCCTTCGCACCGGGCGGTAACTGCATCGACAACAACGCCAACACCGTTGTCTGTGCGCTCACCAACGGCGTGGTCAACGTGACGGGTGGCGGCACGCCGACCGGTCCGAGCATCGCCTACAACCCGGCTGCCGGCGCCTCGGCTGGTACCGGTGGTCCGGTGAACTTCACGGGCGTGACCACGCCGGGTACGACGGGTAACGGCACCATCGTTGCCACGCCGTCCGGTGGTGCTGCTGCCGGTACGACCACGGTTGGTGCGTTCACGCTGAGCGGTCCGGATGCGGCCAACTTCACTGTGACCAGTGCTGCTACGCTGACCTTCACGGCAGGCACCAACACCCCGCAGAACATCACCATGACCTGTACTTCGGGTGCAGCTCAGCGCACGGCGAACCTGCAGGCCACGGAAACCATCACCAACGGTGCAACCACTCAGCGCTTCTGGCAGCTGGTTTGCCCGGCTGGCACGGTAGCGGCGGTTCCGCCGACTCTGACCTACGCTCCGGGTACGGGAACCACCACCAACGTCGCTTCGGCAGGCAATTTCGACATCGCAGTGGGTTGCCCGACCGACGGCTCGCCCTGTAACGGTTCCGGAACCGGTCTGGCCGCGACCTCGCGTCTGGTCTCGGTGTCGGCCGCTTACACCGGTCCTCCGTTCAGCCCGACTCCTTCGATGACCTGTAACTTCGTCAGCGAAGCTGGTGGTGTGGTCGCTGCCCCGCTGGATTTCGTTGCTACCCAGGCTGATGCCGGTGACGTCCGTTGCACCTGCCCGGTCGCGTTCACTCCCGAGCCGTTCACGGTGACGGTGGTTGAGCAGAGCCCGGCTGGCGGCGCCAGCGTCAATCGCAACTTCAACGTGGTTTGCGGTGCGGGTCAGACTTGCGGCACGATCAGCGCTACCCCGGGTAGCGGCACGGTCAACCTGAACAACGGCGGCGCTCCGGTCACCGTGACCACGGTCAACTTCACTGGCGCCAGCAATGGCGTGACGCAGCAAGTGAACTGCACGACCTCGGGCGTGTCGGCTGGTTCGACCTTCGCCGTCACCGGTGTTCCGGCGACGCTGTCGAACGCCGCTACTTCGACGACCGTTGCGGCCACGTGCTCCAACACGGCGACGACTGCTGGTACGGCGACGCTCACGTGTACTTCTACGGCCAACTCGCCGGGTTGCACCACGCTGAGCGCCACCTACACGCTGACCTGCCCGGGCGTCAACGTTCCGCCCCCGGTCGAGTTGGTGCCGGTTCCGGCGATCAATGAGCAGGGTCGCATCCTGCTGGCAGCGCTGGTTCTGCTGCTGGGTCTGGGTGTGATCGGCTTCCGCATGCGCGGTTGATCCGAGCAACACTGCTGAATCAGAAGGGGCCCTCTGGGCCCCTTCTGCTTTTAGGGAACAGCGAAAATCCAGAGCACCAATCCGAACCACCTGTGTCGGCCCACCATTGCGCAAGGGCCATGAACCCCAGGTGTCATTGCGACCCCGGACTTGATCCGGGGGAAGCAATCCATGAGCGTGTGGCGAAACGCTGGATTGCCTCGTCGTTGCACTCCTTGCAATGACGTATCAAAGACTTGCGATATCGGTTCATGGAGCGCCGCGCGTATCGGCGCGACACGGCACACGGGCCATGAACTCGAGCGCTGCGCGTAGCCTGGGATGACCCGCGCGGCGGCTCACCGGGGCTCCTTGGCATCACCGCCCGGAGAGCGCTGCGCGCACTTCGGGCTACAAGAGCTGGCATTTCCAGGTCATCCTGATGCAGCTGGAGCACACCTCAACCACTGCCAGCCAGGAACAAGCGCCTCAATCTTGACCCGCGCTCGCCCTCCGTTGCCGGAACTCGGCCGCTAGTATCGAATCTGAGTATTGGTGTGCAGGACCTCGCCTGTACGAGCCAGAATTATTCCCAGTCTCCAGCGGAGTTCAGCACATGTGTGGAATTGTCGGTATCGCGGCGCGCAAGAACGTGGTGCCTCTGCTGATCGAAGGACTGCAGGCGCTCGAATACCGCGGCTACGATTCGGCGGGACTGGCGTTGCTCACTGCGAACGGACTGGTTCGCCTGCGTACGCCGGGCAAGGTCAGAGAACTCGCCGCACTTCATGCCCAATCCCAGATCAGCGCCGAGACCGGCATTGCCCACACCCGCTGGGCCACGCACGGCGTGCCCAGCGAGCGCAACGCCCACCCACACACCTCGCGAGAGCGAATCTCGGTGGTGCACAACGGCATCATCGAGAATCATGAAAGCCTGCGCCAGGAACTGAGCGCCATTGGCTACCAGTTCGACTCGGAAACCGACACCGAGGTCGTCGCTCATCTGATCGATTCCTATTTGGACACCGGCTTGAACCTGCTCGATGCCGTGAGCCAGGCGATCATCCGACTCGAAGGCGCCTACGCGATCGCCGCGGTTGCTACGGCTGCACCGCATGAGGTCGTTGGTGCCCGTCGCGGCTCACCAATGGTCGTCGGTGTCGGCGAAGGCGCTCAGTACCTGGCCTCCGATGTCTACGCGCTGCTCTCCGAGACCCGGCGCTTCATTTATCTCGACGACGGCGATCTGGTGCATCTGACGCCGGACACCATCCGGATCTTTGATGAGTCCGGTACTGCGGTGGAGCGAATCATCAAGGAGGCCCAGTTTCGTCCCGACGCGGTCGAGCGCGGTCAATACCGGCATTACATGCTCAAGGAAATCCACGAGCAGCCGCAGGCCATCGCCGACACGCTGGAAGGCCGCCTCTCACGTGGGCGCATCCTGACCGAGATTTTCGGCCCGGATGCGCGCAAGCTGCTGGCCGAACTGCAGGCCGTGCAGATCGTTTCCTGCGGCTCCAGCAACCACGCAGCCCAGGTTGCACGCTATTGGATCGAGAGCTTCAGCGGTGTGCCCTGTTTTGCCGAGATCGCCAGCGAATACCGCTACCGCCATGCTGCGGTCCCCAGGAACACGCTGTTGGTCACGGTATCCCAATCTGGCGAGACATCCGACACGCTGGCGGCACTGCAGCACGCGTCCAAACGCGGATATCTCGCGCGCCTGGCCATCTGCAATGTGCCCGAGAGTTCACTGGTGCGTGCCAGCGAACTGGTCCTGATGACCCGTGCCGGTCCCGAGATCGGCGTCGCTTCCACCAAGGCCTTCATCACTCAGCTGGTGGCGCTGGCCATGCTCGCGCTGGAGATCGGTCGCGCCAAGGGCATGGATCAGACGCGTTACCAGGAGGCGGTACGCGAGCTCGAACTGCTGCCGAACGCCATCACCCGGGTATTGGCCCTGGACGATCAGATCCAGGCCATGGCCCAGCGCTTTGGCGACAAGCACCACGCCCTGTTTCTCGGCCGTGGCGTGCAGTTCCCGATTGCCATGGAAGGGGCGCTCAAGCTCAAGGAAATCAGCTACATCCATGCCGAAGCCTACCCGGCGGGCGAGTTGAAGCACGGTCCCCTTGCCCTGGTCGACGAAAACATGCCGGTGATTGCCGTAGCCCCCAACGACGAACTGCTGGAAAAGCTCAAAAGCAATATCCAGGAAGTGCGCGCACGTGGTGGCGAGATGTTCGTCTTCGCCGACGAAAAGGTCGCCGCCAGCATGAGCCATGATCGCGGACACGTGATCGCGGTACCGAGCGTAGGCGCCTTCGTCGCGCCCATGCTGTACACCATCCCGATGCAGCTGCTGGCCTACCACGTCGCCGTGCTCAAGGGCACTGATGTGGACCAGCCACGCAACCTGGCCAAGAGCGTTACCGTCGAGTAGCGCAGAGCCGTCAGATGCAGCCCGGACCCGCGCACTCGCGATTCTTGTCATTGCCAACGGTGTAGCCCGGATCCACGCGCCCGTAGAGATGATTATCGCCAACGACAGCAAGCGCGTGGCGTCCGCGTACAAAGAGACTCCGTCGCGGAGGAGGCGTGAACGACTACGATCCGCGCGCGTGGCGTCCGGGTACCCGGGGACCCTTCAACCCCCGGTCCGCTCCGCCAGCATCGCTCCCACGTGCGCCACGCTGCACTGACGAAGCGCCGTCAGCGAGTAGCCTCCCTCCAGCGCGGAGACCAGCCGCCCTGGAGCGTGCCTGTCGGCCAGAGCCATCAATTCCAGCGTGACCCAGTGATAGTCGTCGGCGCCCAGATTCAGATCCGCCAGGGGATCCAGGCGGT
>JBFWOF010000001.1:28670-165906 GCA_050250665.1 Lysobacterales bacterium | reverse complement strand
ATCAGGTTCACGTCGAGTCGCTGGTGCCGGCCGAACTGGTCGATGCCGGCGTCGAGGAGTTCCTGAGCGGACTGTCCTGTCTGGACGCGCCCATGCACGAGCGCTTCCAGACTGCGCACGAGGCCCATCAGGTGCTGCGTTATTGCGCGGTGCTGGAAGCCGACGGTCGTGCCGAGGTGGTGCTGAAGGCGCTGCCCGCCTTTCATCCTTTTGCGCACATTGCGCTGACCGACAACATCGTGTCCTTTGCCACCTCGCGCTACCGCAACAATCCTCTGATCGTGCGCGGCCCCGGTGCCGGTCCGGACGTTACCGCCGCGGGTGTGTTTGCCGACCTGCTGCGGGTGGCGTCGTCACTCGGGGCACCGTTATGACAGCGCCAGATCAGGTGAAACGTGAAACGTCAAAGGTCAATGAGGGGCGATACCGCACGGCCACTGCCTTCGCGCCTGCGAGTGTCGGCAATGTGGGTGTGGGATTTGATCTGCTCGGGCATGCGCTGGAGGGTATTGGCGACCGGGTGACGGCGACGCGAATCGCTGAACCGGTGGTGCGGGTGCGCGAGATCACCGGGGTGGTGACCGATCTGCCCTTCGATCCGGAAAACAACACGGCGGCGCGGGCCGTCGCCGCCTGGCGCGCGGCGCTGGATCTGGATTTCGGCATCGAGCTCGATATCGACAAGGGTATCCCGCTGGGTTCAGGCCTGGGTGGATCGGCAGCTTCGGCCACCGCCGCCCTCACTGCAGCCAATGCCCTGCTGGCCGAGCCGCTGACGCCATCGCAGCTCTATCCCTATGCGCTGGAGGGCGAGCGCGCCGCCAGCGGCAGCCTGCATGGCGACAATGTCGGCCCGCAGTTGCTGGGGGGTCTGGTGCTGGCGACGCCCGACCGGCTGGTGCCGATTCCGGTGCCGCCGGGTCTGATCGCGGTGCTGGTGCATCCGCACTTCGTGCTGGAGACGCGCAAGGCCCGCGAAGCCCTGCGTGGGGTGTTTGCGCTGAGTGAATTCGTGGCCCAGAGTGAAGGCCTGGCGCTGGTGCTGGCAGGCTGCTACACCAGCAGTTTCGAGTTGATCCGTCGCGGTCTGCGCGATGTGCTGATCGAACCGCGTCGTTCCTCGTTGATCCCGGGTTTTGCCGCGGTCAAGCAGGCCGCTCTGGATGCCGGCGCGCTGGGAGCCTCGATCTCCGGCGCCGGCCCCAGCGTGTTCGCCTGGTTCGAGCAGCGCGAGGCAGCGGCGGCAGCGGGCGAAGCCATGGCCGCGGCTTTCGCCGAGGCCGGGCTGGCCAGTGACATCATCATCAGCGCCGTCGCCAACAGCGGTGCCAGCGTGATCAGCAGGAGCGAATGATCCATGCGCTATTTCAGTACCCGCGATGCCCGTCAGGAATGGCCGGTGACGCTGGATGCGGCGCTGTCGGCCGGGCTGGCTGCCGACGGCGGTCTGTACGTGCCGGAGCGCTTGCCGGAATTCGGAATCGCAGATTTCCAGGGTTGCCAGAGCCTGCCCGAAGTGGCCGAGCGCCTGCTGACGCCCTTCTTCGCCGGCAGCTCGCTGGCACCGAAGCTGGGTGAGATCTGTCGCGAAGCCCTGGATCTGCCGGTACCGATGGTCGAGATCGAGGACGGCCGCAGTTGGCTGCTGGAACTGTTTCACGGCCCCACCGCGGCTTTCAAGGATTTTGCTGCGCGCTTCCTGGCCGCCTGTCTGGCGCGATTGCGCACTCGCGACGACCCTTTGCGCACCGTGCTGGTGGCCACGTCGGGCGACACCGGCGGCGCGGTCGCGGCGGCATTCCACCGGCGCCCCGGCTTTCAGGTGGTCATCCTCTATCCGGATGGCCGGGTGTCGGCACGTCAGGCGCATCAGCTCGGCGCCTTTGGCGACAATGTCCATGCCTTCAAGGTGGACGGCAGTTTTGACGACTGCCAGCGCGTGGTCAAACAGCTGCTCGGCGACCGCCAGCTGGCCTCGCGCTACGCCCTGACCAGCGCCAACAGCATCTCGCTGGGGCGATTGCTGCCGCAGATGGCGTATTACGCCTATGCGGCTTTGAAGCTAGGTCGGGACCGGGGACCCGGGACCGGGAACCCGGGAGAGCAGCGGGTGGCGCCGACGCTGATCATTCCGACCGGTAACCTCGGTAACGCCCTGGCGGCAGTGCTGGTGCGGGAGATGGGACTGCCGCTGGGCGAGGTGCATTTCGCCACCAACGCCAATCCCACCCTATCCGAGTTCTTCGGCGGTGGCGATTACCGCGGCCGTCCCAGTATTGCCACGCTGGCCAATGCCATGGACGTCGGCGATCCCAGCAATTTTGAACGCCTGGCCTGGTTCTTCCGGAATCGGGATCTGCGCGCCAGCGGCATCCACGCCCACCGCGTGGACGACGCCCGCATTCGGGCTCGCATCGCCGAGGGCGAGCGCGACTATGGCCAGATCTGGTGCCCGCACACCGCTTGCGCGGTCGAGATCATGGCCACGATGCGCCAGCAGGGCGACAAGTCCCCGATGCTGCTGGTCGCCACCGCCCATCCGGCCAAATTCGATGACGTGGTCGAGCCCCTGATCGGGCACGCCGTGGACGTTCCTCCGGCGCTGGCAGCACTGCTGGCGCGGCCGGCCCAGGTGGAAACGCTGCCGGCCACCGCGGAGGCGCTGACCGCGCGGCTGCAGCAGGGCTGGATTTAGGGTTGTCGGTTGTCGGCGCGAAGCTTGCGCTCTGGTAGCCCGGAACTGCGCGCAGCGCTGTCCGGGAGTGGACGCGGCAAAGCCCCGGTGAGCCGCTGCGCGGCACACGCGGGCTGGCAGATCCGAAGAGTTTCAGATTTCTCCTGAACCTCGTTCAGGTTGGGCTAGAGCCCGGTCTGCAAGGATGCAGCTTCCGTGGTCTGGCGCCTTCGCGCCGACTATGATGCATGGAGTACGCATAACCAGTGCCGAGCATGTCGTCCTTGTTCCGAGTTGCATTGATCGCGTGGCTGTCGTTGTGGGCCGCCTGGCCCGCAGCTGCCGCCACCCTGAAGGAAGCGATCGAGCAGGTCGAACGGGAGACCGGCGGCAAGGTACTGGCTGCCGATACCATTCGAACTCGTGGTACGGTTGTCTATCGCATCAAGGTGTTGATGCCGGACGGTCGTGTACGCATTTTCCAGATTCCAGCCTGAGCGCTTTCAAGGAGCCTGCCCATGCGAGTCCTGTTGGTCGAAGACGAAGCACCCCTGCGTGAAACCCTGGCCGCGCGTCTGCAACGCGAGGGCTTTGCCGTGGATACCGCCGCCGATGGCGATGAGGGCGTGTACATGGGCAAGGAGGTACCCTTCGATGTCGCCATCGTTGACCTCGGCCTGCCCAAATTGCCCGGGCTGGAGGTGGTCAAGCGCCTGCGTGAGTCCGGTCGTCGCTATCCGATCCTGATCCTGACCGCGCGCGGCAGCTGGGAAGACAAGGTCGAGGGTCTCAAGTGCGGGGCCGACGACTATCTGGTCAAGCCCTTCCACATCGAGGAACTGCTGGCGCGCATGAATGCGCTGGTACGGCGCAGCGCCGGCTGGAGCAAGCCGCTGCTGGAATGCGGCCCGGTGAAGCTCGACACCACGGCGCAGTCGGTCACGGTCAATGACCAGTCGGTCGATCTGACCAGCTACGAGTACAAGGTGCTGGAGTACCTGATCCTGCATGCCGGTGAACTGGTGTCCAAGAGCGATCTGACCGAACACATCTACGAGCAGGATTTCGATCGCGACAGCAATGTCATCGAAGTCTTCATCGGACGTTTGCGCAAGAAGCTTGATCCGGAAGGCGAGCTCAAGCCGATCGAGACCGTGCGTGGCCGCGGCTACCGATTCTCGATTCCGCGGACGTCCTGAGAGGGCGTTAGTGTTCGCGGCTGCTCCTGCCGCCTCGTTTGCTACGATGATTTGCGTAGCAAAGGAGGTGCAGGGGGCACGGGAAGAGCTCGCAATCAATCCATATCGTAAATTGTTGATTTGCTGTTGTAGGTCACGTTGCTCGCGTAGCGAGCTACGTGACGCAACTCGATGTCACGTAGTCCGCTGACGCGGACAACATGACCTACGACGGCGGGTTCCGGAAACCAGTAGCTTTTCTCGTGCCCCGTGCCCCTTCCTTCCCGTCTCCGGCCACAATGAACTACTGTCGCTACAGTGAGCCAGTCTGATGAGCGCCAGGCGCCAATTCTCGCTGGCCGCGCGATCCTTGCTGGCTGCCAGTCTGGTACTGGCGGCCTTCATCGGGCTGACCGGCTATGCGCTGGAGCGGGCCTTCGAGAACTGGGCTTATTCGGTGCTGCGCGAGCGCCTGCAATCGGTGCTGTATTCCTTTCTGGCGCGTACCGATATCTCGGTGGGCGGCGCCGTGCTGGTGCCCGAATTCCTGCCAGAGCCGCGCCTGGACCGACCTGGTTCGGGTTTGTATGCCTCGGTGTATGCCGAGAACTTCCGCTGGGAATCGCGCTCGGCGCTGGATCGTGACCTGCCTTTCGAAGACGCGCTGAAGCCCGGTGAGATGACCTACAAGGGGCCGATCCGCACCCGTGTCGGCGGCGTTTACATGCTCAGCATGGGCGTGCTCTTCGAGGCCCGCTCGCCCAGCGGCAAGGATGTGCGGCTGACCATCAACGTCGGCGAGAACCAGAGTTCGGTCAAGCGTCAGATCGGGGCCTTCCGCGAAACCATGTGGGTCGTACTTGGCGGACTCGGGCTGCTGCTGCTGATGTTCCAGGCGCTGCTGCTGTTCTGGAGCCTGCGCCCGTTGCGCGCCGTGGCCCGCGATCTGTCGCTGGTCGAGCGCGGCGAGTCCGAGCAGCTGTCCGGCAACTATCCGCTGGAACTGGCGGCGCTCACGCGCGGACACACCGATTCCACCCGCCGCGCGCGCGTGCATCTGCGGCGCTATCGCACCACGCGGGCGATCTGGCCCACAGTCTGAAAACGCCGCTGGCGGTGATGCGTGGTCTGATCGAGAACGAAACCGAGGTCGACAAGCTCAAGCGCTCCGGCCTGGAGCAGGTGGTGCGCATGGACGAGATCGTCGCCTACCAGCTGGCTCGCGCCGCCAAATCCGGCCATCAGACCTATGCGGCGCCGCTGCCGGTGCTGGCCCACGCCGAGGAAATCGCGCTGACGCTGGAGAAGGTCTATGCCCGCAAGGGCGCGCTGGCCGAGTTCGAGGTCGACGAGCGCAGCGTGTTCCACGGCGACAAGGGCGATCTGATGGAATTGCTCGGCAATCTGCTCGACAACGCCTTCAAGTGGTGCAAGTCGCGGGTGTTGCTGACGGCTGCGCCCATCGATCAGGCCCGCGCGCGTCGCCCGGGCCTGCTGCTGCGCGTTGAAGATGATGGTCCGGGCATTCCCGCAGACAAGATCAGCGAAGTGCTCAAACGCGGCGTACGCGGCGACGAGCGCGTGCAGGGCCACGGTATCGGCCTGTCGATCATCGGCGACATCGTTGCCTCCTACGACGGCGAAATGAAAGTCAGCCGCTCCGAGTCCCTCGGCGGCGCCTGTTTCGAGGTGCGCTTGCCGCCGTTGGGGCCGTAGGAGCGGGGGCAGGGGAGAAAAGGGGCAGGGGGCAGGGGAAGAGCTCGCGCCCGGGACGAGCGCGTTCTGCCGCCCATACCCTTCCAGAGCGTCATTGCGAGGAGCGTAGCGACGAAGCAATCCAGCGTCCTGAGGTCCAGATTCTGGGTTGCTCCCCCCCGGATCAAGCGAGTGTAGGTTGGGCTAAGCGCAGCGTGCCCAACAACAGCGCCCATTGTTGGGCACGCTGCGCTTAGCCCAACGGTCATGGCTGCGAGTCACTTGCAATCAAGAAAGTCGCTGGTGCCATGACCGTTGCACAGGGGTTTCTTGCCTAACCCCTCCCCAGCCCTCCCCGAACATCGGGGAGGGAGCGACAGCACTCGCCTGAGCGACTTTCACGGCAACCTACGGTTCATGGCCCTTAGGCAGTGTCCGACCAGAGCCCGAGCCCCGCAGCCTCTCGTGCCCCGCGCCAGCTACTGCGCCGCCAGCCACTCGTCGTCGGAACCCTCGGGCACGCCCTCGAACAGGAAGGTCGACAGGTAGCGCTCGCCGGTGTCGGGCAGCATCGCCAGGATCACGCTGCCGGGGCTGGCCTTGCGGGCCACTTCCAGCGCTGCGGCAAAGGTGGCGCCGGCGGAAATGCCGACGAACAGGCCTTCCTGGTGGGCCAGCAGGCGCGCGGTGTCGCGTGCCGTCAGGTCATCGACAGGCACGTTGTCGTCGAACACGGTGCGATCGAGTACCGCCGGCACGAAGTCCGGGGTCCAGCCCTGGATCTTGTGCGGTGCCCAGGGCTGGCCCGCGAGCAACTGTGCGCCGGCCGGTTCGGTGGTGACGATCCTGATGTCCGGTCGGGCCAGCTTGAGCATCTGTCCGGCGCCGGTCATGGTGCCGCCGGTGCCCCAGCCGCTGACGAAATAGTCCAGCCGCCGGTTGGCGAAATCGCGCAGGATTTCGGGGCCGGTGGTGTTGCGGTGATAGGCCGGGTTGGCCGGATTCTCGAACTGCTGGGCCAGAAACCAGCCGTGCTTGCGGGCCAGTTCCTCGGCGCGTCGGACCATGCCGGTACCGCGTTCCGCGGCGGGTGTCAGGATTACCCTGGCGCCATAGCCACGCATGATCTTGCGGCGTTCGATGGAAAAGGTCTCGACCATCACCGAGACAAAGGGATAACCGCGGGCGGCGCAGACCATCGCCAGGGCGATGCCGGTATTGCCGCTGGTGGCTTCAATGACGGTTTGTCCCGGTTTGAGGGTGCCGCGGGCTTCGGCGTCCTGGATGATGGCCAGCGCCAGACGGTCCTTGACCGAGGCCCCGGGATTGAAGGACTCCACCTTGACGTACATCTCCACGCCCGGCGGGGCCAGTCGGTTGATGCGGACGACCGGCGTGCCGCCGATGGTTTCCAGAATGTTGTCGTAGATCATGATCTGCTCCGGGGACGCGCGCGGATTTTCGGAGCCCTATCCTGCAGCAGCCGCCGGGTGAATGCCAATTGCTGATCTTTCATATGCTCATGACCGCAGCGGCAGCGATGGCATCGAAACTTTTTTCAACGTCGTTGATGAAAATGGTCGCAGGTGCCTGAATTTCAAGCTGGCCTGTCACCATGTTGCCGCTCCTGCACTAATATGTGATCAGGATTCACCGGGGCGAATGCGTGCAGGAGATTGTGTCTCTCGGTCAGGAGCATGCCGCGGTCGGCAGCGGCGCTGGATTCGTACGCGAATTGTTGCGCGCTTCCGATCTGGTCACCCTCGGCCATCTGATCTCCCGTGAGGCGCAACGACGCTTCCGATTCGGGCCCATGGCGCTGATCTGGTGGTCGCGCTCGGCCGCGCCAGACGCCCGCGTCGGCTGGCAGATTGCGCCAGCCGGCATGCTCGGCACGGCAGAGACCCAGCTAATGCGACTGACCCCGGGAAGTCGCGACACGCTGCCGCTGGCCAGTCAGGAACTGGTCGCAGGCGTCATGGGCGGTGCGTCCCTGGTATGCCTGTTGGGAACCGCGTTCCCCCGAAGCGCCGAATGGGCGCAGTTTCGCGAGGATGTGGCCGGTGCGGTCGGGCGGTTGCTGGAGCTGGATGCGCTGACCCGGGCGGTGACGCGGCTGGAGCAGGCCGAACGCCTGCAGCGCGCGCTTTACGCCATTGCCGACATGGCCAGCTCTGACCTCGACATGCCGGACATGTTGCACGGCGTGCACAAGATCATGGGCGAGCTCATGTATGCAGAGAATTTCTTCATTCTGCAGGTGGACCCGGACGGCGCCCACATCCGCTTTTTGTATTTCGCCGACAGTGAGGACCAGGACCCACCTGATCCCGGTCAGGCCTTCCCGATCAGCGAAATGGAAAACAGCATCAGCCTGGCGATGATCCGCAGCGGCCGAGCCCAGATGGGGCCTTCCGATCAGCTGCGCGAGGCCTTGGGATTGAGCGGTGAGTTCCCCCTGGGCCCGGCCAGCATCAGCTGGCTGGGGGTGCCGGTGGGCAATCCGGGCGCAGTTCGCGGCGCTCTGGTGGTGCAGAGCTACAGTGCCGAACACACCTTCACCGAGGATGACCGAACGCTGTTGAGCTATGTCGCCCAGCATGTGCTGACGGCTTTGGACCGCAAACGGGCGCAAGAAGATCTAGAGCACCATGTCGAACAGCGCACGCATGAGCTGGCCAGCGCCAACGATGGCTTGCGGCAGGAGGTCAGGGAGCGCGAGCGCAGCGAACGCCTGCAGGCCGCGCTGTACCGCATCGCCGAGATTTCCAGCACGGCCGATTCGCTCGAGGAGTTCTATGCCGAGGTGCACGGTATCGTCGGCCAGTTGCTGTACGCCCGCAATTTCTATATCGCGCTGCTCTCCGACGATGGCGAGTTTCTGGAATTTCCCTATACCGTCGATGAGCAGGACAAGATTCGCGCGCGTCGCAGGATCTCCAAGGGTCTGACCGAATACGTGCTGCGCAGCGTGCGGCCGGTGCTGGTGGATCGGGATGCCATCGAGTCGCTGGCCAGGGAAGGGGAGGTCGTGAGCTTTGGACCCCGCTCGGTGTCCTGGCTCGGGGTGCCGCTGGTTTGCGACGAGCGTGCGGTGGGCGTCATCGCCGTCCAGAGTTACTCCCTGGACAATCTGTTTACGCCACGGGATCAGGAGTTGCTGACTTTCGTTGCTTACCACATCGCCAACGGCCTGGAACGCAAGCGGGCCCGTGATTCGCTGCTCAGCGCCTATTCCGATCTGGAACTGCGGGTGGCCGACCGCACCCGCGAACTGGCCGTGGCCAATCGCGAGTTGACCGATCAGATCGTGGAGCGCGAGCGCATCGAGGACACCCTCAAGCATCAGGCGCTGCATGACACGCTGACCGGTTTGCCCAACCGGGCGCTGCTGCTGGATCGGCTGGCGCGGGCGCTGGCTCGCTACAAGCGCAACGAATCCCATGGTTTCGCCGTGCTGTTTCTGGATCTGGACCGCTTCAAGGTGATCAACGACAGTGTCGGTCATCTGGTCGGCGACGAATTGCTCAAGCAGGCGGCCGAACGCTTGGCGCATGCCGTGCGCGAGCCCGATACCGTGGCTAGGCTGGGTGGCGACGAATTTGCCGTGCTGCTCGACCATCTGGAGCACCACGACCGTGCCACCTTCGTCGCCGAGCGCCTGATTTCCTCGCTGTCCGAACCCATGCGCATCGGTGGCAAGGAGCTCTTTACCTCGGCCAGCATCGGTATTGCCTTCGCCCATCCGCGCTATACGCGGCCTGAAGAGCTGTTGCGCGATGCCGATGTCGCCATGTACCGGGCCAAGGCTCAGGGACGCCAGCGGATCGAGTTGTTCGATGAGCAGTTGCGGGCTGAAGCCTTGCGAGTGCTTGATCTTGAAGGTGATCTGCGCCGGGCCCTGGCGCGCGGCGAGTTCGAGCCGCATTTCCAGGCCATCGTGCGGCTGGACGATGCCTCTGTGGTCGGTTACGAGGCGCTGCTGCGCTGGCGTCACGGCGAGCGTGGTTTGTTGTTGCCGGGTGATTTCCTGAATGTGGCTGAAGACAACGGTTCGATCGAACAGATCGACTGGCAGATGTTTGCGCTGGCCTGCCGGGACGCGCACCGGCTGCCGGTTACCGATGCCTACATCAGCATCAATGTCTCGGCGCGGCAATTGCGGGCCCCTGACTTCGATGAATCGGTGTTGCGCCTGATCGGTGCCGAGGGACTGGACCCGCGCCGCGTGCGCCTGGAAGTCACCGAGGGCGCGCTGCTGGACAATCCGGACCACGTCCGGCGCCTGCTGGAAAGTCTGCGCGAGGCCGGGGTGCTGGTGCAGCTCGATGATTTCGGTACCGGCTACTCTTCGCTCAGCTATCTGCACCGGTTTCCGATTCACTCGCTGAAGATCGACCGCTCCTTCGTCAGCGATCTCTACCCCGGTCGGGATGGCGGCAGCACGGCCGTGGTCCGGGCCATTCATGCCCTCGCCGATTCCCTGGGTCTGGAAGTCATTGGCGAGGGCATAGAGACCCACGACCAGTGTCAGGCCCTGCGGAACCTGGGTTGCGGCATCGGCCAGGGTTTTCTGTTCGCCCGCCCGCAGGGCGTCGACGACATGATTCGCGGAATCTGAAAGCCTGCCCGCAACCGGGTCTCGGGCCCGAGCAGCTGGGGTGCCGGCGGCGAGGCTGACCGTCCACTGTGCCGCTCGTCGGTTGTGTTGACTTCGGTTCTCAGCCGGGCCAATTCGCGCTTGACGGATGGCGCCGGCTTACTCAAACTCCTCGACCGTTGTCACCACTAGATGTAGTGGTCTGGGTTCAGACTGGCACTAGAACTAGTTGCCCGGCCACCATACAAGAAAACGCGCCAGAGCCTGGGGAGGCTAGATTTGATGAGCACCGTTCGACTCGAAGCGGTACGCAATGACGTACTGGAAATTCCGATGCAGCCGGCCTCCCAGGATATCTGGGACAAGAAATATCGACTCAAGGCCAAGCTCGGTGATCCGGTGGATCGGACGATGGACGACAGCTTCAAGCGCGTCGCGCGGGCCCTGGCCGATGCAGAAGACAGCGCCGACAAGCGCGCCTACTGGTACGAGCGTTTTCTGTGGGCCCTGCGCCGCGGAGCCATTCCCGCCGGGCGCATTACCTCCAATGCCGGTGCGCTGGAACACAAGCCGGCCACCAGCACGATCAACTGCACGGTGTCCGGGACCATCACCGATTCGATGGACGACATCCTGGGCAAGGTCCATGAAGCCGGTCTGACCCTCAAGGCCGGCTGCGGCATCGGCTATGAATTCTCGACGCTGCGTCCGCGCGGCGCCTATGTCTCCGGTGCCGGCGCCTACACCTCCGGCCCGCTCAGCTTCATGGATATCTACGACAAGATGTGCTTCACGGTGTCCAGCGCCGGCGGCCGTCGTGGCGCGCAGATGGGCACCTTCGATGTCGCCCATCCGGATGTGAAGGAATTCATCAAGGCCAAGCGCGAAGATGGTCGCTTGCGTCAATTCAATCTGTCGCTGCTGATCACCGATCAGTTCATCGAAGCGGTGGAAAACGATACCGATTGGCCGTTGGTGTTCCCGGTACACGTCAAGGAGCAGCACGAGATCGATCTGGAAGATCCGAGCCAGGTGATCTGGCGTGAATGGCCTACCCGCAACAACTACGTCAGTCGCGATGACGGTCTGGTGGCCTGCAAGATCTACGGCAAGATCAGGGCCAAGGGTCTGTGGGAAATGATCATGACCTCGACCTACGATTTCGCCGAGCCCGGTTTCATCCTGATCGACCGCGTCAACGAGATGAACAACAACTGGTGGTGCGAGCACATCCGCGCCACCAATCCCTGTGGCGAACAACCGCTGCCGCCCTACGGCTCCTGCCTGCTGGGCTCGGTCAATCTCACCAAGTTCGTGCGGGAACCATTCACGGCGCGCGCGCGCTTTGACTGGGACGAATACAAGGAAGTGGTGCGGGTGTTCACGCGCATGCTCGACAACGTGGTCGAGATCAACGGTTTGCCGCTGGAAGGTCAGCGCAAAGAGATCATGCGCAAGCGCCGTCACGGCATGGGCTTTTTGGGTCTGGGGTCGACGCTGACCATGCTCAAGATGGGCTACGGCACGCCGGAATCCCTGGAATTCACCGAAAGCGTGGCCCGCGACATGGCCATCGCCGGCTGGGAGGAAGCGCTGGAACTGGCGCGCGAAAAAGGTCCGGCGCCGATCATGTCGGAGACTTTCGAGGTCAGCGCCGAGATGTTGCGCAAGCGCCCGGAAATGGAGGCAGACGGCTACAAGATCGGTGATTCCATTCCCGGTCGCGTGTTGCATGCCAAGTACTCGCGCTACATGCAGCGGCTGGCCACGGCAGCGCCGGAACTGGTGGCAGAACTGGCGGAAACCGGTGCCCGATTCACCCATCACAGCTCGATTGCGCCGACCGGCACCATTTCGCTGTCAATCGGCAACAACGCCAGCAATGGCATCGAGCCCTCGTTTGCGCATCACTATTCGCGCAACGTGATTCGCGAAGGCAAGAAGTCCAAGGAGAAGGTCGAAGTATTCAGCTTTGAACTGCTGGCCTACCGCCACCTGGTCAATCCCAAGGCCATGCCCTACAGCGACAAGGCCGAAGAAAAGCTGCCGGACTATTTTGTGTCCGCCGATGACATCAGCCCGAAAGCCCATGTGGACATCCAGGCCGCCGCCCAGAAATGGGTGGATTCCTCGATCAGCAAGACCGCCAATGTGCCGACCGACTATCCTTATGCCGACTTCAAGGATATCTATCTGTATGCGCACAAGCAGGGCTTGAAGGGCTGCACGACATTCCGCTTCAATCCGGAGGCCTTTCAGGGCGTGCTGGTGAAGGAGCATGATCTGGAGAACACGACCTATCGCTTCGAACTCGAAGACGGTAGCGTGGTCGAAGCCAAGGGCAATGAAGAGGTCGAGTACGATGGTGAGCTGCACACCGCGGCCAACCTGTTCGATGCCCTGAAAGAAGGCTATTACGGTAAGTTTTGACCGCGCCCGCTGCGGGCGCAGACGTGAGCGAGGGAGTGGTCGACATGAGCGGAAAAAAGAGTGGGGCCAAGAAACCGGCAAGCCTTAAAAGCAAGGCCGAGTCCATTGGTGAAAAGCTGATTGCCGAAGGCAAGGAAGTGGTGGCTGCTGCAGAGGCCAAGGTCAAGGAAGTCAAGAAAGCGGCTGCGAAGAAGGTGGGCGAGGCCCGCAAGGCCGTCGAGGCCAAGGCTGACGAAGTCAAGAAAACCGTCAGCAAGAAGGCAGTCCAGGTCGAGAAGGCCGTTGAGTCCAAGGCCAAGCAGGTCCAGAAATCGGCCAAGAAGCAGGTCGCCAAGGTCGAAAAGGCGGTGGAGGCCAAGGTCAAGTCGGCCAAGGAGCAGGTGGCCAAGGTCGAGAAGGCCGTGGAAGCGCAGGTCAAGTCCGCCAAGAAGGGTCTGGCCAAGGCTACGGCTGAGGTGGGCAAGGCTGCGGCACAAGCCAAGGCCGCAGTGACGGGCAAGGCGGCCCCGGCCAAGAAGCCGGCAGCGAAAAAGGCTGCGGCTCCAGCCAAGAAGGCTGCTCCCGCGAAGAAGGCCGCTCCGGCCAAGGCCGCGGCAAAGGCACCTGTGGCGAAGAAGCCTGCAGCCAAGGCGGCTGAGGCCAAGAAGCCGGCAGCGAAAGCGGCGGCCCCGGCCAAGAAGGCTGCGCCGAAGAAGCCAGCTGCCAAGAACTAGGGCAGCGTCAAGCGTACCCGCTCGCCAGCCGTCAAGGCGGCGAGCGCATTATTCGATGCACCCCGCAGGCGGGGTGTCAGGAGGTAGGTGATGAGGGGCTGGACAGGGTTGTTGCTCTGCGCGGGCGCGCTGTTCTTCATGGCGCCGGCGTGGTCACAGGCACCGCAGGGAGAGGGCGAGACCATGCTCGCTCCACGCAGTCGTGACGCCTATGAAAAGCATCTCGCCGAGCTCAATGCCAAGTACGGGGCTGACAAGTCGCAGCAGGCGCTGAAGGAAGCGGTACTGTCTGCCAATCAGGCACCACCGAAGATTCAGCCCGGCTCAGGCAACCCCAATCAGGTTGCCTTGCCAGCAGATCTGGTACCGGGGCAGAAGCTCAGAGTGGAATTGCTGCCGCACGGCGACAGCCAGTTCCTGTTTCAGGATGAGGTTTTCGATGCGCTGGGCCTGGAAGATGCCCTGGCCGGTGTCAAGCGCAGTTATGTGATTGACCAGATCGTCCTGCTCAGCAATCCCGACCGCACGATCCAGATTGACCACCTGCTGGAACTGGCGCGCATCGGTCGCGATCTCGAAGTGACCACTGCCTACCAGCAGGGCAATGAACTGAAATTGATTTCCGCGCAGTAGAGCGGACGGAAGGGCGCAGGCCGGCACCGACCCCGGCGCGGATATCCCATCGCAGCTATTCGAAATTCGCCATCGCGCCGGGTCATCGGGCAGCGCGATCGCAGGCATCAGGACCAGGAACATGACCATCAAGATCAACCAGAAGATCACCGGTTACGCCGTGCAGAAGCCGGAAGACCTGGCCAAGGCCCAGGCGGCCGAAGCCGCTGCAGCGGCCAAGGCAGTGGAAGAAGAGCAGGACACCGGCGCTGAAGTCATTCACATGCACGAACGGGTCGAGCGCCCGGAGATGCTGGATGGAAGCACCTACAAGATCAAGTCGCCGCTGTTCGAGCACGCGCTGTACGTGACCATCAACGATATCGTGCTCAACGAAGGCACCGAGCATGAGTCGCGACGTCCCTTCGAGGTGTTCATCAATTCCAAGAACATGGACCACTTCCAGTGGGCCGTGGCGCTGACCCGCATCATGAGCGCGGTGTTTCGCAAGGGCGGCGATGTCACTTTCATCGTCGAGGAGCTCAAGGCGGTGTTTGATCCGCGCGGCGGCTACTTCAAGTCGGGCGGCGTATACATGCCCTCGATCGTGGCCGAACTCGGTTTCGTGGTCGAGGACCATCTGAAGAAGATCGGCATGCTGCACTCTGACGAACTCAGCATCGAGCAGCGCGAAGCCATTGCCAAGAAGCGCGCCGAGTACGACTCCAGGCACGGCGAAAGCGCAAAAAAAAAGCCTGAAGTAAGCGCACCGGCAGCGGGCGCCGAGGCCAAGGCGGCGCTCGCGGTGGTACCGGTACCGGCACCTGCATCCGCCAGTGAAAGCGCCAGTTTTCCGCCCAGCGCCAGCATGTGCGGCAAATGCAACACCAAGGCGGTGGTATTGATGGACGGTTGTCAGACCTGCCTCAACTGCGGTTATTCGAAGTGCGGCTAGCGCTGCTCTTTCTGGCGCTGGCAGCGACGGGACAGGTCCTTGCTGCCGCCGAGCCTGCCGCCCGGACCATCGTGCTGGTGCGTCACGGCCACTATGCCGCTGATCCCACGGCCGACCCCGAACTCGGGCCGGGTCTGACCGACCTGGGCGTGGCCCAGGCGCGTTTGCTCGGTGCCCGCCTCAAGGGTCTGCCGCATTTCGATCAGGTTCTGGCCAGTCCGATGACCCGCGCCCAGGAAACCGCCCGGGTGCTGGTCGAAGACCTGGACCAGGCGCCGATCGAGACCGTGGCTGATCTTTCCGAGTGCACTCCACCGACGCGCCGCAGCGACATCACCGCGACCATCGACGCCGCTGAGCTCGAGGCCTGTGCGAAGCAACTGGATCGGGTCTTTGATTCCCGCTTCAAGCCGGCCACCGGTCAGGCGGATCGGCTGCTGCTGGTCTGTCATGGCAATGTCACCCGCTATCTGATCACCCGCGCGCTTGGGGTCGACAGGATGGCCTGGCTGGAAATGTCGGTGGGCCACACCAGCATGACCACGATTCGCATCGAAGCCGACGGCAGCACTCGCCTGATCGCCGCTGGCGATGTCGGACACCTGCCGCCCAGTCTGCAAACCGGCACCATCGCCGACAGCGAGCGCAACCTGCTGGTGCCAACCCCGGCGCAGTGAATGCGGTTTCCGCTGCGTCGAACCAGCATCCAGCATCCAGCAACCGACAACCGGCTCTCCGAGTCGGCACATCCAGGCAGGGATTTCAGGGGTTCAGCAGCCCGTTGGGGCAGCGGCGGGAGCCTCTAGGGACTCCGCGCCGCTGGGCTTCAAACCACTCGACGCAAGCGGGGAGCTTCGATGCTGGGGATTTCATCGAAGGGGTTGCTGGCGTTGTCCGAAAGGATCTGGCTGTGCAGATCTTCCAGCGTATTGGCGAAACTGGTCAAACGCTCAGCCGCACGCTCGGCGAGGAAATGGGGAACTTCCCCGCCGGCGAGCAGTTGACTGAGCAGCGCGCGATGGCCTTCGTTGAAGCTGGGGTCTTCAAACAAATCAGCCAGTGCGCAAACGACGGCCGCCAAGGGACCCGAGGAGGGAGACCTGAGCGCAAACGCGAGTTCTTGGGGAGTAGAAGTCCGCATGACCGTCCTTACTTGAGCGAGCCCCCTGGGGATTGGGCTCGGTCAGGACATATGCAGATTTAATGCCAACCTCGTCACAGAAGCGGGGAACAACTGTCGACGGCGTCTCATTCATGGCCTGGTGATCGCTGCATGGACTTGCGACGGCCGCGTCGATTGCTACTTTGGGTCCTTGCCAAGGCTTTCAAAACAAAGACTTGGATTGCCATGTTGCGCCAGTCACCAGGCCGGCACCGAGCAGGTCGCGGTCTGTGTCAGTCCGGACTCGCGGTTGCGACCACAGGCGCCCGCGCCTGCCGTAGACTTCTGGGATGAGCGAAAAAAGCGAAGTTCTGGTGCTGGGAGCAGGCGTGATCGGCCTGTCCTGCGCCTATTTCCTGGCCAAGGCAGGTCGGGAAGTGACCATATTGGACCAAAGCACACCTGGCAGCGGTGCTTCGCACGGCAACTGCGGCACCATCACCCCCAGTCACGCCCCGCCGCTGGCCAAACCGGGCATGGTGCGTCAGGCACTGACGTGGATGGTCCAATCTGACGCGCCTTTCTACATCCGGCCGCGCTTTGATCCCATCCTCTGGCGCTGGCTCTGGCAATTTGCCCAGCGCTGCAACTGGCAGGATTTCGAACAGGCGCTCGCCGGCAAGGCGCGATTGCTGCTCGAATCGCGACGCCTGCTCGGCGAATTGATCCGCAGCGAATCCCTGGACTGCGAGTTTCGCGAGCGCGGTCATCTGACCGTGTTTCGCAGCGAGGCCGAGTTGGCCGCCTTCGATTGGTGGCCGCGGGCCCTGCGCTCGGTGGGCATGGAAGTCGAGCCGCTGGATGGCGCGGCCTTGCGTCTGCGCGAACCGACGCTTCGGCCTGAAGTGATCGGTGGCTTCAATACCCCGCTGGACGCCGAATTCAAGCCGGATCGCTACGTGGCGGAACTGGCGCGGGTGGTGCGCGGCCTGGGCGTGCGCATCACCGAGGGTGCTGAGATCCGGCAACTCGGCCGCGATGGCAGCCGTATCAATACGGTGGCGACCAGCATCGGCGACTTCAATGCGCCGCAACTGGTGCTGGCGCTGGGGGCCTGGAGCCCCTTGCTGACCCGACAATTGCAGCTGAAAGTGCCGATACAGCCGGGCAAGGGCTATTCGATCACCAGCACAGTGCCGACGCGGGCGCCGCAAGTACCGATCGTGTGTCGCGAGCGCAGCGTGGCCATCACCCCCTGGGAGAAGTCCTATCGGGTCGGCAGTACCATGGAGTTTTCCGGCTACGACGACGGTCTCAACCGCACGCGCCTGGATGCGCTGATCAGGGGGGCGGCCGAATATGTGCTCGATCCGATCGGGGCCGAGCGCATCGAGGAATGGTGTGGCTGGCGGCCGATGACCAGCGATGATCTGCCGATCATTGGCCTGGCCCCCGGGCTCGACAATCTGTGGCTGGCTACCGGCCACGGCATGCTGGGCATGAGCATGTCGGCAGCCACCGGCCTGCTGGTGGCAGATTTGCTGACCGGGCGGCCACCGACTGTAGATCCGGCGCCCTACGCACCGGCGCGATTTCATTGACTTGCGGCCGCAGGCCGTCGCGGAGTAGCCCATGACCGATTCAGACTGGTGGTCGCCCTGGCGGGCTGACGAAGATTTTCGCCGCTTCGAGGGTTCGATCCCGCTGCTGATCAGCCTGCCTCACGATGGCAGCGAGATTCCGGCGGAAATCGCCGCGGGCATGACGGCGGCTGCGCAGCGTTCTCCCGACACCGACTGGCGGGTGGCCGAGCTCTACGACTTTGCCAGAAGCATGGGTGCGTACCTGATCCGGCCGCGCTGGTCGCGTTATGTGGTGGACCTGAATCGACCCGCGGACGGCACGCCGCTGTATCCCGGCCGCGCCGAGACCGGCCTCTGTCCGGTGCAGCTGTTTGCCGGAGGTGACATCTACCTGCCGGGCCGGGTGCCCGACGAGGCCCAGATTCGCGAGCGCGTAGCGCGCTACTGGCGCCCCTACCATGGCGCGCTGCAATCCACGCTGGAAGCCATCCATGCGCAGTACGGGCGGGCGCTGCTGTGGGAGGGCCATTCCATCCGCAGCGAATGCCCGATGTTCTTCGAAGGGCGTTTGCCCGACTACAACATCGGCACGGCCGGTGGCCTGAGCTGCGCACCGGCCGTGGAGCAGGCCCTGGCCGATGTCATCGCCGCGCGCAGCGGCTCTTATGTGATCAACGGACGCTTCAAGGGCGGTTACATCACCCGGCACTACGGCCAGCCGGCACGTGGCATCAGCGCCGTGCAGATGGAAATGGCCCAGGCCAGCTATCTGGATGAGCGCCAGCCAGAGCGCTTCGATCCGGCGCTGGCGACGTCTGCTCAGAGTCTGCTGCGTGAGCTGCTGGAGCAGGCGCTGGCGGCATTGCCGTCGGCGGGGTAGGTCGGAGCTTCGTCACCTTTCCCTGCGGAACAACGTGACCTACCTCAAGACCGGTGTCGTAGGTCACGTTGTCCGCGCAGCGGGCTACGTGACGATGTTTGCCCTACGGCGGCGTCGCCAAGGGCCGCGACGCCCGTCCCTGCAGCCACGGGTGCAGGATGACCGCGAGCAGCACGATGGCCACCCCCAGATAGAACTGTGGCGACAGTTCGCGCTGTTCACCGAGCAGGGGAATGGCCAGCAGGATGGCGTACACCGGTTCCAGGTTAATCGCCAATTGGGCGCTGTAGGCCGAGAGCTGACGCAGGGCCACCAGCGACAGTGCAAAGGGCAGCAGCGTGCAGGCCAGCGCCAGCAGCAGCAGCAAGCCGGCATCGGCCGACGACGGCCAGGGCAGGGGATCGCCCAGCGCCGGCACCAGCAGTCCCAGGACAAACAGGAACAGCGCACCGGCGCCGAGTTCGATTGCGGTCACCGTCAGCGGATCCGCGCGCTCGATGTAACGCTTGTTCAGCGATCCGAAGATCGCCACCAGCAGCGCCGAGAGCGCGCCCACGGCCACGCCCAGGCGCATCTCCGGCGCCACGCCGCCGACCACCAGCGCCACGCCCGGCACCACGGCGATGCCCAGTGCCAGTTCGCGCATATCGAAGCGCTTGCGGGTGATCAGCGGTTCCACCAGCGCCAGGAACACCGGCGCCAGGGCGATGCAGATCACTGCCACCGAGGCATTCGCCAGCTTGATGGCGCCGTAGAAGGTCAACCAATGCAGGGCCACGACCACACCGATGCCGGCGAAGCCGAGCAACATGCGCGGCGACAATCGGGTCAACCCGCTCCACACGCGCGGAACCAGCGCCAGCACCAGCGCCACCAGCAGCATGCGCCAGACCACCAGCGCCAGCGCCGGTAGCGAGATCAGCTTGCCGAGGATGGCGGTGAAGCCCCATAGCAGTACGCAGAAATGGATCTGCCATTGGGCGCGGGCGTTGGCGGTCATGCGGTATCCGGATGGCAATGCGGCGTCGGTGTGGATGGACGCCCAGGGTCGCAGAGTCTAGCTGGCAGCCATTGAGGCGTCATTGCGAGCCACCCGCGTCTCTCCGACACTGCCCACAGACCATGAACCCGGCGTCATTGCGAGCGTAGCGAAGCAATCCAGTGCTTCTGCGGCTCTGTGTCTGGATTGCTTCCCCCGGATCAAGTCCGGGGTCGCAATGACGCAGTGGTGGTGAGCTATTCCGAGTCCCGAAACCACCCACCACCAACCAGCAACCAGCAACCAGCGCGCTAGCCGCGGCTGCGCATCAGCGCCAGCGTTCCGTGCCAGAGGCCGTAAAGCAGGAGCAGCGGGATGATCAGGGTCTGCAGCAGAAAGACCACGATCAGCTCGACGATGTGCTCGGTGACCTGAGTTGCGGCTTCCTTCAGGCGCTGCAGACGGGCTGACAGGTCCAGCGACGCACCGGCATCGGTCCACCAGCGCTGCATGCGGCCGCCCAGTGTTTCCGGGGTTGCTTGTGGCTCCGGTGCCGCCAGTTCACCGAGTTCGTCGCCGCTGAGGCTGAGCGCGGTCTGGCTTTGCTGGTAGCGGTCGGCGAGGAACAGCCGGTAGGCCAGATCGCTGCCCAGCGCCGCCACCGGCACCGCAAAACGCAGCAGTACCAGCAGCAACAGAACCCGGTCCAGCCACGGGCTCCGGGCCGCCGTGCGCCGCTTCCAGATCCAGATCAGCAACATCAGACTCAGCAGTGCCGATGGCAACCAGTGACCGCCAATCGCCAGCACCGCGCTTTGCACGCCGAAGGAAACGCTGGCGACCAGCATCAGGCTGGAGAACTGCTCGACCAGATCATTGACCGGGTCCAGCACCTGACCGGGCGTAAAGGTCACGCCTACACCCGCCGGCTCCACCGCCACTTCGGTACCCTGAGCGACCGAGATCACGCCGTTCAGCGCCCGCGCCACGGCAAAGGTGGCGAGTGCGCGTTTGAGGCCGTCCTGCGCCTGCGCCTGGGCATACTGATCCAGCGGCGACAGCCAGGCCAGCGCCACGAGGCTCAGGGCCAGGGCGATTCTCAACCAGGACGCGGGCTTGCTCATCGGCGACTACTCGGGCGGGTCTTGAGCCAATCTAAACAGAGCCTCACCGCTGACACGCTGAACGGTCCAGTCCTGCATCGCTACCGCACCCAGGCTGCGATAGAAACGAATCGCTGCCTCGTTCCAGTCGAGTACCCACCATTCCAGGCGACCACAACCGCGCTCGAGCGCCAAGCGGGCCAGATGCTGCATGATCGAACGACCGTAGCCGCGGCCCCGGAATGCAGGCCGCACGTACAGATCCTCCAGGTACAGCCCGGGCTTGCCCAGAAAGGTCGAGAAGTTGTGGAAGAACAGCGCGAATCCAGCCGTTTCTCCGGCCACCTCGGCCATCAATACCTCGGCCCGCGCAGGCTCGCCGAACAGGTGCTTGTCCAGCGTTGCCGCATCGGCGCTGACTTCGTGCAGCAACTGCTCGAAATCAGCCAGTTCGCGGATCAGGTCGAGGATGATCTCGACATCGGCCGGTGTCGCCGGGCGCAGTTGCAGCATGGGGCAGGTTTCTCGGATCGAAGCGATATCGGCACGATAGCGCCCCGGCGCCGGGTTCGTGGCTCGTGAGTGTGCTGCTGCGCCCGGTTTCTGGCCTGCTGATGCGCCTTGGCCTGCTGGCCATGGGTTGCGCCTTGCTAGGTTACGCCGGCAGCTGGCACTGGGCCCTGGATCTGCTGTCGCATTTCCGCTGGCAATACCTGGTGGCGATGATCGCGGGTCTGATCGGCGCCTCCATGTTCCGCGCGCGCACGGCCCAGCTGCTGTTGCTCGCTGGCCTGATGCTCAATGGCTGGTCCTTGCTGGGGGCCACCGGCAGCGGGGGGCAGGTTCAGGCGCAGACCGTCGCTAGCGACGAGATCAAGTTCCTGGTGGCGAACATCCACCTGGATACCCGCGATTTCGGGCCCTTGTTGCGCCTGATCGACGCTGAAGCGCCAGACGTCATCGGTATTGTCGAACTGTCCACGCTCGCCGCCGAGGCCCTGGCGGTGCTCGATCGGCACTATCCCAGCCATCTGCGGCTGCCCCGCGATGATCCCTTCGGCATGGCGATCTGGGCTCGCCGGCCGGATGTGACACTGGAGGCCTTGAGCGATCCGGACTCGGCTTTGCCGATGCTGAGTCTGCGCGCCGGAGCGGCGGATGGCTGGCGCTTCTGGCTGGTGCATCCTTTTCCGCCTCTGGGTGCCAGGGGCAGCGAATGGCGCAACCGCTATCTGCAATGGCTGACGCTACAGATCGGCACGCAGGGCAGCGCTGTCGTCGGTGGCGATTTCAACGCGACGCCCTGGTCGTCGGCCTATCGAGACCTGCGCCAGCGCAGCGGGCTGGCAGACGCGGCTGAAGCTCGGCTGCCGCGGCCGACCTGGTGTCCGAGGGCATGGATCGGCTGCGTATTGGGCCTGCCCATCGACCATCTGCTGCATGGGGCAGACTGGCAAGTCGCGCAGTTCGAGATCGGACCGGATATCGGTTCGGACCATCGACCGCTGATCGTCAGCCTGCGGCGTTGTTCCAGCGCTCCGTGAGGCCGAATCGCTCAGCAGCGGCGCGAGTCAGCTGGAAGCAGAAACAACAACGCCCCGCTGGGCGGGGCGTGTTTGCCTGCGCTGCAGGCCGATCTGGTCGGGGAGACAGGATTTGAACCTGCGACTTCTACGTCCCGAACGTAGCGCTCTACCAGGCTGAGCTACACCCCGAGGGAAACTCTCGCCTTGGCGAGAGCCGCGCAGTATAGCGAAGCGATCCGGCCTCAGGCAAGCGTGGGCTCGCGAGTCTCGCGAGCCCACCTGAATCGGCCTCAGCCGGTGGATTCGTCGCGATAACGCCGCAGATAGACCGCGCCGGCCAGGAAGACGACGCCGATGAGCACGCCTATCCACAGATCGGCCGTGCCGAGGCGACCCAGTACCTCCGAGAAATCCGTCGCAAAGCGGGTGCCGGAAAGACCAGCCTGCATCGACTGTCCGTCGCCGAAGTCGGCGCTGAAGCTGACCGGCGCAAATCCTGAAGCGACCCGCCGCAGGATGAACTCCCAGATCACCTTGCTCAGCGAAAAGTGCGTGGTGAAGCCGATGAAGGACTCCATGATCGCGAACACCACCGGTGGCAGCACGGCCCAGAGGATGGGCTTGCTGCGGGCAAAGCTGCTGGCCAGCATCAACCAGCCGAACAGCGGCAGCAGGAACAGCCCCTGCACACCCTGAACGGCCAGGATCTGACCCCAGACCGGGAACGGCGAGGCGTGCGCCCACAACAGTTTCCAGGCATTGCCACCGTGGGCCATGACCACCACGCCACTGGCCAGCAACAGCACGATCTGGCCGACAATCAACGCGCCCACCATGAAAAGAGGCGCGATGACGACGCCGAAAACCAGCTTGCTGATCACGGTTTCCAGATCCGATACCGGCATCGACTTCCAGAACAGCACGCTGCGATCCTTGCGGTCGTCGTAAAGCGAACCGACGAAGTAGAAGAACAGCACGATGAACAGCACTGCTTGCCAGAGGATGGCCGTGACCCAGAGAAAGGCGTCGACGCCCAGTTTCAGCTGCTCGGGTTGCGCATTGGCCTCGGCCAGCTTGAGCGCGCCCTCGGTCATGGCCTCGGCGCCATCGATCTTGAACTGCCAGAAAAAGCTGCTGCCGGCACCCATGATCAAAAACAGCAGCAGCACACCGCCAATGATCAGCGGGGTGTAGACGAAACCACCGCGGTGTTCCCACAGTTCGCGCTGGAGGGAGGTCTTGAACCGACTCATTGCGATATTCACGCTGCACCTCCACCCATCACGGCCACAAACAGATCTGCCACGCCCACCTGATGCACCTCGCCCAGTTCGCGGGCGCCCTCGCGCGACAAGCCATCGAACAGAAAGGCGCTCTTGCCCAGCATCTTGCGTTCGGCGATGGGCTTTTGCGCTCGGGCCGCCTCGATCTTGTCGCTGCCCACCAGCACCTGGATGTAGCGCTCGGCCACGTCGTCCATGGTGGCGGACAGGGCGATCTTGCCGTCCTTGATGAACAGCAGATCAGTCAGGATGTGCTCGATTTCCTCCACCTGGTGGGTAGTGACCAGAATGGTCCGGGTCTCGTCGAAATAGTCGTTCAGCAACTGCTCGTAGAAACGCCGCCGGTAGAGAATGTCCAGACCCAGGGTGGGTTCGTCGAGGATCAGCAGGCGCGCATCGATGGCCATCACCAGCGCCAGATGCAACTGGGCAATCATGCCCTTGCTGAGTTCGCGCACGCGGCTGTGCGTCTTGATCTGGGTGGCGGCCAGAAAGCGCTCGCACTTGGCCCGATCGAATCGGGCGTGCACGCCTTCTACGTAGCTGATCGCCTCGCGCACCCGGATCCAGCGTGGCAGGATGGCGACGTCGGCAATGAAGCAGACTTCCTCCATCAATTTGCTGCGCTGCGAGAAGGGGTCGAAACCGAGGACCGACAGGCGGCCGTCATAGTTGGTCAGACCCAGAATCGCCTTCAGGGCCGTGGTCTTGCCGGCACCGTTGGGACCGATCAGTCCGACGATACGGCCAGCTTCGATGCGGAAGTCGCAATGGTCAAGCGCCTGCTTGTCCTTGTATTTCTTGCTCAGTCCAACCGACTCGATCACCGCGTTCATGCATCCCCCGTCGTCAGTAACTTGCTGATATCCAGATTCATTCGGGCCAGACGCGCTTTCAGCATCGGCCATTCGTCGCTCAGGAAGCGCTGGCGTTCGAGATCCAGCAGCCGATCGCGGGCGCCGTCGCGCACAAACAGACCGAGTCCGCGGCGCTTCTCCAGCAGATCCTCATCCACCAGTTCCTGATAGGACTTGGACACGGTGAGCGGGTTGATCTGGAAGTCCACCGCCACCTGGCGCACCGAGGGCACGGCTTCGCCTTCCTTGAGTTCCCCATCGAGAATCATCGCCACCACCCGATCGCGCAGCTGCCGGTAGATGGGAACGGCATCGTTCCAGACATGGACCATGGGCTTACTCCGTGCTCGCGCTGCCGCCGAAGGAAAAGAAGGGCATCTCCAGTTCGTTGGCGACGGCGCCGGCGCTGTGCGCGGCATCGTCGAGGGCGCGCTCGGCGATAGACTTGCCTTGCGTGCTCGAACTCGCTGCAAAAAGGCCGGCCGAGCTGTCTGCCAGATCCGGGCGTGAATCGGCCAGCAAAAGGGTGGCGGCCAGTCCTTCCGCGGACTCCGGCAAGCTGGTGGTGACAGCCACCGCCGACATATCGGCGCCCCGATCAGGTTCGCCCGCGCCGGCCACTGCGCCCATGCAGGCGCTGATCATCGCGATCAGAATGAGGTTCGAGCTGATTCTTCTGCCCATGGTGTACTCCGCGATCGCCAGTTCGATGCACTGGTGTTGTAGTAAACTATAACACCAATTGACCGCAGAGCAAGCAGGTCGGAAGTCACGGCAGCTGGCAGGCGGCGCCAGGGGGCGCCGCGCAGAGGTTCAGTCCGCCTTGTATTCGTCGTGGCAGGCCTTGCAGGCGCCACCGGTCTTGGCAAACTGTTCCTGGATGGCAGCCTGGTCTCCGCCCTTGGCAATGCTCGCCAGTGCTGCTGTTTCGCGCTCCAGATCCTTCATCTTGGCGCTGAAATCATCGAAGTTGGTCCAGATGGAAGGCTTTGCGTCGGTGGTGGCACCCTCGTGAGAGCCCTCCGGGAATCCCTCCAGCAATTGCGGTGCCAGTGCCGCCACGCGCTCGGCCCTACGGGCGAATTCGGCCGCATCGAAAGCGATCCGGCCGCGCACCATGGCGTTCATCGGCATCCAGTTCCACAGCAACACCGTGTATGCCGAGCGCCGATACTTGATCGCATCCTCAGGCTTGGTCTGGGCCACCGCAGCGGTGGACAGCAACGAGACACACAAAGACAAAGACAGCAAGGCAAGGCGCATCGAGTCGCTCCATCCTAGGGTAGGGGGCAAAGTCTAACCTGACACGAGGGCGGGAGGGCGAGGTGCCGCGAGGGCTAGTGGGCACGAGGGCGCGCAAAAGCAAAGGCATCGCGAGCTTTGCGCTTCTTCGCGCCCACTCGCCCTCGTTAAGATGCTCTACTCGAACTCGACCCGATTGCGACCCTTGGCCTTGGCCTGGTAGAGGCGATCGTCTGCCAGGCGCAGCAAATCGGCGCTGGTGTGCATGCTCTCGTCCCAGTTGGCGATGCCTACGCTGGCCGAAATCTGCTGCGCTTCCCCATGCACATCGAAGCGATGCTGGGCCACCCTGGCACGGATGCTCTCGGCAAACTCGCGGGCCTGCATCGGGCTGCCGTTGGCCATGGCCACGGCAAATTCTTCACCGCCCAGCCGTCCGAGCTGGCAATTGACGCCGGCCAGATCCCGGATCAGCTGCGATACGCTGGCGATGACCTGATCTCCGACCAGATGACCAAAGTGATCATTGATCTGCTTGAAGTGATCGAGATCGACGATCAGGACCGACAGCGCAGTGCCGGTTCGAGCCCTGCCGACGTGCTCATCCAGCAGCATGCGGAAATGCCGTCGGTTGTAGAAACCGGTCAGGCCATCATGAACCGCCAGATCGATCAGTTCCTGGTGATAGCGCGATTCAGCGCTGGCGCCACGGAAGAACTTCAGGGCGTGATTGCCCACACCGATCTGGTCGCTGTCGCTCAGCTCGGCGCGCATGACTGCCTGGCCGTTGAGGTAGGTCTTGTTGGTGGATCCCAGATCTTCGATGAAGAAACGCTCGCCCTCGCGCCAGACCCGGCAGTGGCTGCGGGAAACACTGGGATGCTGCAGGCTCAGCGTGGCCTCATTGGCGCGGCCGATGATCACCGGCTCGGTGCCGAGCTCCAGTTCCTGTCCGAGAAAGACGCCACTGACGACGATAAGCCGGGGTGGCCGCTCCAGAGCTTCGCCGTCCGGCCCGGCCATGACGGTCGCGCGATCGGTGTTGGAAGAATTCTTGCGCACGCAGTTCGAGTCAATCAGGCTGGGGCAAGTCTATCCCAGTGCGCCGTCGGCGTTGCAAAGCCCGGATTCGGCAACCAGGGTTCTGAGATCAACGGGTCTCGTGATGACAGGCTGCGCAGGCGTCGTTGATCTGTTTCAGAGCTGTGCCGATACCGGCGCAATCAGCTCCCGCAGCGATGCCCTTGTCGACTTCGGCCAGGAAAGCCTGGCGCCTGCGCTCGAAAGTGGCGTCGACATAGCCCACGGGTGCAAAGATTGCAGAGGCGTCCTCGGCCAGCATCCGCAAGCGCCCAACGTGATGCAATGCCCCAGGAGCATCGCAGGTGTTGGAGCTGGCATCCCGGCGTGCCTGGGAATAGTGGTACTGCATCAGCGCCATCGTTCCTTTCGGCACGGCATGCCGCTGCTGCATCGCGCCAGCCGCGATAAAACTGGTGAGCGAGCCGAGAAAAGCCCCGGCAACTAGCAAGATCAGTGCACGTGTAGCCGACATCAGCGGGAGACCTCGAGAGAAAACGGGCGAAGGCTACCCGAATTGGCGTGCAGGCTGCGCCTTTGCGGCATGCGGGGCAGGGGACAGGGGGCACGGAGGGTGCACGGGGCACGGGGCACGGGGCAGGGGAAAGGCTTGCGCAATTCACGGTCTTGCCAGGTCCAGACCTGCCTGGAACCACAAGAGATGGCGTCATCGCGAGTACAGCGCCGGTTTTGTTTACCAGTAGGAGTGCCCTTGCGGCGCGACCGCTGCTGCGGTCGTGCGGCTGGCGGGTCGCGACGCGAGGTCGCTCCTACGAGCCAGCTCGGGATTCATGGTCCTTCGGCGGTGTCGGGCTGAAACTGGTGTCTCGCCATGATGCCGGCAGGCCTGACCCGGACCCTGGGCTTCCAGGTTCAACACGACCGAAACGCCCGCTAGTCGCGGCGTCATCCGCAGCAGAAGTCGCACCCCGCCCTCATCCCGCCAGTGATTTCAGTCTGTACAGCAGATCCAATGCCTGGCGTGGCGTCAGCATATCCGGATCGATTTCGCGCAGGGCATCCAGCGCGGGCGACGGCGCCGCAAACAGATCGAACTGCGCCGGCTTTGCCATCGGGCTGGCGCTGCTTTCACGGGTTCCGGGTCCCGGGTCCCGGGTCCCGGCAGGCTGCGCCGCTCCCCGTGCCCCTTCCTCCAGCCCCCGCAGCACGGCCTCGGCGCGCTTGAGCACGCTTCCGGGCAACCCGGCCAGCGCCGCCACCTGCAGGCCGAAACTGCGATTGGCCGGGCCCGGTTTGACCGCATGCAGGAACACCAGCGCGTGGCTGTGCTCGACCGCGTCCAGGTGCACATTGGCTACCCCCTCGCATTCATCGGCGAGTTCGGTCAGCTCGAAATAATGGGTGGCGAACAGGGTGTAGGCGCGATTGCGCTCGGCCAGTTCGATGGCACAGGCGCGGGCGATGGCCAGGCCGTCGTAGGTGCTGGTGCCGCGGCCGATTTCGTCCATCAGCACCAGCGAGTGCTCGCTGGCATTGTGCAGGATACGGGCGGTTTCGCTCATCTCGACCATGAAGGTCGATTGTCCGCGGGCCAGGTCGTCGCCAGCGCCGATGCGGGTGAAGATGCGATCGATCGGCCCGATGCGGGCGCTGCTCGCCGGTACGCAACTGCCGATATGCGCCAGCAGCACGATCAATGCGTTCTGGCGCATGTAGGTGCTCTTGCCGCCCATGTTCGGACCGGTGATCACCAGCATGCGGCGATCGTCGTGCAGATCCAGGTCATTGGGCTCGAAGGGCTCGCGGCGCACGATCTCGACCACCGGATGGCGGCCGTTTTCGATCTTCAGCACACGCTCCGCGCACAGCGCCGGCCGCACCCAGTTCCAGCGCTCGGCGCCATCAGCCAATGCCGCGACCACATCCAGATGGGCGAGTGCATCGGCTGCCGCCCGCAAGGTGTCGAGCTGGGTCTGCAGCGTCGCGATCAGTTCCTCGTAGAGCCCGCGTTCGCGCATCAGCGCGCGCTCGCGGCTGCCGAGCACTTTGTCCTCGTAGGTCTTCAGTTCCTCGGTGATGTAGCGTTCGGCGCCTTTCAGGGTCTGTCGCCGCGACCAGCGCGGCGGCACCCGATCCAGGTGCGAGCGCGTGACTTCCAGATAGAAGCCGTGGACCTTGTTGTAAGCCACGCGCAGATTGCTGATGCCGGTGGCCTCGCGCTCGCGTCGTTCCAGGTCGACGAGGTACTCATCGGCGCCGGCTGACAGTGCCCGCAGCTCATCCAGTTCGGCGTCAAAGCCGGGCGCAATGGCGCCGCCGTCGCGCATGATCACCGGCGGCTCGGACACGATCGCGCGCAGCAGCAGCGCATGGGTTTCATCCAGACCGCGCAAGGCCTGGGCCCACTCGATCAGCGCGCTGGGCGTGCCCTGCTCGGCAATGCCGGCGATGGCCGGGCAGGCGCCCAGTGCATCGCGCAAACCGGAGAGATCGCGCGGTCGGGCCGAGCCAAGCGCCAGTCGACCCAGCATGCGTTCGACATCACCCAGCGGCGTCAGCGCCTCGCGCAGGCTTTCCATCAGCGCCAGATTGCGCACCGATTCAATTGCGTCCTGGCGTCGTCGCAGCTCGGCATGGTCACGCAGTGGCCGCGCCAGCCAGCGCCTGAGCAGACGCGCACCCATGGGCGTCAGGCAGCGGTCGAGAATGCCGATGAGCGTGTGCTCGCGCCGGCCCGAGGGATGTTCCTCGATCTCCAGATGGCGCCGGGTGGCAGCGTCCAGATGCAGCGAGTCCTCGCCCTGTTCCAGCGACAGGCTGGCCAATCGGGGCAGGGCCGCCTTTTGTGTGTCACGCACGTATTGCAGCAGTGCCCCGGCCGCGCCCAGCGCCGGACCCAGGTGTTCGCAGCCAAAGCCGCTGAGATCGCGCACGGCGAATTGCGAGGTCACGGCCCGGCGTCCGGCGTCGGCATCGAAATGCCAGGGCGCCAGATGGCGGACCAGCCCTGCCTCGCAGCCCTCGGGCGGATTCAGATCCTCCGGGAACAGGGTTTCGGCCGGCGCCAGTCGCGCGATCTCCGATGGCAGCGCCGAGGCCTCGATTTCGCTCAGGCGGATGCGCCCGGAGCCGAGATCAAGCCAGGCCAGGCCGAGGCGAGGCGCGCGCGCATCACCCGGCGGGAGCGGGCTCTGTGGGAGCGGGCTCTGCCCGCGATCGGGATTGCGGTCAGTCCCTTCGCGGGCAGAGCCCGCTCCCACAGGGGCAGCAGACCTTTCGCGGGCGGAGCCCGCTCCCACAGACTGACCCACCGCCACCGCCAGCAGCAGATTGTCGCGGCGCTGATCGAGCAGGGCGTCGTCGACCACGGTGCCCGGGGTGACGATGCGTGTGATCTGGCGTTCGACCAGTCCCTTGGCTTCCTTGGGGTCACCGATCTGCTCGGCGATGGCGACTGCCTCGCCGAGCTTGATCAGCTTGGCCAGATAGCCGTCGAGCGCATGCACCGGAATACCCGCCATCGGGATCGGCTGGCCGGCGGACTGTCCGCGCTGGGTCAGCGTGATCTCGAGCAGGCTGGAGGCCCGCCGGGCGTCGTCGTAGAAGACCTCGTAGAAGTCGCCCATGCGGAACAGCAGCAGCAAATCCGGCTGCTGCGCCTTCAGCGCCAGGTACTGACGCATCAGCGGCGTGTGTTCCGGAATCTGAGGCGACGAGTCCGACATGCAGGATCAGCGACGACAGGATCAAGGCGGGGAGCAGAGCATAGAGGCTCGCGGTCCGCGTGTGTGCGCGGTGGATTCCGGGCAACGCCGGTCACAGGTCATGTTGCCCGCACAGCGGGCGACGTGACGCGGTGATGCGACCGTCAGGCTGACTGGCGAATGACTCCAGAGCGCCGAATCAGTCCGGATGCGCTGCCAGCCAACGGTCGAGCAGCGCGCGCGCCTTCAGCGGCACCTGATTCGGGCGCGGGTCGTCGAGCGCCGCGCGCAATCGGCGCATGGCTGGGCGATAGTCGCCTTGTCCCCGCGGATAGCGCTTGAGCACATCCAGGATCCGCAGCGTTTCGGTTTCTCCCTGCTCGGCGTAGAGCGTGTGCGTGCGCTGGATGTCCGACGCCAGTCCGGCGGCGATCCTATCGATCCCGATGGCGATGGCCTGATCCAGCTGCTCGGGGTGCGGGGGATCATTGCCCTGCAGATAGATGATGGCCTCATAGGCGCGGCCGCGGGTCAACTCCTCAGCCACGGCGGCGGTCAGATCGGGGTGCTCGGCCAGTTTCTGCAGGGCCAGGGCGCGCACCTCCGGATTCTCGTAAACATTGCTGTGGTTTAGCAGCTGCGACAGATCTTCAGGCAGGCGCATCCGGGCGACTTCGTCATGGGTCTGTCGATCGCGCTGGTCCTGCTCTTCCGACTGCTGCTGCAACTGCTCCCGCTGCCGAACTCGCTGTGATTGGCCCAACTCCATCAACAAGCCCACGGCCACCAGGGCCGACAGCGCCGTGGTGATCAGCCAGATCGTGCGCACCCCGGCCTGGACCGCAACATGACTCGGGCCGTTGAGTGCCAGCGCCGCCGCAACCATCATGGCGGCAGGCAAGGCCCAGGCCGCCCATGGCACCAGCAGACGCATCGCCCAGGGAATCTGGCTGGACGGCTCCAGCCTCAGTGCCGAAGCCATGGTGACGACCACGGTGAAGCCCAGGCCAGCCGACAGTATCGCCACGTACTGCAGCCCGCGATCGCGCGCCAGCCAGTCCATGCCGCCGCGAGTGACCACGACCATCCAGGCGCCGGTCAGCAATGCACCCAGCGGCAATCCCAACCACACCGAAGACCACAACAGCCCGGCGCCGGTGTCGCTGCCCCGGGCCTGGCCCAGCTGCAGTCCCAGCCAGGGGATCAGATAGACCAGCACAGCCAGCAGCAGGCACAAATGACCGATGATGCTCATGGGTTACTTGAACTGCGCGTAGGCTTCCAGCGGCAGCCGTTCAATGGCTGGCACCTGGGCACCCTCGGCCGGGTATCCGACCACCAGCAGCAGATAGGCCATCTCGTTGTTCGGTCGGCCCAGAATTTCGCCGAGAAAGCCCATCGGGCTCGGCGTGTGGGTGAGTGTGGCCAGACCGGCGCGGTGCAGTGCCGCGATCAGCATGCCGGTCGCGATACCCACCGATTCATGCGGGTAGTAGCGTTTGACTTTTTCGCCGTTTTCGTCGAAGGCGAAGCGCTCGTAGAAGATGCCGATCAGCCAGGGCGCGATCTCGAGAAAGGGCTTGTTGGCATCCGTGCCTATGGCTGACAGTGCCTGCAGCCATTGTGCCGGTGCTCGATGTTCGTAGAAGGCGCGCTCCTCGGCTTCGGCGGCTTCGCGAATCTGATGTTTGATGTCGAGGTCAGACACGGCGACAAAGCGCCAGGGCTGCTGATTGGCGCCGCTGGGGGCGGTGCCGGCGGCGCGCAGACAGGCTTCGATGACGCTGCGCGGCACCGGCCGGTCAGAGAACTCGCGTACCGTGCGTCGCCGCGCCAGATCGGCGGCGAATTCATCGGCGCGCGCCTGCATCTCCGCGGGCGGGTATTCGCGGTAGTCCGGCAGCGGAATGTGCGGTGCAGAGCTCATGGCCGGTTCCCGGATGGCGGTCAGGATGCACCGTATGCCATCGCCACCGGCATAAATCCAGTGGGCTGGCGGATCAGCGACGGACGAAGCGATAGTGTCCGACCAGCCATTGTTCACCGCCGGCATAGCCGAAGAGCTCGGCGCAGGCCAGGTAGAACATGCGCCAGCGCTGCAGCCAGATGGCGGCCTGATCGGCGCCATAGGTGGCGCGGAACAGATCCAGTATCTCGTCGCGATGGCGGTCGGTGTTTTGCAGCCAGTGTTCGCTGGTCTGCTGGTAATGGCGGCCATTGACGCGCCATTGCTGCTCCAGGCAGAGATCCTTCTGGAAGTACAGCAGGGTGTCGGCGGCCGGCATCAGGCCGCCGGTGAAGAAATAGCGGCCCATCCAGTTGTCTTCGCCCTCGACCTCGAAGGGATACATGACTTCGCGATGGACGAAGATGTGCACGAACAGCTTGCCACCCGGCTTCAGCCAGGAGGCGATGCGCCCCAGCAGGATCTCGTAGTTGCGCATGTGCTCGAACATCTCGATCGACACGCAGCGATCGAAACTGTTCGGATCCAGCTTCAGCTGATTGACGTCGCAGGTGATGATGCGGACATTGCCGAAGCCGCGTTCGCGGCAGCGTTCTTCGATGAACTCCCGTTGCGGCGCCGAATTCGAGACGGCGGTGATCTGCGAGTTCGGAAAGTGCTCGGCCATCCACAGCGTCAGCGAGCCCCAGCCACAGCCGAGTTCCAGAATGCTCTGGCCATCGACCAGTTCGGCGCGCTCGTTGTACAGCCCGAGCATGGCCTCCTCGGCCTGATCCAGGCTTTCGCTGCCATTGGCGTAGTAGCAACTCGAATACTTCAGGCGCTTGCCCAGGCAGCGCAGGAAGAAAGGCGGCGGCAACTCGTAATGCTGCTCGTTGGCGGCCCGGGTTTCGATGGCGATCGGACTGGTGCGCAAGCCTTCGATGCGCGAGCGGAAGCGCTCATACCAGTCACCGGCATATTCCTCGCGCAGCCGTTGCGCATTGAGCCGACGAATACCGACCCGGGTCAGAGCATCAGGAATGAAGCCGCGTTCGCAGAGGGAGATGAGGGACATGGGCGATTCAGGAAAGAGGAAAAAGGAAAATGGAAAAAGGAAAAGGGCTTGGTGCTGTTTTCTTGGTCAGAACGCTCGAGCAGACATGAACCGGAGGAGCATCGCGGGCCTCCACAAGTTTTGCCAGCGATGGTGATTTTCCATGTGTCATTGCGAGCCACCTGTATCGGCCCGATGCTGCCCAAGGGCCATGCACTGTAGGTTGGGCCAAGCGCAGCGTGCCCAACACCAGCGTCTATTGTTGGGAACGCTGCGCTTAGCCCAACCTACATCAACTTCAGGAAAGGGGGAGATGGGTCAAACGTAAAACGTGAAACGTCAACTGAAGCGCGCGCACCATTGACGTTTTACATTTTACTTTTCACTGTTCTTCGGGAACCACGGTATCAGCACGCTGGTGGTGCGCTGATACTCGCGATAGTCGTCGCCGCGCGAGCGCAGCGACTGGGCTTCGACGAAGGGGATGCCGCTGACCCAGCACAGCGATACCAGCATCAGCGCCGGGCCGATCAGGCTGAGCGCGAACCAGGGTGAGCCCCAGGCCAGGCACACATAGCTGAACCAGTGCAGCCATTCAAAGAAGTAGTTGGGATGACGTGAGTAGCGCCACAGTCCATCGCGACAGGTCTTTCCACGGTTGCGCGGATTGGAGCGGAAACGGGTCAGTTGCAGATCGGCGATGGATTCGCCAACCAGGCTGGCCAGCCACACGCAGATGCCCAGCACGGTGGCCAGCGTCAGGTCGGCCATCGGATTGCGCGCCGCCACCAGGAAGGGCAGGGAGAACAGGGCGACGGCCAGTGCCTGGGCCTGAAAGAACGCAAAGAACTTGCCCTGATGACCCTGCCAATGCTCACGCAGATGGGCGTAGCGTCCATCCTCGGCCTCATTGAGCACCCGATGCAGCAGGTGCAGGGCCAGGCGGAAGCCCCACGTGGCAGCCAGCAGCGCGACGACCAGCCGTGGCAGCAACGCACCATCGGCGACCACGCCGTAGTAGAGCGCAGCCAGCCCCAGCAATGCCGCCCAGGCCACATCGACAAAGCCGGCATTGCGGGTGCGCTTCTGGACGTACCAGACCGCGCCCATGGCCACCGCCGCGGTGATCCAGACGATGCCCAGATGCAGCGTGAAGTCGTTCATGACGCCCGGGTTCTTGCCGGATCAAGCTTGGGCAGCCAGCTGGATGCCAGCATCAACAACACCGGCGTCAGCACTGCCCAGACCAGGGCGATCGCGCCATAGACCAGCCAGGGCGAGGCCAGCATTTCGACCGCGGCAAACTTGCTTCCGGCCACGTAATAGGCGACTGGACCGCCAATCAGTCCGAACAGAGCTGCCAGCCCCAGGTGCGGTTTGAACACTCGCATCGAGTGGTTGAGGGTCAGCGCGAAACTCATCCACATGCCCAGTATCCAGATCGGCGCCAGACCGTCAAAAGGCACCGGCTCGGCGAAACGCAGCAGCCCGAACTGCACATAGGCGCTGTCGACGATCAGCCCGGTCAGGCAGGCCACGCACAGCAGCGCCATGTCGGTACGCGGCCACGGCGTCAGCTTGAAAGTGACCGCGGCCAGCACCAGCAGCGACAGCGGCCCGGCCCACCAGGCGTCATGGCCGGCGCCGAACACCGTGACCACCCAGCCGATCTGGAACAGCACCAGATTGAGTACGATGTTCATCCTGTTCAGATTTCCGGTTTCAGGTCGGGCAGAAACTGTGGCCGGCGGTTCTGCGGCTTCGACAGCAGCAGATGGACATCGCCGATGGAGCGCTCCAGGAAGCCACCCTCGCAGTAGCAGAAGTAGTAATTCCACATGCGGATGAAGGCCTCCGAATAACCCTGCTGCCGAATCTGTGGCAATGCCGCCTGGAAGCGCGTGCGCCAAGCGCGCAGGGTCAGGGCGTAGCTCGGGCCGATGTCCTCCAGATGCGTGAGCCGCAGGTCGGAACTGCGGGCGACAGCCCCCAGCATGGCCGCGTTCGACGGAATGAAGCTGCCCGGGAAGATGTAGCGCTTGATGAAATCGATGTCGGTCAGCGCGCGTTGATAGCGATGATCCTCGATGGTGATCGCCTGGATCAGCGCGGCGCCATGGTCTTCCAGCAGACTCGAGACCTTGGCGAAGTAGGTGTCCAGATACTGGTGACCGATGGCCTCGATCATCTCGATCGAGACCAGCTTGTCATAGCGACCCTTGAGATCGCGGTAATCCTCCAGCAGCAGCGTGATGCGATCGCCGAGTCCAGCGCGGTCGATGCGCTCGCGCGCCAGATCATGCTGACGCCGGGAAATGGTGGTGGTGGTGACATGCACGCCGTAATGCTGGGCGGCGTGGATGGCGAATCCACCCCAACCGGTGCCGATTTCCACCAGTCGCTCGCCCGGACGCAGATCCAGCTTCTCGCAGATTCGCTCCAGTCGACGATGCTGGGCGGTCTCCAGACTCTCGTTCTCGCTGAGGTAGATCGCGCTCGAGTACATCAGCGAGGGATCCAGAAACAGCTCGAAGAACTCGTTGCCCAGATCGTAGTGCGCAGCAATATTGCGGCGGCTGCCATCGCGGGTGTTGCGCCTGAGCGTGTGCCACAGGCGCAGCGCGGAGGTGGCCAGCCGCGCCGTACCACCCTCCATGTTGTCGAGCACCTCGCGATTGCGCACCAGGATGCGGATCAGCGAAACCAGGTCGTCGCAATCCCAGGCACCGTCCATGTAGGCCTCGGCGCTGCCGACGCTGCCGCCCAACGCCATCTGACGGTAAACCTCCGGGTCGTGGACCCGAACCGTGGCGCGCGGACCGGCCGCAGCGCTGACGGCGCCGAATTCATAGCGTTCGTCGCCATCGATCAGGCTGAGGTGACCATGGCTGAGACGGGTCAGTTCACCGAGCAGGCGGCGCTTGAAAAAGGGGCCGCTGATATCGGTGGGCGCGGTGGCTGTGGCCGTGTATCCGGCGTCCAGGGTGTTGTCAGTCATCAGCACGGCACCTCAGGAGGTTCTTGGGTGAGCATGAAAAGGGTTGCGTTTCAGCCACAGCAACAGCGCATTCCAGTAGATCTTCCAGGCGACCTGGGCGGTGATCCATGGATAGTTCAACAGAAACTTCGTGAGCGCGGCGCCATCAAGCGGTCGTCTTTGCATCACCAGCGTGGCGTCGAAGATCTTCCCGGCCTCGTCGGCCACATCCATGTGCACTCGCAGGTCAGCGCCAGGTGGCTCGAAACGCCAGTCATAGTGCATCTGCATCGGCAGGAAGGGCGACACGTGGAAAGCCTTGTCGAAGCTCCACGCATGAATGCGCTGCGCGGTGCCATGTCGGGCGGCTTCGGCTGCCGGCAGCACATAGGCAAAGCGTTCGCCCCAGGGCGTATTGGTGATCTCGGCAACGATGGCCAGCAAGGTTTCGCCATCGGGCTCGAAGCAGTAGTAGAAGCTGACCGGGTTGAAGCAATAGCCGAAGAAGCGCCAGTGCGCGAGCAGCCGTACCGGGCCGGTCGGACGCGTGCCGGTGGCTGCCTCGACGCGATCGTAGACCGCCTGCTTGAGCGCTATGGTCGGATCACCCAGATAGTCGCTGCGTCGGAAGCTGGCGATATTGGGCCGCTCCAGCGACCACAACCAGCGTCCGCGCAGCAGCTGCGGGAGTTCATCCAGATCCACATACAGCTGCGCCATCCGGTAGCGGAAACCGTGTGGATGCGGTCGGCTGCGCCGATGCCGGACGTGGCCCACATACAGTGCGCTGGCGCTCACTTTCAGTCCCAGCGACAGCCAAGGGCGCTGGCAACGCGCACGCCGCTGCGCAAGCCATCCTCGTGAAAGCCCCAGCCCCAGTAAGCACCGCAATACCAGCTTCGGCGCAGGCCGTTGATCTCGGACCAGCGAGCCTGTGCGGCGACCGAGGCGTGGGTGTAGACCGGATGGGAATAGTTCATGCGCGCCAGAATCCGCTCCGGGGCGATACGCTGGGTGGCATTCAAGGTGACGATATAAGGCGTGCTGCAACTCAGATTCTGCAACAGGTTCATGCAATAGCTGACCGTGCACGCCGGCGCTTCGGCCGCGCCCGGTGTCGGCTTGAGCTTGAGCGCATTCCAGGCCGCCCACGCGTTTCGGCGCTTTGGCAGCAAACTGGCGTCCGTGTGCAGTACGGTGTCGTTGCGCTGATATTCGATGGCGCCGAGGATCTCGCGCTCGCTGCCGCCGGGATCGCCGAGCATGGCCAGGGCCTGATCGCTGTGGCAGGCGAATACCACCTGATCGAAGGCCGATTCATCGCCCGCACTCAGCACGCGCACGCCATTCTCGCTGCGTTCCACGCCTTGTACCGCGGCGCCGGTGCGGAATTCGCCGCGTATGGCCGGCACCAGCTTGTCCAGATAGCGTGCAGAGCCACCCTTGACCACGCGCCAGGGCGGACGATTGCCGGCATCCAGCATCTGGTGATTGGCCATGAACTGCACCAGGTACTTGGCCGGGAAATCGAGAATGGTGGCGGTGGGCGAGGACCACAGTGCCGATGCCATCGGCAGCAGATGATCCTCGATGAACAGCGCGCCATAGCCGTGCTCGCGCAGATACTCACCGAGCGCAGGCCCCGGGCCGGGGTCGCGCAGCAGCGCCGGCGACTCGCGGTAGAAGCGCAGGATATCGAACACCATGCGCCAGAACGGCGGGCTCAGCAGATTGCGGCGCTGGCAGAACAGCCGGTTCAGATTGGTGGCGTTGTATTCGAGTCCGCTGACTTCGTTCTTGACTGCAAAACTCATGGTCGTCGGCTGCGATTCGACCTCAAGTTCGGCAAACAGTCGCGTCAGCAGCGGGTAGTGATCCGGATTGAAGACGATGAAGCCGCTGTCGATGGAGACTTTTCCCTGCGGATCATCGATGTCGTGGGTGTGGGTGTGTCCGCCCAGCCGATCCTCGGCCTCGTAGACGACGACCTCGTGTTCGCGGGAGAGCAAATAGGCGGCGCCGAGGCCAGCGATGCCGGATCCGATGATGGCAATGCGCATGGTTTCAGCCGCCCGGTCGGCGCGTGCGCGCATCGCGGATGCGCGCCGGCACCGGCTTCAGCTGCCACACCAGCCCGCACCAGCTCATCAGCTTGAGTGCGTACCAGGTGAGATCCAGCTCCCACCAGTAGAAGCCCTGGCGCACCGACGCCGGGTAATGGTGGTGATTGTTGTGCCAGCCTTCGCCGAGCGTGATCAGCGCCAGCCAGAAGTTGTTGCGGCTGTCGTCGCGGGTTTGATAGCGGCGCTTACCCCAGACATGCGCCAGCGAGTTGATCGTGACCGTGGCGTGGAACAGCACCACGGTGGACACGAAGAAACCCCAGACCAGCAGCTGCGGACCATTGGTGCCGAAACCCGGCGCGTGTCGCTCCAGCAAGTTTCCGATCCACAGCAGGAGTGCCGCCAACAGCACCGGTACCAGGATGTCGAAGCGGTCGAGAAAGCGCAGTTCCGGATACCTGGCCAGATCCGGAATCACCTTGAAGTCGATGCCGAAAGCCCGCGGCGTCATGAACCAGCCCATGTGGCTGCGCCAGAAACCATGCTGCACCGGAGAGTGCAGATCGCCGGGCTGGTCGGAATGACGGTGGTGGTGGCGGTGATGCGCGGCCCACCACAGCGGCCCGCGCTGTACCGAACTGGCGCCTATCATCCCGAACAGGAACTGCAGGGGGCGGGAGGTCTTGAAGGCGCGATGCGAAAAATAGCGGTGGTAGAAACCGGTGATCGCGAACATGCGGATCAGGTACAGAAACACCGCTGTGCCGAGCGCGAACCAGCTGAATCCCACCCAGAACACCGCTATGCAAGCCAGGTGCAGGCCGATGAAGGGGACGACCCGGAGCCAGTCGATGCGATCGGCCGCGGCGGCGTCCACGGGCAAGGCCGCGCTGGTGTCAAACCAGCGTACCAGCGCCACCCAGGCGCGGGTCCAGAGTCCACGGGTGCGGCTGACGGTGTCGTCAAAGACTTCTTCCACGCGATCGGCGGCCTGGCCCATTTGGGCACGGGCACTGTCCATAGCCTCGCCGACGCCACGTTCCACCTGCATGGCGGCTTCGCCGACCCGGCGACGGGCCTGTTGCAGTCCCTCAGCCATCGCCTGTTCCAGCTGGGCGGCCTGCAGGGCGGCGTTGGCGACGGTACGTTCATGACTCATCAGCACTTCCTGTCAGTCTGTCTGGGCTTCGATCGTGACCTCGGTCTTGACCGAATTGGCGATGAAGCAGGCCTTGTGGGCACGCTCATGCAGGTCTGCCAGTTCAGCGCTGCTGGGCTTGCGCTCACCGAAGACCACGCGCGGTCGCAACACCACCTTGACCATGCTCATGCGGCCTTCGGCATTCTTGTCCAGCGTACCGACGGCATCGTCAGCATAGGACAGCACCTCGAAACCCTTGACTGCCGCAATCGCCAGAAAGGTCAGCATATGACATGAGGCGAGAGACGCCGTGAAGGCGTCCTCGGGATCGACCGCCGCCGCATTGCCGTTGTAGGCCGGCGCCGATGAGGCGAGCAGAGTCTGATCGCCCTTGAACAGCCACTGGTGATCGCGCGAGAAACTCTTGTCGGCAAAACTGCCGCTGCTGTGGGTGAAGCGTATCGCGGCGTGATGTTCACTCATGTCTGGACTCCGATCAGGATGCAATTCCCAATTAGGGCGCATCGTACTGAAGGTACGCAAGCGTGTGGTCTACTGGATGCACCGGATCATGCTGCAGAGGGCGCCGCTTGGACGTGGCGCGTTGCGGTGCGTGGAGATCAAGAGCGGAGGCGCAGGCGCGCGGCCCTCCTCGAAGCGGCCGGCGTCATTGCGAGCGTAGCGAAGCAATCCAGACACACAACCGTAGAGGCACTGGATTGCTTCGTCGCTACGCTCCTCGCAATGACGCCGAAAGACCCAGTTTTTCCCCGAGCCCCTAGCTGATCACACCCAGCTCGCGTCCCACCGTCGTGAAGGCGGCAATGGCGCGGTCCAGATGCTCGCGTTCGTGCGCCGCCGACAGCTGCACCCGGATGCGGGCCTGGCCCTTGGGCACTACCGGGAAGAAGAAGCCGATCACGTACACGCCATGATCCAGCAGCTTTGCGGCGAAATCCTGGGCCAGCTTGGCGTCATGCAGCATCACCGGCGTGATCGGGTGCTGGCCGGGCTTCAGATTGAAACCGGCGGCGCTCATGCGTTCACGGAAATAACGGGTGTTGTCCATCAGCTTGACCCGCAGGTCGTCGGCACGGGTCAGCAGTTCGAACACCTTGATGCTGGCGGCGACGATCGAAGGCGTCAGTGAATTCGAGAACAGATAGGGCCGCGAGCGCTGGCGCAGCAGATCGATGATCTCCCGGCGCCCGGTGGTGAAGCCGCCGAGGCCGCCGCCCAGAGCTTTGCCCAGGGTCGACGTGTAGACGTCGATGCGGTCCATGACCCCGTGGAACTCGGCGGTGCCGCGACCAGTGGCGCCAAGGAAGCCGGTGGCATGGCATTCGTCGATGTGCACCAGCGCATCGTAGCGTTGCGCCAGTTCAGTCAGCTGATCCAGTGGTGCGATTGCGCCGTCCATGCTGAACACGCCATCACTGGTGATCATGCGCGTGCGCGCCGAGGCTGCCGCCTGCAGCTGCTGTTCCAGATCGGCCATGTCGCCATTGGCGTAGCGATAGCGCTGGGCCTTGCACAGGCGCACGCCATCGATGATTGATGCGTGATTCAGGGCATCGGAAATGATCGCGTCTTCAGGCCCCAGCAAGGGCTCGAACAGACCGCCGTTGGCATCGAAACAGGCGGCATAGAGGATGGTGTCCTCGGTGCCGAAGAACTCGGAGATGGTGGCCTCCAGCTGCTTGTGCAGATCCTGGGTGCCGCAGATGAAACGCACCGAGGCCACGCCGAAACCGTGACTGTCGAGTGCCGCCTTGGCGGCGGCGATGACCTCCGGATGATCAGCCAGTCCGAGATAGTTGTTGGCGCAGAAATTCAGCATCTTGCGCCCGTCTGCCAGCTCGATTTCTGCCGACTGCGGGGTGGCGATGATGCGCTCGCGCTTGTACAGGCCTTGCTGCTCGATCTCGGCCAGTTCGGCGGCAAATCGGGTCTGGGCAGGGTAGGTCATCGCTGGCGTCATCCGGTCAGGAGCAAGGCTGCAAGTCTAGCCCGCCTGTTTCATGAGGGTGCGGGGAAATGGCCGAATCCGCCTTGTGGTGACTGGCATCGCTGCGAACCAGCATCAAGGACAGACCACCTGTTGCCCCGTCCTTGCCAGGGATCCTGCGAATCAGTCGGAAACATCATCCTAGAAACCTCAGTTGACCGCTTTTCGGGACCCGCAGCCTCATGATTCTATTGCCTCTTGGTCGGCTGTACCGACTCACCCATCGGGTGAGTGCGCTACGGGGAAGATTGCACGGTTCTGGCGGCGCATGGCTGCGTTGCAACTCGTCGGAATAGCTGGCTATTCCTCCTCGTTGCGCCTTGCCCTGCACCCCCATAACCGCACACTCTGCCCCGTCCAACTGAGGTTTCTAGGATCATTCCCGCGGATGCGGGAATCCAGTCTTCAAGGCATTTGTGCAAGCCTGGATTCCCGCATCCGCGGGAATGACGACTGGTTCGGCCCTTCCCTGATGCAGGGGCAATGCTGTTGGGGCACGCCATGGGCAGCGCGGAATTGACGTCTGCAGCTGCATGCGAATCCCGAAAACGCAGAAGCCGCCCGAAGGCGGCTTCTGATTCAAGCGATGTGAAACCGATCAGCTGCGGCGGGCAACCACCAGACCGCCGAGACCCGCCAGCGCCAGACCCAGCAGGATCATGGCCAGCGGCGAGTTGACCGGTGCCGGCACCGGCGGAGCGATCACGCACGGCAGGTCGACGACTTCGAAGGCGAAGGTACAGACCGCGGCATTTGCCGTGTTGGTCACGGCCAGCACCAGCTGCTGCCCGGCCGGAATCGTGAAGCTGAACGGCTGTGCCACGCTGGAACCGACGTCGCCCAGGAAGTTGGTGCCCTGGTTGGCCGGGTCATAGCTGCCAGCATAGGCACTGGCGTGTGCATTGGTTCCGCACGGGGTGGCGCCGGCATCCGGATCGAAGTTGATCGTGACGCAGGACGGCGTGGCGCCGGTGTTGCCGTAGGTGAAGGTTTCGTAGTTGTACGTGGTGCCGGCGTTGAAGATGCCGGGATAGGCCTTGCCGGCACAGGTGCTGGCAATGCCGTCGCGGAAGATGCGGCCGGACTGGGTGGTGCCGCCGGTGAAGGCGGAGACGACCGGGCCTACCGGTGCGCAGGTCAGACCGGGACCAGCCGGAACGACCGGGCCGGTGAGCGAACGACCACCGCCGGAAACAGCAATTCCAGCGTCGTTGGCCGATTGCGCGGAAACCGCGCCGGAAACGAGCAGCAACAGGGCAGCAGAAATCAAGGAATTCTTCATGGCGGGATCCAGTTCTTTCTTGTGAGGGCGAGTTGAGCGCACGCCTGTTTCGACGCTACGCACAGCGACCAAGAGTCTATTCGCTGGTCAGCCGCGGGTCAACCTGAATGAAAGACAAATGTGACGCTTACTGGCGCCGGAACCGGCGCGATTGCCCACCCATCAGGGCCAGCGCCAGCGGTTGCGGCAGCAGCCGCGCCAGCAGGGCGAGTCCGCGGTTGATCCGGCCATTGACGTGGACCATCTTTGCGCTTTCGACGGCGTCAAAGGCCTCGCGCGCCACCGTGGCTGCATCCATCCACAGGAAGCGGGGCATCTGCGAGACGGCAGGGCGCATGCCGTTGACGTCGTGGAACTCGCTGTAAGTGAACCCCGGACACAGTGCCGTGACATGGATGCCCTTGCTGCGGACTTCCTGCGCCAGTGACTGGGAAAATCGGATCAGATAGCTCTTGGTGGCGCCATAGAGCGTGTGCCCGGCGGTTCCCGGAACGAGACCGGCGAGGGAGGCTACATTGACGATGCGGCCATAGCCTCGCGCTTGCATGGCCGGCAACAGCAGATGGGTCAGTTCCGTGGGTGCCCAAAGCAGCACCCTGAGGAAGTCGGCGTGGGTGTTCCAGGGCACCGACAGGAAAGAGCCAGGCACGCCGTAGCCGGCATTGTTGATCAGGCCGTCGATCTGCAGACCGGCGGACTCGATGTCGGCCAGCAGTTGCGCTGGCGCTGCGGGGTCGCTGAGATCGGCGCTCATCACCTCGACGGAAGCGCCGTGAGTGCTTTCCAGCTCGCGTGCCAGTTCGCGCATGGGTTCCAGACGGCGCGCTACCAGCAGCAGATCCCAGCCGCGTGAGGCCCACTCGCGCGCGCAGGCAGCACCAATACCAGCGGACGCCCCAGTAATCAGTACTCTGCGTTTGGCCACTTGCGTTCTACTCCAGATAGTTCAGGCGGGTGAATCGCGGGAATTCCGGCTGCGGGTCGCTTGTCGGTCAGGACGTCTGTCGGTTCAGCACCCGGACCGCCTTCAGGGTCTCGCCGTCGGCGCAGCGGGCGATTCCCAGCAGCTGACCCTGCGGATCGTGGACGGCAATGGCCTGAGCCATCGGCGCGTTCTCGTGGCGTACCGGATTGCCATGGGCAAAGCGCAGCAAATCCGGCCCGGCAATGGTAGCTCGGGGCAGGGCGGCTACCATCGATTCCAAGGGCAACAATAATGAGTCCAATGCGGTGAATTGACCGTTCAAGGCCTCAAGCCTTGCCATTTCGACCATCTCGGGTTCGCGGAAAGGCTCAGCCCAGGTCCGTCGCAACGCGTGCACATGGGCACCGCAGCCGAGCACCTGACCGATATCGTCGACCAGTGTGCGGATGTAGGTGCCGGAGGAACAGTCCACATCCAGCACCACGAAGGGCGGGGTGTAGTCGACCAGTTGCAGGCGCGCGATGTGGACCTGGCGCGGCTCGCGCTCCACCTCCAGCCCCTGTCGTGCCAGCGCATACAAGGTCTCGCCGCCGCGCTTCAAAGCCGAATACATCGGCGGAATCTGGCTGATATTGCCTCGAAACCCCACCAACGCGGCTTCAATGCGGGATGCATCGACCTCGTCGAAGTGCGCTTCCGCCAGCAAGCGGCCTTCGGCATCGAGGGTGTCGGTGCGCTGACCCAGTCGGGCAATGGCGCGATAGCCCTTGTCACCGGTGAGCAGATAACTGCTGAGTTTGGTCGCTTCGCCAAAGCAGATGGGCAGCAGGCCGCTGGCGAGCGGATCCAGACTGCCGGTATGGCCGGCCTTGTCGGCACGGTAAAGCAGCTTCACCTGCTGCAAGGCAGCATTGGAGCTGGGTCCGGAGGGCTTGTCGAGCAGCAGCACGCCATCCAGACGGCGTTTACGTGAGCGCATATCGATGGCTGGTCAGAGAGTCTGCGGTTGCAGCGTCGGCGCCGGGAGGGAGCAGGGGCCCTGGACTAAATAGTGGCTCAGGCCCGAGTCGAGTCCCGCTCAGCCGATCGAGTCATCGGCAGCGCGGCTCTGCCGCAGCAGTTCGTCGATGCGGCCGCCGCGATCCACCGAATCGTCATAGTGAAAGCGCAACTCAGGCACGGTACGCGTCGACATCAGCTTGGACAGGGCCTGCCGGTAGCGCTTGGCTTCTTCCTTGAGCAGCGCCAGCGCCGGTTTCGCGTCTTCCGGGTTGAGGGCGGTGACAAATACCTTGGCCACCGCCAGATCTCGACTCACTTCCACGTCGGAGACGCTGATCTCCGGCAACTGGTGCGATTTGACATCTTCATGCACCAACGTAGCTACCTCACGCCGCAACAGAGCGGCGATACGGTCGGTACGTTCAAATCCACCTCGTGCCACCCGTATTCTCCCTGTCAGCCGAGCGTGCGCTGGACTTCGATCCGATCGAAGCACTCGATCTGATCGCCGGCCTTCACGTCGTTGTATTCCTTCACCGCGATGCCGCACTCCATGCCATTGCGCACTTCTTCGACGATGTCCTTGAAGCGACGCAACGATTCCAGTTCGCCTTCGAAGATGACGACGTTGTCGCGCAGCACGCGGATCGGCTTGTTGCGCTTGACCACGCCCTCGATGACCATCGAGCCGGCCACCGCACCGAACTTGCTGGACCGGAACACTTCGCGCACCTGGGCCAGACCCAGGATCTTCTCGCGGGTTTCGGTGCCGAGCATGCCGGTCAGTGCCTTGCGGACATGATCGATGGCTTCGTAGATGATGCTGTAGTAATTGACCTCGACGCCGCCTTCCTGCAGCACCTTGCGGGCCTGGGCATCGGCGCGGACGTTGAAACCGATGACCACCGCCTTGGCAGCAACGGCCAGCGTGGCGTCGGATTCGGTGATGCCACCGACACCGGACGAGATGATGTTGACCTTGATCTGGTCGGTGGCCAGGCCACTGAGTGCTTCACGCAAGGCTTCGGCCGTTCCCTGCACATCGGCCTTGACCAGCAGGTTGAGGGTCTGGACTTCGCCCTGACCCATCTGCGCGAAGACGTCTTCCAGTTTCGAGGATTGCTGCTTGGCCAGGCGCACATCACGGCTGCGCAGCTCGCGTGCTGCGGCGGCCTCGCGGGCGGCCCGCTCGTCGGCTACGGCCATGAAATCGTCGCCGGCAAAGGGCGTGCCCTGCAGGCCGATGACCACCGCCGGTATCGACGGACCGGCTTCGGCGATCTGCCGTCCGGCTTCGTCGAACATGGCGCGTACGCGGCCCCACTGCATGCCGGCCAGCACGATGTCGCCCTTCTTCAGGGTGCCACTCTGAACCAGGATGGTGGCGACCGGGCCGCGGCCCTTGTCCAGCGTGGACTCGACCACGGTTCCGCGGGCGCGGCCCTTGACCGGTGCGCGCAGTTCCAGCACTTCGGACTGCACCAGGATGGCTTCGAGCAGATTGTCGATACCGGCTCCGGTCTTGGCTGACACCGGAACCACCTGCACATCGCCACCGTATTCCTCGGGAATCACGTCGTGCTGCAACAGCCCCTGCTTGACCTTTTCCGGTTCAGCGTCGGGCTTGTCCATCTTGTTGACGGCCACGATCAGCGGCACCTTGGCGGCGCGCGCATGCTTGATCGCTTCGATGGTCTGCGGCATGACGCCGTCGTCGGCAGCCACGACCAGGATCACGATATCGGTGATCTTGGCGCCGCGGGCGCGCATCTGGGTAAAGGCCGAGTGACCCGGGGTATCCAGGAAGGTGATGATCCCCTTCTTGGTGTTCACGTGATAGGCGCCGATGTGCTGGGTGATGCCACCCGCTTCGCCAGCGGCCACACGGGTGCGGCGGATGTGATCCAGCAGCGAGGTCTTGCCGTGATCGACATGGCCCATGATCGTGACCACGGGCGGGCGCTGCACGGCTTCGCCGGCGGTGGGATCCACCGAGACCACTTCGGCCTCGACGTCGCGCGCACCGGATTTCTTGACCGAATGACCGAGTTCCTCGGCCACCAGGACTGCGGTGTCGTGATCGATGTTCTGGTTGATGGTCACCATGACGCCCATCTTCATCAGCGCCTTGATCACCTCCGGAGCCTTGACTGCAAGCTTCTGCGCCAATTCCGCCACTACGATCGTGTCACCCACTTCCACCTCTCGGACCACTGGAGCTGTAGGCCTCGAGAAGCCATGATCGCGACCGCCGCGCTGCGGCTCGGGAGCCGAGTGCCGACGGTGCGGCTTCTTTTTGGCGCGACGGGCGTGATCGCTCAGATGCAGCTGACCTGCGGCTGCCACTGGTTCTGGCTCGTCGGCCACAACCTCGTCCTGCAGCACGCGCGCCACCGGGGCGCGTCGCGCGCCGGCCTTGTCGGGCTTGTGCCCGCGCGGCTTCTCGTCGGCTTCGACGCGGACTTTCTTGGGCTTGCTGGCCTCGGTCTTGACCCGCTCTTCTTCAGCCAGACGCTGAACTTCGGCTTCGCGCAGGCGCTCGGCTTCCTCGGCGGCCAGACGTTCGGCGTTTTCTCGCTCGCGCCGGCGCTCTTCTTCCTGCGCGCGCTGACGATCTTCTTCAGCCTGACGGCGGGCCTCGGCCTCACGGCGGGCCTGGTCTTCCGACTCGCGGCGCAGATGCGATTCGTTCAACAGCCGCTGCGCTTCCTCGCGCTCGGGATCGTTCTCGGCCTGCTCGGCCACGGTGCTGCGCTTGACGTAGACCTTCTGCTGGCGAACCTCGACATTGACGGTCTTGGCGCCGCGGCCGGGTCCACCGGTCGGCACCGTCAGCTCGCTGACGGTCTTGCGCTTCAGCGTGATCTGGCTGGGGGCCTTGAGATCGGCCTTGGCCTTGCCATGAGACGAGCGCAGGTATTCCAGCAGCGCGATCTTCTGGCTCGCGCTGACTTCCTGCTGGACATTGCTGAACTTCATGCCGGCCTCGGCCAGCTGTTCAAGCAGGCGCTCGGGGCCTACCCCCAGCACGGTTGCCAGCTTTTCGACGGTCACTCCTGCCATGCACTTCTCCAAATTCAGCGTCGACCGCGGCAGCTCGTGTGCCGCGCATCGTGTACTTTCAAGCCTGGTTCTCGCCGGCAAACAAAGGTTCACGCGCGGTCATGATCAGACTCGCGGCGCGCTCCTCGGTCATGCCTTCGACTTCCATCAATTCGTCCACCGCCAGATCGGCGAGGTCTTCCCGGGTGCGGATACCCTGGCCGGCGAGGGCGAAGGCCGTGGCCTCGTCCATGCCGTTGACTGCGAGCAGGGAATCGTCGGGGCGGTGCTCTTCGAGCGCCTCTTCCTTCGCGATCATTTCGGTCAGGAGGGCGTCGCGAGCCCGCGCCCGCAGTTCCTCGACCAGGTCTTCATCAAATTCATCGACCGAGAGCAGTTCGCCCGCCGGGACGTAGGCCACTTCCTCGACGCTGCTGAAGCCCTCGCGCACCAGGATCGCGGCGATTTCCTCGTCGACCTGCAGCTTCTCGACGAACATCTCGACCGCCTGGGTAGATTCGGCTTCGCTCTTGGCCTGCGCCTGAGCCTGAGTCATGACGTTGAGCTGCCAACCGGTGAGCTTGCTGGCCAGGCGCACATTCTGTCCACCACGGCCAATGGCCTGGGACAGCTTGTCCTCTGCCACCGCCAGATCCATGGCGTGCTTTTCTTCGTCCACGACGATGGACTGAACTTCCGCCGGTGCCATCGCATTGATGACGAACTGCGCCGGGTTGTCGTTCCACAGCACGATGTCGATACGTTCGCCATTGAGCTCGTTCGACACGGCCTTGACGCGCGAACCCTGCATGCCGATACAGGCGCCTACCGGGTCGGTGCGATTGTCATTGGCGCGCACTGCAATCTTGGCGCGATCGCCGGGGTCGCGGGCAGCGGCCATGACCGTCACCACACCTTGACCGACCTCAGGCACTTCCAGCTTGAACAGCTCCATCATGAACTCGGGCGCCGTTCGCGACACGAACAACTGCGGTCCGCGAGCTTCCGTGCGCACATCGTAGAGAATGCCGCGCACACGATCGCCGGCGCGGAAGTTCTCGCGCGGAACCACGCGTTCGCGCAGGATGATGGCCTCGGCGTTGCCGCCCAGATCCAGATAGATATGGCCGCGTTCGATGCGCTTGATGATGCCCGTCACCAGGCTGCCGACCTTGTCCTGATACTGGTCGACGACCTGGGCACGCTCGGCTTCGCGCACGCGCTGGACGATGACCTGCTTGGCCGCCTGCGCCGAGATGCGACCGAACTCGGCGTTCTCGATGGGTTCCTCGATGAAGCCGCCGACCTCGACCTTCGGATCGGTTTCGATGGCGACAGTCAGGGCCGACTGGCGCTCGGGAAACTCCAGTGGCGCGTCGTCTTCAATCACTTCCCAGCGCCTGAAGGTCTTGTAATCACCGCTGACACGGTCAATGACCACGCGCGTGAGAATGTCGCCGCCATGCTTGCGCTTGGCAGCGGAGGCCAGTGCTGCCTCGAGGGCATCAAAGATGACAGCGCGCGGCACGCCCTTCTCGTTGGCAACCGCATCGGCAACCAGCAGCATTTCCTTACTCATCTTTCTTTCCTTTGCGAGAGGAACGCGACGCCGCCTGCGGCGTGAATCGCGGGACCAGTTTCGCCTTTTCAATGTCAGCCACAGACAAAACCACCGGGCCGGTATCCGTTGCCAGAGTCACCTGACCGTCTTCGACGCCGACAATACGGCCCTGAAAGCGTCTGCGGCCATTGATCGGCAGCGCCGTCGTCGCACGCACATCGCTGTCGATGAAGCGGGCGTACTGTTCGGCACCGTAGAGGGGACGGTCGAGACCGGGCGACGAGACTTCCAGCGTGTAATTGCCCGTAATCGGGTCGTGCACGTCCAGCAAAGCAGAGACCTCACGGCTTACCTGCTCGCAGTCTTCGAGCGTGATCGGCCGGTCCTGGTGGTCTATATAGAGGCGCAATAGGCCGCCGGCGCGCGACAGCGCCAGTTCCGTGCCCCACAATTCGAGTCCCAGTGCCTGCACCGTGGGGCCAAGCAGACCCTCGATTTCCGCCTTTCGCTGCGCAGCCATGCAACCCCGGCATCGGTGAAATTCGGGCAACAAAAAAGCCTCCGAAGAGGCTTTCTGTCGAAAACCATTGGTAGCGGGGGCAGGATTTGAACCTGCGACCTTCGGGTTATGAGCCCGACGAGCTGCCTGACTGCTCCACCCCGCACCAGAAGCTCACCATAGTAGCCTGCGTTCGTTCGATTAGCAAGGCCTCCGGATCTGTTTTCCGTTAGCTCGGCACACTCGTGGAAAATCCCGCGGCCATGGCGACAGCGCGGTCGATTCTTCCGCTTGAAGGTCGTCGCAGACGCATCGCATAGAGACGGCGCGCTCGCTAGTATGAGGCATCCCTCGTCGTTCCTGGAGTACATCATGCCTTTACGCGTCGGTATCAATGGTTATGGCCGCATCGGCCGCAACATCATGCGGGCCCTCTACGAGTCTGGCCGCAGTCAGGAGATTCAGATCGTCGCCGTGAACGATCTCGGAGATGCCGCCACCAATGCGCATCTGACCCAGTACGACACGGCTCATGGTCGCTTCGGCAAGGAAGTGGGTGTGGACGGCGATTCGCTGGTGATCGGCGGCGACCGCATTCGTGCGCTGGCGGAGCGCGATCCGGCCAAGTTGCCGTGGGCCGAACTGGGCGTGGATGTCGTGATGGAGTGCACCGGCCTGTTCACCTCCAAGGCCAAGGCTGGGCAGCATCTGGCCGGCGGAGCCAAGAAGGTGTTGATCAGCGCACCCGGTGGCGCCGACGTCGATGCGACGGTGGTCTACGGTGTCAATCATCACACCTTGAAGGCAGAGCACACGGTGGTGTCCAACGCCTCCTGCACCACCAACTGTCTGGCGCCGCTGGCCAAGGTGCTGCATGACGGCGTGGGTATCGTCCATGGGTTGATGACCACGATCCATGCCTATACCAATGACCAGGTTCTGACCGACGTCTATCACTCCGACCTGCGCCGGGCGCGTTCGGCCACGATGTCGCAGATTCCGACGAAGACCGGAGCCGCTGCGGCAGTGGGCCTGGTCCTGCCCGAACTTAACGGTCGGTTGGACGGTTTTGCCATGCGCGTTCCCACCATCAACGTCTCGGTGGTCGATCTCAGCTTTGTTGCTGCGCGGGAGACCACGGTTGCCGAAATCGACCAACTGGTTCAGGCTGCAGCAGATGGACCATTGGCTGGAATTCTCGGGCTCAACCGCAAGCCGCTGGTGTCGGTGGATTTCAATCACGATCCGCGCTCGTCGATCTACGACGCCACGCTGACCAAAGTGATGGGCGGGACACTCGTGAAAGTGTGTGCCTGGTATGACAACGAATGGGGCTTCAGCAACCGCATGCTGGACACCGCGCTGGCCATGATGCGGGCCTGATCAGGGCATCGAAAATTGCCCTGCGGCGCATCAAGTCGCGACCGTATGCGGGATTCGGCGCATCGCCGGATCTCGCGCGGAAGCGCAGATTCGGTCCGCCGCCAACTGCTGCGCTGCAGCATAAGTAGTTGATCCAAACGTTAGTTTTGTGTTGCGTTCAATTGACAGCACTACTTATCATCAGATCGTCTCATCCCGTCCCGTTTACCAAGAAAAGGAATCCGCGCATGCACCTCCAGCGGCTCGTTCCACTGGCTATCGCCGGTCTCCTGTTGGGCGCTTGCTCAGGCAGCAGCAACAGCCCGCGGGCTACCCCGCAACCCCCAGCCACCAACACCAACGGCACCTTCGTCAGCGGCATCATGACCGCGCGATTCGATACTGCTGTGGCGGCCATTCCGTTCCCCAACAATCTATTGCTGCAGGGCAGCCGGGATTTGACCGTGAATGCGCCGGCGGCCAACCCGAACAACTTCAGCGACCCGACAGTCGCGCTGAACGCGCTGGACGGATTCAGCACCAGCGCTGCCTGGTCCACCACGTTCAGTGCAGCCATCGCGCCTTCGTCGCTGGTGGCCGGGCAGACCGTGCGCATGTTCGAAGTCCAGATCGTGACTTCAGGCCCGGCGACCGGCGCGGTTCAGCGGGTCGTGCGCGAATTGACTTCCCCGGCGGAATACGTGGTCGCGGTGTCAACCACCGATGCCACCGGCAGGACACTTGCCATCGTCCCGACGAAGCCGCTGGAAGAGCTTAAGTCGTACATGGCCGTGATCACCAAGGGTGTCACCGATACGGCGGGCAATAACGCGACGCCTGACCTGACCTATTTCCTGGCGAAGCGAACGACGCCGCTGTCCTCGGGCACGGGCGCCAACTGCGTTTCGCTGGATCCGCTGTTGACTGTCGCCCAGGCCTGTCCGCTCGAGCCGCTGCGTCAGTTGACCAACACCCAGGAAGCGGCAGCAGCCAGCGCTGGAGTGTCTGCCCCGGATATCGTCATCTCCTGGGTGGTCAATACCCAGGGCGTGTCTCCGACCCTGCGGGCCCTGCGTGCGCAGGCGCAGCCGGCGCCTTCACGCTTCGCCTTCACGGGGTTGACCACGGCTGCTGCCGGGCTTCCGCCAATCGCCGATATCTACATCGGCGTCATTACCTTGCCCTATTACCTGACTGCTCCGGGCACTGGTACGCCGGCCGCGCCGCCGTCGGCGGTGTTGACCGGGTTCTGGAAGGCCGCTCCGGGTGGTTACGTGCCGCCATTCAATGCGCTCGGTCTGGATCCCACGTCGACCAACCTGACCGTCGCCAATCCGATTCCCGTGCGCACGACCTCGGTCACGGTGCCGGTGTTGGTGACTCTGCCGAACGCGGCTTCGGGACAGACCCGTCCGGCGTCTGGCTGGCCGGTCGCCATCTTCCAGCACGGTGTCACTCGCAACCGCTGCGACATGCTGGCGATTTCCGCCACCATGGCCCAGGCAGGATTTGCGGTCGTGTCCATCGATCAGCCGCTGCACGGTGCTTCGCCGACCAATCCGGCTGATGCTTGCCGCCCGTTCTACATCGGTAACACGCCTTTCGCCGCTCTGGGTGCCCGCGAGCGCACCTTCGATGTGGACTTGATCAACAACACCACTGGTGCTCCGGGCCCGGATGGCGTGGTCGACGACTCTGGCGCGCATTCGATCAATCTCGCCAGTCTGCTGACGTCGCGCGACAACCTGCGTCAGGCGGAAGCGGATCTGTCGGTGCTGGCCCTGTCGGTGCCGAGCATGGACGTGAACGGTAATGAGGTGCCTGACTTCGACGGTTCGCGCATCGGATTTGTCGGTCAGTCACTGGGTTCGATCGCCGGCACGGTGTTCATGGCGCTGGAACCGACCGTCAACGTTGCCGTACTCAGTGTGCCGGGTGGGCAAATCTCCTATCTGCTCAATGGCAGTCCGACCTTCGGTCCGCGTATTCGCGCTGGCGTGGCGGCTGCGGCAGGTCTGACGACCACCGATCCGCGCTTCCCGGGGACGCTGGGTCAGTTCCTGCTGATCACGCAGACCGTGATCGATTCGGCTGACCCGATCAACTACGCTCGACTGACGACCAACAAGCGCATTCTGTTGCACGAAGTGGTGGGCAGCGCCGGTTCGCTTCCGGATCAAGTCATTCCCAACACCGTTTCCGGCGCACCGCTGGCCGGTACCGAACCGCTGATCGCTTACATGGGTCTGTCCACGATCACCCAGAGCACGGCCAATGCCAATGGCGTCCGTGGCGCCGTCCGCTTCATCAAGGGCGATCACGGTTCCTTGCTGTCGCCAGCCTCATCGGCTGCTGCCACGGTAGAGATGCAACGGCAGATGGCTGCGATGTTGCTGACGGGTGGCACCACGGTGCCGGTCACCGACACCTCTGTCATTCGCACGCAGTAACGCACTCGACGCGAACCCGGAATGATCACCATGGAGATCAATATGAAGCTCACCGGAAACCCACGCGCGCCGAAGCATCGCGTGCTCACTGCAGCCGTCGCGGTCGCCCTTGCGGCGGGCGCGATGCCCGCACTGGCTTACGAGTACAGCAGCGGCGAATTCTCGCTGACCACCTCGAACACCTTCAGCTACGGCATCCAGTCGCGCGTTGAAAAGCCCTCCGAGGGCTTGATCGGCAAGGCCAACCTGTTTACGCCGGTACCGCCGTCTGCCGCCATTCCCACCGGGATTCCCTTCCCGGCAGCTCTGCCGAACGCTCAGCAGCGCCTGCTGCCCGGGCGCTTCTCGGTCAACAGCGATGACGGCAACCGCAAATGGGATCGGGGCGATGTGTTCAGCAACGCCATCAAGTGGAATGGCGAACTGAGTTGGCAATATGGCGAACACTTCGGTGGTTTCGCCCGCGCCACGTCCTTCTACGATTACGAAAACCAGCGCCGCAATGACCTGACCAATCTGGCCAAGCAGAAGGTCGGCAAGGACACGCAGTTGCTGGACTTCTTTGCCTACGCCAATTTCCAGATGGGCAACGTCGATTCCACCGTACGCCTGGGTCGCCAGGTGGTCAGTTGGGGTGAGAGCACCTTCATCCAGGGCGGCATCAACGTCGTCAATCCGATCGACGTGTCGAAACTGCGCATTGCAGGTTCCGAACTGAAGGAGGCCTTTCTTCCGATCGACATGATCCACGCCAGTTTCAGCTTCAACGAGAACCTCTCGATGGAAGCCCTGTACATGGCGGAGTTCGAGATCACCGAGCCGGAGCCGTCGGGTACCTACTTCAGCACCAACGATTTTGCGGCGCTAGGCGGTGACTACGTGATGCTGAACTTCGGCCTTGTGCCGGAGCCGATCAATTTCGCAGCCTGTCCGGCCATTCTTGCCGGTCAGAACCCGCTGGGTCTGGATCCGTTCACGCTGGCAATCCAGCGCTCAGGCGCTTGTGCGGCAGCCGTGCCACGCGCCCCCGATCGTTATGCCAAGGAGAGTGGTCAATACGGCGTGGCTTTCCGTTACTTCGCGCCGGAGCTGAACAACACCGAGTTCGGTCTGTACTACCTGAACTACCATAGTCGCATCCCGGTGCTGTCAGGCATCAGCGTGACCAACGCGAATGCCAATTCGGCGCGCTACTTTGCCGAATACCCGGAAGACATCGAACTCTACGGTTTCAGCTTCAACACCACGTTGGAGGCCTCGGGCATTGCCTTGCAGGGTGAGTTGAGCTACCGCCCCAATGCGCCCTTGCAGATCGATGACGTCGAACTGCTGTTTACGGCGCTGAGCCCGCTGAACAACCTGATCCCGCAGCCGGTGAACCGCTTCATCAGCCAGCTCGGATCCGTCGGCCCGGGTGAGTACGTGCGCGGTTGGGATCGCCACGAAATCAGCCAGTTCCAGTTCACCGCCACCAAGATCTTCGGGCCTGGCAACTGGGTTGCCGCCGATCAGATCGCATCGGTACTGGAAATGGGTTTCACCAAGGTCTGGGATTTGCCCTCGCCGGATGTGCTTCGTTACCAGGGTGACGGTACCGATACCGGTGGTGGTCCGGATTTCCTGACTGGCGCCTTCCGCAATCCGCAAACGCTGAATGAAGGTTTCCCGACGCAGTTCTCGTGGGGCTACCGTCTGGCGGCGCGTGCCGATTACAACAATGCCTTCGGGTCTGCCTACACTCTCTCGCCGCGTGTTGCCTTCAACCATGACGTCAACGGCATCACGCCGGGTCCGGGTGGCAACTTCCTTGAGGGTCGTCGCTCGCTCACAGTCGGTGTCGAAGCCAACTATCTCAATGAATGGAGCGTGGACGTCAGCTACACCCGATTCATGGGCGCTGGCAACTTCAATCTGATCAATGACCGTGATTTCGTGGCCTTCACCGCACGTTACGCATTCTGAACATGTCGACAGGAGGGGAGAGCATCATGACGATCCGCAAGGTGCGCCTACTTGGCGCGATCATTGGCCTGTCGATGGCGGCTGGTTTGCAAGCTGGCGTTCCACAGGCCCAGGCCGACCGACTTGGCCGCGATCTGACGCCGATGGGCGGCGAGAAGGCGGGCAACAAGGAAGGCACCATCCCGGCTTGGGAGGGCGGCATCACCCGCCCGCCCTCAACCTACAAGGTTGGCATTTTCCATCCCGATCCGTTCCCGACGGACAAGGTGGCGTTCTCGATCACGCCGGCCAACTACAAGGACTACGCCGCCAAGTTGACCGTGGGTCAGCAGGCCATGTTCGCCAAGTACCCGAGCTACAGGATGGACATCTATCCGACGCGTCGCAGTGCTTCGTTCAGTGATCGCGTTTACCAGATGACCAAGAAGAACGCAGTCACCGCCAAGATGATTGGTGCGGGTGCCGGTGTGTCTGATGTGGCTGAGGGAATCCCGTTCCCGATTCCGCAGGACGGCTATCAGGTCATCTGGAATCACAAGATGAAGTACCGCGGCGTTGCCGTGAAGCGCTGGGCCAACCAGGCAGCACCAACGGCATCCGGGTCCTACATTCCGGTGCGTATCCGCGAGGAAGTGCTGGGTCTGTACTGGAAAGAAGGCAACACCATCGCCGACATCAACAACGTTCTGACCTATTTCTACCAGGAAGTTCTGGCGCCGGCGCGATTGGCCGGCAGCGTGTTGCTGGTCCATGAGACGCTGAATCAGGAAGCTCAGCCGAGACAGGCCTGGGTCTACAATCCGGGTCAGCGTCGTGTGCGCAAGGCCCCGAACGTGGCCTATGACAACCCGGGTACGGCATCCGATGGTCTGCGTACCAATGACATGTTCGACATGTTCAACGGTGCTCTCGATCGTTTCGACTGGAAGTTGTCCGGCAAGCGCGAAATCTATGTGCCGTACAACGACTACAAGATCCATGCGAGCGGCCTGGATTACTCGGACATTCTCCGCCCGGGCCATGTCAATCCAGACCTGATGCGCTACGAGTTGCATCGTGTCTGGGTGGTCGAAGCCACGCTCAAGCAGGGCTTCCGTCACATCAACAAGCGTCGCACCTTCTATGTGGACGAAGACAGCTGGCAGATCATCCTGGTCGATCATTACGACAGCCAGGAGCAGCTGTGGCGCTTCAGCGAGGCTGCCATCGTCAACTTCTACGACCAGCCGGTGCTGTGGACGACGCTGGAAACGCATTACGATCTGAAGTCCGGTCGCTACATCACTTCGGGAATCGACAACAAGGAAACGCCGGTCGACTTCTCCTTCCAGACTTCACCTGAAAACTTCTCGCCGCAGGCTCTCCGAAATCGCGGCGTTCGCTGAGCAGTAGCTTGAGTACGCCAGCCGGGGCCGTTCGTCCCGGCTGGCGTTTGTTTTTGCGAAGAAGGAAGACGTCTGGCTGGACAGCCACTTCCGGAAACGCTTGAATCTGAATGCAGCCGATTCGAGGGGAAGCGAATGAGGCACCGACAACAGAAGGGCCGGCAGGCAACGCCGCTGGCAGGCATTCTGGGACTCCTGATGGTGTCCGCAGTGAATGCGCAGGATGTAGCAACCACAGCGGCGACCACGGCCAGCACGGCCTGGCCGGACCCCGCGACTTCACCGGCGCAGATGCTCTCTCTGGAGCAGATTGAGCGTTCCCTGCTGCTCGATGCCACGAATTCGCGTGACCGGGCAGTAGTCGTGGGTGACCGCGGACATATCCTGGTTTCGGAGTCCCGCAGCGAATGGCGTCAGGTCGCATCGCCCACGCGCTCGATGCTGACCGCGGTCACCGCCGTCGGCAACAAGCTGTGGGCGGTGGGGCACGATCAGGTCGTGATCTACAGCAGTGATGGCGGTCTGACCTGGACCCTGCAGCATCACGACATCACAGCCGAGGGTCCTCTGCTGGACGTGCTCTTCCTGGACGAGGAGCGCGGCTACGCGATTGGTGCCTACGGCCAGTTCCTGTCCACCACTGACAGTGGCGCGAACTGGACTGTGGAACTGATCAGCGACCGGGTGGCATCGGGTGCGCCGGCAGACCAGGCCGACAATCTTGAAATCGATCCTGACTCGGGTCTCGCCAGCTCGGATATGGGAACGGATGAAGGCGATCCGCATCTGAATGCGATCGTTCAGAATCCGCTGGGTTTGCTGATCGTTGGCGAAACCGGCTCGGCTTACCGTTCTACCGATGAAGGGCTCAGCTGGGTTCGGGAGACTCTGCCTTATGAGGGCTCGATGTTCGGTGCCGTGGCTCTGGACAACGGTACGATTCTGGCCTTCGGCTTGCGCGGGAATGCTTTTGCCACCGGAGATCTTGGACGTACCTGGCGTCAATTGCAGACTGGAACCGAAGCCAGTCTGCTGGGCGGAGCCGCAGTATCGGGCAGTCGCGCTGTGCTGGTGGGTGCCAGCGGTACCGTGCTGCTGCTGCCTGCAGGGTCCGACCAGATGCGTGGCTATACCTTCTCGGACGGCGGTGTCATGAGCGGCGTCTTGCCCCTGGGTGAGACCGATTTCCTGACCGTGGGCGAGAACGGCGTCGCCACTTACCAGCCTAACTAACCGGGGAGAGGATCATGGCAGGTTTCGGATCGGGCGCGGATCACCCTGGGTATCCAACGCTGGAAAAACTGATTTTTGGCAATCGCGGTCTGGTGCTGGTGATCTTTGCACTGATCACCCTCGGATTCCTGGCAGCGGCCAGCACACTCAAGATTGATGCAGGTTTCCGCAAGCAGTTGCCGCTGCAGCACGAGTACATGCAGACCTTCGTGGACTACGAAGCAGAGTTCGGAGGCGCCAACCGGGTCTTCGTTGCGCTAATCGACAAATCTGGAAACATCTTCAACAAGGAGTACTTCACGGCGCTGGAAGCAGCGACCGAAGCGGTCAAGGCCATACCCGAGGTAGATCCTGCCCGGGTGCGTTCGGTGTTCACTCCGAACACGCGCTTTGTCGAGATCGTTGAAGGTGGTTTTGCCGGTGGCAACGTGATTCCGGCGAATTTCTCGACCACGGCGCCGGGGTTCGATCCTACGGCCGAAGACTTCGAGACGATTCGGACCAACATCGTCAAAGCCAACATTGTTGGCAGGCTGGTGGCCAAGGATTTCTCCGGGGCCATGGTGCAGGCCGAGTTGATTCCGGAAACGGCGGCGGAGGGAGGGAAGCTGGACTATCAGGCCATCGGCAAACGCCTGGAAGAAATCCGTTCGACCCTCGAGACCGGAAACGTCACGGTACACATCATCGGCTTCACCAAGGTCGTCGATGACATCGCCAATGGCGCGCGCTCGGTCATGTACTTCTTCCTGGCAACGATCCTGTTTACCTGGTTGTTGCTGTTCATCTATTCGACGTCCTTCAAGCTCGCCAGCCTGACCGTGCTTGCCGCTTTCATCGCGGTAATCTGGATGCTGGGTGCGCTGCGCCTGATGGGCTTCGGCATCGATCCGATGAACATGCTGACTCCCTTCCTGATCTTCGCCATCGCCGTCAGTCATGGCGAACAGATGATCAATCGTTATCGCGGCGAGATCTTCTTCGGTGGCCTGGAAGAAGGGACGCCGGAGGAACTGCAGACTCGCAAGGGCGTACCGTCGGAAGAGGCTGCCGTGCGCGCATTCCGGCGACTGCTGATTCCCGGGTCGGTGGCCCTGGTGGCAGGCTGCATCGGTTTCGGCACGATCCTGCTGATTCCGGTCAAGATGATCTTCGAACTTGCGGTCACCGCCACGGTGGGCGTGTTCCTGACGATTTTCACCAACCTCATCCTGCTGCCGATTCTGCTGTCCTACACCAAGCTCAAGAATCTGCCACGCAAGCGCGCGTATCGACTGCGCCAGATCACGGCTTTTGATCACATCTGGTCGTTCCTGACGCGTTTCAGTCGGCACGGCACAGCTGCGGTGATCATCATTCTGGGCGCCACCACCTGGTGGTTTGCGCACCAGCACGGCGAGAAGATGATGGTGGGCGACGCACAGGACGGTGTGGCTGAACTGCGACCGGAGGCCCGCTACAACCAGGACTCCAGGTTGATCACCGACCGCTTTTCCCTGTCGACCGATATCATCAACGTGATCGCCGAAGTGGGGCCCTTCGCCTGCACCGAGAGCTACCCGGCGATGGAGACCATTGATCGTTTCGCCTGGAACATGCAGAACGTGCCGGGTGTGCAGCAGGTGATATCACTGCCCATGGTGGGCCGAATCGTGACTGCCGGGTACAACGAGGGCAGCATCAAATGGCGTTCGCTGCCGCGCAATGCGGAGGTCATGCGTCAGAGTCTGCAGAGTGTGGAAACCGATTCAGGCCTGATCGATTCGCCCGAATGCAAGGCCATGCCGATAATCATTTTCACCGAGGACCACAAGGCAGAGACGATTACCCGTGTGGTTGCCGCAGTGAAGGATTTCCGCACCAAGAATGGCGACTATGACGTCAATTTCCGGGTCGAGCGCGATGCCGCTATGCAGGAAGCCGTTGACAAGGGCGAGGAGTACCGCACCGATGAGGTCAATCTGCGTCTGGCGACCGGTAGTGTGGGCGTGGCTGCAGCCATCAACGAGACCGTAACCCGGCTCGAAAAGCCGATGCTCTATCTGCTGTACGCAGCGGTGTTCCTGATGTGCATTCTCAGCTTCAAGAACCCGCTGGCGGCGGCCTGCATCGTCATGCCGCTGATTCTGGTGACGGCACTGGGTGAAGCCTTGATGGTCGAGCTCAACATCGGCCTCAAGGTCAACACGCTGACCGTGGTTGCCCTCGGCGTGGGTATCGGCGTCGACTACGCGATCTACATTTTCGCGCGGATGCGGGAACTGATGCAGCAGGGCAAGGGTTTGAGCCAGGCCTACTTCGAAGCGCTGAAGACCACGGGCATCGCGATTTTCTACACCGCTCTGACGCTGGCGGTGGGTGTGGCCACGTGGATCTTCTCGGATCTCAAGTTCCAGGCCGACATGGGTCTGATGCTGACCTTCATGTTTGTCGTCAACATGATCGCAGCCATCGTGTTCCTGCCGGCGCTCTGTCGCTGGTTGTTGCGGCCAACCGAAAGGCTCAACTGGTCGCCACCGAAGTCCTGAGGTACCAAGCGCCGCCTGCGTCTGCAGGCGGCGCTCACTGTCCGGGTATGAGCAACCTCGCATCTCGACCGGACAGATCAGAGTTCAGAAACAGCCAGGCTCGGACCGCCTGTAGGAGCGACCTCGCGTCGCGACCGAGTGGGTCGGAATTCAGGTGCAGGCCACTGCTCAGCCTTGGACCGCCTGTAGGAGCGACCTTGCGTCGCGACCGCCAGTGCCAAATCTCGCTGATAGCCGCGGTCCACGCGGACGCAGCGGCACAATCGCCCTCACTGCGACACGGCACCAGCTAGCGCTCGGCCCGCCCAACCAATGGCATCAGCGACCACAGTTTCGAGAACGAAAAGTTCGGTACGAGCTTGCGCACGGACCGTTGAGACGGGTCTTCCACCGGCGCTTCAGGCGGCGCGCTGCTGCGTATCAGCGGACCGCGGAAACCTTCCTTGCCCAGACGCGCTGATTCCAGCGCCAGACGATCCCAACGCATGAAGTTCGCTTCGGGTACGTGGATCCAGTCCATATTGGGGACGTCGCGCCCGAGGGGGTCCCAGTAGCGCGCACCAGGTAGCGCCGACGCCTGCAGCCGGCTGCGGCCACTCAATCTGAAAGCAACCCCGTCAAAGCAATAAACGATGAAGGCATGGCCTTTGATCATCGCGCAGGGCTTGCCGTAAAGCTGCCCCAGCGAGGCTTCGTGAGTGCGAGCCAGATACTCGCAGATGGTATCGAATCGTGTCCGCGCATTGGCCATGGATTCTCTCCCTGCCAGTGATGCTATCGCAGTTCAATCCCTTTGCGTTCCGATTCCCCCACAATTCCCGATCGGCAGTCAGGGACGTTGCCGCACCCCTGTGGCTATCGGTGGCGGGTTGAAGTTTTCACCCTGCCGGGTACCGTGCAGAGGCGCGGCGGTGGGACCGTTGTGGCGTCAGGGATTCCTCCTCCCCTGCTGACGTCTGCAGTGCTCGGATGGGATACTGCCGTCGATGGACTACGAAATCTGGCCGCTCGGTGATCGCGCGCTGCTGCTGCGATTCGGTGACTCCGCCTGCATCGAGACCAACCGTCTGGTGCATCGGGCCTGTGCGGCCATCAGCAATGCCGGTCTGCAGGGCGTGAGGGCCTGCGCACCGGCCTATGCAGCGCTGATGCTGGATCTGGACCTGTGCTGGCTCGCCAGGCATGGGGGGGCGGCCTGTCTACGGCTGCAACTTCAGGAACTGCTTGCCACACTGGATGAGGCGGTAGCCGAGCCGGCAGCGCGGGTTCGGGACATTCCAACGCGCTACGGTGGTGAGGACGGGCCCGATCTCGATGAGGTGGCCGAGCGCATCGGGCTGAGCGCGAGACAGGTGATCGATGCTCATGCCGGCACGCTCTACCGGGTCGCCATGACCGGCTTTCAACCCGGTTTTCCCTACCTTCTCGGACTGCCCGCGGCGCTGCATCTGCCCCGGCGCAGTTCCATTCGAAGTCGGGTGCCTGCCGGTTCGGTCGCACTGGCCGGCGCCCAGACGGGCATCTATCCGGCGGCTTCGCCCGGTGGATGGCATCTGATCGGGCGCACCGAGCTTTCCCTGTTTGACTGTCAGCGAAAGCCCGAAGTCTGGTTGCAACCCGGCGACAACGTGCGCTTTGTCCCGGTGGCTGTTGCCCGTGATTGAAATCGAAAAGATCGCTCCCCTGAGTGGGGTCCAGGACGCCGGGCGCTGGCCGTGGCGAGCGCAGGGTGTGCCCTGTTCCGGACCGTTGGACGACTGGTCGATGGCGGTTGCCAATGTGCTGGTGGGTAATGCGCCAGACGTGGCCGCGCTCGAGATCGGCTTTGGGCACTCCCGATTCCGCTTCCACGAGGCGGCCGTGATTGCCTTGTGCGGCGCTCGCGGCAAGTCCCGTATCGACGACGCGGTGGCGCCGATGTGGAGGCCGCTGTGGATCGCGGCGGGCTCAGAACTGTCGCTCTCGCCAGGGCGCCTGGGCAATCGCTGCTATCTGGCCGTGGCCGGCGGTCTGGCGACACTGGAAGTGCTTGGCAGCCGCAGTGCGGTCTCGGCCGGTGGCCAGTTTCCGGGGATGCTGGAACGGGGCGCACGCCTGCCCTTGGCCAGTCCCCAGTCCGAACCATGGCCCGCCCTGACCCGGCGCCTGCCCGGCGCCAACGCCCACGCTGCGCCCTGGTGGGCGGATGGCGATCCGATACTGGATCTGGAAGGGCAGGCCAGCTTGCGGATCATCGAAGGGGCCCACGCGCATCTGCTGCATCAGCGGCGTGCGCTGTATACGCAGCCCTTCCGGCTGTCGACGGCGTCCAATCGCATGGCCGCACGACTGGACGGCCCCGCGCTGGGCATCGACCATGCCGGCTCATTGGTCAGCGAACCGGTGATTCCGGGCACGGTCCAGTTGCCGCCCGATGGCCAGCCGTTGGTGTTGCTGGCCGAGGCCCAGACCATCGGTGGCTATCCGCGCATCGGTCATCTGGCCGGTGTCGATCTGGCACGACTGGCGCAGCGCCGGCCTGGATCCGAACTCCGGTTCGAGCCCATCAGCCTGGCACTGGCACAGCGACTCTGGATCTGGCGGCGCGAGCGCCTCATCCGCATGCAGATTGCGGTCCGGGCCAGACTGGGTGAGGCGCATCTGCCTGGACCCGCCGCTGCGGTCTGATCCACATCGGGTTCGACCTGCAGGGCAATCTTGCGTAGATTCAGGGACGGAGCCAGCAGCGGGCTGGCCAGACATCGAGATCCCGGGCGCTCATGGCGGACTATTGCGATCTGAATGCGGATCTGGGTGAGAGCTTCGGCGCCTGGACCATGGGCGATGATGCCTCCCTGCTGAAGGTGGTGAGTTCCTGCAATATCGCTTGCGGTTTCCATGCCGGCGATCCGTTGACCATGCAGCACACGGTGGCCACTGCCTTGGCCTCCGGCGTGGCGATGGGGGCACATCCCAGCCTGCCGGATCTGGTCGGTTTTGGCCGTCGCGAGCTGCGCGTCGACGCTGCAGATCTGTACGCGCTCACGCTCTACCAGATATCGGCGCTGGACGGCTTTGTCCGCGCCGCAGGGGGCCGGCTGCACCACGTCAAGGCGCACGGCGCGCTCTACGGCATGCTCGCGCGCGATTCGGCGTTGGCGCGGGCCTTCGTCGATGCCGTCGTTGCCGCTGGGCCGCAGTTGCAGATTTACGGCTCTGATCAGGGAGCGCTGCGCCGGGTCTGCGAGGACTTGTCGCTGCACTACGTCTGCGAGGGTTTTGCCGACCGCGGCTATCAGGCCAATGGCCAGCTGGTCCCGCGCAGCCAGCCGGGCGCGTTGCTGGAACTGGATGCGGCGCGCGCGCAGGGCCTGGCACTGGCGCGGGCCCAGGCCATAGCGGCCGTCGACGGCACTGAGATCCGGCCCGCAGTGCAGACACTCTGTGTGCACGGCGACGGACCGCACGCGCTGGCGCTGGCCTCGCAGTTGCGCGCCGACTTGCTGGCGGCGGGCCTGGGCATACGCGCACCATGAGCGGCACGACGCTGTGGGCGCTGATTCCGGTGCTGGTGGTCGTGCTCGGCTTCGCCCTGCGCCAGCACCCGGCACGGGTGGTGCTGGTGGCGGCGCTCAGCGCCGGCTTGGTCGGTGGGTTGGGCTTGATCGAGTTTCTGGATGTGCTCGGCACCAGTTTCAACAAGGCCCGCTATCTGCTGGTGATCGTGCTGGCCTTTCCGGTGATTGCGCAGATGGAGGCGCATGGGCTGAGGCGTCTGGCGGCACGGGTGGTCGGGGCCTGGCGCGGTGTGCGGACCGGGCGCTTGCTGGTGGCTTATCTGGCACTCAGACAATCCTCCGCGGCGCTGGGGCTGACCAGTCTGGGCGGGCATCCGCAGATGGTGCGGCCGCTGGTCGCCCCTATGGCCGAGGCGGCGGCGGAAGCCGAGGCAGCCGACGGCAAGCTCAGCGACGAGGAACGCCAAGAGGTGCGGGCCATGGCTGCCGCCACCGACAATGTCGGACTGTTCTTCGGTGAGGATCTGTTTCTTGCCTTCGGTGCCGTGTTGCTGATGCAAGCCTATTTCTCCGAGCGCGGTCTGCAACTGGCGCCGCTGGAGATCGCATTGTGGGGACTGCCGACTGCGGTTCTGGCCTTTCTGATTCATGGGGCGCGGCTGCTCTGGCGTGATCGCCGCAGGCGCAAAGCATGACGCTGACGCCGCTCTACATCCTGATGGGGGCTTACTTCGCCCTGATTTCGGCTCGCGCGGCAGGTGATTCCAGTCGACCGCGACGGCTCGCGCGCAGTGCCTTTTTCGCCATCCTGGCGCTGCTGCTGGTCTTTGGCGATCTGATTCCCGGCGCGATCTCGGGAGCTCTGGTGCTGATCCTGGCCGTGATCGCAGGCTTCGGCCTGCCGCATATGGCCCAGTCCGTGGACGGCGCCGCCAAGCCTCGGGGTGAGCGCGGCTATACGCTGTTGCTGCCGGTGCTGGCGATACCGCTGGTCACGGTGATCCTGACCCTGTCCTTGCCCCTGCTGCAGATTGACGGTGTGGCGGCCTTCGACAAGGCCAGCGCCGCGCTCTACGGCCTGGCCACTGCCTGTCTGCTGGCGCTGGCACTGGCCCTGCGCATGACCCGCGAAGGCCCGACCGTGGCCCTGGGCCGCGGCGGCGAACTGCTGGAGGCGGTGGGCTGGGCCTTTGTGCTGCCGCTGCTGCTGTCGGTGCTGGGCACACTGTTCGCCAAGGCCGGCGTGGGGACGGCACTGGCAGAAGTCATCGGTGCCGTCCTGCCGCTCGATGTGCGCTGGGTGGCGGTGCTCGCCTATGGCCTGGGCATGGCTCTGCTGACCATGGCCATGGGTAATGCCTTTGCCGCCTTTCCGGTGATCGCCGGCGGCATCGGCATGCCCTTTCTGGTGGGTGTGCATGGTGCCGACGCGGCGCCGATGGCGGCCATTGGTATGCTCTCGGGCTATTGCGGAACATTGATGACGCCAATGGCTGCGAATTTCAATCTGGTGCCGGTGGCGCTGCTCGATCTCAAGGACCGCAACGCCGTCATCCGCGCCCAGATTCCGACCGCGCTGCCGCTGCTGGCCGGCAATCTCTGTCTGCTGCTGTGGCTGTGTTTCCGATGAGGGGCGAAGTCCTGATCAGCGGTTTCGAGCCCTTTGGCGGTGATGCCCGCAATCCCTCGGCAGAAGCCTGCGCGGCCCTGGATGGACATGAAATCGAGGGCTGCCGCGTCCGCGCCCTGTGTCTGCCGACCGCCTTTGGCGCTGCCGCCCGGGTGTTGCTGCGCGAGATTGCCCGCAGCAAGCCGCTGCTGGTGATCGCGACCGGAGTCGCCGCCGGGCGCGCCGAGATCACGCCGGAGCGCTTTGCGCTGAATTTTGCCGATGCCCGGATCGCCGACAACCGCGGCGCGCAACCGCGTGAGCGCACGCTGATCAAGGGCGCGCCGCTCGCTTATGCCAGTACCTTGCCGGTGAGTCGTATCGTCGATGCGCTGCGCGCCCATGGCATACCGGCCTCGGTGTCGCTGTCGGCTGGCGCCTATGTCTGTAACGAGCTGTTCTTCCGACTGCGCCACGCACTGGAAGAGCCGGGCACGGCCGCCGGATTCATCCATCTGCCCTATGCCAGCGAACAGGTCTGCGACCGCCCGGGCACACCGAGCCTGCCACTGGCAACGATCACCGAAGCCTTGTGTGTGGCCATTGAAGTCAGTGTGGCAAGGCGACCGCGCGATCGACGACAGCTGGTGAACTAGGAGTTCCTTCTCGATGAATGCCGCGGCAGGTGACGAACGGATCGTGCTCAGCGCCATCGATGGCGCCAGCATCAGCGCCTATCGGTATCGGCCCGAGAGCGCAAACGGCGCCGGTCTGATCGTGGTCCAGGAGATCTTCGGCGTGACCGCGCACATCCGGGCGGTTGCGGCCGACTATGCCGATCGCGGGTATCAGGTGCTGGCACCGCAGCTGTTTGACCGTCTGCAGATTGATGTGGCGCTGGATTGCGACGATCAGGGCATGGCGCGTGGGCGCGATCTGGTCGGCCGTCTGGGATTCGACGGGCCCATGCGTGATCTACGCGCGGCGGCGGATCATCTGCATGCCAGCGGCTGCCGGGCGGTCGGCGTGGTCGGCTATTGCTGGGGTGGCGCCGTGGCCTTTCTGGCGGCGACCCGGCTGGGCCTGCCTGCCGTCAGCTATTACGGCAGGCTGGTGCCGCAGTTCCTGCACGAGCGACCGCAGGCGCCGCTGATGTTCCATTTTGGCGATCAGGACGCGCTGATTCCGCCTGATCAGGTCGAAGGTGTGGCCGCTGCGCTGCCGCAGGCGCCCTTGTACCGCTATGCCGCGGGTCACGCCTTCAACCGCCTGGGCGATGACCATGGCGAGCCACACAGTGCCAATCTGGCCCTGCAGCGCTCTCTGGGCTTCTTCGAGCGGCATCTGGCATGAACGAGTGGCAGCTGGACTCACGCCTGGCCGCTGACAGCGTGGAGCTGGGTGAACACGGATCGATCCAGATCCGGGCCATACCGGCGGCACCCTGGCCCTGGCTGATTCTGGTGCCGCAATATCGGCGGGCCGTGGAATGGTTCGATCTGCCGGAGCCGCAACAAGCTCAGTTGTTCGAACTGACCATGAATCTGGCAGCCGAATTGAAATCGGAGTTCGGCGCCGACAAGATCAATATAGCTGCCATCGGCAATGTGGTCGCGCAATTGCATGTGCACATCGTCGCCCGTCACCAGGGCGACAGCGCCTGGCCGGCTCCGGTCTGGGGAAAGAGCTACGAGCCAGCAGACGAGCCGGCGCAGGCCGAGCGGCTGCGGCGGCTGAGGCGCGTGCTGGGTTAGGTGCCATGGAGGGCGCCGCGCCGCGGCGCCTTGGCGCTACCCACGGACGATGACCCCCGGCGTCATTGCGAGCGTAGCGAAGCAATCCAGAGGCACAGCTTCAGAAGCACTGGATTGCTTCGTCGCTGCGCTCCTCGCAATGACGCATCAACAACCTACGGCATAGGCTCATGGACAGAAGCAGAGCAACGCGCAATCCAGCGCATTGCCGCATGCCCCTCGACTGCTTCGCTGCGCTCTCCAATAACCGAATCCGGGTGGACCTTGCCGCTGCTTTGGAGGGCGCCGCGCCGCGGCGCCGCTTTGCGCAGGCGGAGTTCAACAGCGGTAGGCCGAGGGTGCGCGCCGCAGGCGCGTTCCCACTCATGGGCGCTGCCATGTAGCTGGGCAGGATCGTCGCGTCACCGGTCGCGCCGCGAGGGCGCTCCTACAGAGGGCGGGGTATCTTTGCAGGGCAATGATCGCTGCTGCCAGCTAGATCGTCCGCTCCATCCCCGGACGGGCCAGGCTGACCTCGGCGCCGTGGACGGCGCGCAGCTTAGCGGCCAGGGTTTCACGGGCCTGGTCTTCGCCGTGCACCAGATACAGGGGCGGTCGGGCGTGGAAATGGCCGTACCAGTTCAACAGGCCCTGCTGGTCGGCGTGCGCAGACAATCCACCCACGGTGTGAATCCTGGCATTGACGCGAATGATCTCGTTGAAGATCCGTACCGTCGAGCGCCCATCCACCAGTTGCCGGCCGAGCGTGTGCTGGGCCTGATAGCCGACGATCATCACGTGTGCCCCCGGACGCCAGAGGTTGTGCTTGAGATGGTGGCGCACGCGGCCGCCGTTGCACATGCCGGAGCCGGCGATGATGATGCAGCCCTGCTCGCGGCGGTTCAGCGCCTGCGATTCTTCCATCGAACTGACAAAGCTCAGGCCGGGCAGGGTGAAGGGGTCGTCGCCGTTGCTCCATTGATGGCGACCGTCGCGATCGAACAGTTGCTGGTGGCGCCGATAGACGTCGACCACCTTGGTGGCCATGGGGCTGTCCAGATAGATCTTCCAGCGTTTCAGGCCCCATTCCTCGTAGTACTTGGCGAACCAGTAGAGCAATTCCTGGCTGCGACCCACGGCGAAGGCGGGAATGATCACATTGCCGCCGCTGCCTCGGGCGGCGTCCAGGACTTCGCCGATCTCGATGATGGTCTGATCGCGCGGGCGATGCAGGCGATCGCCATAGGTGCTCTCCATCAGCACCAGATCGGCGTCGGCGATCGGCGTGGCATCACGCATGATCGGCGCGCCGCTGGGGCCGAGATCACCGCTGAACACCAGTTTGCGCTCGCCGCTACCCTCATCGACCCAGATCTCGACGATGGCCGCGCCGAGGATGTGGCCGGCGTCCTGCAGCCGCACCGAGACGCCGGGATAGAGCTCGAAACGCTGGCCGTAGTCGTGGGCCCTGAGCCGCGCCACCGCATCGGCCACGTCCGCCAGTTCATACAGCGGCTCCAGGGGTTTGAGTCCGCGCCGGGCACGCAGGCGGTTGCCGTGCTCGACGTCTGCGGCGGCCAGACGCGCGGAATCTTCCAGCATCACGTGTACCAGATCGGCGGTGGCCGTCTGGGTATGGATCTTGCCGTTGAATCCGCGCTTGACCAGCAGCGGCAGGCGGCCGCAATGATCGATGTGGGCGTGGCTCAGAATGACCGCATCGATATCGGCCGGATCGAAAGGGAAAGCCTCGCGGTTGCGGGCATCTTCCTCGCGTCCGCCCTGGATCAAGCCGCAATCCAACAGGATCTTCTTGCCCGCTGCCCGCAGCAGATGACAGGAGCCGGTGATCTCACCGGCAGCGCCGAGAAACTGGATAGAGGCCATGACCGGACTCCCGATTGAGTACCGCTCAAAGATAACGCTTCAGGCAGACGCCTGCCTTGCTTGGTGACAAGCCAGGCGCTGCTGGCCGTCGCGGCTCAGTCGCCCAGCGCCACCGGACGCGCCGGATCGGTGATCCAGCCGCTCCACGAATCCGGATACAGGCGTGATCCCCCCAGACCCGCCAGATCCATGGCCAGCCGGTTGTGGCAGGCGGTCACACCCGAGCCGCACATGTGTACCACCGTGCTCGGGGAGCGCCCGCCGAGCAGGGCTTCGAACTCGCGGCGCAATTGCTGCGGCGGCTTGAACAGGCCGTTGGCGTCGAGGTTGTCGAGAAACGGCCGGTTCAGGGCCGCCGGTATGTGTCCGGCCACGCGGTCGAGCGGCTCGACATCGCCCCGGAATCGCGGCCGGGCGCGGGCATCGATCAGGGTGATCGTTTGCGACTGCAGACCGCTGGCCACGGCCTCGGCATCCAGCCACAGGTACTTCGGCAACTCCAGCCGCTCAGGCAGATGGGTGGCGATTGCAGCCAGCGTGTCGCCGGTTTCCAGACTCAGACCCTCCCGTTTCCAGGCGGTGATGCCGCCGTCCAGCACCCGAGCCGATTGAAAGCCGCAAGCGCGCAGCAGCCACCACAGCCGGGCGGCATAGGCGCCGGTGTCCTGATCGTAGGCCACCACCTTGCTGTGGCGGTTGATGCCAAGGCGCGACAGTGAGGCCGCCAGCTGGCTCATGCCCGGCAATGGATGCCGACCGTGGGTGGCCGAGTTGGAGAGGTCCGACAGATCCCGATTCAGGTCCGCATAGCCGGCTGTGGGTATGCGCGCCTCGGCATGGGCCCGCTCCCCGGCTTCGGGGTCAGACAGGTCGAAGCGGCAGTCAATGATCCGCAGATCGGGATCCGACAGCGAGGCGGCCAGTTCAGCGGTCGAGATCAGCGGGGTTGAAGCCATGGCGATCAAGGCGCTCCATCAGATTGACCAGCATGCCGGCGGTGGCACCCCAGATGTAGCGCTCGCCGTAGGGATAGACATAGTAGCCGCGCAAACGGCCAGCGAAGAAGCGCTCTTCACGCTTGAGATTGGCGCGGTCGAGCAGAAAGCGCAACGGAACTTCAAAGACTTCATCGACTTCCCGGGCATCGGGGCGCATCGGCGTTTCCGGGTCGATGATGCCGACCACCGGGGTGACCGCAAAGGCGCTGATCGTGCCATAGACATCCAGCAAGCCCAGAGGGCGCACCAGTGCCGGGGCAATGCCGAGTTCTTCATGGGTTTCGCGCAGGGCGCCGGCCACGGCGTCACGATCCACGGCCTCGATACGCCCGCCCGGAAAGCTGATCTGCCCGGCGTGCGTGGGCAAATGCTCGGTACGGCGGGTAAGCATGACCTGCCAGCCGTGCGCGCGCGGCACCAGTCCCACCAGCACGGCAGCCGGACGCAGCGGCTGGTGAGCCGGCAGCAGGCCTTCGAGTTCGTTGAGGTTGCAGGGGGCCTGCGCCTGCTGATCCAGGGGCCGCAGCGCCGCCATCAGGAGCGCCATCCACGGCGGAAACAGCTCAGCGGCCGCCACGATCCAGGGCTCGCAAGGGCAATACCTGTTCCATGATCCGGCGGCGTTCGGCTTCCGACAACCGGCCCCAGGCGCCGATTTCCTGACTGTTGCGCAGGCAGCCTTCGCAGAGCCCGTTCTGATCGAGCGTGCATATGCCTATGCAGGGGGTAGATGCGGCTGTGGCGGTAATGCTCAAGTTCCATTCCATCCTGTGAAGTGTATCGCTTGCCATCGACAAAGCGCGCATGAAAGCATGTCGACGATGATGACGACCCGCAGCAACCTCAGTTTTTTGCCCTGCACGCCCTGCCATCAGGCGGAACAACGCTGATGCTGGCGCTGGCGGGCAGAATTCTGCGTGACTACGGTCGGGTGCTGGGTGAAATCGAACCCGGCTGCTGCGCCTTGCCCAGATCCTTCCTGCCGCATTCGCGGACAGCCATCCGCGAGGCCACCTTGCACGTGCTGGCCGGGCTGGAGCAGGGCGATGAAGCACTGCGTGATGCGCTCATTCGGGGATTCGTGTTTCTGGCGCAGTTCGTCGACGATGACGAGGCCGAGCGCGTGGCCGCAGGGCAGGCGCAGATGGACACCTTGGCACTGGAAGCGGGCGAAGAGCCGCAGTCGCCACAGGCTCTGGATGCCTTGCGAGTGGTCAATCGCATCAAGCTGGAGATGGAGCAGTCGCTGCTACAGGCCTGCGCAGCTGCCCGGATACCGCTGTCCCAGGCGCCGTCGATGTTGCGCTGAGAGTTCTACCGCTGGCGTACGCCGCAACCGTCCCGAGGACGATTGCGGCGCCAGCATCGAACTTACTTCACTTCGATCAGCTTGATGTCGAAGATCAGCGCCTGATTCGGGCCGATCGGGCGCGGACCGCGCTCGCCATAAGCCATTTCCGGCGGCAGGAAGATCTGCCAGTGGTCACCCACACGCATCAGCGGCAGCACTTCCTGCCAGCCCTTGAGCACCTGGTCGACCTGGAACTTGGCCGGTACGCCGCGCGCGAAGGAACTGTCGAACTCGAAACCGCTGATCAGCGAACCGCGATAGTGCACGGTGACTTCGCTGGTCGGCGACGGACGCGCGCCGTTGCCTTCCTCGATCACCCGATACTGGATGCCCGAGGGCAGGGCGACTATGCCCTTCTTGCTGCGGTTTTCGACCATGAACTTGTCACTGGCGGCCTTGTTCTCGCCGGCCAGCTTGTTGAAGCGGGCTTCGGCCTCGGCGCGGAGCTTGCCTTCGAGCAGCTCCATCTGGGCACCGAGCTCTTCGCGCGGATAAGCCACTTCCTTGCCGGAGAAACCGTCCTGCATGGCCTTGATGACACCGTTGATGTCGATATCGACACCGCGTTCCTTGAGGTCGGCGCCAAACTGATAGCCGACCGCGTAGCTCATCTTGGTCTTGTCCATGGCGACTGCCGGCGCGGAGGCGCTCGGCGCTGGGTTCTGGGCCCAGGCTGACAGCGAAAACAGAGTAGCGGCAAGGGCCGCCAACCTAATGGATTTCATCTATACCTCCGGTTGGAGCGGGGATCGCATCCGTCTTCTGCCCTTGAGGCGGTTGAGAGATGCGTGGGTGAGGGGCGGCGCGATTCTAAGGGAAGACCGTGTTAACCGTCACCCAACGCGATTTCAGACTGGTATGGCGAGATCCGCTCAAAGTTGGCTCTGCTCGCCAGGTTTGATCGTCGGGATGATGGTGTAGTTTAAGGTTAATCCTTCAAGAACAATGACTTGTGAAGTTGGCACGGCTCTGGCAAAGACTTTTGTACCCGAGCAGGGTTTGAATTCACAGGAGAGAGCAACATGGGTGTCTTTTCCCGCCTTTCAGACATCATCAACGCGAATCTGAACTCCTTGCTGGACAAGGCCGAGGATCCGGAGAAGATCGTCCGTCTCATGATTCAGGAGATGGAGGATACGCTGGTTGAGGTCCGTTCGGCCGCGGCCAAGGTGATCGCCGAGCGCAAGGAGCGCGAGCGCCAGCTGAAGTTGCTGGACGACGAGCAGGCCGATTGGGAGCAGAAGGCCGAGCTGGCGCTGCGCAAGGGCCGCGAGGATCTGGCCAAGGCTGCGTTGTCGCACAAGGCTGCGTTGACCGATCAGAGCCAGCAGGTCACGCGTGATCTCGGTGTGCTGGGCGACAATCTGACCAAGCTGAACGATGACATCGCCAAGCTGCAGGCCAAGTTGCAGGACGCCAAGGCGCGGCAGCGGACCATCGTCATCCGGGCTCAGAACGCACATACCTCGCTCAAGGCCAGGACCCAGATTCACTCGGCCAAGATCGATGACATGCTGAATCGTTTCGACTATGCCGAACGGCGCATTGACGCAGTCGAGGCGCAGGCGGAATCTCTGGATCTGGGGCGCGCCAAGACGCTGAATCAGGCTTTCGTGGATCTGGAAGCCGAAGAGCGCATCAACAGTGAACTGGAAGCGCTCAAGGCCCGTGTTCAACAGCCCAAGGGGTAAGCGCAATGGCCTGGATTGAGGCTCCGCTGATTGTCTTTCTGGTCATCGTGGTGCCGGTCTGGTTGTTTCTGCACTACCGCAGCAAGCGCACCGGCGATGGCGAGCAAGAAGCGGTCAATGGCGACGGCGAAGTGGCCGAGTTGTGGCAGACGGCGCGTCGCATGGAAGAGCGCATCCGGACGCTGGAACGGATCCTGGATGCCGATACACCCAGCTGGCGAGGTCGGATATGAGGCGCAGACACAGATTTGGCTACGAGTACGCTTCGGCGACTCAATGGACGGGAGCAGCACCCATGAATGAGCGCTTCAGCCACGCGTCACGGGTCTACAGGGACGTGGATCGCCGCTGGTTCGCTGGTGTACTGGCGGGCTTTGCCAGCCATTTCGGCTGGAACCTGACGGCACTGAGGATCGTGACCATCATTGCCTGCATGACACCCATGGTGCCGCTGGTTTTTGTCGGCTATGTGCTGGCGGCGCTGATACTTCCTCCGCGTTCAAGTCTGCCGCCCCCGCCGCCGGCCGCAGCAGAGCGCGATGCCCGGCAGTGGCAGGACGCGCCGCCTCCGGGGGTCAGTGCCGGTGAACTGAAGTATCGCTTGCGCGAAATGGAGGACCGCCTGCGGGCCATGGAGGCCTACGTCACCAGCGCGCAGTACGAGATCGACCGCGAGTTGCGTGACAAGCACCGGTAACTTCACGGTGAGAGTTGCAAGGAAGGCCCGCCGATGCGGGCCTTCCCTGTTTCCGGGCCGCAGAAAGTCTGAATCATCGGCAACTGCCGTGGCGAGATTCAGAAGCAATTCAGGCCCTGGGCCTAGGCTCTGGGCTTGCGCCACTGGCGGCGTCAGATGATCGGGAGCATCGGCAACATGACTAAGCTGCGTCACACCTTAATCGTCATGGCTCTGGCCTGTTCGGCCGCAGCGGCATCCGCTCAGTCCTATTATCCTGAAGATGACTATGGCGATCGTTCTGAGGGCGCGGTCAGCTATGACTTTGCCCGGGTCATCGATGTGCAGCCGGTGTATGACGAAGTGCCGGTTTCCGAATCGCGCCGGGTGTGCTGGAACGAACCGGTGACTTACGTCTCAGGTCCCCGCTATGCGCCCTACCGCCGTGGCGGCGAAACTCCCGAGATCGTCGGCGGCATCATCGGCGGTCTGATCGGCAATCAGTTCGGCCACGGTGACGGTCGCGCCGCAGCCACCGTTGCCGGTTTCGCGCTGGGGACGGCGGTGGCGCGGGACAACAACCGGCGCTACTACGATGGTTATGGGCCGCGCTACGAGCGCACGGTCACCGAGCGCCGCTGCGAACAGCGCCCGGAGTACCGCAGAGAACGGCAGCTGTTGGGCTACGATGTCACCTATGACTACAAGGGCGTCATCGGCCACAGTTTCAGCGAGCGCCAGCCCGGCACCGAGATCCGGGTGCGAGTGGCGGTGGAGCCGGCAGACTATTGAGTCTGGTCCGCGGCGGTTGTAAAGGCTCGCCGATCGTGGCGAGCCACCTGTTTAGGCCCGAAACTGACCATGGGGCATGAACTGGCCGGCTGCGCGTAGCCCGGTGTGCCGCGCAGCGGCTCACCGGCGCTTTTTCGCGTCACTGCCCGGAGAGCGCTGCGCGCACTTCGGGCTAGGACAAGCGGGCTGTTACCGAAATATGTAAGTTCAACAACTTGCGATACTGGTTCCTGGAAAGCACTGGTGCTCTCACTTGCGGCGCGGATATTCCTGAGACCAGTCGGCCACCTTGAGATCCGGCAGTTGCACGGCTTCGCCGTGCTTGGAGAACACCGCGGACAGGCGCGAGCCGGCCTGCGAGGTGGCCGACAGCTTGATCACATGGGATTTGCTCTCGTCCACGCAGACGCCCATGGCCGAAAAGCGCCCGAGCAGTCGCGGTGAGGCGCCCATGGCGACTTCACGCGGCTGACAACTGATCCCTTCAGCCTGGTCCGGCGGTGCGCTGGCGGCGTTAAGATCGCCTTCGCTGCGTGGAAAGGCCTTGAGCGTTTCCACCATGACGGTTACTGACTCAGGCGTCAGCATGCTCTCGTCATAACCGTTCGCGGTTTGCCTCAGATACTTGCCATTGCGCATGTACCAGGTGCCATCGGCATTGGGATCGGGCTGCGGCAGACTGCGCACGGTAAAGGCGTACTGCTCCTCCTTTCCCACGCCGCTGGCGTACTGGATGCGACCATCGGGCAGGTTGAGTTCGGATTCGAAATGCACGCTGGCGCCTCGGGCAAGCTCGGTGATGCCTTTCTCGAAAGCGGTGTTGGCAACCGGTACGGGCACTGCGGTCGGCGTGGTGGCGCCCGGCGTGGCCGTGTCGGTGGTTTCCGGGACCACTTGAGCCGGCTTCGGGTCGTCTCCGCCACAGGCCACCAAAGTCAGTGCCAGTGCGGTCGGCAGCCATGTGCGCAGATGGCGTCGTTGCATAAGGGTTTCCTCAATCATGAGCGATATGGAATTGCGATTGCGGGTCTCGCAGCCCTGGTTCAGACCGCAGGGAGCGACTTCCGTTCCCGAAGCTGCTGTGATCAGAGATCGACGGCGCCGCGAATGAGGGCGCAGCAACGGCCACCTATGGATACCCGGCCATCATCTGAGGCGCTGACGTGGACTTCGCCATTGCGTCCCACCGCGCTTCCCTGGCTTGCCGGATAGCGTCCGCCTACAGCCTGCAATCGGCCCTGGGCATTGAGCCAGTCTCCGACCGCGGCATGGGCGCTGCCCGTCACCGGATCTTCTGGTACGCCAGTGGCGGGGGCGAAGGCTCGCAGTTCCAGCGGTACAGCCTGCTCGGGTTCAAAGGAAAACACCGCCAGACCCTCGGCGCGGACAGCCTGGCTGATCGAGGCGATCAGTTCCATGTCCGGTATCAGGGAGCGCACCTGGGCCCGGCTGGGCAGTTCCAGCAGAATCCAGCGTGCACCTACGTCCGACAGGATCGGACGTTCTCCGACGCTGGCACCGATGCCGCCCACGGCGCGTGGCAGCGCCTCGATGTACTCCGGGCTGATGGCGCTGCGACGCGCCATTGGGGCCTGCACCGAAACCACGCGCTGCGCCCCGCTGTGCTCCACGCTGAGTGGCAGCAGACCGGCATTGCATTCCTGGTAAAGCGGTCCCGAGTCCGCCTTGATCAATCCGGCATCGAGCAGCGCCCAGGCGGTGCCCACGCTGGGATGACCGGCGAACGGCAGTTCCGCCATCGGCGTGAAGATCCGTACGCGGTAGCTGGCCTTGGGCGTGCCGGGTGCCAGCACGAAGGTGGTTTCCGACAGATTGGTCCAGCGCGCAAAGCGCTGCATGGTGGCGTCGTCGAGACCGTTGGCGTCGAGCACCACCGCCACCGGATTGCCCGCCAGCGGGATGGCGGTAAACACATCAATCTGTACGAATGGTCTCAGCATGGCGTCGGGCCCTCACACGGCCCTGCAGATGGACGGCCGAACAGACTGGACTTTGCAGCCGCTGAAAGCAAGACGCCCGCACAAGGCGGGCGTCTCGGAGCTTATGGCGACCCGAAGGTCGCCAGAGGCTTTACTCAGGAAAAGCGACGGATCGCCAGACCACCGACCAGGCCGAAGCCCAGCAGCAGGGCCAGCATGCTCCAGGTGCTCATCGCCGGGGCCGGAACGGCCGGGACGTAGTAAGCGATCTGCAGGTTGGCACCGGCGGCGAAGGTCGCGTCCGGGCTGACGCCGCCATCGGCGAAGGTCTCGCACAGCTCGATGTTCAACACGCCAGCATTGCCGGTGTTGATGTTCGACAGCGCCTGACCGGTCAGATCGATCACCGGAATGTTGTAGTTGGCCACACCCGAGCTGTCATCGCCCGAGAAGGCCAGCTGGATCGACTGCAGCGGGTCATTGCCGCGGAAGATCGCGGTGACTTCCGAACGCCAGCTGGGCGTGAAGGAGGTGTAGGAACCCACGCCACCGACGCCAGTCACAACAGCGTTCTTGCCGAGGTTGACCGAGACGACGGTGTTGCCGGCGCCCGGGGTGGAGGCATCGCCGCACAGCGCATCGGTGTTGATGCCGCTGAGGTCAACGATGAAATTCGAGGTAGCGACGCCATCCGGTGCACCGGCGCGGGCGTTGCCGTGCACACCACGACCCAGAGTCGGGTTCTTGGCGATGGACAGGGTCGGCGCGAGGGCGGCGGTGATGGCAGCGGCGATGAGGAGAGTGCGCATTTTCATTCTTTTGATTCCTTGGTAACGGCGGCAAGCAAAGGGTGCGCTGGACGCATAGCGATGCGAAGATTACTGGGCGACCGCGGTCCTGTCAACGAAACCTGAAGCAAAACCAAATGGCCCGACGGACGGTTGCAGCATGCCTGGAAAGCGCGTCGTGACAACGTCATGGCCCATCGTCTTCGCTGCAGTGCATCATAGCGCAATCTGTGCATTCCAGAGGACGTCGCCCGTGAATTCTGCTGTCGCTGATCCGCGCTGGGTAGTCCTGAAATTTGGTGGTACCAGCGTGTCCAGGCGACATCGCTGGGAGAATATCGGACGCCTGATGAGTACCCGCCAGAACGAAGGCCTGCAGGTGCTGACGGTGGTGTCGGCCCTGTCAGGGGTCACCGACGCGCTCAAGGCCATGGCTGCGCAGCACGGCGATGCGGCTGCAATGGCCGCTGGCGCTGAGGCCCTGATCGAACGCCATCGCAGCTTTGCGGCGGAGCTTGGCCTGGCCAGCGAGTTCCTCAATCCACGGGTGGATGTCCTGCGGCGGCTGGTCAGCGATGTGCGTGCGGCTTCGGGCGCTTTTGCCTGGCAGGCCGAACTGCTCGCCCAGGGCGAACTCTGGTCCAGCACCATCGGCGCACGCTTTCTGGCGAGTCTGGGAATGGATCTGCAGTGGCTGGATGCGCGTGACTATCTGACCAGTCGCGAGCAGGCCATCCAGACCGACTGGTCGCGTTATCTGAGTGCTATCTGCGACCCGCGCCCGAGCGCTGCCATCAGGGATGATCTGCGGGCACGCGGCTCATTGTTCATCACCCAGGGCTTCATTGCGCGCCAGCCGCAGGGCGATACCGTGCTGCTGGGACGCGGTGGTTCGGATACCTCGGCCAGCTATTTCGGCGCGCTGCTGGGTGCAGATCGGGTCGAGATCTGGACCGATGTGCCGGGCATGTTCAGCGCCAATCCCAGACTGGTTCCCGATGCCCGCCTGCTGCGGCAGCTGGATTACGACGAGGCCCAGGAGATCGCCACCACCGGTGCCAAGGTGCTGCACCCGCGCGCGATTGCACCGGTGCGTGAGGTGCGCGTGCCCCTGTGGATCAAGGACACCGAACGCCCGGATTTCCCGGGCACCGAGATCAGCGCCGAATCGGCCGCTGGCGCGCCCAGCGTCAAGGCGATCTCCATGCGCAACGGCATCACCCTGGTGTCGATGGAATCCATCGGCATGTGGCAGCAGGTCGGCTTTCTGGCTGATGTCTTCGGCATCTTCAAGCGCCACGGTCTGTCGGTGGATCTGATCGGCTCGGCCGAGACCAATGTGACCGTGTCGCTGGATCCCAGCGACAACCTGCTGGATGCCGGCACCCTGGAGGCGCTGTGCAGCGATCTGGCCCAGGTCTGCCGGGTCAAGGTGATCGCGCCCTGTGCCGCGGTGACGCTGGTGGGTCGTGGCATGCGCGGCATGATGCATCGATTGAGCGAATTGCTGGCCGAGGTCGGTGCCCGGCGCGTGCATCTGGTATCGCAGTCCTCCAACAATCTGAATCTGACCTTCGTCATCGACGCGGCTGATGCCGACGGCGTGGTTCCCAGTCTGCATGCCTTGCTGGTGCGCGCCCGCCTCACCGGTGCCGAGGGTGATCCGGTGTTCGGACCGGCCTGGCGCGAACTCGAGGGGCTGCGGCCGGCACCGCAGCCCAGCTGGTGGCATGGCGTCAGGCCGGCGCTGCTGGCTCACTCGGGCGCCGGCACGCCGACCTATGTCTACGCTGACAGCGTGATCCGCGCGAGAGCAAAGGGTTTGCTGGATCTCGGCGCGGTCGATCGCCGTTATTACGCCATCAAGGCCAATCCCCATCCGCAGATACTGCGGCGGCTGGCGGCCCTGGGATTCGGCATGGAGTGCGTCTCCAGCGGCGAACTGGCCCATATCCGCCAGTCGGTGCCCGAGCTGCCGCTGGACCAGATCCTGTTCACACCGAATTTTGCAGCGCGCGCCGAGTACCAGCAGGCACTCGAACTCGGCGTCCATGTCACCGTCGACAATCTGGCCCTGCTCGATGACTGGGCCGAGCTGTGGGACGGCCGCGAGATTCTGCTGCGCTTCGATCTGGGACGCGGCCTCGGCCACCACGACAAGGTCAAGACCGGCGGCGAGAAGAGCAAATTCGGCATCGGTCTGGCCGATCTGGAGCAGGCCGTCGCCAGCGTCCGCCGTGCCGGCGCGACCGTCGTCGGTCTGCATGCTCACCTCGGCAGCGGCATCTTCGATGTCGGCCACTGGAAGTCGGTGTACTCGGATCTGGCGGCGCTGGCCGAGCGTTTTCCGGCGCTGCGCTTCCTGGATATCGGTGGCGGACTGGGTGTGCCGCACGAGCCCGGCGAGCCGGCGCTGGATTTGCAGGAGCTGGACGCCGCGCTGGCAGAGGTCAAGGCCATGTATCCGCGTTACCAGTTGTGGATAGAGCCCGGACGCTATCTGGTGGCCGAGGCCGGTGTGTTGCTGGCGCGGGTCAATCAGACCAAGCGCAAGAGCGGCGCCCAGTTTCTGGGCATCGACGCCGGCATGCACACGCTGCTGCGTCCGGCGCTGTACGAGGCCTGGCACGAAATCGTCAATCTCAGCCGCCTCGATGAACCCGCGGACGGGCGCTGGCAGGTGGTCGGGCCGATCTGCGAATCGGGCGATATCCTGGGCCGTGATCGGCTGTTGCCGGCGGCTGCCGAGGGCGATGTGGTGCTGATTGCCAATGCCGGTGCCTACGGCGCCTCGATGGCTTCCAACTACAACCTGCGTGGTCTGGTGCGAGAGGTCTATGACGATTCCATCTAGAGTGGCAGAAGCGGGGCAGGGGGCAAGGGGCAGGGGAAGAGCCCAGAGCCTGGGATCCCATTTTGCCTGCCACTCCCGTGCCCCGTTTCCCGTGCCCCGTTCCCCTTGCCCCGTCCCAGAGATCCGCGCATGAGCCCGACTTCCACCCGCCCGCACGCCCAGGTCTTTCGCTTGGCCGAGGCCGCTTATGCCGACGGCGAGGTCACGCTGGGCTATGCCTTCGATGACGGTCCGCCGATGGTCGAGCGCATCCAGTTTCCCGGAGCCCCGGCCCGCGTGCCGGCCGGGCGCGAGCAGGCTTTTGCGCAGGCGTTGATGTTGCTGCACGGGATTGCCGGGGTCAGCTATTACAAGGCGCTGGTGCCCGAGCGCATCGAGTTTGCCGGCCCAAAGCCGGATCCGGCGCTGGCCGATCTGCTCAACGAAACCTATCTGCATGGCCTGGGCGAATTCGCCCATCAGAACGGACTGGATCTGCGCGCCCGGATCAGCTTTCCCCGAAGCGCCACTGCAGCGTCGGCAGCCGCTGAACTTGGCCTGCCCAGGCGCGCACTGGTGCCCATCGGCGGCGGCAAGGATTCTCTGGTCAGCATCGAAACCCTGAAACAGGCCGGTGAGGCCTTTGCCGTGGTCTGGATCGGTCGTTCCGATCTGATCCGCGCCTGCGCCCAGGCCACCGGACAGCCGCTGCTCAACATCAACCGCAGCATTGCCCCGGAACTGTTCGAACTCAATCGGCAGGGCGCCTGGAACGGCCATATCCCGGTCACGGCGATCAACTCGGCGATTCTGGTGCTGGCGGCGCTGCTCTACGGCTATGACGAGATCGTGTTTTCGAACGAGGCCTCGGCCAGCGTAGGCAACTTCAGTGAAAACGAGCTGGACATCAACCATCAGTGGAGCAAGAGTCTGCGCTTCGAGTCGCTGTTCGCCGACTATCTGCACTCGCATGTGGCTGCGGACCTGGGCTACTACTCGCTGCTGCGACCGCTGTCCGAACTGGCCGTGACCGAACGTTTTGCCCGTCTGACCCGATATCACTCACTGTTTTCCAGCTGCAACCGCAACTTCCGCATCCTCGGCGCCCGGCCGTCCTCGCGCTGGTGCGGCGAATGCCCGAAGTGCCGCTTCGTGTTCCTGGCGCTGGCGCCGTTCATGAGCAAGCCGGCCTTGCTGGCGATTTTTGGCCGCAACCTGCTGGATGAGCGCGAGCAGATCGCCGGCTTCGACGCCCTGCTCGAATTTGGCGCGGCCAAACCCTTCGAATGCGTCGGTGAGGGCCGGGAATCGCGCGCCGCCCTGCTGGCGCTGTGCGAACGCGCCGACTGGCGCGAAGATCTGATCGTGCAGCGTTTCCAGCAACAGATCCTGCCCGAGATCGATGCCTCGGCACTGACCATGGCGCCCATGTTGCAGCCCTCGGCCGAGCATCGGGTCCCGGAGCGACTGCGCTCACTGTTGTAGGTCACGTTGTTTGTAGCTCACGTTGCGCCGCAGGCGCTACGTGACACGCGGGCTTGACCAGGCGGAAAGAGCTCGCGGGCAGAGCCCGCTCCCACAGGGGCGCCCGGTGACCTGTGGGAGCGGCTTCAGCCGCGATTGCTCCCACCACCATTACGCGCGAGCCGTCCAGATCGGCATACTGCCCTGATCAACCCTTGCTGGACCTCGCGCTTGCCTGAGACCACGCCCGTCCTGCGCCGCCTCGGACTGTGGAGCGCCAGCGCCATCGTGGTCGCCAACATGATCGGCACCGGCGTGTTTTCCACGCTGAGCTATCAGGTACACGCCTTGCCCGACGAGCGCGCCATCCTGTTGCTGTGGGTGCTTGGGGGACTGTCGGCGCTGGCCGGCGCCCTTTGCTACGCCGAACTCGGCGCTGGACGACCGCGCTCCGGTGGCGAATACATGCTGCTGACCCAGCTGTTTCATCCGGCTGTCGGATTCCTGGCTGGCTGGATCTCGGTGGTCGCAGGATTTGCCGGCCCGATCGCCGCTGCGGCGCTGGCTTTTGCGGCCTATTTCGGCAAGCTCTGGCCCCCCGCCGCGCAGGCGCCGACCACCGTGGCCCTGTTGCTGGTCAGCCTGATCAGCGCCTTGCACATGTTGCGCGTGGAGATCGGTGCCGGATTCCAGGTGATCACCACGGCCTTCAAGATTCTGGTCATGCTGGGAATTGTCGTTGCCGCGCTGCTGGTAGCGCCAGAACGGGCGTTGGTGCAGGCCGATCTGGCCGCCACGGTGTTTGATCCGGCCTTTGCCGTGTCTCTGGTCTATGTGACCTACGCCTATCTGGGCTGGAACGCGGCCTTGTACGTGGCCGGCGAGGTCCGCAATCCGCAGCGCAATCTGCCGCTGGCGCTGCTCGCCAGTACCGCTCTGGTCACCGTGCTCTATGTGGCCGTCAACTGGGCCTTTCTGCGTCTGGTGCCCTTCGCTGATCTGGTGCGGATCAATCCGGGCACGATGTCGGTCGAGAATGAGCTGGCGGTCGGCTTTCTGGCTGGACGTGCGCTGTTCGGCGAGGCCGGCGGCATGATCGTGGGTGGGGCGATAGCCTTCACGCTGATCTCGACGGTCAGTGCCATGGTGCTGGCCGGGCCGCGCGTGCTGGCGGCGATGGCCGATGACTGGAAGCCCTTTGCCACCTTCGGGCGCCGTCACAGCGGTGGTTCGCCGCGACATGCGATCGTCTTTCAGTGGCTGCTGATCACGCTGCTGTTGCTGACCGCCAGCTTCGAATTCGTGGTCAATTTCATCGGCGTTTCCCTGACACTGTTCAATATCGCCGTGATCGTCGGTTTTCTGCGGGAGCGCTGGCTCGAGCCGGATCGGCCGCGACCCTTCCGTGCCCCCTTCGGCTGGACTGCCGGTTTGCTGTTTCTGGCGCTGAATGGCTGGATGGTGGTGTTTCTGACGGCCAATCAGCCTCAGGCAGTCTTGTTGTCGCTGGCCTCCATCGCCGTGGCCTTTGTTGGATACTGGCCGCTGCGCCACCATGCCCCGGAAACACGCCGTTGAACTCAGCCGCTGAACTCGCACGCCCGACACGCCGTTCATCACTGCCGCTCCCAAGACTGACTCTGGTGCTGGCGGCACTGGGCCTGCTGATCAGCGGCGCGGCGTCGGCGCTGGAGCTGTGCCCGGGCGCCAGTCCGGAACCGGAATGGAATCGCGGCGCCCTCAACGACACTGCCCGCATTCTGGCCGGTCTGCGTGCACCGCTGGAGTCGGAACTGGCCGAGCGCATCGATGCCGAGGCTCTGGAGAGCCATCGGCGTACACTGGGGCAGAGTTTCGACAAACTGCGCCAGGCCCAGCTCGAGCCCGTCGCCCGCTTTGCCCGTGCTGAACTCGGCGCGCCGGAAGACTCGCCGAAGCGGGTCTACTACCCCTTCAGTGGTCCAGACGCCCTGTATCTGCTGACCTTGTTCCCGGATGCGCAGAGTTCGGTCCTGACCGGCCTGGAACCGATCGGCGCGGTCCCCGATTTCACCGGGCTACGGCCGCAGGAGATCAAGGACGGCCTGGCCGAAGTGCGGCGTTCGCTGTACGCCATCCTGTCATTCAGTTTCTTCCGCACCAACGATCTGACCGTTGACCTGCGTCGCAGCCGTTTTTCCGGGGTCACGCCGATCCTGTTCGTGTTCCTGGCGGAAGCGGGCTATGCCGTGTTCGACGTCCGTTTCGTACTGCTGACCCCGTCCGGACAGCTGTGTCGGGCCGATGCCGCACTGGTGGCCAAGCCACCGCAGGGTGCCATCGCCGGGGTTGAGATCGACTACTTCCTGCCGCAGGATGCGGGCTTCCGGCGGATCCAGTATTTCGCGGCCGACCTCGGTGACGGCGGGCTTCGGCGCACGCCGCAGTATCTGGACTACATTGCCGATTTCGATCCGCAGGCAACCTACCTGAAGAGCGCCTCGTATCTGATGTACAAGCCCTATTTTTCTCTGGTGCGCAAGCTGATCCTCGATCGCAGCGAACTGGTATTGCAGGACGATTCCGGCATTCCCCACCTGTGGTTCCGTCCGGCGCTGTGGCAGGCCACGCTTTACGGCCGCTATGGCTCGCCGATCGCGCTGTTCAACAACTGGCAGCAGCCTGGCTTGCGCGCGGCCTACGCGCAGGGCGACCCGAAGCCGCTGGACTTTGGCATCGGTTACCGCCATCGCCGCAATGACAGTAATCTGCAGCTGTATCGCAAGCGCACCGAGCCGGTGGCCCAGGACGATGCGTCGCCGTGATGCGCTTGCGGCGCTGGGCCTCGGCGCCTGTGCCGGGCCGCTGCGGGCGGCCGCGCCGGTGGCTGGCGATCCACTGCCGGATTTGCTGAAGGCCGCGGGGCCGACGGTGCGGCGGGTTCTGGCCGACGCCTCGTCCTTCGAGCCGCAGATTCTCTGGACCCGACTGGCACCGGCGGGCAGCGGCCAATGGCGAGTGCATGCGCAACATCAGTTCGGTGTTCAGCGGGAACGCTGGTTTGCTGCGGCCAGTTTCGTCAAGCTGCCGCTGGCGGCGCTGATCGGCGAATTCCTCAGCAAATCGCAGCTGTCGCAGCAGTTGCCGGCACTGCGACTGGTTCTGGATGGTCGCGGCGCCTGCGCACCCTTGTCGGCGGCGGAGACCGAAGGCTGGCCTTTGCTGCGACTGTTGCGGGCCATGCTGGTGGTCAGCGACAACCGCGCCTACAACGCCCTCTACGAACTGATCGGCAGTGATGCCCTGCATCAGCGCCTGCTCGAGCTTGGCTATCGCGACTGTCGCCTCGGTGCCCGGCTGGGTTGTGCTGGCCGTTCTCCGGGCAAGCTCGCCGCGGGCCTGATGGGTGCCGACGGGCAATTGCAGGCAACAACGCCTGCCATCGCCAGGGAGCGCGCACAGCGTTTTCCGCATGGCGCGGCACTCAAGGGCCAGGCCTGGATGGAAAACGGTCTTCGAATCGAAGCCGCCCATGACTTCAGCACGTCGAATTTCATGCCCCTGACGGATGTGCACCGGATGACGCTGGAACTGGGTTGTGGCGGTGCCGTGGACGATCAGCCCAGCTTTGCCCTGGATGCGACGATGCGGGTGCAGCTGGCATCGATCCTGCGCATGACCCCGGGCGCGTGCCCGGATCCACGTTATCCGGCGTCTGATTTTCGCGATGACCACAGCAAGTGGCTGATGCCCGTCGATGCTGCCGGCCGCTTGCCGCCATCCTTGTCCATCGCCAGCAAGAACGCCGAATCCTATGGCTACATCGGCGACAGCGCCCTGGTGCAGGACACGGTGAGCAGCAGCGCCTTCGCCCTGAGCGCGGTGCTGTTCGTGGACCGCGACGGCGTGCTCAATGATGGCCGCTATGCCTATCAGGAGATCGGCCGCCCCTTTCTGCGCGAACTGGGGGCGGCCGTGCTCGCCTACGAGCGCGCCCATCCGCACACGCGCTCAGTGGCAGTGAAGGCTGGCTGAGTTAGGATGGTTCACAGTCTTCGAGGATGCCAATCATGGAAAGTCCAGATCTCTCTTTGCCGCCGTTGGGTTCAGCTGACAAGGTTCCGAAGGCGCGCAGCTGGTGGGGTCGCGGCTTGCTGGCCCTGCTGGCGGTCTACCTGCTGGTGGTGGTGGTGCTGATGCTCTGGTGGACCGCCGAACCGGCGCCGTTCAAGGTCCAGGCGACCGCCGAAGCGCGCGCCAAGGTCGCTGGCCAGAGAATCGTCCCGGGTTACATCAGCGTGTCGACCGTGATCAAGGTTGCCGAGACCCTGCTGGACAAGCCTGGCGGCTATCTCTCGAATGACATCGCGCCGCCGGGCCTGTTGATGGACAACATCCCGGAATGGGAGTTTGGCGCGCTGCAGCAGATCCGTGATTTCACGCTATCGCTGCGCAATGATTTTTCGCGCTCGCAGAGCCAGTCCGAGGACGACAAGGATCTGCGTGAGGCGCAGCCGCTGTTCGCCTACAGCAATGACCATTGGATGCTGCCTTCCAGCGAGGCCCAGTATCGCGAGGGCATCGAGCATCTGGAGGCCTATCTGACGCGGCTGGCCGACGAGGACGAGTTCAATGCCCAGTTCTATGTGCGTGCCGACAATCTGGTGTCGTGGCTGGTGCTGGTGGAGAAGCAGATGGGCTCGCTGTCGCAGCGCCTGTCGACCAGCGTCGGTCAGGTGCGGATCAATACCGACCTCGCCAACGAGGGCTCGGCGCAGCAATCCACCCAGGCGCCGTCCGTGGTGATCACGCGCACGCCGTGGATGGAGATAGACAACGTCTTCTACGAAGCCCGCGGCGCCACCTGGGCCCTGCTGCATCTGCTGAAGGCTGTCGAGCGCGATTTCCGTCCGGTGCTGCAGGACAAGAACGCGGTCATCAGCGTCAAGCAGATCATCCGCGAACTGGAAGAGGCGCAATCACCGGTCTACAGCCCGATGATCCTCAACGGCGGCGGCTACGGCTTCTTCGCCAACCACAGCCTGGTCATGGCCAACTACATCTCCCGCGCCAACGCCGCGCTGATCGATCTGCGCAAGTTGCTGGAGCGGGGCTGAGTTCAGGTTGTTGGTTGTCGGTTGTCGGTTGTTGGAAAGAGCGGATTCACGCGGAGACGCGGAGGGCGCGGAGAAGAGCGGAGTCGTTGCCCGCGCAGCAGCCCGGGCGACGCCGTCATCTCAACATGCGAATCGCGCCCTTGTAGGTCCAGACTTGTCTGGACGCTTCTCCCTCATGATGGAATGGCGTCCAGACAAGTCTGGACCTACAACTGCAAAAACCGCGTTTCTGTCAGGCCTCGCTCTTCTCCGCGCCCTCCGCGTCTCCGCGTGAGTTCGCTCTTCCAGCACCGATAACCATCAACCAGCAACCAGCAACCCAATCAATGCCTTGCCGCTCCGTGGCAGACCTTGAACTTGCGGCCGCTGCCGCAGGGGCAGGGATCGTTGCGGCCTGGGGTATCGGCGACGCGTACCGGTTGCTGGCGCAGGCCGCCGCTTTCGCGGATCGGCTGATAGTGCTTCCACAAACGATGGGCGCCCCAGGCGGCGGCGCGCATCAGGCGCAGGCGTTCCTTGCGGGTGTAGCTGTGGGCTTCGTCATCGCCGTCGCGTCCCAGCAACACAAAGGGCGCCAGTTCGGCGCGCAGGGCCTCGTTGCGCATCATGTCTTCGACGCCCGCCGGATCCAGAGCCAGCGCGCTGGCAGCGCCGGCTGACCAGGATCTGGCGGTGCGCTGTTCGGCCTGTTCTTCGGTCTCGCCGTCGTCGGCGGGAAAGAAGTCGAATTCGGGCAGCACCGAGGACTGGTGCTCGGCCGGGTCCAGGCGCACGCGTTGCCCGACGTGGGTGGCCATGCGGAACATCCAGGCCACGGCTTCCTCGCGTTCCGAAGCGCGCGCGCTGGCCAGTTCTTCTCCGAGCACCAGGGCCATCCATCGATCAGGCCGCGGTGGGTGTGGCAGCACGCTGAGTGCGGTGAGGAATCCATCCAGCGCATCGAAGCGCAGTCCGCCACGGGCGTGCACATGGCCCAGCCAGAAGTCCCGCCCGACGGCAATGTCGCGGCGCGAAAGCCCGTTGGGAAAGGACGGCTGGTCAAAATCGGCGTCTTCGGCTTCGTCCGGTTCCGCCCGCGTGCTGCCTTGATCTGTTTCGGTCATGGATATCCGTGTCTGGCCCTGCATAGTCTGTGTGCAGCATAGCGGTCAGGGCGCAGATCGCGAAAACTGAAAGCAGCAACCCTGTTGAACTGAAACTCACGCAAGCCGCTTCAACTCAGGGCATCCTTGAATTCCGACCTGCCTGCCGCCTCCAGAGGTTCCCGCGTGTCCAAGTGCCTGTCTCGCTTCAGTCAGGTTCTGGCTCTGCTGGCCTTGTCCACAGGGTATGGCCTGCACGCCGAAACGGTGCTTCGTCCCCGGCCGGTAGCCGAACATGTCTATGTGCTGCCGGGCCAGTTCGAGCCCGGCCAGCAGCCCGACGGCAATAGCGTGCTGTTTCGCGGACCGGCCGGCTGGATCGTGTTCGATAGCGGACGTCATGCCGCGCACACGCTGCGCATCCAGGACTTCATCGCCGGCTACGGCGAGCGCATCGAGGCCATCGTCAATTCGCACTGGCATCTGGATCATGTGGGCGGCAATGCGCGCATCCGCTTCAAGAGTCCGTGGGTGCGGGTCTACGCCAGCCCTGCGATCGAAACGGCCATGCAGACCTGGCTTGCCGACTACCGCAAGCAGCTGGAGCAGATGCTGACCAGTGAGCAGCTCAGCGAACAGGACAAGGACAATTACCGCGGTGACCTTGCGCTGATCGATGAGGGCTCGAAGCTGTTTCCCGACTATCCGGTGACCAGCACGCGCAACTGGCGCATCGCCGAGCGCCGGGTACGGTTGGGTCTGGAAACGCACGCGGTTACGGCTGGCGATGTCTGGTTATACGATCGCCGCACCCGCATCCTTGCGGCCGGTGATCTGGTCACGCTGCCGGTGCCGTTCTTCGATACCGCCTGCCCGTCACGATGGTCGGCTGCACTCGCCGGACTTGAAGATCTGCCCTTCCAGCGGCTGGTGCCCGGCCACGGACCCGTGCTGAACCGGGACGACTACTCGCGTTATCGCAGGGCCTTTGATGCCCTGCTGGTGTGCGCCGACAGCGAAAGCAGCATCGCCGAATGCAGCGATGCATGGCTGCAGCAGACCGCCGACTGGGTACCCGAATCCGAGCGCGAACGTGCCCGCGGCATGTTGCAGTACTACTTCGAGACGCTCCTGCGCGCCCCCGAAGCACGGCGCCTGCGTTTCTGTCCGAAGGCTGATGTCATCGTGCAGAGGTAAGGGACGCCACTGCGGGACGCGAGGTGCTTCTGCAGCGGACAACCCGCGATGCCCTTTTAGATCGCGGACGGAGTCCGCTCCCACAGAGAGCAACCAGCAACCTACAACCAGCAACCAGCAACCAGCAACCAACATCCAGCAACCAACATCCAGCCCTCACCCCTGATGCCGCAAGGCCTCGATTGGATCCAGCCGGCTGGCCTTGCGCGCCGGGTAATAACCGAAGAACAGACCGGTAGCCACCGCGAAACCGGTGGCGAGGGCGATGACCTGCGCATTGAGCTCTATCGGCAGGGCGCCGAACCTGGCTGCCAGCAGCGTGCCAACTATCCCGAGCGTGATGCCGATGATGCCGCCGGCCAGCGAGATCAGCATGGCTTCGGCCAGGAACTGCAGCTGGATCTCGCGTGGGCCGGCGCCGACCGCCATGCGCAGGCCGATTTCGCGGATGCGCTCGGTGACCGAGACCAGCATGATGTTCATGATGCCGATGCCGCCGACGATCAGCGAGATCGTGGCTACGGCGCCCAGCAACAGCGACATCAACCGGGTGGTCTGGGTGCGTGCCGACACGATCTCGGTGAGGTTGCGCACGGTGAAATCATCGTCGGCGCCGGGAGCAATCTTGTGGCGCTGGCGCAGCAGTTCGTTGATCTGGCGCTCGGCCGGGGCCAGGTCTTCGGCGCTGGCGGTACCCACCGAGATCGATTGCACGGCGCCCGGCGGCAGCGACATGGGCCCGGCCAGACGCCGTCTGGCGGTTTCCAGCGGCACCATGATCACATCGTCCTGGTCACCGCCCCAACCGCTCTGGCCCTTGCTCTTGAGTACGCCGATGACCGTGAAGGGCACCCGGCCGACGCGGATGCTGGCACCAATCGGATCGCTGGCGCCGAACAGCTTGTCGCGCACGGTGGTGCCGATCAGCACGTGCTTGGCGGCCGAACTGTAATCGCGGTCTTCAAAGCGCGAACCCAGTTCGATCTCCCAGCCATTGGTCGGGAAGTAGTCGGCCTGAATGCCGATCCACTGCGTGTTCCAGTTTTCCTCGGCGTTGACCACCTGGGTGCCGCCGCGGATCTGGCCGGCGACATACTGGACTTCGGCAATGTCGCGACGGATCGCTTCGATATCGCCATCGGTGAGTGAGCTGGCGCTGCCAGCGCCGCCGCGGACACCGCCGGAGCGGCTGGTGCCGCCCCAGATTTCGATGCGGTTGCTGCCGAGGTTGGCGATGGTGCGATCGAGCTCGGCCTGGGTGCCCTGACCAACCGAGACCATGACGATCACCGCGGCAATGCCAATGATCACGCCGAGCGCAGTGAGCACGCTGCGCATCCAGTTGCCGCGCACGGCGAACAGCGCCATTTCCAGTACATCGGACCAGCCCATGCGCCGCGGCTTGCCGGTCCTGGGCCAGGCACCGCTGATGACTTCCTCCCGGTTCATGCGGCCAGCTCCTCGATCAGTTGCCCGTCACGGATATGCACGACGCGGTCCGCGGCTTCCGCCACCTGCGGATCGTGAGTGATCAGAATGATGGTGTGGCCGGCCAGCTGCAGTCGCTTGAACAGGGCCAGGATGTCATGACCGGTGCGGGTATCCAGTGCACCGGTAGGCTCGTCGGCCAGCAGGATCGGCGGGCGATTGATCAGCGCGCGGGCAATGGCCACGCGCTGCTGCTGGCCTCCAGACAGCTCGCTGGGGCGATGAGCCGCGCGCTCGGCCAGTCCCACATCCTTCAGCGCCGCCTCGCCCATGCGGCGACGCTCGGCCCGCGGTACGCCGGCATAGGCCAGCGGCAGCATCACATTGTCGAGGGCACTCATGCGCGTCAACAGATGGAAGCCCTGAAACACGAAACCGAGTTTATCCAGCCGCAATCGCGCGCGGCCAGTGGCGTCGAGGCTGGCGACATCGACACCATCGCACAGGCAACGACCACTGCTGGGCACATCCAGGCAGCCGATCAGGTTCATCAGCGTGGACTTGCCCGAGCCCGACGGACCCATGATGGCCAGGAATTCCCCGGCCGCCACCTGCAGGTTGATGTCGCGCAGCGCCACCACCTCGGCCGGAGTGCCTTCGGAATAGGTCTTGCCGACGTGCTGGAGTTCAATCACCACGAGTAGCGTCCTCCGCTGGTGATGCCAGCCGCCGTGGAAGAGCCGCCTGTGGGAGCGGCTTCAGCCGCGATAGAGGGGTTCCGGTCACCGCGATCACCACTCATTGCTGCGTCATTGCGAGGAACGCAGTGACGAAGCAATCCAGTGCTCTTGAGAGTGTGCTTCTGGATGGCTTCTCCCGGATCAAGTCCGGGGTCGCAAAGACGCCGGCTCAAGGTCGCCGCGTGGTGATGGGTTAACTGGGTGGCTTTCCGGCATCGCGGCTGAAGCCGCTCCCACAGAAGCGGGTCGCCGGATCGCGGCTGAAGCCGCTCCCACAGTGGCTGAATGCGCCGACTCACGAGCGCTGCATCCCGACCAGCACCTCGGTGTCGGCCTGGATATCACCACCGACGATTTCGGTGTGAGTGCCGTCAGACACGCCGGCGCGCAACGGCACAGCGGTGGGCTTGCCGTCGCGCAGCACCCACACGTTCACGCGGCGAGCCTTGCCGAGTTGATCCAGGGCCTGATCCCACTGCTGCTTCTGGGTGTCATCCAGGGTGTCGCGGAAGGGGCTCAGCGACTCGCGGAACATGCGCTGCCAGCGCTCGCGCATCTCCGGCGTGGGTCCGCCGGATGGCGGGCCGCCCGCACCGGGAGCGCCGCCAGCGGGCGCACCGCCGCCACCGGACGCCGAGCGTCGGGCCGCCATGCGTTCACGCATCGCGCCCAGTACCTGATCGAGCGCTGCCTGCTGTTCGGGACGCAGTGACAGTCCGGCTGCTATGCGTCCGAGTTCGTCCATGGAGCCGCCGCCCATGCCGGCGCTCGGCGCCTCCATGCCTTCGGGCTTGAAGCGCAAGGCCGCGTTGGGTACCCGCAGCACATCGGTACGGCGGGCGATCTCGATCTCGGCGTTGGCGGTCATGCCCGGCAGCAGAGCCAGATCTGGGTTGCTGACCTCGACCACCACCGGATAGGTCACCACATTGGCGATATTGGTCGCCGACAGACGAACCTGATGCACCTCGCCCCTGAACTGGCGGTCGGGGTAGGCGTCCACCGTGAAATTCACCGGCAGGCCCTCGTGGATCTGGCCGACATCGGATTCATCGATCGACAGATCGATCTGCATCCGGGTCAGATCCTCCGCGATACGGAACAGCACAGGTGTCTGGAAGCTCGCGGCGACGGTCTGGCCAGGCTCGACGCTGCGCAGCAGGATGACACCATCGACCGGCGAGCGGATCAGCGCGTACTCGACATCAAGCTCGGCATCGGCCACGCCAGCCGCGCGCTGCTTGACCGCCGCCTGCGCCGAGCCCACCCGGGCAGCGGCCTGGTCACGCGCGGCAATGGCAATGTCCAGTTCACTGGCCGAGATCAGCTTGCGCGCGGCCACATCACGCTTGCGCTTGAGATCGGCCTCCGCCAGCTTCAGCGCAGCCTGGGCCTCGACCAGACTGGCCCGGGCGCTGACCAGGTCGGCTTCGGTCTGGGTCAATCGGGTCTGGAAGTTGGCCGGATCGATGCGGGCAATGACCTGTCCCTTGCTGACCCTGTCGTTGAAATCGACTTCGACGCTGTCGACCTGGCCAGACACCTGGGTGCCGACATCCACGGTCGACAATGCACGCAGGGTGCCAGTGGCGGAGATCGATACCTGCACGCTGCCGCGATCGATCTTGCTGGTGCGAAAGCCGGTGCGCTCCTCGCCCTGGCCACCACAGCCGGCAAGCGCGACAGCCGCCAGCGCGCAGAAAAACAGCGCCGGGCGCAAAATGCCGCGAGATGGGAGTTCAGCAAGATCCAGATTGCGCACGCTGATGTTTCTCCGCAGAAGTCGACCCGCTATTAGAACGCAGCGGATGCGCAGATTCCGTCGTTTTCGTGGGATCCGGTATTGCCAGGGGCGAAAGGGCATTGCGGCATGGGAAACGGGGCACGGGGCAGTGGGCAGGGGAAGGCCGCGGGCTGTTGTAGGTCCAGACTTGTCTGGACGCTCCCGGCAGGGTGTTGATGAAGCGTCCAAACAAGTCTGGACCCTATCAACAGCAGGGATTCGGTGTCATTGCAGGCCATTTGGTCCGGCCGGGAACTGCCTGCGGGCCATGCCGTGCCCCTGGCTGACGTAGGCCGGGTCCTTCGCGTCTGCAGGCTTTGATGGAGCCACAATCCACATACGCGAGGCGCCCGGCGCTTTGCCGTCCACGGAGCCGCGGCCGCCGGCGCGAAGATCCGCTGACACCCAAGCAAACCCACGCGCGCCGGAGCCGCGCTACGGCAGAACAAACGGTGGAAAGCGTACCTGGAGGGGAATGCCGGCTCGGCGCGGATACGAGGAGGGACGCGCGCCTGCGCGGCCGCTGCTGATCTTCGGACCAGGCAATGCGGCGCCGCAGCGCGGCGCCCTCGTTCGCCATTGCTGCCTCCGACCTCCGGCGGATGCCACTCTGTACCTGGTGTGGATTTCGCAGAAGGTCGCAATGCTTAAACTCAAGGATTGCACGCCATCTTGGCGCAGCATCTACTGGAGCTCTGCCCGTGCCGCAATCCTTGTCCCGCAGCCTGATCGCTGCGGCGTTGTCCCTCGCCACCATCGCACCCATGTCGGTTCTGGCCGAAGAAGCCGAGTCCGGCTCCGAGGCCGCAGAAAACCGCAAGTACTCGGGACCGGGCTCGGCTGGCGGCAGCAGTGAATCGCCGTGGCTGGGCGAGGCGGTGAATGTCACTGCCAAGGGCACGGCTGCCGACGTGCCGTCGGCGCTGGCAACCAATATCGTGCACTGGCAGGACGAAGCCGGGTCACCGTCGGACTTCCAGGATCTGGTCACACGCCTGCCGGGCATCGGCGCCACCGGTCAGAACGGGATCTTCGAGACCTTCTCCATCCGCGGCAGCGGTGGCAACGGCATCCTGGTGTTGGTCGGCGGCATGCCGGTCACCGCGCAGCGCCGTGCCGGTGTACCGGTGTCTTTTGTCGAGCCCTCGCTGCTCGGCGCCATCAGCGTGACCCGCGGACCGGCGACCGTGCACTTCGGTCCCGGAGCCCTGGGCGGTGCCATCTCCATCGAGCCGCGCTGGTTCGACGGCGGCACGGCGGCGGCGTCCTACGCCAGTGCCGGGGACGAGTATTCGCTGATGGGTGGTTTTGGTAACGATTCCTTCTCGGTCGGGGTGTCCCGCCATCAAGCCGGCGACACTCAGGCTGCCAACGGTACCCCGCTGAACACCAGTTTCGAGCGCGACAGCGCCAGCCTGCAATACCGCACCCGCATCGGTGACTTCGATCTGGACGCGCTGCTACTCCCTTCGCGCACCGAGAACATCGGCAAGTCGAACAGTCGCTTCCCGGCGCGCGACACCACCTATCCGAAGGACGAGCACACCCTGGGCCGGCTGCGCCTGCAGCACGACAACGGTTTCGAAGTCAGCCTGCATGGACACGACCAATCGCTGCTGACCTACAACCAGCGCCCGGGTTCAGCCGACACCTTTGCCTTCATCGAGAGCACCGATGTCGGCGGCACCCTGCAACAGGTGTTTGACGTCGGTGATTTCAGTCACAACATCGGCGTTGAGTTCCTCGGTCGTCGCAACGTCAACGGTTTCGATGCCCGCAATACCCTGAGCAACCGCACCTACAGCCTGCGCGATGCCAGTGAGGACAACTGGTCGGTGTTCGCGCTCAGCGACTGGCAGGCCTCCGAGGAACTCAATACCGAGATCGGCGTACGCCACAGCTGGCAGAAGCAGAAGCAGTCGGGCGCTGATTCCAGCGATTCGGACACAGCCTTCACCGCCGGCATGGCCTGGACCCCGAACGATTCCAGCCTGTGGACTCTGAATCTGTCCAGCGGCTATCGCTTCGCCACGCTGGAAGAGCGCTTCTTCACCGGCGTCACCCCGCAGGGCGAAATCGTCGGCAATCCGAACCTGGGCGCGGAGCATTCCTTCGGCGTCGATCTGGGTTATGCCTGGCACGCAGGCGACTGGGGCGCCGAGGTGCATGTCTGGCGTACCGATGTCGATGATTTGATCCAGCTGTTTGCGATCGCGCCCGGCGTCAACGGCTACACCAACATTGGTCGCGGCAAGCTGCACGGGGTGGAAACCGCCTTGACCTGGACGCCAACGACCGACTTCACCCTGCGCGGCAGCAGCACGCTGGTGCGCAGCAAGGACATGCTCACCGGCGATCCGCTGTACGGAAGTCCGCCGCTGACGGCCACGCTGGAGGCCCGCTACGACTTTTCGCGATTCACCCTGGGCGCCTTCTACAGCCACCGCTGGCGCATGAACCGACCTGGATTCGAAGAAGTGGAGCGCGCCTCGGTCGATGTGCTTGATCTGGACCTGCGCTTTCACGTGAACCCCAGCCTGGACGTGCAGCTGTACCTGCGCAACGCCCTGAACGAGGACTACTACGCCACCGCCGACGAACTCTCGACCTTCGCCCAGGAGCGCTCGGTGGGCGTGAGCGTGATCTGGACGGCGCATTGAGTCACGGACGCTCGCGACGCGATTGCTTTTGACACCTGTGGGAGCGGGCTCCGCCCGCGACGCTGCGGCCGGTGCAAGAGAGCATCGCGGGCAGAGCCCGCTCCCAAAGGGGATGCGGGCTTGATCCAGGGCATCACCTGGCCGGCAGGGGCGCGCTAGGATCTGGTCTCCCGATCAGTCTGGCGGAATCGAGATGTCGGCAATCATTCTGGATGGCAAGGCGCTCGCGGCGGAGCTGCGCGAGAGCGTAGGGCAGCAGGTCGCGGCGCTGACGGCTGCGGGCAGGCGCGCGCCTGGCCTGGCGGTGGTGCTGGTCGGTGGCGACCCGGCCAGCCAGGTCTACGTCGGCATGAAGGCCAAGATGACCGTGGCTGTGGGCATGTGCTCCTTCGAGCGTCGGCTGCCCGAGCAGACCACGGAGCAGGAGTTGCTCTCGGTGGTGGCAGAACTCAATGCCGATCCGCAGGTCGACGGGATACTGGTGCAGCTGCCCCTGCCCGCGGCCATCAACGCCGATCGCGTCATCGAAGCCATAGACCCGTCCAAGGATGTCGATGGCTTTCATCCCATCAATGTCGGGCGCCTGTCGGCCGGTCTGCCAGCGCTGGTGCCCTGCACGCCGCGCGGCTGCATGATGTTGGCAAAACGTGCTGGCGTCGATCTGGCCGGCATGCATGCGGTGATCGTCGGTCGTTCCAATATCGTCGGCAAACCGATGGCACAACTGCTGCTGCAACAGAACTGCACCGTGTCCGTGGCGCACTCGCGCACGCGGGATCTGCCAGGCATCTGCCAGCAGGCCGATCTGCTGATTGCGGCCATGGGCAGGCCGCATTTTCTGGGTGCCGCGCATGTCAAACCGGGCGCGATCGTCATTGACGTCGGCATCAACCGCATCGCTACCGCTGACGGCGGCACGCGGTTGGTCGGCGATGTCGATTTCGATGCCGTCGTTGCGATCGCCGGCGCCATCACGCCGGTCCCGGGCGGAGTAGGGCCCATGACGATTGCCTGTCTGCTGGAGAACACCCTCACCGCCTATCAGCGGCGCGAGGGCTTGCCCTCGTAGCGCGGAGCGTGCCAAACATCCTGCCGAGCAAGCTCCAATGCGGCGTGCATCGGGTAGGTTGGGCAAAGGCCGCAGGCCGTGCCCAATATCTGGCGCGCCTTGGTTGGGCACGGCCTGCGGCCTTAGCCCAACGGTCATGGCTGCGGGCAACTCGCAATCATGAAAGTCGCTGGTGCCATGACCGTTGCTTAGGTTTTCTTGCCTAACCCCTCCCCAGCCCTCCCCGAACATCGAGGAGGGAGCGACAGCACTCGCATGAACGACTTTCACGGCGACCTACAGCGCTTCGTAGCGCGGAGTATGTCGAACATCCTGCCGAGCAAGCTCGGCACTACCAAAGCCTCGAACACCGACGCTCCGGTAGAGCAAAACTTGCTCTGCTGCTTTTTCTGAATCGAGCGCTAGAACAGTCCCTGCGTCAGCCCCTGGTCATCGATGTGGATGCGTTCGGCGGCCGGTGATCTGGGTAGCCCGGGCATGGTCATGATCTCGCCACAGATGACGACGATGAAACCGGCACCGGCCGCCAGTCGCACTTCGCGTATCGGTACGGTATGACCGCTGGGCGCGTTGGGCAGATCGGGATCGGTGGAGAAGGAATACTGGGTCTTGGCGATGCACACCGGCAGGTCGCCGTAGCCGGCGTCCTGCAGTTCGCGGAAGCGGTCGCGGATCTTCTTGTCGGCGATGATGTCACCGGCGTGATAGATCTCGGTCGCAACGGTGCGCACCTTTTCCCACAGCGACAGATCATCGGCATAGAGCGGCCTGAAGCCGCGGCCATCGAGGGCTTCAGGCGTGTCGGTGAGCGTGACCACGGCCTTCGCCAGATCTTCGGCGCCACGACCGCCTTCGGCCCAGTTGCGGCAGACGATGGCTTCCACGCCGAGGTTCTCGCGGCAGGCTTGAATGACCAGTTGATGCTCGGCCTCGGTGTCGGTGGGAAAGGTGTTGATCGCGACCACTGCGGGCACACCGTACTTGGCCACATTGCGCACATGCCGATCGAGATTCGCCAGGCCACGGCGCAATGCCGTCAGATCTTCGTTGCCGAGCTGATCGCGCGGCACACCGCCATGCATTTTCAAGGCACGCATGGTGGCCACGATCACCGCCGCCGCCGGTTTTAGCCCGGCCTTGCGGCATTTGATGTCGAAGAACTTCTCGGCACCGAGGTCAGCACCGAATCCGGCCTCCGTGACGACAAAATCGGCCAGCTTCAATCCGGCGCGGGTGGCAATCACGGAGTTGCAGCCGTGGGCGATGTTGGCAAAGGGACCGCCGTGTACGAAGGCCGGATTGCCTTCCAGCGTCTGCACCAGATTGGGCGAGAGCGCGTCCTTGAGCAGCACGGTCATGGCGCCGGGCGCCTTCAGATCGGCGGCCGTGACCGGCGACTTGTCGCGTTTGTAGCCGATGACGATGCGGCCCAGACGCGCCTCCAGATCCTTGAGGTCTCGCGCCAGGCAGAACACGGCCATTACTTCGGAAGCCACCGAGATGTCGAATCCGTCTTCGCGCGGATAGCCATTGGCGGCTCCGCCCAGCGAGCTGATGATCGAACGCAGCGCGCGGTCATTCATGTCCACCGCACGCCGCCAGGTAATGCGCCGACGGTCGAGGCCCAGCTCGTTGCCCCAGTGCACATGGTTGTCGATCATGGCCGCCAGCAGATTGTGGGCCGAGGTTATCGCGTGGAAATCGCCGGTGAAATGCAGATTGATCTGCTCCATCGGCACCACCTGGGAATAGCCACCGCCGGCAGCGCCGCCCTTCATGCCGAAGCAGGGGCCGAGCGAGGGTTCGCGCAAACAGATCGCAGTGCGTTTGCCCATGCGGTTGAGGGCATCGCCAAGACCAATCAGCGTGGTGGTCTTGCCTTCGCCGGCCGGTGTAGGGCTGATCGCCGTGACCAGGATCAGTCGCCCGTCGGGTCTATCCGCCAGTCCAGCCAGAAAATCCGGGTCAATCTTGGCCATGCCTCGGCCGTAGGGCACCACGGCGTCCGAGGGGATGCCCAGCCTGGCTCCGACTTCAGCAATCGCGGTCAACTTGGCCGCACGGGCAATCTCGATATCGGATTTCATGGGCGCTTCCTGTAGCTGCGGAGGTCGTGGCGATACATCAGGCGCCGGCGGCCGATCACGAGGCGCGCGCGCCAGAGCGCACTCTACGACAGACGACGCACAAGTCATTGATGCACCGCAAAGCGAAGTGCGGGCCGCAACAGCACCTGTGGGAGCGGACTCCGTCCGCGATGGCTTTCCGGGAACCCGATCGCGGACGGAGTCCGCTCCCACAGGCTGACAGCGGTAGCTTGCCAACAAGGGCGTCAACGCGGAGAACGCCGAGGGCCGCAGAGAACGCAGAGAAATGCCTCTCCTGATCCGCTTTGCCTCGCTCCGCGCTCTCTGCGCATCTCAGCGTTCTCAGGGTTCCGCTTCTGACCGCATTTCTCGAAGGACCTGCACCTCGGCGGCTGGAGGCTGACGGTCGCGACACAAGGTCGCTCCTGCAGAGCACGTCCGTCTGTAGGAGCGCCCTTGCGGCGCGACTGAGGGTGGCGCCTGTGGGAGCGGACTTTGTCCGCGATGGCTTTCCGGGAACCCGATCGCGGACGGAGTCCGCTCCCACAGGAAACGCCGACTTCGGTCGGGATCAGCCGAAATCCGCTAGGCTGGCCGCATCCACGCACGGCAGTGACTGATATGAGCAAGGACATCATCGCCATTGGCGACAGCTTCTGGAATTTCCGCGGATCCTTCCGGATTGCCGGTCTGGTCGACATCGGTACCCATGTCTCGCTGATCCAGCGCAGCAATGGCAAGTTCCTGTTCCTCGATTCCTACACCCTCAGCGCTTCCCAGGCCGAGGCCGTCGACGACATCACCGGCGGCGGCAAGCAGATCGAGGCCATCCTCAATCTGCATCCCTTCCACACCGTGCATGTGCAGGCCATGCATGAGCGCTATCCGAAAGCGAAGCTCTACGGGACCCAGCGCCATCTCGACCGATATCCGGAGCTGCCATGGGAGAAGTTGCGCACCGAGGATGCCGGGTTGCACCGGAAATACGCCGAGGACCTCGAGTTCTCGGTGCCGCAGGGCGTGGACTTCATTTCGGCCAACGACAATGTGCATTTCTCATCGGTGCTGGCACTGCATAAAGCCACGCAGACCATCCACGTCGATGACACCCTGATGTATGTGCGTCTGCCGCTGCCCATGCGTCTGCTCGGTGTGCCCGATCTGCTGAGCTTTCACCCGACCTTGGCCATGGCCCTGCAAAAGCGCGCCGGTGCCGCCCGGGAGTTCCGCGACTGGGCCGAGGCCCTGATCAAGCGCTGGAAGGGCGCTGAAAACCTGTGTGCCGCGCATACCACTACGCTGGCCGACGATGGCAACCGCGGCGCGCCGATCCACGAACGTATCCGCAAGGCCCTGGCGAAGGTCTCGGCCACGTTGCGCGCCCACGAGCGCAGCTATGGCTGAGCGAAACCAGGGTCTGGTGTAGCCCGCCAGCTGCGTGCGGGACTACACCGGACCTTGCTGCCTGAGAGCAGATCTCAGGCAGTCGGCGTCACTCGAATCCATTCGAGAACAAGGGGTCTGCCAGTATCGTGTTGACGTCGGTAGCGCTGTTGTTGGCGCCATTGGGATCGTTGACGTAGCCCACGCTGGCGGTGTTGCTGACCGAGCCGCTGGCGGCAGGGGAGAGCGTGCAGCTGGCCACAAAGCTGAGGCTGCCGCCCGCTCCGATGCTGTTGCTGGTGGTGGCGATATTGCCGCTGCCACTGGGGCTCTGGCAGCTGCCGCCGGATGGGGCGCTGCAGGTCCAGGTGCAGCTGCCCAGCTCGCTCGGGAAGGTATCCGTGATGGAAACATCGCTGATTGCGACCCCGGCCGGATTGCTCGCCACGATCGTGTAGTTCAGGTTCTGTCCCGGAGCAGCCGCAGATACGCCATCGCTCTTGGTGATCGACAGATCCGCTTGCGGCACGATGCTGTTGGTGTCGGTGGCGCTGTTGTTGCCGGGCGTCGGATCGTTGGCATAGCTGACCGTGGCCGTGTTGGCGACCGTACCGGTGGCCGCAGCGCCGAGCGTGCAGGTGGCGCTGAAGGTCAGCGTGCCGCTGGCGCCCAGACTGTTGGTGGTGGTGGCGATATTGCCGCTGCCACTGGCGTTCTGGCAGCCGCCACCGCTGGATGCAGCGCAGGTCCAGGTGCAGGACGACAGACTGGCCGGGAAAGTGTCGGTCACGCCGACATTGCTCAGCACATTGGCGGTCGGGTTGCTGGCCACGATGGTGTAGGTGGTGTTGGCACCGGCATTGAGGCTGCTCACGCCATCGGTCTTGGTGATCGACAGATCTGCCAGCGGCGGCAGGATGGTGTCGGTATCCGTGGCCGAGTTGTTGCCGGCGGTCGGATCATTGGCGTAGCTGACCGTGGCCGTGTTGACCAGGGTTCCAGTCGCCGCGGCCGACAGGGTGCAGGTGGCGCTGAAGCTCAGCGTGCCACTGGCAGCGATGCTGTTGGTCGTCGTGGCGATATTGCCGCTGCCGCTGGCGGCCTGGCAGCTGCCGCCAGAACTGGCGGTGCAGCTCCAGGTGCAGGTGCTCAGCGTGCCGGCGAAGGTGTCGGCGATGCCGACATTGCTGACAGCGACCGCTGCCGGGTTGCTGGCAACGATGGTGTAGGTGACGTTGCTGCCAGCGGTTGCCGTGGCCGAGCCATCGGTCTTTGTGATCGACAGATCCGCCTGCGGCACGATGCTGTTGGTATCGGTGGCGCTGTTGTTGCCGGCCGTCGGATCGTTGGCGTAGCTGACCGTGGCGCTGTTGGCCACCGTGCCGGTGGCTGCAGCGCCGAGCGTGCAGGTGGCGCTGAAGGTCAGCGTGCCGCTGGCGCCCAGGCTATTCGTGGTGGTGGCGATATTGCCGCCGCCACTGGCACTCTGGCAGCTGCCGCCGGCACTGGCGGCGCAGGTCCAGGTGCAGGCCGACAGACTGGCCGGGAAAGTGTCGGTCACGCCGACATCGCTCAGCACATTGGCGGTCGGGTTGCTGGCCACAATGGTGTAGGTGGTGTTGGCACCGGCATTGAGGCTGCTCACGCCATCGGTCTTGGTGATCGACAGATCTGCCAGCGGCGGCAGGATGGTGTCGGTATCCGCGGCCGAGTTATTGCCGGCCGTCGGATCGTTGGCATACGACACGGTGGCCGTGTTGACCAGGGTACCCGTCGCCGCGGCCGACAGGGTACAGGTGGCGCTGAAGCTCAGCGTGCCGCCGGCACCGATGCTGTTGGTGGTGGTGGCGATGTTGCCGCTGCCGCTGGCGGCCTGGCAGCTGCCGCCAGAGCTGGCGGTGCAGCTCCAGGTGCAGGCGCTCAGCGTGCCGGCGAAGGTGTCGGCCACACCGACATTGCTGACCGCGACCGCTGCCGGATTGCTGGCGACGATGGTGTAGGTCACGTTGCTGCCGGCCGTGGCGGTAGCCGAACCATCGGTCTTGGTGATGCTGAGATCCGATTGCGGCACGATGGTGTCGGTATCCGTGGCCGAGTTGTTGCCAGCCGTCGGATCGTTGGCATAGCTGACCGTAGCGGTGTTGGCGACAGTGCCGGTGGCCGCAGCGCCGAGGGTACAGGTGGCGCTGAAAGTCAGCGTGCCGCTGGCGCCCAGGCTATTCGTGGTGGTGGCGATATTGCCGCCGCCACTGGCGTTCTGGCAGCTGCCGCCGGCACTGGCGGCGCAGGTCCAGGTGCAGGCCGACAGACTGGCCGGGAAAGTGTCGGTCACGCCGACATCGCTCAGCACATTGGCGGTCGGGTTGCTGGCCACAATGGTGTAGGTGGTGTTGGCACCGGCATTGAGGCTGCTCACGCCATCGGTCTTGGTGATCGACAGATCCGCCAGCGGCGGCAGGATGGTGTCGGTATCCGTGGCCGAGTTGTTGCCGGCGGTCGGATCATTGGTGTAGCTGACCGTGGCGGTGTTGACCAGGGTTCCGGTCGCCGCGGCCGACAGGGTGCAGGTGGCGCTTAAGCTCAGCGTGCCACCGGCGCCGATGCTGTTGGTCGTCGTGGCGATATTGCCGCTGCCGCTGGCGGCCTGGCAGCTGCCGCCAGAACTGGCGGTGCAGCTCCAGGTGCAGGCACTCAGCGTGCCGGCGAAGGTGTCGGCCACACCGACATTGCTGACCGCGACCGCTGTTGGATTGCTGGCGACGATGGTGTAGCTGACATTGCTGCCAGCGGTTGCCGTGGCCGAGCCGTCGGTCTTGGTGATGCTGAGATCCGCTTGCGGCACGATGCTGTTGGTGTCGGTGGCGCTGTTGTTGCCAGCCGTCGGGTCGTTGGCATAGCTGACCGTGGCGGTGTTGGCCACCGTCCCGGTGGCTGCAGCGCCGAGCGTGCAGGTGGCGCTGAAGGTGAGCGTGCCGCTGGCACCGATGCTGTTGGTCGTCGTGGCGATGTTGTTGCTGCCACTGGCGCTCTGGCAGCTGCCACCGCTGGATGCGGCACAGGTCCAGGTGCAGGCCGACAGACTGGCCGGGAAGCTGTCAGTCACGCCGACATTGCTCAGCACATTGACAGTCGGGTTGCTGGCCACGATGGTGTAGGTGGTGTTGGCGCCGGCATTGAGGCTGCTGACACCGTCGGTCTTGGTGATCGAGACGTCGGCAGACACGGGTCCGTAGCAGACGGTCACGTCGTTGACGGTGGGCGTGGCAGCGGTGTTTGTGGTGCTCAGATAGACTTTGTACTTCAGATAGCGATTGCCATTGAACTGTGCCAGCGAGGCGCCTGAAGTTGTGAAGAAAGTGCCTGCGGTACTGTCCGGGCCGACGAAATTGAAAGGCCCGTTGATCGAATTGCTGGCGGCTGCCTGGTAGCGCAGCGTGGTGTTTGCCGGTGTAGCTGCATTCCAGGTCAGACTGGCCCAGTTGCTTGGATTGCCAGTCGCCGGATTGGTGTCCTTGAGCCCCGAAATCAGGGTTCCAGCGGTGGCGAATCCGGACTTCACATACGTGCGGAAGCCAACATCGGTGGTCTGGCCACTCCACGTGGAGCCACTGTTGCTTGACGTGACTCGCCTGCCGTTTGCATAGGGACTGCCGGTGCTGACGACGTAGGCATAGGTACCTGCAGAGGGATTGGAGACCGCGCGCACCACGATGGCGTACGCTGTGCCGGAAACCAGAGTAGGCGGCGATGCGAAAGTCGCGGTGAAATAACCACCTGCGCCGCTGGAGAATCCGGGGATGGTCGCTGTCGCCAGATCAGCGCCGGTCGGAAGATCGCCGCTCGCTGCGCGTATGGAAACGGTGATGTTCGGCGTAGTGCCGGTGCACCCGCTGCAGAACAGGTTGACGTCTACCTGGGTCAACTGCCCGCTGGCCCCGGCGGTGAAAGTCTGACCAAACCAGGCGGTCGAAGTGAAGCCGAATCCACTGGTGGTGACCGACGTGTTCTGTTGGTCCAGCACGGCGGTATTCAACAAGGTCACATCGCCCGGACTGGTGGTCAGATCGATATTGCTGCCGGTACCGGTCTGGAAGTCAGCCTGGGTGGTGTCGGTGAGGCACGCGGCGACCGGCGCCGTCGCCAATGCGAAATCGCGCGTTGTGGTCGCTCCGTCGGTCACGACTACATTGCTGGAACTGCCGCTGACAAAGCCGGCAGAACTGGCGGAGATGCTCGGGTAGTTGCCCGATGGGATGGCCGTGAAGGTGTAGACGCCGCTGCCATTGGTCGAGGCCTTGCGCGAGCCCATGGTGACCGTGGCGCCACTGATCGGCGCGCCACCGCTGGCGGCGGTAACGGTTCCCTGCACGGTGCCCGATGTGACTGGCGTACAAGAAGGAAATGCGGTCGAGCCGATACGCGTCTGCCAGTTGCCGCCCGTGGTGATGTAGTACTCGGTCGTGAACCAGAAAGTGCAGCCATCCGGCGCGAGGTTCATTGCGGCATAGTCGCCCCAGCGATTGCTGGTGTTCTGCGAGCCGGTGCCTTCGATCAGAGAAGTCTCGGTCTGTGGCAGCGTGTTGACAGGATCGCTGCTGAGCCGACCCGCCCAGCGGATGGCCGGGCGCAAGGTCGATGACGAGGCGCTGTAGCCCATCAGCATATTGCCCCCTCGATCCACCGCCAGACTGGGGATGTAGCGATTGACCGAGGTGTCGGGCGTGTGCGTGGCCGCCTGCGTGGTGTTCGCCGATATGCTGCCACCGGTCACTCCCACTTGATACCAGCGCGGCGCAGCAGTAGACGCGGCGCCGCCGAGCACGGTGTGCGTCAGCCAGATCGACTCGACGCCGCCGATGTTGGTGTACTGGTTCTGCATCATCAAACGCGGCGCCAGTGTGTCATTGGCATTGCCTCCGAGCGCCGGAACCGTGGCCGGTGCGTTGGTCCAGCTGGCCGGTGCAATCGAGGTGAACGGCCCGGTAAAACTGGACAGCGAGGTCCGATCCCAATCGACCTTGAACTTGTACACCGAGGCAGCATTGGTGAAATTCCACACCACGCCGAAATAGTTGGGCGCGCCGATGGGCGGCGTACCTGTCTGCAGGCGCGCATTCGCCGGCAGCAGCGTGAATTCGTTGGAAGGCGGGTTGAACTGAATGACCTGGACCGTCGGTGCGTTGGCGTACATCTGCGCCTTGTTCAGTGCCCAGACCCGCGTACCCAGAAATGAACCTCCCGCCGGAAACCCGAACAGGTTGGCCGACATGTAGATGCCATCGGGCCAGATGCCCAGCTTGGGATAGTCATTGAGTCCGTCAGTGACCTGGATGGAATAGAAATTCCAGCCGCCAGCCACCGGGTCACCGGTCTTGGACACCGCAAAACACTCGAAGGCTCCGGGTGGATTCACTACATTGTTGGCGCCATCCAGCTGGAAGGCGAAGTCGGTGATCACCCAGCGATCCTCAAAGGTGTCGTACAGAATCACCGGATCGCCGAAATTGTCCGTGTCGCAGAGGTTGCCGAAATTGCCCTGGCTCATGAAGGTGTCGAAGGTGAACGCCGCCAGCAACACACCGTCAGTCTTCCGGTAGATGCCGATCGAGGTATTGACCGCCTGGATGAAGTGGTCCGGGCCCACATCACCCACGGTATCGGGCGGACGTCCGGCGCCCCAGTTGTTGAAGTCCAGACCAATGAAGTTGGCGATGGGTGAGGGTGCCGGTGCAGTGATCACCGGTCCGAGTGGCGCCTCTGGCGGCCTGCCGCCGGGCAGCTCGGTGCGATCGACTGGCGGGTCATGGCGTTCGGGCCAGTCGCGCTTCAGCGGTGGTGTGCGGGGAAGATTGCGCAGATCGATCAGCGTGCTGCTGCCGCGGCGCATTTCGAGAACGATGGGCTTGTCCTGAGCGCTCGCCATGGGTATCGCCGGGCCTGTGTCGACAGGCGTCTGGGCGGCAGCGCCGCCAGCGGCCAGCACCAGCGCCGTCATCAGCAGTTTGAGTTGCGAGCCGCGCATGCACCATCTCCGAAGCCAGACCAAAGAGTCAGGGCCTCAGTCTGCGCCCCTTCTGATTGGCCAGCATCGGAGATGCCGTCAACAATTTGTGAATCTGTATGCCGTCTGCCGCGGCAGGCTGGCCCTTCACGACCGGAAGCGCGTGCTCGCTGCTATTCCAGATTTCCCAGAAACAGACAATCGTTGTTGCGCGGAATCGGGTTGCCGGAAACGAAATCGTTGGCGCTGTCGTCGGTGTCGTCGGCTGCTTCCAGGGTGCCGAGGCCGCCGGCGATATCCAGGCGCCGGACGGCCGCCAGACCCGGCGCCAGGCCAGTGGTGACATTGAAGGGTGTGCCCACGCCCGTCGAGCTGCCGCTGTAGTTGCCCCAGGCAATGCAGTCCAGCGGAATGGCGTCGAAACAGACCTTGCCGCCGGCCAGCGGAAGCACCGCGGTCATGGTCAGGTCGGCGCTGATGCCGAACTGGGCCTGCGCTTCGGCGGTGGCGATCAGGATCCGGGCTTGATTGCCGCCATTGGACACCGCTGACCCGAAAGTGAATTCCTGGACCAGGGTGTTGGTGGCGGAAAACACGGAGATCTTGTGTCCTCCGACCTGATTCTGACCGCCGGAGTACATCTGGATCATCACGTATTGGGCGTTCGGCGCGGACGCCGTGCCGGGGAATACCTGCACCACTTTCATCAGATGGAAGGAGGCTTCGACCGGACCTGCCACCAGCGCCATGGCCAGACCCAGTGCGGAAACAACATTGCTGATTCGCATGATGGCTTCACCTGATCGGACCAGTGTCAATTTGTAACACGGTCCAGCAGCGACAGCTACCTGCGATCTGCGCTTGCTGACTTCAACCTGCCTTTGCGTGCACGCCGAGAGCGAGGCCATGGACCGTCCCGAGGAGCGAGATGCTGCGGCGGAATCGGATTTGCCGCGACTGCGCCGGTTCGCTTCGCCGAGCCTCAAGTTCGGGCAGGCTCGGCGCGTACACGCAAGAATCCCGCGTCATCTCGTAGAGTGCGGCATCGGCGTTGCTCAAGACGTGCCGGCATCTCAGCCCCTTGCCCCGGAGAACCTGAATGAACGACTCCAGCTACACACCACCGAAAATCTGGGTCTGGAACAAGGAGAACGGCGGCAGATTCGCCAAGATCAACCGGCCCTTCGCTGGCGCCACTCATGAGCAGGAGCTGCCGACCGGGCAGCATCCACTGCAGTTGTACTCGCTGGCGACGCCCAACGGCGTCAAGGTGACCGTGATGCTGGAGGAGCTGCTGGCGCTCGGACACGCCGGTGCCGAGTACGATGCCTGGCTGATCAACATCAATGAGGGCGATCAGTTCGGCAGTGGCTTTGTCTCGATCAATCCGAACTCCAAGATTCCGGCATTGCTCGACCGCAGCGGACCGACTCCAGTGCGGGTGTTCGAGTCCGGCGCCATTCTCATGCACCTGGCGGAGAAGTTCGGCGCCTTTCTGCCCACCGCAGCGGGGAAGCGTGCCGAATGCCTGTCCTGGCTGTTCTGGCAGATGGGCAGCGCGCCGTATCTCGGCGGTGGCTTCGGTCATTTCTACGCCTATGCCTCCAGCAAGATGGAGTACCCCATCGATCGCTTTGCGATGGAGGCCAAACGCCAGCTCGACGTGCTCGACCGGCGACTGGCCGACAGCGAATTCCTGGCTGGCGCCGACTACAGCATCGCCGATATCGCGGTATGGCCCTGGTACGGGGCATTGGCCAAGGGCCTGCTTTACGATGCTGGCGAATTTCTGCAGGTTCAGGACTATCGCCATCTGCAACGCTGGACCGACCAGATCGCTCAGCGTCCAGCGGTCCAGCGCGGGCGCATGGTCAACCGCAGCTGGGGGGAACCCTCCAGTCAGTTGCGCGAGCGCCATGACGCCAGCGACTTCGATACGCGTACGCCGGACAGGCTGGACGGCTAGACAAAGGTGCTTGGAATCATGCGGCGACGGGTGAGCTGGCCTCGACAGAGACGGAGTGGTCTGCATCCGCACACACCTCGCGCAGGCACAGGCGTAGCCAACGATGTGCCGGATCGGCGTCCAGACGCGGATGCCACAGCATCGAAACCGTGAACTCCGGCAGGGCCAGGGGTAGCACGAATGCGTGCATGTCCGCGCGCAGCTTTGCGGTATGGCGCTCGGGTACACAGGCGATCAGATCGGAGCGCCGGGCCAGCGCCAGCGCTGCCGAAAAGCCGCCGACGACGGCACAGATTCTGCGAGTCAGCCCCAATGCCGCCAGCGCTTCGTCTATCGCGCTGGGTTCCTCGGCCCGGCGCGAGAACAGGACGTGATCACCCGCAGCGAAACGCTCGGGTGAAATGATGCCCTGACTCAGTGGATGCCCGGCCCGGACGACGCCAATCTGGCGGTCCCGGAACAGCCCCTGGGTCCGGATTTCCGGGCCCATGTTCGAATCGATCACGCCAGTCTCCAGGTCGACCATGCCTGCTCGCAGTGGCGTGCTGTCCTTGTCCGGCTTCAGCAGAAAGTGCAGGCGCGCGCCCGGTGCCTCAGATCTGATGCGGGTGATCAGTTCCGGTCCGAAGTTGTCGACAAAGCCCTCGCTGGTGCGCAGCGCAAAGCTGCGGGTCAGTGTTGCCGGGTCGAGCAGTTGGGCCGGCCGCAGCAGGGCCAGCGCTTCTTCCACCAACGGTCCGATGCGCTCACGCAACTCGAGCGCGCGCGGCGTGGGCACCAGCCCGCGACCTGCGCGGACCAGCAATGGATCACCGGTGGTCTCGCGCAGTCGCGCCAGGGCTCGGCTCATCGCCGATGCACTCAGATGCAGGCGCTTTGCGGCCCGGGCGACGTTGCCTTCGGCCAGCAGCACATCCAGGGTCCGCAACAGATTCAGATCGGGCACGAAGGCCACTCCGGCGACGTGGGGTTTCAGTCTGACATGGCGTTTCATGCACGAATAGAGTGCATTAGCTGCGTCTTCCGCCATGCCAGGTACGGCTCTAGCCTGAGTCGGTGGTCGATGGTGCGATCTGCCCATGGCGACAGGCCTCGTTGGCGAGCCAGTCGGCTTCGGACCCTCGGCGACCGATGACAAGCACGTCCGCGCAGGTCTTGAGGAATTCAAGGTGTCGATCCCGCATATCAATGCCACTACGGTGGCCTCATCAACCGCCAGGCCCGGTCGGTGGGCGCTGCTCAGTCTGTCCCTGACCATGTTGCTGTCGGCCCTGGGCACCAGCATCGCCAACGTCGGTTTGCCGACGCTGGCCGGAGCCTACGCGGTGCCCTTCCAGGACGTGCAATGGGTGGTGCTGGCCTATCTGCTGACGATCACCACGTTCATCGTCAGCCTTGGGCGTCTGGGCGATCTGATCGGCCCCCGCCGTCTGTTGCTGGCCGGGCTGAGCCTGTTCGTGCTGGCCTCGCTGGCCTGCGCGCTGGCCCCGACATTGTGGCCGCTGGTGATCGCCCGCAGCTTTCAGGGACTGGGCGCCGCGGCCATGATGGCCTTGAGCATGGCCATGGTCGGCCAGGCGGTGGCGAAGGAGCAGACTGGCAGCGCGATGGGCTTGCTCGGGACCATGTCGGCGACCGGTACTGCACTCGGGCCCACGCTGGGCGGATGGCTGATTGCCCGATATGGCTGGCCGGCGATGTTCCTGATCAACCTGCCGCTTGGTCTGCTTGCCCTGCTGCTGGTCTGGCGCCTGTTGCCGGCAGACCGCCGCCCGACAGCGCCTCGGCCAGTCCGTTTCGATCTGGCCGGGACCGTGCTGTTGGCGCTGGCGCTGTTGTCTTATGCGCTGGCGATGACCCAGGGACGCGGGCATTTCGGCGCCTCCAACGCCTTGCTGCTGGCGGTCGCGCTGGGCAGCGCCTGGCTGTTCCGGGTGGTGGAAGGGCGGGTAGCCTCGCCGCTGCTTCGGCTGGCGCTGCTGCGCAATCCGATACTTGGCGGTGGCTTCGCCAGCAGCGCGCTGGTTACGGCCGTGGTGATGGCGACGCTGGTGATCGGCCCCTTTTATCTGAGCTACGCCTTCGCGCTGGACGCGGCGCAGGTAGGTCTGTGGATGTCCAGCGGACCGGTCGTTGCTGCGTTGGTGGGTGTGCCGGCCGGGCGTCTGGTCGACCGCATCGGCGCCGGGCGCATGCAGCTGGTGGCACTGTTCGGCATGCTGATCGGTGCCTTGTTGCTGGCTTCGATCCCGGCGCGCCTCGGGGTGGTCGGCTATATCTCGCCGTTGTTGCTGGTCACGGCCGGCTACGCTGTGTTCCAGGCCGCCAACAACACGGCCGTGATGACCTCGGTGATGCCAGACCAGCGTGGGCTGGTCTCGGCCCTGCTGAACCTCTCACGCAACCTGGGCTTGATCACCGGCGCCTCATTGATGGCTGCCGTGTTCGCCTGGGGCAGATCCACAGGCGATGCGGGCGCTTCAGCGCTGCAGACGGCAGAGCGTGGGCTACATCTGAGCTTTGCCCTGGCTGCCATCCTGATCGTCACCGCGATGGGGCTGTTGCTGTGGTCCCGGCGGCGGTCGCGCCAGGTCAGGCGCTGCTCCTCGCTCAGACCACACCCATCTGCCACCGAAACCGAATAGGAATCTCGCCCCCGATCAGAGTTCGAAGCCATCCCGGAAGACATCGCCCAGCGCCGCGGTCACGCTGAAAGCCTGATTCACCCGCGTGACATTGCCCTGCAGATCCCGAATCGACACCTGAAGATGCTGATTGCTGACCAGCGCCAGCGGCGTGCTCAGGGTGATCTCGTAGATGCCGTCCCCGACCACCTGGGCGAGATCGGCCAGTTCGGCGCCGGGTGCCCTGCCATTCACGCCGAAATCCGCGCTGACCGACAGCGAAGCCGGATCGATGCCCGAATGAGCGTCGGCAAAACCAAAGCGCAGCCGGGTGATGACTGCTGTGTTGACGCCGGCTCGGGGCAGGCTCACGGTCAGCGTCGGCTTGAGGTCGTCCAGCAGATAGCCATAGGCGGGGTTGCCGGTGTCGATGGGTGCGCCCAGATCAATCCAGCGCACGAAGGTGAGTTTCTCGTCAGCCGTCAGCGGTGTGACCGGAGCTGGCGGCATGATGCTGCCGGTGTAATCGAGGTCCGCCTCATTGGCGTTGGCGCCGGCGGGCAAGGTGCTGGCGTTGCCGGGTACGGACTCGGTGGGATGATCGGCATTGCTCCAGCCGTCCAGGCGCTGTCCGAACAGTTTCCAGATCAGCAGGCTGCGGCGACTCTGGAACTTGCGCACATAGCGGCTGGCATTGGTCTGGCGCCAGATTCCGTTGCTGATGACGGGCGGATAGCCGTAAAGGGCGTCGCTGTCGGCGGCCAGACGGCGATAGTCGCCGGGCAGATTGTTGCTGATCGAGGTATCAGCCAGATCCAGATTGCCGGCAGCGCCGGGGCCCTGATGGCAGCTGATGCAGCGCGACTGCAGGATCGGGCGGATGTCACGTAGAAACTCCACGCTCAGCTGAGTGGTGTTCGCCACCCGCAATGCCGGCTGGCCCTGGGCGTCGCGAGTGAGCAGGGGCGTGACCTTGCTGAGATCAAAGGGCAGATAAGCCGGCTGTGCTGCAGCTGTGGTCTCGAAAGCGAGCGGCTGCTGACTGTGGGCGTGGCATCCGCCGCAATCGGCGCGCATCTCGCCGGGTCGGACCTGATGCCAGGTCTGCGCCATGTTCAGCACCATGCCGTTGCGATCAAGCGTCTGGAAGGTGAACGGGGTGTCGGCGACGATACGGGCCAGGAAGCTGGTGTCGGGATTGCCTTCGAGATCCAGAATCGGCTGATTCTGGCCATCGAACTTGCGCAAGGGGATCTCGCCCAGGATGCGCAGCCGTTCCTCGGCGTGACTGCTGAACTGACGCCCGATATTGGGCCCGTAGCTGCGGTGACTGTGGGGTTCCATGGCCACCACCCGCACCGCCCAGATATCGCTGTTGCTGTACTTGCCGGCATCGGCGCCCTGTGTGAACCAGTTGCCCGATTGCCCGTTTTCACTGGTGTTGAAGGCATCCAGCCCATCGAAGGTGTTCGACCACGACAGCACCAGCCCGGGGAAACTCTCGCGCTTGTAGAAGCTCGACGTTCCGACCAGCCCGTAGGGCGTGCCCGCCGGCAACTGCGCGTGTCTGCTGCCATCGTTGGGGAGCCAGGCCAACCGTGCCGGCTCGGGGATGCCATGCACGCTCTGATAACTCACCACCGCGCGCGGCCAGGCCTCGTTGTAGAGCGGATCGTTCTTGATCAACACCAGATCCTGCGGGCTGTTGATGATGCCGCTGCCGGGCACCCGGTAGAGGCCGGCGTCGTAGTAGGGCGTGGGGGTCGGCCGGTTCAGATCATTGGCCGGGCCGGGTGTCCACACCACCAGCAGATCGTTGTTGGGCGCGGCCGAGGGGTGGGTGAACTTGCCCACGCGCACGCCGTTGCTGCCCACCGGGGCGGCTTCGTCCTGGGCCGTGGTGAAGGGCGTCAGCGAATACAGTCCGCGTGGCGTGAATGGAATGCGGAAGTCGTAGCGGAATCCAGCACCCACCGTTTGCGCGATATCCGGGTTGTCGGCCGGGAAGGCGCTGTGGAATGGCGGCATTCCGGGTGGCGGCTGCACCGGGAATCGATACAGCGCGCCGAAGCCGTTGTTGTTGAGGTTGTAGTAATCGACAACCACCAGATCGGAGTTCCCGAGCTGGGTCATGAAATGGAAGGCGCGGTCGTTGTTGAAGGCGCTTGCGACCGGTGCCCACAGACGGCCGTCCGGCCAGATCGACCAGATGCCCCACAGCCGACGATCGCGCAGACCCTGGCTTTCATGGGTGCTGAAAATCAGTCGGCCATCGCTGAGCACCGTGGGATGCAAGGCGCTGGAAATGGTCATTGGTGCGATGGGCGTGACGTTCTGACCATCCTCGTCCATCACGTACAGTTGCAGCGTCGGGTTGGTGAAGCCCTTCGGTGGTTCGAAACCGTTGCGATTGCTGGTGAAGGCAATCTTGCCGCCGGGCAGGGGACAGGGGCCAAGGTTGAGGATGCCGTAACCCAGTCGGTTGAAGCTCGACGGCGGATTCAACGGATTGCTTTCATCCCAGTGGCCAGCGCCGGTATTGGGCGTGAATTCGCCGTGGGTGAGTTGCTGAATCTGCCGAGTCTGCAGATGGATGCGGTAGATGTCGGCGCCGGCCAGCGGCAAGCCGCGCTGCGAATTGATGGCGGCCGGGCGCATGTCCGGGAAATAGCTGTAGTACACCCAGTTCGCGTCAAAGGACACGAAGGGGTCGGTGACGCTGCCATTGCCGCCGGTCACCAGCACTTCTTCACTGCCGTCCGGATGCAGCAGCATCAGATCCGCCCCGGGATCGATGCGCGCCGGATGAAAGACCTCGGGCCAGGTGCTGTTGATGTTGTCGCCGAAGCGCGGTTGCCGCACATAGACGATGTCATAGCTCACGGCCTGGGCGTGAAACTCCAGGGCGGCCGTCGCCAATCCCAGGCCCAGAAGCCATCGAAGCCGAGTTTTCATGGTGCCCCCACCGCGCCCGTGCCGGGCCTTTCGGCACATCAGGATACTGAAGCGCCCCGACGGCTAATGCGAACCAGGCAACGCTTGGTGCGAAACTTCGATGCTCGCATGGCTAGGGCGGGGCCGGCGGATTGGGCGAAACCGATTGACACGACAACCCGTACGGCCAGCCGAATCCCCAACGCCAGGGTACCGGCCAGATATCGGCACCGCCGATGCGCACGCCCGCGCCATACCAGGGGGCCAATCCTGGATGTCCGGCAGCGCGGATGCACTGGGCCAGGTCTTGATCGGCCTGGCGGCGCTCTGCGCAGGAGCCGCCTTGCCAATAGGCGCGATCGTGGGCTTCGCAGCAGGTGCTGAAGTTGAAATCCGGGACCAGCGTGCAGCCATCGGTTCGGAACGGCCTGGGCGGTGCCTCCCTTGCGGCATAGCGGGCGCGATCCTGAGCGGTGGCGCAGGCGGCCAGCGCCAGCGCGCTGATGATCAGGGCGAGGCGCCGACGACGCTGATGGAGGTTACAGCCAGGCACGGAGGTCGCATGCATTCTTTGCTGGGCGGACGTCTGGATGATGCGCCCTGGCGCCAGTGTCCCGCATGTTTCAGCACTGAGGTCAGTCCTCGAATCCATTCTGGAACAGCGGTAGCGCGGCCTGCACGTGCACCTGCACCCGGCCCAGGTTGGAGTCGGTCTTGCCATCCCAGGCGGCGAAGCTGAATTCTTCATCGCCCGAGAAGCCGGGCTCCGGGAGATAGGTGGCCAGGCGATCGGACAGTGCCACCGCGCCGTGAGCAGGCTGGCTGACGATCCGGAGCGTCAACGGATTGCCATCGGCATCATTGGCGACCAGGGTCAGGCTGGCGCTGTTTCCAGCGCTGGTATTGAGGCTGGCGTCGGTTACCACCGGCGCGTGATTGCTGCTGGGGTCGTCGCTGTTGGGCCCGTTGTGGCAGGCATAGCAGCCGATGCGGAAGCCGCGCCAGAAATTCTTGATCCCATAGCGGGTGTTCGCAGACCAGTTCGATTGCGATGCGCTGAGCACGCCGCCGCGATAGTCGCCGCCATGGCAGGCCATGCAGGCAGTGGTGTTGCCCTCGGCAAAATCTCCGTGGGCGCTGACCCAGCGCGACCCCAGCGGGTGCAGACCGTGCGGACCATCGAGGCCGTTTGCGGGCGAGGCGTGGCATACGGTGCATTCGGACACCACCCCGGCATGCCCTTGCACCTGCAGGCTCTGCAGATTGTCGTTGCGGTGCGAGGACGGGAATTCAGCATGGGTCGAGCCATGGCAGGCTTCGCAGTACAGGCCGCCGTGGCCTCTGGAGAATCGATAGAGATCAAATCCGGGTGCAGGCTGGTCGGGATTGGTGGCGAACACCGGATTGACCGCCGGGCGCAGTTCCCCGGCGGGCGTGTAGGCATCGGTGTAGCGGATCAGACCGGCATTCTGGACCGCTGTTCCGGTATGGCAGTTCTGGCAACTCGGCTGTTGCAGCCAGCCGACGCGATTGAGGTCTCCGACCCGACTCATGTTGCCGTGGCAGCTCTGGCATTGCATCGCCATGCTGCCGTCAGCGGCGATCGCCGCACCCATTGCGCCACGCAGGCATCGGGTGGTGGATCCGGGATGACAGCTGTAGCACGCCGAGCGATTGGCGGATGAGTCCAGCGTGAGTCCACTGACCGGATCACGGGTGTTGGCGTGCAGGCGATGCATCGCTGAAGTCAGCGCCGAAATACCGGACAGCCCGGTTCCCGGCAGGGCGTTCGAGGTGTGGCAGGCGGCGCACAGAACGGGCAGTCCGCTGCCTTGCACACTCGGGTACAGGCCAGCGGGATCAAGTCCGAGTTGCGCCAGCGCGCTGACGTAGCTCGGGCTGCCGGCCTGGCGGTCATCATGCAGGCGCAGGATGTTCAAGCGAAAATCGCGCGCCGGGTTCGGGTCATTCACCCAACCCGCCGCCGGTCGCGCGGCTGCGGCCGAGTTCGATGCATGGCAGTCGGAACAATCCATCTCGTCAGATACCGGCAGCACCACGGAAGTGGCTGCCAGTGGCGTGCCCAGGAGATCGCGCACGACCAGCCGCATCAATGGATAGGGATTTTTCTGGCCAGCGTCGTCGTAGGGCGTGATCGGCACCCCTTCGGCGCCAAACCACTGCCGACCCGGATCAAGGCTCATCGGCTGAGGCAGATTGCCCGCCCCCGGCATGTTGCAGCCGGCCAGGCCATGGTCAGGCGCCAGGGTCAGGCCGAACAGGGGCAGGGTGTAGTTCCAGAATCCGGACTTGCCGATGGAGGTGCTGTTGATCGAGCCATCCGGATCAGCCACGGCTTCGTAGCTGAGGGACACGCCGTTGCCAACAGTCACCAGATGGCCCGCAGGATCAATCACCTGCGCCCGCACATTGTTGAAGGGCGGGAGGATGGCGAACACCGAGTAGTCACTGTCCATGCAATGCATGCCCAGATCGTTCCAGCCCAGGACCGTCCAGTGCGGCGTGGCCGTCGCAGCATCAACCTTTCCCCAGGCGCTCATCATCGCGACAGCCGCGGCGATGGCCAGACGCGTTCGGACGTTCATGTTTCGATCCTCTCAGCGACGCACGCCGCTATCTTAGACCTCCATAAATTAGCAATGGTTAATTCAGTCACATCTCAACTAATCGGATGAGGCCTTTCAACGCCGGAAGCGAAAGGCCGCGATTGGCAGATGGACAGGGATGGCAAGTGCCTTGCGGCAGCCGCCAAAGGGTCAGGGAATTTGCGGCGCAGCCGTCGGCGGGTGCCAGCAGCTGAATCGGTGTCCCGGCGCGGCTTCGCGCTCATTCGGTGGGATGCTGCGGCAGTCCTGCGCGACCCAGGGGCAGCGGGTATGGAACTCGCAACCTGGCGGTCGATGGCTCGGGCTCGGAATCTCGCCCTGCAGTTGCAGGCGTTCAGCCACGACGCCCGGATCATGCGAGGGATTGGCCGACAGCAGCGCCCGCGTATACGGATGGCGCGGATGGCGGAAGATCTCGGCACTGGGGCCCTGTTCGACGAAGCGGCCCAGATACATGATGGCCATGTGGTCAGCAACGTGGCGGACGATGTTGAGGTTGTGGGTGATGATCAGGATCGACAGGCCGAGCTCTTGCTGCAATCCCGAGAGCAGATTGAGCACGTCGCCCTGGATGGACACGTCCAGCCCAGCCGTCGGTTCGTCCGCGATCAGCAGGGAGGGCTTCAATGCCAGCGCGCGGGCGACGCCGATGCGACGCGCCTGTCCGCCGCTCAGCTGGTGCGGGTAGCGCTCGCCGAATTCCGGCCCCAGACCCACCATCGCCAGCAAGCGCAGTGCTTCACGGTCGGCATCAGTCTCGCCGGTGCGGTGAATCCGGAAGGGTTCGGCCAGAGCGCTGCGCACGGTCATGCGCGGGCTCAGTGAGCCCACCGGGTCCTGGAACATCATGGCCACACGGCGGCGATCCGGTTGCAGCAATCCATGGGCGGACCGGGCCAGACGCGCGCCTTCGATATGGGCCTCGCCGCCGCAGCTGGGCACCAGTCCCATCAGGGCCCGTGCCAGCGTGGTCTTGCCCGAGCCACTTTCGCCGACCACCGCCAGCGTCTGGCCGGGCGCAATCTGCAGCGAGACCCCGCGCACTACATCCACCCAGGGATGGCGCTCGCCGCCGAGGCGCGCGGCCAGCGACAGCGCCCGCGGGTAGCGCACGTGCAGATCGCGCACATCGAGCACCGCGCTCATGTTTGTGGCCCGGCGAAATGACAGGCGGCCTGGCGACCGTTGCCGCCATCCGCCAGTGACGGGCGCCGGCTGGCACAAACGTCGGCGGCGCGATCGCAGCGCTCGCGGAAGACACAGCCATCGGGCAGGTCGACCAGATCGGGCAGGCTGCCCGGAATGATCGGCAGGGTTCGCGTGCGCTCGGCGATCGACGCCGGATCGCAGGCCAGCAGCATGCGCGTGTACGGATGCTGCGGCGTGCGAAAGATCTCGGCGACGCTGCCGCTTTCGACCACTTCGCCCGCGTACATCACCACCACGCGGTCACAGAGTTCGGCAATCACGCCGAGGTGGTGCGAGATGAACAGGATGGAACAACCCATCTCGGCCTGCAGCGACTTGAGTTGCTGGATGATCTGCACCTCCAGCGTGGCATCCAGCGCCGTGGTTGGCTCGTCGGCAATCAGCAGCGCCGGTTTCATCATCAGCGCCATGGCGATGGCCACACGCTGGCGCATGCCGCCGGAGAGTTGTTGCGGATAGTCGTCCAGGCGCAGATGGGCATCGGCGATTCCTACCCGCTGCAGCATCTCAAGCGAGCGCTCGTGTTTCTTGCGGCGTCCGCCGGGCAATCGGTACTGGATGTCGCTCATCTGGCGGCCGATGGTCAGCACCGGATTGAGACTGCTCATCGGATCCTGGAAGACCATCGCCAGCTCACTGCCGCGTCGGCCGCGCATCTGCTCCTCGCTCAGCGTCAGCAGATCGATCCCGTTGAAGCGGATGGCACCGCCGGTGATCTCGGTATTGGGCGCCAGCAGCCGAATGACCGACGAGATCAGCGTGGATTTGCCGCACCCGCTTTCGCCGACCAGGCCGACGATCTCGCCACGCGGTACTTGCAGACTGACGTCCCGCAGCGCCTGCAACGGCCCACGCTCGGTATGGTGGCACACCGACAGGCCCTCGATCGACAGCACCGTGTCGCCAGATGGGGTGCTCACTTGCGCCTCAGCTTGGGGTCAAAGATGTCGCGCAGCGCCTCGCCGAAAAAGGTGAAGCCCAGCGTGACCAGAATCAGCGGCAGGCCGCCGGCGATGATCGGCCAGGGTGAATTGCGGATGTAGGAATAGCCGTCGTTGAGGATGCTGCCCCAGCTGGGCGTGGGCGCCTGTACGCCCAATCCCAGAAAGCTCAATCCCGCCTCCATGCCGACGATCACCGGGATGTCCATCGAGGCCAGGATGAACAGCGGCGCGGCGATATTGGGCATGACGTGATGCCAGAGGATGCGTGGCAGCGAGGCGCCCATGGCGCGCTCGGCCAGGATGAAATCGCGCTCGCGCAGCGCTTGGGTCTGGGTGCGCACCACGCGGCCATAGACTGGCACCCAGGCGATGATGATGATGCCGATCACCGTGTTCAGCGACGGCCCGATCAGCGCCACGACCGCGAGTGCGAACATGATGGTCGGGAAGGAACGCAGTGTGTCGAAGCTGATCACCAGGATCCGGTCCAGCCAGCGTGGACCGAATCCTGCGAGCATGCCCAAAGCCAGCCCCAGGCTCATGGCCACGGCAATCGACACCAGCGACACGGTCATGGCAATGCGACCACCGTAGAGCAGGCGCGAATAGATATCGCGTCCGAGTTGATCGGTGCCCAGCCAATGCTCGGCCGAGGGCGGCAGCAGGCGTGCATAGACGTCGATCTCCAGCGGCGCGTGGGTGGCAAACCAGGGCGCGAACACGGTCATCACGCCGATCAGCAGCACCACGCACAAACCGCCGAGGCCCAGCGGATCACGCCGCAACTTGCGCCAGGTTTCCCGCAGCAGGCCGTCGCTGCGCAGCAGGGCTGGCCACTTCATCAGCTGCCCCCGCCGTGGCGCAGGCGCGGATCGAGAAAGGCGTTGAGGATGTCCGACATCACCGTGCTGAACACGAAGAAGGCTGTGGTCACCAGCACCGTGCCCATCACCACCGGGTAGTTGCGGGTCAGCACCGCCTCGTGCAGCAACTTGCCGATACCCGGACGGGAAAACACGATCTCGGTGAACAAGGCGCCTGAAAGCATGGTGCCGATGCCGAGGCCGAGTATGGTCACCGTGGGCAGAATGGCGATGCGCAGCGCGTAGCTGCCGATCACAGTGCGCTCGGGTAGCCCGAAGGCGCGGGCGGTACGGATATGGTTTTCCTCCATCACCTCCAGCATCGAGCTGCGCACCAGGCGCGCGATATAGCCCACCCAGCCCAGGCCCAGCGCCGTCGCGGGCAAGAACAGATGGTGCGCCTGATCGAGCAGGTTGCCGGACTCACCCGCACCCATCGCCGGGAACCAGCGCCAGCGCACCGACAGCAGCAGAAGCGCATACAAGGCCACGACAAAGGAGGGGATGGCAATGAAGGCCACCGAGCCCACTGCCGTGGCCCGATCGAGCCAGGATCCGCGGCGGATCGCCGAAAAGCAGCCCAGCGGAATGCCCAGCAGTGTCGCCGCGCCGATGGCCGCGAACACCAGGGTCAGCGTGTACGGCAGTTGTTCGAGCACGATGTCGACCACCGGCCGTCTGCTGAATGGCCCTTCACCCAGATCACCCTGGGCTGCCTTGACCAGAAAGCTGCCCAGCTGCACCACGAAGGGCCGGTCCAGGCCCATGCGCTCGTTCAACTCCGCGCGCAATGCCGGCGTCGCCCGCGGCCCCAGCATGACGCTGGCCGGGTCGCCCGGAATCATGTGGATCATCCCGAACAGCAACGAGACCGCCAGCACCAGCACGATCAGGGCCTGCCCCAGTCGGCGCGCGATGAAGGCCAGCATGCTCAGGCGGCGTCCGAACTGGACAGGCGGAAACCTCGATACATCGGATAGCCATCGGCGCGGAAGGAAGGCTGGATCCAGTTCCGGGTCAGTACCGATTCGACATCGTGGGCCAGAAAGCGATAGCCACCGGAGGCTTCCATCAGATGCTGCATGTGCTGGTACATGCGATCGCGCTCCGCAGTGTCGAAGGAGGCCATGGCCTGCAGGTGCAGGCGGTCGAATTCGGGATTGCTGAAACGCTCCCAGTTCCAGATGCCGACCTGCTCGCTGACGAACCAGCAGGTGGCGTAATAGGGATCGCCCAGCATGAAGAAGCTCTGCATGTGCAGTTGCACATCGCGCCAGCGTTCGCCGGCAGACTCGTTGCCGAGCGTCAGCAGGGTGGCGTTGTCCTGCGGCTGCAGCTCGATCTCCACGCCGATCTTCGCCAGCGACCACTGGATCACCTGTCCCGCGGTGAGCGATAGCGCATCGCTTTTCAGCGCCAGCGTCAGCTTCAATGGCAGCTCCACGCCGGCCTCCGCCAGCAGTTCGCGAGCCAGGGCGGGGTCGCCAGCCAAGGGGATGTCAGCGGCCTTGCGGTGGCCGATCAGACCGGGCGCGATGATGCCGGTGGCGGGTGTGGCCAGGCCAAACCAGGCGGCCTCGATCACCGCGGTGACATCGATGCCGTACTGGATGGCGCGGCGCACGCGCAGGTCCTGCAGCTTGGGATGCTCGATGTTGAGACCCACCCAGTAGTAGCGCAGCGAGTTCTTCAGATTCAGGCGGCTGTTCGGCGGCATGGCCCGCTTGAACACCTCGACACCCTCGATGGAGGTCTGCGTGCCATCCAGTTCGCCGGCCTCGAAGGCCAGCTCTCCTGCCTTGACGTCCGTCAGCGGATAAACGTGGATCTCGCGGAAGGCGCCGGGTGGACCATTCCAGTCGGGATTGCGTTCAAGGATGGTCTTGCGTTTCGCCTTCCATGACTTGAAGCGGTACGGCCCCGAGCAGCAAGGCGGTTCGATGTTGAAACGCCCGCCCACCGCCTGCATCGCTTCGCGTGACAGGATGCATCCGCTGGCAGCGCACAAACCGATGGGAACAAAAGCGGAGTAGGGCGACTTCAACACGATCACGCCCTCATGGCGGCCATTCACCTCGACATGGCTGAAAGGGCCAAGGTCAGCCGCATTCGGTGAATGCGTGGCCGGATCGACGATGCGCTCCAGCGAAAACTTGACGTCATCGGCCGTCATCTCGCCGTAGCCGTTGCTGAAGCGGATACCCGGGCGCAGGCGGAAAGCGAAATGGGTGTCGTCGATCTGCTCGAAGTACTCGGCCGCATCCAGTTCCCATTCCCAGCTGTCGCCAGGCTTGAACTGGACCAGATTCAGGTAGATGGCCTGTCCGACCAGGCCCTCGGCACCCGACAGCATCATTGCCGGATCCAGCGTGGACAGATCGTTGTAGGCGCGCATCCTCAGCACATCGCCCTGCACGCTCCAGCCCCGCCCGGGCAGGGCGACGAGCCCGGTCGCCAGCGCCGTCAGGGAGGCGTGCTTGAGGAAGTTCCGGCGTCCAGTCAAAGCGGAGCGGTGACCATCAGGATTGCGCATGTCTTTCCAGGTTCGGCGCCGAAGGGCAGCGAAGTCAGCCGTGCAGGCGCCAAGAGTACCCGGATTGCGAAATGCTGTTTTCCTGCAGGTTGCGAAGTGCTTTCCTGCAGGTTGCGAGGTGCCTCATCCCATATTCATACGATTCGCATTGAGGCACATCTTCGGAGACTGCGGTCCATCCAACAACCGGGTGAACGGCAATGAAGAAGACTGTCTGGGTGGCCGCGCTTGCGGCAATGGTTCTGACGGCATCCGCTGTGGCAGCGCCAGTGGCCCGCAGCATCAGTGGTCTGCTCCCGCCCGAAGGGCAAAAATTGGCCGGGGACGCCACCAGTGATGGTTACAGCCGTGGTCTGGACTTCATCGGTGACATCAACGGCGATGGATTTGATGATTTTGCCGTGGGTGCTCCGGGCGTCGATGTGGGGGCCGCCAACGCGGGGGCGGTCTATGTGTATTTCGGTTCGGGCTCACAGTCGGCGCCGGCCGCCATGGCGCCGGAATCACTGAACGGCAGCAATGGCTTCATCGTGCGCGGAGCTACCAGCGGCTTCAACGCGCTGGGGGTCGCGGTCTCCGCAGCCGGTGACTTCAACAATGACGGCATCGACGACTTTGCCATCGGCGCGCCCACAAGTGCCGGTAGCTCGGCGGTGCATCTGATCTATGGCAAGACCAGCTTTCCGGCGGTGATCAATCTGGATTCCCCGCCCAGTGGCTACGGTTTCCGGATCAGCACCGGGGCAAACAGCTTTGGTTGGTCGCTCGCGTCCACCCGGCTCAACAACGACAACTTCTCCGATCTGATCATTTCGCAATGGGGCTTGAACCAGGGGCGGGCGGTGGTCATTTTCGGCCAGGCTGCCATTCCGGCCGATATCAACCTGCAACAGGTGACACGTACCTCATCGCCGCGCGGTGTGTTCTTCAATGGATTCGATACCGCCTCGCGCTTCGGTTATTCGGTGCGCGGGCTCGACGACTTCAATGGTGACGGCATTGGCGACATGTTGATCGGCGCGCCCTTCGCCGATTCCGAGCGCGGCAAGGCCTACGTCATCTACGGCCGCGCCGATGTCGACGGCGACCTGGGATTTGCCACCCAGGAGCAGGTGTCCGGCTACAACGCCACGCACGGCATCGAGTTCGTCGGCGTTACTTCGGTGGCCCTGACCGGAGGGCGCTTGGGCACCTCGGTCGCCACCGGCAACGTCAACGGCGACGCGTACATGGATCTGATCATCGGCGCTCAGACCGCCGCTGCCGCCGGCCGGCTCACTTCAGGCGCGGTGTACGTGATCTTCGGCGCCGGGGCAGCGCCCGGCGACTACACCCGGGATGTCGCCCTGTTGATCTCCCAAGGTAGTGGCATGGGCTTCAGTGGCGCTGCGGCGGGCGAAGTCACCGGCACGGCTGTTTCCTCACCCGGGGATGTCAATGGCGACGCCATCGACGATCTGCTGATCAGCGCCCATCAGGCTGGCGGCAACAGTGGCAAGTTCTACGTGATCTACGGCCGCCCGAACTGGCCCACTGCACCCATCGATCTGGCCACGCTGGATGGCACCGAGGGCATTTCCTGGCTGGGTGAGACAGCTGGTGACTTTCTCGGATTCACCCTGGCTCAGCGCGGCGACTTCAACAACGATGGTCGCGCCGACGTACTGGCAGGGGCACTGGCAGCCGATGCCGGCGCCGTGCCAGACACGGGGGCGGTCTATCTGATCCTGAACAACAGCGGCGATCTGTTCCGCAACGGCTTCGAAACCCCCTGACGCCGGTCTGCAAGCCGATCCTGCAGCGATTGCGCGCACATCCCGCTGCTCAGAGGCTGGGTAGCGAAAGCTTCAAACAGGTACCGTGCGCGGCGGAGCATAGCTCCAGCCGCGCACCGATGGCGGCGGCGCGATGGTGCATGCTGGTGAGCCCCTGACCGCTGCGGGCCGATTCCCCCATGCCGCTGCCGTTGTCCTGAAGGCTGACCACGATGCAATTGCTCGCAGCATCCAAGCCGCTGTGCAGAATCAGTTGCGTGGCCTTGCCGTGGCGCAGGGCGTTGCTGGCCGCCTCCTGCAGGATGCGCAACACGTTCAGCACGACCCGGGCGCCGAACTGGTCCCTGGCCTGGCCGATGTCGTCCTGACTAAGCAACTCGCAACCCAGGCCGCTCAGTTGCTGACGCAGGCGCCGCTCGAATGCCACCAGCGCGAGGCCCAGACCATCTTCTGCGGTATCCAGCGAATCCACGATCAGGCGCAAGTCGTTGAGTGTGCTGTCCAGGCCCGTGCGCAGCTGTTCGTCGTCCAGCGCGCCAGCATCGGCACGCAGCTTCAGGCTCAGCAATTCGCCACCGATGCCATCGTGCATGTCGCGCATCAGGCGCTGGCGCTCATCGTGGATCGCAGCACGCTTGAGCATTTCCCCGCGCTCGCGGTAGCTCGCCTCCAGTTCTGCCTCGCGTGCGGCGAGATCCCGGGCCAGCCGATCGTTGGCTTCCACCACCGTGCGTCGCGCCTGCGCGGCTTCACGGGCGAGGGCGAACACCATCGACAAGCCGAGCAGCGTGCCCAGGATGGGTGACCAGGGCAGCGTCAATGGCAAACTGGCATCAAAGGGAGAATGCAGATTGACCATGCTGCCGATGCGATCCAGCGCCAGTGCGCTGAAGCACAAGGCCAGCACGGTGCGTTCGAAGCGCCGCGGACGCGAAGGTCGCGCGGCGGCGTCAGCCAGCCAGACCATGGCCAGCAGTGCTGCCGCAGCGCTCACCAGGTAAACGACATCGAGGACTTGCGTCAGCCTGGATTCGTCTTCCGTCAGACCGGGCGCGAGCCAGAACAGCAGATAGGCTGCGGCCAGAACGACGCCCATCTGACGCAGCCGGGCGGTGGAACGGATCACGCCGGTGTCGTGTACGCTGAAATTGACGATGGCCCAGCTCAGACCCAGGTTCAGGGCGCCCCAGCAGAACACGAACTGGGCCAGCGACAGGGTGATGGGTGGACTGAAGCTCAACCAGTAGACGCCCGCCGTGTTGCAGGCGATCAGGGCGATCAGCGCACGGATGCGCGGGCGATCTTCCGCTGGCCAGTTGACGGCCAGCATCAGCAGGATCGCGAACAGCTGCACGCCGATGCTGATCAGCCCGAGATCGGTGATCAGGAAGGATTTCCATCGATAGTTCTCGGCGAGTTCGTCGGCTGGACCTATGGCGAATTCGCTCAACGCGGTGTCGAAGCCAAACAGCGATTTCTCCACTTCCAGTTGATTCTCGCCTGCGCGGATCAGGCTGCTCGGCAAGGCGTAATAGCTGGGCTCCGAGGTCAGCAGGCCCTCCAGTCGCGGTAGCGACTGCATTGCCTGCAGGGCACTGCCATTGAGTCGAATTTCGCGAATCTGCTCACGCAAGGACAGGAACAGAGCGAGTTCCCGGGTTGGATCTTCCACGCTGAACGGCACGGCAAAGATCACCCGGGTGGCCCCAGGTTCGCTACTGACAACAAAACCTTCCAGTCCTACCCGGGCGGCCGAACGGCGCCCACCGAGTGCCTGCCCGGTGTCGTCAAGCAACTGAAATTCCACCGATTGCGCCGCCGATAGCGAACTCGGTCGGGCTGCGCGTTCAGCCCAGTGCACCAGCGGCCAGAACAACAGCTGCCACAGGCACAGCCACAACAGCGCGCCACCCACCCGGCGTGGCCAGGACGGCAGCGGGACTTGCTCGGATGTCGATGGCATCGGCTCATTCAGTAGACGGGCACTGCGTTGTAGTCTGGCCTGCGGGCGCATGCGACGCCATGGCATGAACATGGGACGGCGCCGACTTCACGGGCCTCTACAATCGCAGCAGAATCAGGAATGCTGGTCATGCCGATCGCTGAAGTTAAGTCTGTGGCCATGGTGGAAGACAACCTCGCGGTGTGCGCGGCGGTGACTGCCATCATTCAGTCGTCAGCAGAATTCCGCCTGGCCTGGATCGCCCATGATCTGACCAACGCGCGGCGGCAGCTCCCAATGTCTGCCGATCTGCTGTTGCTGGATCTGGGCCTGCCCGATGGTCGTGGCGTGGAACTGTTGCCGCAGTTGCGGCAACTGCCCAAACCACCCGTGGTTGTCGTGTTTACGCTGCTTGGGGACGAAGCCAGTGTCGTCGAGGCCATCAGTGCCGGTGTCGATGGATACGTGCTGAAGAACGCAGATCCCCTCAGTCTGCTGGACACGCTGCGTCTGGCTGCGGCAGGCGAATCACCGATCTCGCCGGCGGTGGCGGGTTATCTGTTGCGTCGCCTGCGCCAATCCGAGCGCGCGCCAGCACCGGTGGACCGCCTGATGGCCTTGACCAGTCGCGAACGCGATGTGCTGGAGGCGCTGGCGCGAGGATTGTCCTACCGTGAGACCGCGACCCGACTGGGCATGAAGCCCAACACGGTCGCCCATCATGTACGCAATCTGTACCCGAAACTGGCGGCGAATTCCCGCTCCGAGGCGGTGTTTCGGGCCGTGCAGGACGGGATCCTGTCGTTCAAGAACTAGGTGCCAATTCAGTGCCGCGCCTTTGTCGCCAGCACGCCGTCTCCGTTCAGTTCCGCCGCAAAGCCAGCCAGCCGCAATCGACCGGCGACCTCCCGGGGCACGTCGCGGCCGCTGGTCAGCTTGTTGGGGCTGCCGGTGTAGTGGAACAGTTTGCCGCCGGGTTTGAGCACGCGGGCGAGCTGATCGTAGAAGGCCTGGGAGTAGAGCTCGCCAGCGATGCCGAAGCGCGGCGGATCGTGGAGGGCGGCGTCGAAACTGGCGCTGTCCAGCGACTGGATCTGCGCCGAGACATCCCCCGGCGTCAGCCTCAGTACGGCATCGGTGCGCGGTGACCAGGGATTCAGGCTGCGCAGCCAGATCACGTCGGGATTCTTCTCGAAGGACTCCACGCTGGCCGCGCCACCCTGCTGGCACCAGGCGGCGAAATAGCCGAGGCCGCCGCAGGTGTCGAGGATGCGCTTGCCGCGCGGCTGGATCAGTCCCACCTTGTTCCCGGCGTCGTCCCAGGGAGAGATCTGCGCCGTCGGCAGCATCTTGATGCCGTCGATCTCGAAGGTCGGCGGCCCCCAGGGGGTGGGCACGAGCTTGATCAGGGCTCCGTTGAAACGCGCAACCGGCTCGAAGCTGCTGCCGTCCCAGTGGTAGACCGTTCGATCCTTGCACTTCCTGAGGTAGGGGAAGGCCTGGCCCTGCCAGCACCAGTGCTCGGGCTGCAGTTCGACCTCGGTGGTGGACCGATCCAGATCCAGACTGCAATGCAGGCTCAGCTCACCCGCACTGCGGCCGCGGCAGAGTTGCTCATGGTTCTTGCTGGTCAGCAAAGGGCCAGTCATGCCACCTTCTCGGGTAGTTCCGGTATGCAGGCATGAAAGCTACCTGATTCGAGCTGGTTCAATTCACGTGGAGGCGCGGAGGGCGCGGAGAAAGGCCAAGGGTGCTCAATGGCGATTGCACATCTCCGCGTTCTCCGCGCCTCAGACATCCCGCTGGAACCTGTGGATCGCTGCCTTCGATGGCGCCGCGCTGCGGCGCGGCGTCACTGCCTGGCAAGCGCTGCGCGCACTTCGGGCTACAAAAGCCGGCTCTTGCCGGAACATACAAATTCCATGGCTTACGATATGGGTTCATGGAGAGCGCCCACTTCGGCCCGAAGTTGCCGACGGGCCACTAACCCCAGGCGTCATTGCGAGCGTAGCGAAGCAATCCAGAGCCACAGCTTCAGCAGCACTGGATTGCTTCGTCGCTGCGCTCCTCGCAATGACAAATCAATAAGTTACAGTATGGGTTCATGGAGTACGTAGCGAAGCAATCCAGAGGCACAGCTTCAGCAGCACTGGATTGCTTCGTCGCTGCGCTCCTCGCAATGACGCATCAACAACTGGCGATAGGGGTTCATGAAACGAGCTCACCTCGGCCCATTCTCGATACATGCCGCAAAATCAACGCGCAGCTTCGATCAGAACTGATAGCCGATACCGAGGTTGATGCGGTCGTCACCGTCGTTGTTGCCCGGGCCATCCTGGAACTGGTAGTCAGCCTTCAACACCACGTCCGGATGCGGCCAGTAGTTGATGCCGATATCGGTCTGGCGCCACTCGCTGTCGATCGAGTCGCCGGCCAGATTGTCCCAGACGTTGTAGCGGGCAAAGACGCCGACGTTTGGCGAGAAGCGATAGGACGGTTCCAGGTAATACCCCTCCTGCACGTCGGCTCCGAGGGATTCCGGGCCGCTGCCCTGCAGCTGCCAGCGCGCATACAGCGCCTTGAGGCCAAAGCCGCCGGTGTTCCAGACCGCATGGGTCTCGAACAGATTGGCCGCGCCTGCGGTCGGATCGGCGCTCTGGGTGATGTCCTGCTGATGCTGGAAGCTGGCGGCCAGCTGCAGACCCGGAATCGCGCTGTAGCGGATGCGCGCGGTGAAGGCGGCGTCCTTGGCCACGGCTTCGGCCACCTTCTGGCGGCCGGAGCGAACGGTGTATTGCGAATTGGCGCTGGCCTTGAGCCCCGAATGCACGGCGAAGTCCCAGTCCAGACCTTGCGCAAACTGGCCCGACAGCGATCCACCGGCTTCCCACCAGGTCGTGGGAATGATCCGCGATTCGATCGGATTGCGTTCCACGCCGTAGAAGACCGGCGGCTCGTGGTACTCGTTGAGCATGCCGACCGGCACCAGGAACAGACCGCCCTTGGCGCGCAGATTGTCGTTCAGATCGAACTCGACATAGGCCTGTTCCAGCTCGACTTCACCGGGCTTGCCGTCGCCGACCAGGGCGTGCTCGATTTCCAGCTCGGAATTGAAGCGCACGCGATCGCTGAACTGGTGTCCGAAGAACAGCACGAAGCGGTGCAGGTCGATCTTGTCGGTGTCGCCGCCGTTGTAGTGCAGTTCGCCGTAGCCGCCGAAACTGGTGTTCTCGACCCAGGCGGGGGATTCCGGCACGGCACTGACCAGATCCTGCAGCGAGGCGTCAGTCTCGTCCAGGCGCTGCTCGCTGGCTGCAATCTTCTGATCGGCCATCTGTACATTCTGCTCAGTGATCAGCACCTGCTCCCGAGCCGACTTGAGCTCGCTCTGCAGCGCCTCAATCTGCGCCTGCTGCTTCTGCACCAGCTGCCACATTTCCTCGAGTGTGGGCGTTTCCGCCGCGAAGCTGGCGGTGGATGCGAGCAGTGCAAGAGCGCCCCCAACAGGGTACAGAAGCTTCATGGTGTGTCTCCAATCGCGATTGAAAATGTGCGAATGCAACCGATTCGCATTTGCGAAAGATAGACGAGCAAGCACGGCAGACGCAAGCGGCGCGTCTGCGGGCGTGTTGGGTTGTTGGGTGAGAGTCCCGGTCGCCCCTGGTGATGCGCTTATTCGCGCTTCAAACCGTGGAAGTAGGTCACGTTGACCCGAAGGGTCTACGTGACAGCTGCGTCAGTCACGTAGGCCGCAACGCGGCCAAGATGGCACCTGCTTGAAAAATCAATGGCTTGTGGTGTTCTTGGTGAGAGTGCCGGTTGCTCAGGGCGGTGGGCTTGGTCGCGCATCAAACAAGGGGACAGGGGGCACGGGGCAGGGGACCCACCCCGCCGCAGGATCTGCCTTGGCGGCGAGATTGGGCCCCTGCCCCCTTGCCCCTTTTTTGCACCGTAGTAAACGCAGCCGCTTCCGATATTTCTGTTGAGCCCGCCTCCGGCCCAGATCTGAAGCCGGCGGCAGAGAAGCCTCAGGGCCGAGCGACTGCGAAGGTATCGCAGCTCTGGATCTGGCCGCTGCGGAAGCCCGCGGTAAACCAGCGCACGCGCTGCTCGCTGGTGCCGTGGGTGAAGGCATCGGGCGTGACCTGGCCGCGCGACTGCTTCTGCAATCGGTCATCGCCGATGGCGCTGGCGGTGTTCAGGGCTTCCTCGATATCGCCTTCTTCCAGCCACTGGTGCCGCGCCTGCGCGTGGTGTGCCCAGACGCCGGCATAGCAGTCAGCCTGCAATTCCTGGCGCACGAGCAGACCGTTGTCACCTTCCACATCCTGGCCGCGTCGACGGGCGTCGTTGACCTTGCGCGAGACACCGGTGAGCGACTGCAGATGGTGTCCCACTTCGTGAGCGATGACATAGGCCTCGGCGAAATCGCCGCCGCCGCCCAGTCGGGTCTGCATCTCCTTGAAGAAACCGAGATCGATATAGACCTGCTGATCGCCAGGGCAATAGAAGGGCCCGACCGCCGAACTGGCCTGGCCGCAGGCGGAATTCACCGCGCCTTCGAAGAGCACCAGCCTGGGGTTTGGATACTCCTGACCACTCGCACGGAAGATCTGACCCCAGACATCTTCGGTATCACCCAGGATCGCAGCCACGAACTGGCGGCGCGGATCATTGGCGCGGGCGGCTTCGTCTTCGGGTGAGCTTGCGGTCGGGGCACTGGTACCCGAGCCCTGCATGCCGCCGAGCAGCGACAGGATCTCGGCCGGGTTGACGCCCAGAAACCAGCCAGCAATCAGCGCAATGGCAAGGCCGCCGATACCGACACCGCCAGCGCGCGCTGCCGTGCGACCTCCGCGTCTGTCTTCGATGTTCTGACTCTGGCGGGCGCGTTGCCATTTCATGCGGGGACTCCTGGTGTGAAGTGCAATAGCGTGGCAGGCAGCTGCGGCCTGATCCTCCGGCAGAGGATAGTCGCTTCGTACATCCGTGTTTGCGAAACAGCGAGAAATGGGCAGGAGCGGGGTGTGGTCCGGCGACATCGTGCGCAAGCGGTTGCCTTGAGCCGATGCTGTGCAACAGCAATGAATCCAGCCTTGCCGGGCTTCTGTGGGTCCAGACTTGTCTGGACGCTCCTTGCGGGATGGGGAAGAAGCGTCCAGATGAATCTGGACCTACCAGAGCGAGTTTCCCTGTCCTGCGACAGTCATGGCGCGCGAGTGCTGATGTCGCCCGGCGTGTCTATGGGAAAGTTACGGTACCGTCGTTGCATCCAGCAGGCGAGCGGCTTCCAGCGCAATGGTATCCAGTCCCTCGCCGCCGGCGGACGCGTGCGCGATCAGGTCTGCACGCATGCCGGGTGTCCAGAAACTGCGCATATGCGTGGCCGTGGCCTTGCCGGCCTCGACGCCAGCCTGCGCCCGCAGATTGCGCGCGATCTCATTGGCCATGCGGATCAGTATTTCGCGTTTCACCGTTCAGCACGCCTCCTGTGGGAGCGGCTTCAGCCGCGATGTTCTTCCGCTTCGGCTGTGGGATTGGGCTCTGCCCGCGACCAGAGGCCAGCACTCGTCGCCGGTCATGCCATCTTCTACGGCCCAGAGCTCGCGGACGGAGTCCGCTCCCACAGACGGCTCCAGGTTGGACTCATCCGGCCACATGGGGCTCGCTCCGCTCGATGCGCCGCAGGAATTGCTCGCGCTGCAGCTCGTCCTGCTGCCACGGGGCCAGTTCGCTGGTGCGCGCGACCTGCACCGCCGTGACCTTGTACTCGGGGCAGTTCGTCGCCCAGTCGGAGTAGTCGGTGGTCACCACATTGGCGCCGGTGCGGGCGTGATGGAAGGTGGTGTAGACCACGCCCGGCTGCACCCGCTCGGTGATAACGGCACGCAGCGAAGTCTCGCCGGAGCGGCTTTGCAGCGAGACCCGATCGCCGCTGTTGATGCCGCGGTTCTCGGCATCGAAGGGATGAATCTCCAGCACGTCTTCGCTGTGCCATTCGCTGTTGGGCGTGCGCGCGGTCTGGGCGCCGACGTTGTATTGCGAAAGGATGCGCCCGGTGGTCAGCAGCAGCGGGAAGCGCGGCCCGGTGCGCTCATCGGTGGGGATGAACTCGGTCAGCATGAAGTTGCCCTTGCCGCGCACGAAACGATCCACGTGCATCACCGGCGTGCCCCGCGGCGCCGCCTCGTTGCAGGGCCATTGCAGCGATCCCAGTTCGTCGATCCTGGCGTAGGACACACCCGCGAAACTCGGCGTCAGCCGCGCGATCTCGTCCATGATCTCGGAGGGATGCCCATAGTGCAGTTCGTAGCCCAGCGCCTGGGCAAAGCGCAGCGTCACTTCCCAGTCGGCCAGTCCCGCCAGCGGCTCCATGACCTTGCGCACGCGACTGATGCGACGCTCGGCGTTGGTGAAGGTGCCGTCCTTCTCCAGGAAGGACGAGCCCGGCAAGAACACATGCGCGTACTTGGCGGTCTCGTTGAGAAACAGATCGTGGACGACCACGCATTCCATCGCTTCCAGGCCGGCAATGACGTGCTGGGTGTCGGGGTCGGACTGGGCGATGTCTTCGCCCTGGATGTAGATGCCCTTGAAGCCACCCGATACCGCTTCGTCGAGCATGTTGGGAATGCGCAGTCCCGGTTCCTTCGACAAGGACACGCCCCACAGATGTTCGAACAGTTCGCGCGTGGCGTCGTCACTGACGTGCCGGTAACCCGAATACTCGTGCGGGAAGGAGCCCATGTCGCAGGCGCCCTGCACATTGTTCTGGCCGCGCAGCGGATTCACGCCGACGCCTTCGCGGCCGATGTTGCCGGTGGCCATGGCCAGATTGGCCATGCCCATGACCATGGTCGAGCCCTGACTGTGCTCGGTGACACCAAGGCCATAGTAGATGGCTGCATTGCCGGCGCTGGCGTACAGACGCGCCGCCGCGCGGATGTCGGCTGCCGGAACACCGGCGATGGCCGCCATGGCTTCCGGTGAGTTGCGTTCCTCGGCAATGAAGCGCGCCCAGGACTCGAAGGCGTCGAGGTCACAGCGCTCGCGCACATAGTCTTCCCTGACCAGACCCTCGGTGACGATGACATGGGCAAGGGCGTTGATCAGCGCCACATTGGTGCCGGGCAGCAGCGGCAGATGATGGGTGGCCTCCACATGTGCCGAGCGCACCAGATCAATACGTCGCGGATCGGCCACGATCAGCCTGGCGCCCTCTCGCAGGCGCCGTTTCATGCGCGAGGCAAACACCGGATGGGCATCGGTGGGATTGGCGCCGATCAGCAGGATCACGTCGGCCTGGGCGACCGAACGAAAGTCCTGGGTACCGGCCGACGTGCCGAAAGTGTTCTTCAGCCCGTAGCCCGTCGGTGAATGGCAGACGCGGGCGCAGGTATCGACATTGTTGTTGCCGAAGCCGGCGCGCACCAGTTTCTGCACCAGAAAGGTCTCTTCATTGGTGCAGCGTGACGAGGTAATGCCGCCGATGGCGTCGCGGCCGTGTTCGGCCTGCAGACGCTTGAACTCCGAGGCTGCGTAGGCGAAGGCCTCGTCCCAGGACACCTCACGCCAGGGATCGGTGATCAGCTGGCGGATCATCGGTCGGGTGATGCGGTCCTTGTGCGTGGCATAGCCCCAGGCGAATCGCCCCTTGACGCAGGAATGGCCCTCGTTGGCCAAGCCCTGTTTGGAGGGCACCATGCGTACCACCTGGTTGCCCTGGGTTTCGGCGCGGAAACCGCAGCCGACGCCGCAATAGGCGCAGGTGGTGTCGACATGGCTGGTCGGCGTGCCCAGTTCGATCACCGATTTCTCGTTGAGCGTGGCGGTGGGGCAGGCCTGAACGCAGGCGCCGCAGGAGACGCATTCGGAGGACAGAAAATCGCTGGTGCCGGTGCCGACCTTGGAATCCAGACCGCGTCCCAGAATGCTCAGCGCAAAGGTGCCCTGGACTTCCTCGCAGGCGCGCACGCAGCGCGAGCAGACGATGCATTTGGACGAATCGAAGCTGAAATAGGGGTTGCTCTCATCCCTGGCCTCGGTGCGGTGTTTGGCGCCGTCATGGCCATAGCGCACCTCGCGCAGGCCCACCGCGCCGGCCATGTCCTGCAACTCGCAATCACCGTTGGCCGAGCAGGTCAGGCAATCCAGCGGATGGTCGGAGATGTACAGCTCCATGACGCCCTTGCGCAGTCTGGCCAGGCGCGGGGTTTGCGTATGCACGACCATGCCGTCCTCGGCCGGGGTGGTGCACGAGGCCGGCGTGCCACGGCGGCCCTCGATCTCGACCAAACATAGCCGACAGGATCCGAAGGCCTCGACCGAATCGGTGGCGCAGAGTTTGGGAATGGCGTTGCCGTGACTGCGCGCCGCGGCCATGATCGAGGTGCCCTTGGGCACGGTGACCGCAGCGCCATCGATGCGCAGGCTGACCGTTTCGCTGCTCTGCCGCAGCGGCGTACCGTAGTCGGGTTCCTTCAGCAGCGTCATGAATCACCTCGCAAACGCAGCGGTCGCCGCGGTGTTGCGGCGCGGGCGCAACGTGGCCCACCAGCCTTCAACGATGTGGCAGGCCCGGAGCGGGTTTGAGGAGGGACGCGCGCCTGCGCGGCCGCTCTTGATCTGCAGGGATTCAAGAGCGGCGCCGCAGCGAGTAGCGCGGCTCCGGCGCGCAAGTCGCATGGGGGGCGCGGCGGCTTGATCGCGCCGGCGGCCGCCGCTCTTTCCCGCATTCGCGCAAGTGCGCCGGGCGCCTCGCGTACGGGACATCTCGTGATGCCAAACACCGACGACGCGAGGACCCGGCCTACCAAAGCTCGGCGCACTGACTGGACGTTCATATCGCCGCCCTCGGGCCGAAATCCTCGCGGAAATGCTCAAGCGCGCTCAGCACCGGTATCGGCGTCAAGCCGCCCAGCGCGCATAGCGAGGCATCGGTCATGACCGTGCACAAGTCCCTGACCAGCTCGATGTGGCGTTCGGGCTCGATGCCCTTGATCACCTTGTCCAGGGTCTCGGCGCCGCGGGTCGAGCCAATCCGGCAGGGCGTGCATTTGCCGCAACTTTCCAGCGCGCAGAACTCGAACGCGAAGCGCGCCTGCTTCGCCAGATCGACGCTGTCGTCAAAGACCACGATGCCGGCGTGGCCGAGCAATCCGCCGGCGGCGGCCATCGCTTCATAGTCCAGCGGCGTGTCCAGCAAGGAGTCCGGGAAATAGGCGCCCAGCGGCCCGCCGACCTGCACCGCGCGCAGCGGACGACCACTGAGGGTGCCGCCACCGATGTCCTCGATCAGTTCGCGCAGGGTCATCCCGAAAGCACACTCGAACAGCCCGCCGCGACGGATATTGCCGGCCAGCTGTACCGGCATCGAACCGCGCGAGCGGCCCATGCCGAAGTCGGCATGGGCCTGAGCGCCGTGTTGCAGAATCCAGGGCACCGCTGCCAGGGTCAGCACATTGTTGACCACGGTCGGGCGCCCGAACAGGCCGCTATGCGCCGGCAACGGCGGCTTGGCCCGCACCTGTCCGCGTCTACCTTCCACGCTTTCCAGCAGCGAGGTCTCTTCGCCGCAGATATAGGCGCCGGCGCCGATGCGCAGATCGATGTCGAAGTTCTCGTCCAGCAGACCCTGGTGCCGGGCTGTGGCCAGTGCGCTGCGCAACGTGGCAATGGCCTGCGGGTACTCCGAACGCAGATAGACCACGCCACGACTGGCGCCCACCGCAAGCCCGGCGATCAGCATGCCTTCGATCAGCGCGTAGGGATCGCCCTCGATCAGCATGCGATCGGCAAAAGTACCGCTGTCGCCCTCGTCGGCATTGCAGACGATGTATTTGCGCACGCCCGGTGCCTGGGCCACGGTGCGCCATTTGATGCCGGCCGGAAAACCGGCGCCGCCGCGACCGCGCAGTCCGGAATCGACGATCTGCTGCAGCAGCGCATCGGCAGACAGGGTGCGTGCCCGGTCCAGTCCTGCGCAGCCGCCGTGGGCGCGATAGTCGTCCAGTGACAGCGGATCGATGACGCCGACGCGGGCAAAGCTCAGGCGCTGCTGGCGCGCCATCCACGGCATCTGTTCGGTCAATCCGTGGCCCAGTGGGTGTGCCCCGCCGTCGACAAATCCGGCCGCGAACAGCGAGGCGATATCGGCAGCCTGGACCGGCCCGTAGGCGACTCGACCGTTTGCGGTTTCGACCTCGACCAGCGGTTCCAGCCAGAGCATGCCGCGGCTGCCGGTGCGGACCAGCGTCAGGTCGATCCCCGCCGCGCGTGCCTGATCGGTGATGGCTGTGGCGACGCCATCGGCGCCGACCGAGCGTGCTGCGGCATCGCGGGAGACGAAGATTTTCATGGTGTAGTCGGCGAAAGGCGATAGTGACCGAAGCGCGCGGATCGTAGCTCACGTTGTCCGGCTCGCCGGACTACGTGACAGTGGCCTGGTCCAGATTCGGCAAAAACCTGGCTCATGCTGGTTTCCCCAGCCGCGCCATCAAGGCATCGGCCGCCTGTGCGTCAAAGCGCGCCAGCAGTTCCTCGCCCAGCAGCGCCGCCGGCCCCAATGCACAGTTGCCCAGGCAATAGACGTTTCTCAGCGTGACTGCACCCACCGTGCTATCCGGTTTCAGCTGATGCTGCTCGGCAAGATGGGCAGCCGTCTGCTCGCAGCCCAGGGCCTGGCAGGCTTCAGCGCGACACAGCTTGAGCACGTGCAGGCCGGGCGGCACATCGTCAAAGTCGTGATAGAAACTCAGCGCGCCACGTACTTCGGCTTTGGAGATATTCAGACGCTGGGCAATCATCGGCAGGGCCTCGTCCGGTACGAAACCGAAGCGCCGCGCAAACGCATGCAGAATGGGAAGCAGGGCGGTGGCGCCAGCACCATCGTCGCCGTAGAAGGCCCGGGCAGAGGCCTGCTCTGCCGAGATCAGCGTCTCCGCCAGCTCAGTGCTCCAGGGTGTAGCAGCAGACATGGGGACACCTCCTGCACGGATTGTAGCCCCGGCACCGATTCGCGTCATGGCGCACGTCAAGGGCAGCGGTGATGGCAAGCGCACGACTAAGGGCAGCCGTAGCCAACCGGTGGGATCGGCTTCAGCGGCGATCGGGGTTCTGGTGTATCCGGAAGTCTGCGGTCGCGACGCAAGGTCGCTCCTGCAGTGGGAGCGGCTTCAGCCGCGATCGGCGTTCTCGGGTATCCGGAAGTCTGCGGTCGCGACGCAAGGTCGCTCCTGCAGTGGGAGTGGCCTCAGCCGCGATCGGGGTTCTGGTGTATCCGGAAGTCTGCGGTCGCGACGCAAGGTCGCTCCTACAGTGGGATCGGCTTCAGCCGCGATCGGGGTTCTGGTGTATCCGGAAGTCTGCGGTCGCGACGCAAGGTCGCTCCTACAGTGGGATCGGCTTCAGCCGCGATCGGGGTTCTGGTGTATCCGGAAGTCTGCGGTCGCGACGC
>JBFWOF010000001.1:0-28660 GCA_050250665.1 Lysobacterales bacterium | reverse complement strand
TCAGCCGCGATCGGGGTTCTGGTGTATCCGGAAGTCTGCGGTCGCGACGCAAGGTCGCTCCTACAGTGGGATCGGCTTCAGCCGCGATCGGGGTTCTGGTGTATCCGGAAGTCTGCGGTCGCGACGCAAGGTCGCTCCTGCGGTGGGAGCGGCTTCAGCCGCGATCGGGGTTCCCGGGTGTCCGGAAGTCTGCGGTCGCGACGCAAGGTCGCTCCTGCTGTGGGAGCGGCTTCAGACGCGATCGGGGTTCCCGGGTGTCCGGAAGTCTGCGGTCGCGACGCAAGGTCGCTCCTACAGTGGGAGCGGCTTCAGCCGCGACGGGCTTGTCGCGGACAAGTCCGCTCCCACAGGCCGGGCGCCTCAGCCGCCAAACAGATCGCCCTGAGGCGAGATCGGTTTCGGTCTTGATGGCGCCTGAAACAGATCGCAGCGCAACTCTGGCCGCTCATCGCGGCTGCTGAAGCCCAGCTTCTTTCGGGCCAGCTGGAAGCGTTGCCGCAACAGTTCGGCAAACTGGCCCTCGCCGCGCATGCGCGAGCCGAAGCGTGGGTCGTTGTCGCGACCGCCGCGCATCTGCTGGATCAGACTCATGACATGCGCCGCGCGCTGCGGAAAGTGCAGTTCCAGCCACTCACGGAACAGCGGCGCCACCTGATGCGGCAGACGCACCAGGGTGTAGCTGATGATGCTGGCGCCGGCGTCGTGGGCCGCGCCCATGATGGTTTCCAGTTCGTGATCGGTGATGGCCGGAATCACCGGGGCCACGAACACGCCGACCGGCACACCAGCCTGCGCCAGTTCGCGCACCGCGCGCAGCCGTGCATGCGGGGCACTGGCGCGCGGCTCCAGGCGACTGGCCAGGACGTTGTCCAGCGTCGTGATCGACAGGAAGACCTGCACCAGTTGCACGGCGGCCAGCTCGCGCAGCAGATCCAGATCGCGCAGTACCAGCGCGTTCTTGGTGACGATCGTCAGCGGATGTCGGGTCTGCAGCAGCAGTTCCAGAATCTGACGGGTCAGCCGATAGCTTTTCTCGACAGGCTGATAGGGATCGGTGTTGGCGCCGAGATTGATCGGACTGACTGAGTGGCCGGGCTTGCCGAGTTCGCGTCGCAGCAGATCCAGGGTGTTGACCTTGGCAAACAGCCGGGTCTCGAAATCCAGCCCTGATGACAGGTTCAGGTACTCGTGCGTGGGCCGCGCATAGCAATAGACGCAACCGTGTTCGCAGCCGCGGTAAGCGTTGATGGACTGGTCGAAGGGGATGTCCGGCGACTCGTTGCGACTCAGGATCGAGCGTGCGTTCTCGTCGACCACGCGGGTCTGCGGGCGCGAAGGCAGGACTTCCTGCCACCAGCCATCGTCTTCGATTTCCGCGCGGGTGCTCTCGAAGCGCCCGACCGGATTGCTGGCCGCACCGCGGCCCTTGATGCGAGTGGGTGGGTCAGTCACGAGCAGGCAAGGCGCTCCCGCCCCCGGATCTGCGAGCGACCCGCCGTCGCCAGTGCCTAACCAACAGCATCCTTCTTGCCAAACAGACGCTTGCCGGTCGTCAGAAACAGCAAGACCAAGCCGCCGGCGATCAGGCCCACCAGGGTCTCCATCAAAATCACCGTCAGCCCGCCGACCCAGCCTGGCGCACCCATCTGCTGTACATGCTCGCCGCCGTGCTGGATGAAGTGATGCAGGGGCTCGATGCCATGCACCAGGATGCTGCCGCCGACCACGAACATGGCCGCCGTGCCGACGACCGAGAGCGTCTTCATGAAGTAGGGCGCCGCTGTCAGCAGCCACAGGCCCAAGCGACGTTGTGCGGCGCCTTTCAGACGGCTCAGGTAAAGGCCGAAATCATCGAGTTTGACGATGCCAGCCACCAGGCCATAGACACCGACGGTCATGGCGACGGCGATCAGGCTGAGTACCGCCAACTGCTTGCCGAAGGTGGCGCCGGCCACGGTACCGAGGGTGATGACGATGATCTCGGCGGAGAGGATGAAATCGGTGCGGATGGCTCCCTTGACCTTGTCCTTCTCGAAGGCCACCAGATCGACCTTGGGATTGGCCACGGCTGCCACCAGTTGCTGGTGGTGATGCGCATCCTCGTCGGGTGAGTGCATGAACTTGTGGGCGATCTTCTCGAAGCCCTCGAAACATAAATAGGCGCCGCCCAGCATCAGCAGGGGAACAATGGCCCACGGCGCCAGCGCGCTGATCGCCATCGCCGCCGGCACCAGTATCAGCTTGTTCAGCATCGAGCCCTTGGCCACGGCCCAGACCACCGGCAACTCGCGCTCGGCGGACACACCGGAGACCTGTTCCGCATTCAAGGCCAGATCATCGCCAAGCACGCCAGCCGTCTTGGTGGCGGCCACCTTGCTCATCACGGCGATGTCATCCAGCAGGGCAGCAATGTCGTCGATCAGGGTAAGCAGGCTGGTTCCGGCCATGAGGTCTGGTCTGCGAGCAGTGAGATCAGGGCAGGATAGCGGGTTAGGGGCGTGCGAGGGCAGGAGCGTGAGAGGCGTGCGGGCCTCGGGCGTCTGTAGGTCCGGATTTGTCGGGAGAACTCCGGATCGCGTCATTGCGAGCCACGTGTGTCGGCCTGAAACTGCCCACGGGCCATGAACCCCCGGCGTCATTGCGACCCCGGACTTGGTCCGGGGGAAGCAATCCAGGGGCGTGCGGCACTACCCTGGATTGCTTCGTCGCTGCGCTCCTCGCAATGACGCATCAACAACAAACGATATGGGTTCATGGAGGGCCACTGCCCGACACTGCGCACGGGCCTTGAGCCAGAGCTTGAGGTAGCGCGGCTCCGGCGCGCGGTGAATCGGGATGTGCGCCAGGGCTGTTCGCGCCGGCGGCCGCGGCATGGCTTACCCTGGATGGCTTCGTCGCTGCGCTCCTCGCAATGACGCATCAACTACCTACGACACAGGTGGCTGATGACGCGCCCCGCGCTGCAGGTTCACTTCCCGGCGCCCTCTCGCCATCTTGCTACGGCAACCCAAACACCCGCCGGGCATTGGCGCTGGTCGCTTGCGCAATCTCGTCGACTGACACGCCGCGCAATTCGGCGATGGTGGCAGCGACCGCCGGGAGGTGGGCCGGTTCATTGCGCTGGCCGCGGTGCCATTGATCGGGTTGATCGGGGGCGTCGGTTTCCAGCAGCAGATATTCGATCGGCATGCTGGCGACGATGCGCCGCAGTCGCTGTGCACGGTCGAAGGTGATCGGTCCGCCGATCCCCAGGCAGAAGCCCAGTTTCCAGAGCTGGCGGGCCTGCTCCTCACTGCCCGAATAGCTGTGCACGACGCCGCTGACACCGCCCACGCGGCGCAGCGTGGCGATGACCTCCTCGACCGCCCGCCGTGCATGCAGGACCAGCGGCAACTGGAATTCGCGGGCAAGTTCGACCTGGGCGAGGAAGTAGTCGCGCTGCAGATCGGGATCCAGATCTTCGACGAAGAAATCGAGGCCGCACTCACCGACGGCCACCGCCGCGCCGCTGGCGAGGCGTTCTCGTACTGATCTCAGGTGTTCGGGTCGGTGCTCCGACAGAAACATCGGGTGCAAACCGTAGGCGGCATGCAGGTCCGCCTCGGCGGCAGTCAGCAATGCCAGTTGATCGAAACTCGCGGCAGTGACTGCCGGAATGATCTGAGCGACCACGCCCGCTGCCCGCGCCCGTGCGAGCACAACCGCACGGTCGGCGTCGAATTCGGAAGCGTCCAGGTGGCAATGGCTGTCAATGAGCATGGATGGCAGGATCGGCGAAGAACGTGCTCGATTGTCGCAGATGGGGCGCTGTTCGTAGGTCACGTTGGCCGCGTAGCGGGCTACGTGACACGGAGTAGCCGCAAGTCATTCACCTGACGCCAAGCCGGGCTGGCCTTTTCGCCAGACACGGCTTCCTCGTCACGTAGCCCGCTGGCGCGGGCAACGTGACCTACAAAATCCCGTGCCCCGATGAAGCTACACAATCAACCACGCCGCCAGCCCCAGGAACACGCCCATGCTGAAGACGTCGGTGGCGGTGGTCAGAAAGATGCTGGAGGCCGTGGCCGGGTCTGCGCCCACGCGCTTGAGCAGCAGGGGCACGCCGGCGCCGGCCATGCCGCTGACCATGCAGCTGACGGTCATGGCAAAAAAGGTGATCAGACTGAGGGTAAGTGGGGACGTCGTCTTCTGGCTCACCGCCAGCACGTACATGGCGATACCGGCAACCACGCCGACCAGGGCGCCGTTGAGAAAGCCCAGCCAGGCCTCCTTGCTCATCAGTCGCAGGGCACTGCCGGGTTTGACCTCGTTCAGCGTCATTCCGCGCAAAGTCACGGCCAGAGCCTGGCAGCCGGTGTTGCTGCATTGCCCCGACAGCACGGGAATGAAGACCGCCAGCAGCACGATGCGGTCGATGGTGCCCTGGAACACCCCAACCACGGCGCCGGCGATGAAGGCCGTCAGCAGATTCAGCTGCAGCCAGGGATGGCGGTAGCGCAGCGCGCGCGGCCACGGTGTACCGAGGCGCTCCTCCTTTTCCACACCGACCATGGAGCCGGCTTGCGCCGAAATCTCGAATGCCTGCTGCTCGAACAGCACCGATCCGCGCACCAGTCCGAGCAGATGACCGGCGTCATCACAGACCGGATAAACCGGATAGTGGCGCGTCACCACCTCGCGCATGGCGTCCGGCAATGGCGTGCCCGGGCGCAGCGAGAAAGGCGAGCGCACCATCGCCGATTCCAGGGTGTCGGTGCGACTGGCATAGAGCAGCTCGCGGAAGGCGACAACACCGGTGAAACGCCGCTGCGCATCGATGCAGAACACGTAGACGATCTGCTTGGTACGCACCACATCGCGCAAGGTGGCGATCACCTGACCCACCTTGGTGTCTTCGAAGAACACGGCCGGCGCGCGTTCCATCAAACGGCCAACGCTGCCTTCGGGGTAGCGGTGGCCTTCCAGCCAGTCGGGGCCGGCGGCGGTTTCGGCCGCGATGGTGGCACGGCGCTCGGTGGGGAATTCTTCGAGCACCTCGACCGCCTGGCCGGTGCTCAGGGCAGCCAGCACCTGGGCAATCTCGGTGTCGGAGTAAGGCGTCAGCAGGCGCGCAGCACTCTTCAGATCGGTCGCGCGTACGCGTTCGATCAACTCGGGCAGCGGATCGGGTCGGATGACGGTGTCGGACATGGCGCGCCGGCTTGCATTGATTGCGCCCTAGACTAGCAGCCCGCCGCGTCGGAAGAAGAACGGGCGCCGGTGACCAAATTCCTGCGCTGTCCCCGGTTTTTCCGACCGCCGCCAGGTTCGGTCCGGTCATCGACTTGAACTCGGCGATTTCGGTCGACCTTGCCGACGCTACTCCGGGTCTTTCGCAGGCTTGACCGCTGCTCGGGATCGGTGTCGTGCACCAGGATGGGGATCGGTCTTGTTTATCTGCCGTTCATGGTGCACCGCAACCTTGCACGCTTCTCGAATGGCGCTGATGTCAGGACCACTCGGGCGCCAGTGCTTGTATCGCAAGGTGATGATTACATGAAGGAAAACCTGAAATTCGACATCGTTTACCAGTGCGCTGAGTTTGTGCTCTAGCGCTTGGCACCGCTCTTGCCATCTGTCCCTTGTTGCAGTGCAACCAACCTGTCCGAAAAGGGGATATGAAATGAAAAGATGGCTCTACGGACTTCCGGCGCTACTCGCGGCCGGCGTGGCTACGGCGCAGGACGCGCCCACTTTGAACTCGGGTGATACCGCCTGGATGTTGACCGCCACGGCTCTGGTGCTGTTCATGACCATACCCGGACTGGCCTTGTTCTATGGCGGTCTGGTTCGCGCCAAGAATGTGTTGTCGGTGTTGATGCAGTGTTTCGCGATTACCGCATTGGTCACGGTGCTGTGGGTGCTCTACGGCTATTCGATGACCTTCAGCACGGCGGGCATGGAAGGCGGTACGGTCAATCTGAACTCGATCATCGGCGGTTTCGACAAGGCCTTGTTCGTTGGCGTGGCCCGCGATGCCCTGATAGCAGCGATTCCGGAGAGCGTATTCGCGACCTTCCAGGCCACCTTCGCCATCATCACCGTGGCTCTGATCGTCGGTTCCATCGCCGAGCGCATGCGTTTCTCGGCACTGCTGATCTTCAGCGTGCTGTGGGTGACAGTGGTTTATTTCCCGATGGCCCACATGGTCTGGTCGGGCGATGGTGGCCTGCTCTGGGACTGGGGCATCCTCGATTTTGCTGGCGGCACGGTGGTGCATATCAACGCCGGTATCGCGGCGCTGGTGGCCTGTCTGGTGCTGGGCAAGCGCAAGGGCTTCCCGACCACGGCGATGCCACCGCACAACCTCACCTACACGGTCATTGGTGCGTCGATGCTGTGGGTAGGCTGGTTCGGCTTCAATGCCGGTTCGGCCGTGGCCGCCAACGAAGGCGCCGGTATGGCCATGCTGGTCACGCAGGTGGCGACGGCCGCTGCGGCGCTGGGCTGGATGCTGATCGAGTGGTTCGTGCACAAGAAGCCCTCGGTGCTCGGAATTGCCTCCGGCGCAGTCGCCGGACTGGTGGCGATCACGCCGGCGTCGGGCAGTTGCGGACCTGGCGGTGCACTGGTGATTGGTTTTGTCGCGGGCGTGCTGTGCTACTTTGCCGCTACCCGCCTGAAACGTGCGCTGGGTTATGACGATTCGCTGGACGTCTTCGGTGTGCATGCAGTCGGTGGCATCATCGGTGCGATTCTGACCGGCGTGTTTGCCGATGCCAGCCTGGGTGGTTCCGGTCTGGCCGAAGGCATGACCATTGCCGGTCAGGTGTGGGTGCAGACCAAGAGCGTGTTGTTCACGATCGTCTACAGCGGCGTGCTGACCTTTGTGATCCTCAAGTTGATCGCTCTGGTAGTGCCACTGCGGGTCAGCTCCGACGAAGAGACCGAAGGCCTCGACCTTGTGCTGCACGACGAGCGCGGCTACAACCTGTGAGCATGAAGCGCTCACTCTATCGACAAGTCATACGGGAGTACTCACCATGAAAATGGTTGTAGCCATCATCAAACCGTTCAAGCTCGACGATGTGCGCGAAGCGCTGTCGGAAGTCGGCATGACCGGAATCACCGTCACCGAGGTCAAGGGCTTCGGCCGTCAGAAGGGCCACACCGAGCTCTATCGCGGCGCCGAATACGTGGTCGATTTCCTGCCCAAGGTGAAGATCGAGATTGCCGTGACCGACGAACGCGTCGACGCGGTGGTGGATGCCGTGCGCAAGGCGGCCAACACCAGTCGCATCGGCGATGGCAAGATCTTCGTCTACAACCTCGATCAGGTGGTGCGTATCCGCACCGGCGAGATCGACGGCGACGCGCTGTAGGTCGCTGCCAGCAAGGCACAGTCCGCTCCCACGGGAGCGGACTGTGGTACTAGCGGGCCTCTGTGGGAGCGGATTCATCCGCGATCCGAGGTTCCCTGGAGCAAGAGCATTCGCGGGCAGATCCCGCTCCCACAGGGCTTGCTACCCGGCTGTGGGAGCGGATTCATCCGCGATCCGAGGTTCCGTGGAGCAAGAGCATTCGCGGGCAGAGCCCGCTCCCACAGGGTTCGTTGCTCGGCTGTGGGAGCGGATTCATCCGCGATCCGAATCCCGCCGGAGCAGAAGCATTCGCAGGCAGAGCCCGCTCCCACAGGGTTTGCTACCCGGCTGTGGGAGCGGATTCATCCGCGATCCGAAGTTCCCTGGAGCAAGAGCATTCGCGGGCAGAGCCCGCTCCCACAGGGTGGTCGGTCTACGCTGGATTTGCAGCCTCGCAATGGCGCCGCAGAATGGCCGCGAATTCCTCCGGCGAGCGCCAATCAGTGCCGCAGACCAGTCGCGGGATACTCCAGCGATTGACCGGGCGATCAGCCCTCGGTGCGGTCACAAAAGCCGCTGTCAGGCCCAGCCCGGCGGCATGCTGTGGAAAGAACTCATTCACCAGATAGTCATTGGCCTGACCCCAGGGATAGGCGAACAGGCTGGGCCTGCGCCCACAGCGCTGCTCGATGTAATCGCTGGCCTGGGCGATTTCCGCCAGCGCCTCGTCCAGCGTTTCGATGCTGAGAAAACTGCCGCGTGCATTGTCGCGCTGCACGCTCCGGTCCAGCGAGGGATGATTGTGGTCCCAGCTGTGATTCTCGATGGTCAGATAGCCGGAGTCGATCGCTTCCTGCCACCAGTCATCGTGCCAGACGTTCAGCGACAGGAAGTCCTTGCGGTCGAGTTCGGCGCGGGCCTGCGGGCTGGCGATGACGAAACTGGCTGCCTGGCAGTGCTGGCCGGTCTGTTCATGGTGCTCGCGCAGGATCCGCAGAAAGGAATCCTGATGGCCCCAGCTCGGGTGCTCGAATTCGAGCGCATCCAGGACCATGCCGTCGTCAAAGGTGATCGCTGCGCGTGGTCGACCGCCATCCGACGCGGCCTCCAGATGTGAGGCGTGGACCAGGTCAAAGCCGGCCTTGTGCAAAGCAGCCAGATCCGCGCGCAGCGCCACATGATCATTCAGGGCGTAGTCGTGGCCGCTGACATTGGTGGAGTGGTAGCAGAGGATCAGTGGCTGGACAGTTGAGGTCATCGGCGCGGATCAATCTTGGCCCTGCGGGTGGGTATCTGGCCCTGCGGGGCGAGTGTGATCGCGGCTGAAGCCGCTCCCACAGGAATGTCGAACCGCGCCACGGTGATCGCGGCTGAAGCCGCTTCCACGGCGCGCTTCGGCCCTATCAGGCGTGGTAGTAATCGATGATCAGGTGGATACGGTCTTCCTGACTGTCGTTGCGCACCGAGTGGTAGCGGGTATTGTCGATCTCGGCGATCTCGCCCACTTTCATCGAATGGTCGATGTCGTTGATCAGGAAGTGCACCTGATCATTGGTGATGATCGGGATATGGATACGGTGCACCATGCGCAGCGCCACGGCGCCGTCGCAATGATCAGGAATCTGGCCGCCCGCCTTGAGCTTGGCGAACATGGCTTTGCGGATCACCGGCTTCTCGTAACCATAGGCCTGATGGATCTGCTCCATGATCGGCCGCAGCAGGGGTTCGAAATCGGCGTAGTGGCGGGTGGTTTCCACCGGTGTGTCGGCGCTGCTGTTGGCACACCATTTCAGCACCAGCGATTCGGTATGCCGGTGTACCGTGAAATTCTGCTGGCGCATGGCATTTTCCTGCCATTCGGCATCGGTCTTGGTCTCCAGGAGCGCACGGATCGCGCTGACATCCACCTTGCCGATCGGGAACACCGTGCCGCTGAGCTTGTGCGGCGGTGCCCTGAAGATATCGGGCGGCAGGTTCGGCTGGGGAATGGCCTGAGCGGTGAAGTTCATGAGTCTGACGTCGCTGAAACGGGTTGGTCTGGCCACCAACGGCCGTCATTCGGGCCGCAAGGGTGGAGCTCAAGAATAAGCCATTGGCGCCTGATTCGCTGCCAATGGCTGGCCAGTCGGGCTCAGTTCGAGTCTGCAGCGCCGGCCTCGGAGGGCGGCGGGCCCGTGTCTGCCTGGGATTCAGGAGCTGAGTCCGGCCGCGGCGAAACGCCACTGCCCCGCAGTTTTTCGTTGGCGGCGTCGATGCGCTGGCGAAACTCTTGTCGCAGTTCCTCGTTGCGCCGGCGGAACTCGGCGCGATCGCGCTCGAACTGGCGGGCCAGTTCCTCCGAAGCGGCCCGTTGCTCGGTCCGAATCCGCTCCTGATCGGCCCGCAGGCGCTCGCTCAAGGCACTGCCGTCGACCTGCGGCAGCTTCACTTCGATGCCTTCGATCTCGTAGAAGCGCGCCAGCTGCGGCGATCCCGGAAGCGCATTGACGATGTCGATGGCGGACTGCACATCCACGCGCAGGGCGCTGTTGAGCAGGCCTGGGTGAAACTCCGGGCTGGTATTGCTTTGTATCGATTGCATCAAGGCAGCGGTCTGCAACTGCGAGGCAAAGACCACCAGACGGCCCTGCATGGCCAGGCGATAGTCGTCCATGCCCAGCAGCCGCTGGGCGAACTCGGCCGGCAGAATCTCCGGGACGTCGCCGGCCCGTTTCTGCACGAAGGGCGGCCAGCCCGGGTCTGCCCCGAACTCGATCAGAATGGCGAACAAGGGCACGTCCACCCGTGCCATGGGTGCGTTGGCCCCGATCAGGGAGCGCTCACGACTCTGATATTCGATCAGCCACAGCCGGCCGGCAGCTTCCTGGCGCAGCAAGGCCGTGTTGATCTTCTGTACCTGCCCGGTCACGGCCTCGAAGGCCCGCAGTTTGTCCTGCAGCGAGTCCAGCTCGTCCTGCCCGGTGATCGGCTGCAGCGCGTTCTGCTCGATGACCTGAGCGAGCTGCTCCTCCCGCCCCGGTTCGTCCGCCCGCACGATCCAGCGATCGATGGCCAGAATGATCAGACCTACCACGATGACGACAGCGCAGATCTTCAGGATCAGCAGCTGGTCCGGAGTGAATACATCCATGGGTCGCGCCATTGGTGGTGTGGGTCTCGTCTGCTGTTGCTCTTCCCGAGCTTATCAAGGCAGCGCGCATTGGGAAAATCGGGTTTGACCTGATCTGGCCTCATTGCGAGCCACCTGTATCGGCCCGACACTGCGCACGGGCCATGAACCACAAGCTCGCCTGTAGGAGCGACCTCGCGTCGCGACCGGCCAACCGCATGACCGCAGCAGCGGTCGCGCCGCAAGGGCGCTCCTACCGGTGAATGAGGCCGGTGTTGCGCTCACCCGGACGTCAAATCAATAATTTACGAGATGGGTCAATGGGCAGAGTAGCGAAGCAATCCCTGGGCGTGCGGCGATACCCTGGATTGCTTCGTCGCTATGCTCCTCTCCATGAACCCATCTCGTAAGTTATTGATGCGTCATTGCGAGGAGCGCAGCGACGAAGCAATCCAGTGCCTGTGTGGATTTACGTCTGGATTGCTTCGCTACGCTCGCAATGACGCCGGGGGTTCATGGCTCGCGCGCAGTGTTGGGCCGAAATGGGTGGCTCGCAAAGACGCCTCAACAACCGACGGCACGGATTCATGGAAGAAAGGGCATAGGCGATGAAAACCATCGGACTGATCGGCGGCATGAGCTGGGAATCGAGCATTCCCTACTACCGGTTGATCAATGAGGGGGTGCGCGAGCGTCTGGGTGGTTTGCATTCGGCCCGACTGGTGCTCTACAGCGTCGATTTCCACGAGATCGAGCGCCTGCAACAGAGCGGCGACTGGGCCCAGGCGGGCGTCATTCTGGCCGATGCCGCAAGGGCGCTGGAGGCGGCCGGCGCCGAGTTCCTGGTGCTGTGCACCAATACCATGCACAAGCTGGCAGGCGCGCTGGAGGCTGCGGTTTCCATTCCTCTGCTACATATCGCCGATGCCACCGCGACCGAAATCCGGGCGGCCGGGCTGACCCGCATCGGTCTGCTCGGTACGCGCTACACCATGGAGCAGGACTTCTACGTCGGTCGGCTGCAGGCGCAAGCATTGGAAGTGCTTGTCCCTGAGCTGGATGCGCGCGAGATTGTGCATCGAGTGATCTATGAAGAGCTTTGCCAGGGCCGGATCGAGGCCGATTCCCGTGCGCGCTACCGCGCCATCATCGCCCGGCTGGTGGAGCGCGGTGCCCAGGCCGTCATTCTGGGGTGCACCGAGATCGGACTGCTGGTGGATGCCGCCGACAGCAGCGTGCCGCTGTTCGACACGACCCGCATCCATGCGCTGGCAGCGGTGCACTGGGCGCTGGCGGGTCCGCCGTTGTAGGAGCGCCCTTGCGGCGCGACCGCAGATCGGGGTGGCTCGCGGAAGGTCGATCGCGGCTGAAGCCGCTCCCACAGGTGCGATCGCGGCTGAAGCCGCTCCCACAGGTGAGATTGCGGCTGAAGCCGCTCTCACCAAGCATGCCGTAAACCACTGATTTTACGGCCTTGAGAAAGGGCAGGGGGCAAGGGGCAGGGGACCCACCCCGAAGCACAGTCAGATCGTGTAGCGAGCTCGGGCCCCTGTCCCCTGCCCCTCGCCCCAGTTTGTTGCGCGAAAAAGCGCATCTCCACTTGCGACCGGGACTCCCACAGGTGCGACTCCGGGGCGTCACATCACGGTCTATGCTTCGGCCGCTTCTGACACTCATTCGTCGAGGTTCATCTGCGATGCCGGAGGACTTGCCTGCGCTGGCCCTGTTCGATTTCGATGGCACCATCACCACCCGGGAGATGTTGCCGGACTTCTTCCGTCTGGCGATTCCAAAGCGTCGGGTGCAGTTCGGCGGCGTGCTGCTGGCGCCGCTGATCATCGGCTACAAGCTCGGTGTGGTCTCGGGTTCCTTGCTGAGGGCTGCAATCGTTCGTTTGGGATTCACGGGTGTGCCCCTGCAGCGTTACCGGGACCATGGACTGGATTTCGCCCGTTCGGTGTTGCCGGGCGTGATTCGTCCCGAGGCCACCGAGCGTATTGCCTGGCATCGCGCCCGCGGCGATCGGGTCATCGTGGTGTCAGGGGCCCTGGATGTCTATCTGGCGCCCTGGTGCGAGGCTCAGGGTCTGGAGCTCATCTGTTCGGCGCTGGAACATCGGGATGGACGGTTGACCGGACACTATGAAGGCCCGCAATGCGTGTCGTCCTGCAAGCGCGAGCGCGTGCTCCAGCGCGTGGACCGGTCCGCATACTCGGAGATCTACGCCTACGGCGATACGGTTGAAGATCGCGAGCTGCTGGAACTGGCCAGCCGCAGGTTCTATCGGGGGCAGGAGGTGGCCGAGATTCCGGTTTGAGATCCTTGAGCGATCAGGCCCGGAGAGCTCGGCGTCTTGTAGGAGCGCCCTTGCGGCGCGACTCGCAAGTCCTCCCTGGTAGGAGCGCCCTTGCGGCGCGACCGCAGATCGCGGTGGCTGCGGACGTTCCATCGCGGCTGAAGCCGCTCCCACAGATGGCCTTGCGTCGACCTCCCTGGCGCGGTCTTTCAGCGCTACTTCCCGTTGAGAAAGGCCAGCGTCACCTTGAGCATGGCGCGCATGCCGATGGGCAATCCGGCTTCGTCGACGACGAAGCGCGGCGAATGGTTGCCCGGGGCCTGTTCCGGATCCTGGCCGGGTGGGGTGACACCGACAAAGAAGAACAGGCCGGGCACCTCACGGGCGTAGAAGCTGAAGTCTTCGGCGCCGGTGATCAGGGCCATGTCGACCACCTCGGTCACGCCCTCGGTGGCGGCCAGCAGCGGCGTCATGCGAGTCACGAGTTCGGGATTGTTGACGGTCACGACATAGCCATTCGGCTTCAGCGTGAAGATGGCCTGGGCATTGGCAGCGGCGGCGATGGCGGTGGCGCGGCGCTCGATGGCACCGATCACCAGCTTGCGCTGCACCGGATCGAAGCTGCGGATGGTGCCCAGCAGGAAGGCATCGTCGGGGATGATGTTCTGGCGTATTCCCGACTTGAACTGGCCGATGGTGACGACGGTGGGCAGGGCCGTGATGTCCAGTTCGCGGGACACGATCTGCTGCAGATTGAGCACGATCTCGCTACCGACGACGATGGGATCGACGCCGTGCCAGGGTCTGGAGCCGTGCGTCTGCTTGCCGATCACCTGAATCGAGAAGGTATCGGACGAGGCCAGCGCCGGGCCGCTGCGCAGGCCGATCTGGCCGGTGTTGAGCAGTGAGCGCACATGCATGCCGAAGACCGCATCGGGCTTGCCGTAATAGCGGTCACTGAACAGACCCTCGGCCAACATGCGCTGGGCGCCGGCCAGTTCGCCATCCGGTGAACCTTCTTCAGCCGGCTGGAAAATGAAGAGCACGCTGCCGGGCAAGGTCTCGCGTTGCCCGGCCAGCACCTGGGCCAGGCCCATCAGCATGGCCACATGAGCATCGTGGCCGCAGGCATGCATCACCCCGACTTGCTCGCCGCGAAACTCAGCCGTCACGGTCGAGGCAAAGGGCAGATCGGTCTGCTCGCTGACCGGCAGCGCATCCATGTCGGCACGCAGGGCCAGAAAGGGTCCGGGCTTGCCACCCTTGAGGTAGCCGATCACGCCAGTAACGGCAATGCCTTCGTGAACCTCCAGACCCAGCGCCCTCAGATGCGCAGCAATGATGCCCGCGGTTCGGGTTTCGCTGTTGCCGAGTTCGGGGTGCTGATGCAAGTCACGGCGCCACTCGATCACCTGATCTTGAAGTGCCTCGGACAGCTCCGCCGCCGGGATCTGCGGCGCCAGTGTCAGCGCAAACAGCGCGCAGCAGACCGGGTGCAATCGGCGTATTGATCTCATCAGTGCTGATCCCGCAAAGCTGGAGAGCGCCGATGGTGACCCATCAGGCCCCAACAGGAAAGTGACGAGGCGCCGGACGCAAAGCCCAGCCAGAGCAGCGGAGCAAGCTCCGCTCTGCCAGAGCGTCGGTGTACGAGGCCCTTGTATTGCCGAGCTTGCTCATCAGGATGTGCTTCGGTGTTCGAGGCTCTTGTAGTGCCGAGCTTGCTCGGCAGGATGTGCCGTTGTTGGGGGCGTTAAAGGCAACAGCACAAGCCCAGCCAGAGCAGCGGAGCAAGCTCCGCTCTACGAGAGCCGCGGCTTATAAGGGCTTTCTGTGCCGCGCATGCCTACATCAGCCGCCGCTTGCGCGGCATGTGGCCCAGCAGAAAATCCATCTGATCGGCCAGGATGTGGCGATTGGACAGGATCAGATGCTCCACCCAACTCGGCCGGAAGGGGATGGCCAACAGCGGCATGCCCGCCTGTTGTGGCGTGCGGTTGCCCTTGTGGGTGTTGCAGTGCAGGCAGGCGGCGACCACGTTCTCCCAGATGTCCTGACCGCCCTTGGACAGCGGCAGCACATGATCGCGAGTGAGTTCCGAGCGCGTGTAGTGACGTCCGCAATACATGCACAGATGGCGATCACGCGAGAACAGGGCCTGATTGGTCAAGGCCGGTGCCGGATCGACCAGCGGTGTCTTGGCCTTGGTACGACTGGCCACGATCGGGTGCAGATGGATCAGGCTCTGCTCGCCGCTCAGACGGTTCTCGCCGCCATGCACGGTCAGACAGGGTTCGCCCACGGTCCACAGCACCGCCTCTCGAACATAGAGGCAAACGGCAGATTGCCAACTGATCCAGTCCAGGATGCGCCCGGAGCTGTCCAGCGAGAGTACGCGAGTGGTCTGAAGATCAGCGGTCATGGCGCGCGAGTGTAACGGAGATTTGTGGCAACTGGCAGAAGGCACTGTTTCCCGCCCTGGGATCGCCGAGTTGCACTCGGCGCTCGTGCCTTTCGAACGGTCACCCACATCACCCCGGCAGCACCACCAAACCGCAGACACAAAAAAAGCCGCATCAGCGGCTCTTTCGTCCAAGGGTAGAGCAGGGCGGCGCTACGCCGCCGATGCAAGCGGGGGAGTCCCCGCGCTGGCCCGTTTGCTCCTGGAGAAGCGACCAGACAAGTCCTTGCGCAAGCTCTCCAGGCCTTCACTGCGGCCGGTGAGTTTGAGCAGACCGTAGGCCTGCAAGGCCACCGTCATGATGTCGTTGCCCAGCGCAGCATCGGTGTCATTGCCTCGCTCACACAAGCGAGTGATCCGGGTCAGAATCGGCCGCAACTGGTCCAGCAGTTTCAGATCGGCCTGCGCCGATTCGACCGGAATATTGGCCGGAATCATCTGCGGATGCTGGCTGACCACCTGCAGGGCCTGGCGGCTGAAGCTCTCGCTTTTCACCCCCATCCGCCGCATGCGGCGCTTGTCCGTCTGGCTCAGGGCCACCAGGCCAGACAGTTCAGTTTCCAGCGTCGTCAGCGCTGCATCCACGGCAACGATCTGGGCTTCGGTGAGATTGAGGTCTACGAGGTTCTGAATCGACATATTTGCTTTCCTTTTTGGCTTCTTTGGATAAACGTCCGCGCCCCTTGGCGCTGATCGTTCCCCGGTCAGTGCGTCCGGGGTGAGGCCATTCAACCGGCGCGCCATGTCAGGCGGTGAAACGCAGGTTAAAAAAGACTGAACGATGAACTGTGGCCGCTCATCGTTGCACGCGCCGCATGCATCGATGGATCTTGCCGGCCGGGCGTTGGGCCGGCCGCGCCCGGCGATGACCGCCTAGAGTCGGGCTTTGGGCTGGCCACCCGGGACGCTGAAGGCGCGCAGTCGGCGCCTGGGCGAGTTCAGGCCCGAAGACGAACCTCGCCCGTCCAACGATGAGCACGCCAGGCCCAACGCCGAGTGCTCGCCGTCGGCGTGCAAGCCACGCCAGGCTCAATGACGAAGGTCGCCCGTGAAACGACGAGCAAGTTCACCCCCAACGCCCAAGGTCGCCAGCCCAACGACGAGCCACGCCAGGCCCAAGGCCGTACACCATCAGCCCAACGGTGAACCTGTCCAGGCCCAAAGCCGAAGGCCGCGCCCACGCCAGCCAATGCCACAGGCTTGAAGCCCAAGCTCGGAAGCCCGTGAGTCAATGCGCCGCGCCCATACGCGAAGCTCGCCAGCCCATCGTCGAAGGTCACAGGCTTATGGTCGAAGGTCACAGGCTCGCCGTCAAAGGTCGCAGGCTTAAGGTCAAAGCTCGCAGGCTCATGGTCGAAGGTCACAGGCCCATGGTCGAAGGTCGCAGGGCCATCGGCCAGCTATCGCGGCCCAGAACTCGCCATCGCCAGCCTACACACACCAATCCGCCGCGATTGCGACTTCAACCGGCGGCTGTGGCGCAATCATCAACAAATCAAGCCATTCGCCCACAACGCAAGCACCACATCCATCTGACCATTTGCACGCTTGCTTGGCGCATTGCCGAGGCGCCGCATCACTTCCTTCCATACCTCGCCTGCCTTCTCCGTGGCCCAGTGGGGCTCAGATTGCAGTAGCTCAACCGCGTTGCGTGCGTAGCGGGCGTTCAAACCATCGGTGCCAGACACCTCCAGTGCCCGCGGGACGCCGTTGATCAAACCGGCGCTGCAAAGCCCGAGGAACGCGGCCTTGGGACAGACCTTGGCGCGCGACGCCTCAGACTCAGGGAACATCTCCTTCGCGGCCTGCTTCCAGGCGGCCTCAGGTTCGCTCATCCCTGCTTGCAGTAGCTGAACCGCACGCACGGCCGTCTGGCCATACTTGTTCATAGCTTTATCTCCCCTAGCGAACCAACTATGGCTCGGCTGAATCACGCCGGGTAGACGTAGGGCGGATCCGCCGGAGGTGAATCCGCCGATTCGATTGCGCGAACTTTGGTCATAGGTTGGCGCCGACTGCGGCGATGCGCAACAGCGAGATGTTGCCCATTCGACGACATTGAGCCGCGCCGGGCGCACGCCGTGCAAAACCCACGCATCGCGTAATTCCGGCTGCGGCAAGCAACCCGCTGACCACGACGTACTCGTTTCGCATCGACCACAAGAATCAGGCAACAGCACGCCGAATAGAGACAGCGTCGCCTCCCACGAGCCGAGTCCCGGCCGAAATGTCAAAGATTGAATTCCGCTGAGATCGACCGTGCGGCCAGCGCTCCTTGTTTCCAGGGGTCACTTACACGCACGCCGACATGCGGCAGGCTGTCGATACTCAAGGGCGGAAACGAAGCGCAAAGACGATGAATCTCAACCAACAAAAATGTCGCTGGTGGCGGTATCGGGGTAGGGCGAATGCGCCATGTAACTGTGCGCGTTCATGTTCTTTCAGTCTCATCTGGTGAGACACGCAGATGTCATTCATGAGCCACCGGGGCCTGATGTCGAATCCAGTCGTTTCGACATTGGTCATCGCGCAGCGTCGAACAATGATGTTGGCAGGAGCTTCGTGGCTCTTGATACTGCAAGCGGGGTCGCCAAGATGAACTCGTTCAATCGCGCAAGAGACCTTACTTCGGCCGATCTGAAGACTATTCTTCATAGCAAGCGCGCCAACATCTACTTTCTTGAACATTGTCGTGTCCTGGTCAAGGGCGGCCGCGTCGAATACGTGACGGATCAAGGAAAACAATCGCTGTATTGGAACATCCCGATTGCCAATACAACGTCGATCCTTCTCGGCACCGGTACGTCGATAACTCAATCGGCCATGCGCGAATTGGCCAAGGCCGGGGTGCTTGTTGGATTCTGTGGCGGCGGCGGAACACCGCTATTCGCGGCCAATGAGGTTGACATCGACGTCGTCTGGCTCTCGCCGCAGAGCGAATATCGACCCACCGAGTACCTGCAGGCCTGGGTGGGATTCTGGTTTGCCGAAGATGGTCGACTGGCGGCAGCCAAGTTGCTGCAGCTCGCACGTCTGGAGCGCGTGCTTGGCGAGTGGCTCTCTCGTACCCGCAAGTCGGCCGGATTCAATGTCAATGCCAATGAATTGGAAGCGGCGGTAAAGAGATCACGCAGCAATGTGCTGTCGAGCGGCAGCGTCGAAGAGTTGCTGACTGAAGAGGCCCGGCTTACCAAACACCTGTTTCGGCTTGCCGCCAACGCTACGGGCTACGGTGACTTCACCCGCGCGAAGAACGGCAACGGCACGGATCCCGCCAATGGCCTGCTCGATCACGGGAACTATCTCGCCTACGGTTTGGCCGCTGTGGCGACCTGGGTGCTGGGGCTTCCCCACGGATTGGCTGTGCTCCACGGCAAGACCCGGCGCGGAGGACTGGTGTTCGACGTAGCCGATCTGGTGAAAGACGCCGTGGTCCTACCGCAGGCATTCGTGTCCGCTATTCGCGGCGACAGCGAACAGGAGTTCCGCACTGCTTGCATTGAAGCGCTGACGCAGACGGAGTCGCTCGATTTCATGATTGATACGCTGAAGAGAGTGGCTAACGAGACGATGGCGAGCAAGTCATGAATGTACTGCTGGTTTCGCAGTGCGAGAAGCGCGCGCTCACCGAGACGCGCCGCATTCTTGATCAATTCGGCGAGCGTCGCGGTGACCGCACGTGGCAAACGCCAATCACCATGGACGGCTTGAACACGCTGCGAAAGTTGCTGCGCAAGACCGCGCGCAAGAACACGGCAGTTGCCTGCCATTGGATTCGCGGACAGAACCACAGAGAACTGCTGTGGGTTATTGGAGATGCCAGCAAGTTCAACGCCCAAGGCGCGGTTCCGACCAACACCACGACTCATGATGTGCTCCGACGAAAGGACGAAAACGATTGGCACAGCGCCGGCGTGATCAGCTTGCTGGCCCGCATGGCGGCGCTTTGGCACGACTTCGGCAAAGCCAGCGCGCTGTTTCAGGACAAGCTACGCCCGAACGCGCCCTTCGTTGCCGATCCATATCGGCATGAATGGGTTTCACTGCGGCTGTTTCAGGCCTTCGTCGGTGACGATGACGACGCCGTTTGGCTTGCGCGTCTGCAGAGCCTATCCAGAGAACCCGATTCCACTTGGCTGACCCGACTACAACGCGATGGCGTCGCCGATACGCAGCCGCCGTTCACCAACCTGCCACCTCTCGCTCGGACCCTCGGCTGGCTGATCCTGACGCATCACCGGTTGCCGTGGCCCGCCAGTTCCACTAGTGCCGAGCTTCAATTCGACAAGCTCTGGAAAGCGCTCGATGCCAGTTGGTGTTCGGTGCGCGCCGATGCCACCGCCGCCGAAAGATCGCGATGCTGGAGTTTCAAGCTGGGGCTTCCGGATGCCAGCCCCAAGTGGCGCAAGGCCGCCAGCGATCTGGCCGCGCGAATGCTCAAGCGGCTGCGCAGTCTCAATGAACGCGATTGGCTGCGCGATCCCTTTGTCGCACATCTGGCCAGGGCGGCGCTGATGATGGCCGACCACCAGTATTCAAGCCAGAATGCCGATTCCTCGCTGGGCGATCCCAACTACGCGGCATACGCCAATACCGGTTTCGACGGTCGCCCGAAACAGCGTCTGGACGAGCACCTGATCGGCGTCGCAGGCCACGCACGACAAGTCGTTCGCGATCTCCCGCAGTTGCCTCGCATCTTCGGCAGACTTGCGCGGCATCGGGCCTTCGCTCAACGCAGCACCGATGATCGATTTCGTTGGCAGGATCGTGCTTTTGATGTAGCTGTTGCGCTGCAGCGTCGCTCTGCCGAACAGGGCTTCTTCGGCGTCAACATGGCCTCCACTGGCTGCGGCAAGACACTGGCCAACGGTCGAATCATGTACGGATTGGCGCACCCACTGCAGGGCGCGCGCTTCTGCGTGGCGCTTGGCTTGCGCACTCTGACGCTGCAGACAGGAGATGCCTACCGCGACCGATTGCACCTGAACGATGACGACCTGGCGGTCATGATCGGCAGCAGCGCCGTACGCGCCCTGCACGAACACGCTCGTGCCAGCGACCAGCTGGCACGAGACCGCGGTCGCGGCAGTTCCTCCGCGCGAGCATTGATTGAAGACCAGACTCACGTCCGCTATGACGGCGCGCCGCCCCAGGGCGCCTTCGGCGATTGGTTGAAGCGGGGCGAAGCCAAACTGGTGAATCTGCTCACCGCACCGGTGCTGGTATGCACCGTGGATCACCTGATGCCCGCCTGCGAAGCGACCCGCGGCGGCCACCAGATTGCGCCGATCCTGCGTTTGCTAACTTCCGATCTGGTGCTCGATGAGCCGGACGATTTCGATCTGGACGATTTGCCGGCCTTGACCCGGCTGGTGCATTTCGCGGGCTTGTTCGGTAGCCGTGTACTGCTGTCCTCCGCGACTTTGGCGCCCGCCATCGTGCAGGGACTGTACGCGGCCTATTGCGCTGGCCGCAGCGACTTTCAACGCAACCGTGGTCGGCCGGGTGCGCCGGTGAGTATCTGTTGCGCGTGGTTCGACGAGTACAAGGCGGTGCAAAGTGAACACGCGGACGAGGCCAGCTTTGCGAGTGCACATGCTGGATTCGTTGATATGCGCCTGAAGAATATCGCCTCGAAGCAGGAGATTCGGCGGCGCGCTCGGATTGTTCCGGTAGACATCGCCACGGGCGACGCGGCACTCAAGAAAGGCTTTGCCAAGCGCATTCTGCAATCGCTTTGTGAGCTCCACGACGCGCATCACGTTGTCGATCCCAATTCGGGCAAGCGCGTCAGCATCGGCTTGGTGCGCATGGCCAATATCGATCCGCAGATCGATATGGCGCGCTTCCTGTTGGCCGACACTGCGCCAGACGGCACCCGTATCCATTTGTGCGTCTATCACTCGCGTTTCCCGCTGCTGCTGCGTTCAAACATAGAGCGGCAGCTGGATCGCCTGTTGGCGCGTCATGATGAGGCAGTCTTGTTTGACGACGCCGATCTGCGCAGCACCTTGGATTCTTGCGTCGAGCCGAACCAGATTTTCGTCGTGCTGGCCTCACCCGTCGCCGAAGTGGGGCGTGATCACGACTACGACTGGGCCGTCATCGAACCGTCGTCGATGCGCTCGATCATCCAGATTGCCGGCCGCGTACGTCGTCACCGGCCGCCGAGCGCCTCGACCGAGGCCAATATCATCTTGCTCGATCGCAACTGGCGCGATGTCGAAGGTCGCGGCAGCGGCGATGTGGCCTTTCGCCATCCTGGATTCGAAAGTGCGCAGTTCAGGCTCAACAGCCATCGACTGTCGGAACTGCTGCTGGCCGAAGACTATCAGCCACTGACCTCGGCGCCCCGCATCGCTGCCAGGGCGACACTGAAGCCGGAGAACAACCTCGTCGACCTGGAGCACGAGCGGCTGCGGTTGTTGATGTTGGCCGACGATCACTGGGCAGGATTGAACGTGCGCCGTTGGTGGGAAAGCGCCGTCGCTCTGACAGCGGCAGCGCAACACAAATCACCGTTCAGAGCCGGCCAGCAGCAAGAGACATTTGTGATGTATCCCGACGAGGACCATGCGGCCGGTTGGAGTTGGCGACTCTTGCAAGACGACGGCCAACTGCGGGCGGGGGGCGCGGGCTCGCGATTCGATGTCAAGCCGATACGCTACGGTCAGCGGATAGGGCTTTGGTTGGCGAGCGACTTTCTGAACGCCCTCACACTGCTTGCCGACACGCAAGGCCTGGATCTGGAATTGGCTGCCCGCCGCTACGGGACCATCCAACTTCCGGCGACGACCGGTGGGTCATCGGGTGGCACGCGCCAAAGATCTTCGGGTAACGCCACCACCTGGTACTACGACCACGCCCTGGGCATGCGTCGCAATTCCGGCTAGCCCGTACAGCTCATCCCCTCAGGAGCAGGCAGACATCGCCATGAAGTGCCGCCAGTCCAGCGTCCAGGGTAACCAGTTTGAAATCGTTCCGTCGCGCGATCGACGCGAGGTATGCGTCGGTCAACTGTTTGTGCCCGCGAACCATGCTCAGTTGGGCCTCACGGTAGCTCGGGGCCTCTTCGATGAAGAAGTGCCCAGGCAACATCTGGATGGCGGCGAGCAGGTCCAGGGCGAGAGTCATGGATGGCCGCGCTTGCACGCGCAAGACGAAACGCAGCAGCGCTCCCTCGGTCAGCGCGCAAGTCGCGAATCTGGAGTCGGAACGACTGTTGAACCAGGATGTACACGCGCCTCGGCTGAAATGCTCCGGAGTCGCCAAGGCAATCAATACATTGGCATCCAGCAAGGCCGCGCTCACGAATCCTCGTCCAACAGCTCTCGCACTTCCGCGGCGGTGATGGGGCGCCCAATCGACAAGGTTGGAAATCCGTCGATCAAGGTGATGACGGGCGCAGCTGAATCGTCGCCGAGTCCCGTCTCGCGTTGGATCAGTGAGGCGATGGTCTCGCTCAAGGATTGGTGCCGACGCGTAGCCAAGGCCAGTGCTGCCTCATGGATTTCGTCGGGTAGGTCTATGGTCGTGGTGCGCATTGATAATTCGCTGTTTTATCTGCTTTTTTGGCAGTTCAATCAAGGCTAAAACGACTATTGCTGGGCTGCCCTGTGGCACAGCAATTGGAGGGACCGAGATGATCAGCAACTACCCCAAGTGGAGATGAGTTACGCGACATCGACTTGTCCGCCCCAGGCGACTTTGCTCAAGGCGGATCTTACCTCACTGACTGTTCGCAACAAGGTGCACAACCATGACAGTTCACGCCGACGAAGACCCGCGACAGCTGCGCGCGGTGATCGACGAATTCATCCAGCAGCGCCTGACCGAGAAACTCGACAAGCTCAAGGAGACGGAACTCGAAAAGCGCGGGGAGCTTCTGGCCCAACATCAACGAAGTGCCTGGCTGGCCTCAGCAGCGCATCGAGTGAGTCAGTTGCGCTTGGCATCGCATACCCTGAAGGCGATCCACCCCGACGCGCGCGGCAGCACGATCTATCTGCGAAACCCGGTCGTTGGCGCTGCGGAACTGGTCGGCACGCATTCCCTTATGTCCAGCGCGCTGGACGTTGTCGGCAATGCCGCCGCTCTCGACGTATTCAAGCTGCTCAAGCTCCACCACAACGGCGAAACCCTGATCCAGCGCCTGTTACGTAACGATCCACGTGCTGTTGCCGCATTGTCTGACGATCCAATCGTGGCGGCCGAGTGGGCCACAGCCTTCGCCGGGATTGCTCAGGTGGGTGCTGCGCCCGCCTCACACACGCTCGCCAAGCAGCTCTATTTCCCGGTAGACGACAGCTATCACCTCCTGGCGCCGCTCTACCCCAGCGCGCTGATTCACGCGTGGCACCTGATCGTGCAGTCCGATCGCTGGGGAGAAGAGGCCAAAGCGGCGCGCGAGTCCCGGCGCAAGCGCCGAGCATCCAAGGTCGGCTATGTCGAGTATCCAGACCTGGCGATCCAGAGTTTTGGCGGTAGCAAGCCGCAAAATATCAGTCAGCTCAACAGTGAGCGGGGTGGCAAGACACATCTGCTGTCCTGCTTGCCACCCAACTGGACCAGTGCCCCGGTGCGTGCGCCGGTGAACTGCACCACCATTTTCGATGGCCCTTTCCCAAGGCGTCGAACAGTCAAGGAAGCGACCGATGCGCTTCGCCAGTTTCTCTACGACCACCGTGCGGCCGACGATAACAACGTCGCCATTCGCAAGGCGCGTTCCGAGTTGGTGGAGAACATTGTGGGCGAATTGCTTGCCTATGCAATGGAGCTGCGGTCGCTGACGCCGGGTTGGAGTGGCGAACAGGGATGTCGGCTGAGCGTCAATCAACGCGCTTGGCTGGATCCGGAATCGATCACTGATGACCATCTGATCGAGGATCCCGATCTGCGCTCAGAGTGGCCCAATCGAATCGCGAAGGCCTTCGCCAACTGGCTGAATTCGGCACTGCAGACCAAGAAGTCCAACTTCGGCGACTCCGAGGTCCTGGCGTGGAAGCATGTGCTACAGCCTCATCTAGAAGCCCTCCAGGAAGAGCTGGAAGCCGAACGCGACGAACGCGAATCGTCGGAGGTGCGCCATGCCGCGTGAGCACTACCCATGCGTGGTCTTGCTGCCGCACCTGCGCATCCAGGCGGCTAATGCGGTTTCCAGCCCGATGACCTGGGGCTTTCCGGCCCCCAGCGCCTTTACCGGCTTCGCCCACGCCTTGGAACGGCGGATGCGCGAGGGCGGGCGCGATTTGCGGCTGCACGGTGTTGGCATCGTCTGCCACAACGCTGAACCGCAGATGGCCGACGGCTCGCGCTTTGTGCCCAAAGCCTTTCGCCTGACGCGCAACCCCGTCGACGAAAAGGGTGAAACAGCCGCAATCGTCGAAGAAGGGCACATCCATCTGACGGTCAGTCTGTTGCTCACCGTCAGCGGCCCGGATGCCCCGACCAATGGGAAGCAGGCGCAAACCTTGTCGGAGGAATTGCTGACGCAAGCGCTCGGCATGCGTCTGGCGGGCGGCAGCGTCTTTCGCAGCAATGCTCATCGCCTACTTCGAGTGACTGGCTGGGTCTCCGACAATTTTTCCGATGAGGATCCGCAGGTGCCGCGGATCATGCGGCAACTCCTGCCTGGATTCGCGCTGGTGGGTCGTGACGACCTGATGGTGGAACGGCTGGCCAAATTGCGCATCACAAATCCAGCAGCTACGGCTTTGGATGCCTTGCTCGACTTCGCCCGTCTGCACTATCCGCCCCCTGCGGTGGCTGACGACAGCGAAGCCGAAGTGGAATGGCCCGATCCGTGCCGGCATGGCGCCGGCTGGTTGGTGCCGATTCCCGCGGGTTACGGAGCCATTTCCGAGTTGCATGCCCCCGGCACTGTAACCGGCGCACGAGACCGCACCGTCCCATTTCGCTTCGTCGAGAGCTTGCTCTCCTTGGGACAGTGGCTCAGCCCACACCGCATCAAATCCATCGAAGACCTCCTCTGGCGGCATCAGGCTGAGCCCGATACCGGCCTCTATCGCGTCGTCAATCAATATCAATCCTAGGAGTCGCCATCATGTCGAAGAACACCACACTGACCACCGCCACTGTCCTGGCCTTTGAACGCAAGCTCGATCCGTCGGACGCCGTCTTCTATGCCGGGCGTTGGGATCAACGAGACGATTCAACCCTCTGGTCACCCATCAAAATTCGCGAGAAATCCGTGCGCGGTACCATCAGCAATCGACTGAAGACCAAAGACGCCGATCCGGCCAAACTCGACGCTGCCATCGAGAATCCGAATCTGCAAACCGTCGATGTCGCCGCACTTCCCACCGGCAGCGATACCCTGATGGCGCGCTTCACCCTTCGAGTGCTCGGTGGATGCGGCGAGCCGTCGGCCTGCAACAACGCCGACTACCGAGAGAAGCTGCTGAGTCTGGTCGGCGGATACAGCGCTCAGCATCGATTCGCGACGCTGGCCCATCGCTACGCCAGCAACATCGCCAATGCGCGTTTCCTGTGGCGCAATCGCATTTGCGCTGAAGCCGTCGAAGTTCGAGTGCGCCACCTCAAAGACGGCGACGCTGCAGGCACATGGACCTTTGCTTCTCTTGAGCTGCCAGTAGACGGCTTCGATCAACGCAGCGCTGATCTTGATGCGCTTGCCGCGACCATCGATGGCGGACTCTCAGGAGCGGGTTACGTACTGTTGGAAGTCACCGCCTTCGCGCGCATGGGCGAGGGACAGGAGGTCTTTCCATCGCAGGAGCTCATCCTCGACAAGGGCAATAGCACCAAGAGCAAGACGCTCTATGACGTTGGAGGCGTTGCCGGAATGCACTCTCAGAAAATCGGCAACGCCCTTCGCACCATCGACACCTGGTACCCGCAAAGCGAGCAGACCGGGCCGATTGCCGTGGAGCCCTACGGCTCGGTGACTTCCCTCGGAAAGGCCTTCCGCCAGCCCAAGGAAGGGCGTGATTTCTATTCGCTGCTGGACGGCTGGATGCTCAAGGACAAAGTGCCCGACGAAGGTGATCAACATTACGTGATGGCCACGCTGATCCGTGGCGGCGTTTTCGGCGCATCCGGGAAGGAATGATCCGACATGGACCACTATTTCGACATCCGGCTACGTCCGGACCCGGAATTCCCGGCCTACCAACTGATGGACGCGCTATTCGCGAAACTGCATCGCGTGTTGGCCGAGCAACAGCGGACTGATATCGGCATCAGCTTTCCGCAGGTGCAGACCCGTCCACCAAAGCTGGGTGAAGTCTTGCGTTTGCACGGTGGTGATGCGGCACTGGAAGCGCTGAGCGAAGGCCCGTGGATGGGTGGCATGCGGCAGATGGTGGAGATTGCCGCGATCGCTGCCGCACCAATAGTTGCCGCTCATCGCAGGGTCATTCGCGTGCAAGCCAAGAGCAGTCCCGAGCGACTCCGTCGGCGGTTGATGCGTCGCAAACAAATCAGCGCGGAGGAAGCGTGCGTGCAAATCCCGGACACAGCGGCCGAACGCGTGAATCTGCCCTTTGTGGAGATTGCCAGCCGTAGTACCGGGCAGCGATTCCGCCTGTTCCTGCACCACGGCCCCATCCAGACCCAACCCGTGTCGGGCACTTTCAACAGCTACGGACTAAGCCAAATCGCCACCATCCCTTGGTTTTGACCCTTTTTTCGAGAGGTCAAAATTTTGGTTGATAAAACAAACGCTTGGACGACCCTCGGAAATCGAGGGTCGAATGGCAGCTTTCGGCGAAAAGCTCTTTGACAACAGATGCTTAGACCAGCGATGCTCTAGCGGACTGCCGCACAGGCAGCTCAGAAAAAGCATCCCGCACCGAGTCCGACGCCTGAGCAGCGGACTGCCGCACAGGCAGCTCAGAAAGTCCACGGTGTAGCGGTATGGCTCCGAGACCTGCGGACTGCCGCACAGGCAGCTCAGAAAGAGCATCCCTTTCGGTAGCCGATGCAGCGCGAGCGGACTGCCGCACAGGCAGCTCAGAAAGTCATTCGGCCGGGCATCAGATCGCGCCCCTGGCGGACTGCCGCACAGGCAGCTCAGAAATTGAATCTCCAAGCATCGTCGGTTCCGGGCCTGCGGACTGCCGCACAGGCAGCTCAGAAAAACACCACGGGCGATCTGCTCCTGGTGACCTGGCGGACTGCCGCACAGGCAGCTCAGAAACGGTATCGATCGAGTGTTGGCGCAGCGCTTCGGCGGACTGCCGCACAGGCAGCTCAGAAATCAACGTGGGTCCGGGTGCCAAGGGCGTAAAGGCGGACTGCCGCACAGGCAGCTCAGAAAATCGCCAACGGCCTGCATGTCGGTTCTGAGTTGCGGACTGCCGCACAGGCAGCTCAGAAAAGCCGAGTTCGGAAAGCCGCAGGGCGATGACTGCGGACTGCCGCACAGGCAGCTCAGAAAGGGATGACCCGCAGTGCGGGCTGGGGGCGAATGCGGACTGCCGCACAGGCAGCTCAGAAAATCGGCACGCGGAGCGGACAGACCGTTCGCGAGCGGACTGCCGCACAGGCAGCTCAGAAAAGAATGGACGCCACGTAGTCGCGGAATGTCCTGCGGACTGCCGCACAGGCAGCTCAGAAATGTTCGTGGGCGTCCTCTTCATCGTCGAGGCCGCGGACTGCCGCACAGGCAGCTCAGAAATGGCGCCATGGTCGGCTCGTCGTGAACGAAGGGCGGACTGCCGCACAGGCAGCTCAGAAATCGTCGATCTTGTTGATGTAGGCGGTGAAGTCGCGGACTGCCGCACAGGCAGCTCAGAAAATGCGCAGGAAGCGGCCGGGGTTGAACACTGGGCGGACTGCCGCACAGGCAGCTCAGAAAACGTTGTAGCGGATCGAACTCGGATCCACCGCGCGGACTGCCGCACAGGCAGCTCAGAAAACGGTCGTCACCGCGGTGTGATGGATCACCGCGCGGACTGCCGCACAGGCAGCTCAGAAATGAGTCAGTCCGAGCGCGTGCTTGTTCGTGTTGCGGACTGCCGCACAGGCAGCTCAGAAATGTCCGACGCAACGAGCCAGATAAACGACGCAGCGGACTGCCGCACAGGCAGCTCAGAAATCGATCAGCGCCTGCAGCTGCTCGATCACAGAGCGGACTGCCGCACAGGCAGCTCAGAAAGATGCCCGCTTGAGCAGGGCACGCCAGTGCCAGCGGACTGCCGCACAGGCAGCTCAGAAAAAGTTCAGCACGCACGCGCAGGCGCATAAGCGGCGGACTGCCGCACAGGCAGCTCAGAAAATCGACGCCGACGGCTGGGGCAGCGGCTGGGCGCGGACTGCCGCACAGGCAGCTCAGAAAAGACAGCTGCGCATTTCGCTCATCGTGACCGGTCGTTTCGGTTCAACGTGACCGGTTTCTACTGACGGTTGTGCGTTGCTTGGATTCTAACGGCATCGGTCACGATGGGGTGTCGGTTTTGGGTCTTTCCGGT